>NZ_AP023054.1:603614-1207228 GCF_019703835.1 Thaumasiovibrio subtropicus | reverse complement strand
AATAACTTCCCACCCCTCCGGCAACATCCCCAACGGCGTCTCATTATAAAGCTCTGGCGCTTCTTCAAACGTTGGACGAAGAGCTTTGGTTTCAGGGTCGATACCTCGGCTAAACAAATCCGCTATCATGCCTTGCTTAATAGCGGTGTATTTGTCAATGAGGGCTTGAGTGGCGTCGATTTGGTTATCGATCGTCTCAAGGATCTCTCCAATTCGTTGCTGAATTGGAAGCGGAGCATCCCAAATAGTTATTTCACGGAGTTCAGCCTGATTAAGTTTTGCTCTCGTGCCCCCTTTAATGAACGGGATTACGTTCTTATGCTGCAATGAATAAAAAACAAACGAAAAATCATACCCTTCCTTCGTCCTTAAGACGTGCGCATGATTATTAACCCAGGATTTACCCGAAATACGATATGCAATAGGGCGAGTCTGATAATCATCAAAATTACCGCCATCTTCGGCTAAAAGTATTAAATCTTCGTCAAAGATGTACTCACTTATATAGCCTTGAATACCATTCGCTCCACAGTACGGAATATTTCCTTTAATTTTCTCTCGTTCTTCAGAATTGAGAGGTATGCGTAAGTTATCAAGGATATCGCAACACTTACTCACTTTGACCGTAGGTAAATCACTCATAACCAAGCTCCTTCATAAAGCCAGCCAGCTTGCTCGCTTCCAGCTCTCGCTTGGTAATGATACTTTTTGCGGTAACTTGGTACTTGCGATGTAGGTTCTCGATTGCAGCGATACGATCAAGCAACAATGCTCGGACATAGTTTTGGTATTGGCGATCCAACTCGGTTTTGAATCGTTCCAGAATCAGCACTTTCGCTTCTTCTGGTGTAATTGCGTCGCGGGCAATCTCAAGCAGTTCATCACGGCGCTTTTCTGTTTCCTTGATTTCAGCTTTCAGCTGTTTCAACTCATCTTCTAACGCTTTGTGTGCTGCTATTCTTTCCTCGATAGTTTTTACTTCCAAGGCCGCCCTAGTCCCATTTCTAACACTCTCTTTGATAAGGTCGATATTATCTAGAAGCACATCATGCTCAGCCGCCAAAGCAATGATCTCGGTGTGTATTGCAAAATTAAGCTCCTTGGCAGTTAAGCCAGCAGTGTAAGCACTTTGCTTGGTGCCTTTTGGTAGCTTCACCTCTGATTTAATCTGAATAAACGCATCTTTAATCTGCGATATTAATACTTTTAGCCCTGCTGAGATCGTTGCTTTATGCTCCTTCAACTCATCTTTCAGCTGTTTAACATACTCGGACGGCAGCGCAGGGTTTTCATCGGTCGGCTCGTAGTCTTCTTCATCTGCTGCATCCACAAAGGCTTGTAGTTCACTGATGCGCGCCTGTTTGGTCTCCAGTTCTTCCACCACATCTGCGCACTGGCTGGCGAATAGCACTTCGTCAGGAATAAGCTCGGCATTCCAGCCGCTAGCAGCGACAGATTTAAAATCCGCTTCTAGGGTTTTAAACCAATCTGCCAATGCACCACGCACCTTGTATTGGTTCAGCAGTTTGATAGGCATTAGGTGCTTTTCAATGGTATTTAGGGATTCGCGGCGCAGTGCAAATACACCTTCATCACCGAGCTTTTTGTCACCCACTGCTTCAAAGCCAGCAAAGTCTTGCTTCCAATCATCCAAAGCAGCTTGGAAATCAGCATGTTTTTTCAGTACTGCCGGGAAGCTTTCAATGTGCGGCTTGAGCGATGACAGTGCTTCAAACTCACTATCAAAATCTTGGAACTCGTTGTTAGAACGTGGAACGAGCAGGCTTTCTTTCAATCCTGGGTAATCAGTCCAAGTGGTTTGCAGCGCATCTATTTCTTGAGTTGGAATACCACCGTTTAAATGCGCTTTGACGTTTTGAGGCTCAGGTGCTGGGCTGTTATCGACATAACGGCGAACGTTGAAGTTGTAATCTTCGCGCGCCAGCTCATCTTTGTGGACCAGACGCGCATATTTTTCGACGCCTGGTTTTTTTTCATCTTCCAGCATAGCTTTATAGACACTGGTGATTTTCTCTATATCTTCAGGACGTAGGCTGTTTTGGTTTTTGCCTTCGCGATATTCACGTTCAGCATTAATAAACAGCACTGAATCACGGTTTTCGCGTCCAGCTTTGTTCAATACCAACACACAGGCAGGAATGCCCGTACCGTAAAATAAACCTTGTGGCAGGCCAATCACAGCTTCAAGAATGCCACGTTCAATAAAGTCTTGGCGGCAAGTACGCTCTTCTGCGCCACGGAATAATACGCCATGAGGCATCACCACTGCTGCCTTACCGTTCGCTTTGAGCGAGGCCACCATATGCTGCACAAACATCAAATCCCCTTTCTTGCCAGACTCTGGCATAAAGGTGTTGAAGCGTTCTTTGAGCTGCATATCCGCTTTCTTGTAGTTCTGTGAAAACGGAGGGTTGGCAATGACGCGGTCAAAAGGACGTACTTCACCATCTTTAGTTCGGTGCAGTGGTGTGGCTAGAGTGTCACCATTTTCAATGTCTGCGCCGCCTGTTCCGTGCAAGATCATATTCATCTTACAGATAGACCAGGTGCCACCATTGTCTTCTTGGCCGAATAGGTGAATTTTCTTAACGTTACCGCCCGTTTCCTGCACGTAGTTGCGGCTTTGGATCAGCATACCGCCTGAACCACAGGTGGGATCGTAGATCTCCATGCCTTCAGCAGGCTCAAGAATTTCTACCAGCAAGCGCACTACTTCGGCAGGGGTATAAAACTCACCGCCTTTTTTACCCGCACTGTCAGCAAAGTATTTGATCAGGTATTCGTAGGCTGCTCCCAATAGATCGGGGAACTCAAAATCGTCATTTGAGAGAGGGATGCTGTCAAAGTGCTGAATAAACTCAACCAGACGCTCATCAGGGATAGGCTTTTTACCCACCTTACGGTTAAAGTTAATGTGCTTGAGTACGCCTTCCAAGCCTTTCTTGGTATTGCTCTCTTCCAATGCTTCAAGCGCTTTGTTTAGCCCTGAGCCGACATTGGTTTTCAGGTGCTTGAGGTTTTCCCAACGTGCTTTCTCCGGCACGTAGAAATCAAACTGCTCTTCATCTTCTAACAGAAGCTCGATTTCGTCATCGTCATGCCCTTCTGACTTGAGCTCTTTAACCTTCGCTTGGTAATCCTTCAGGAATTGATCCGACATACGCTTAAGGAACAAAATACCAAATATGTATTCCTTGTACTCGGAGGCATCCATTTTTCCCCGTAGGATGTCACAAGCTTTGAATAGCTTACTAGACAGTTTGTTAAGCGTCAGTTTTTGCATAGTTTTCTCAATGATAGTGTTCAGCCAATGCGGAACCGTTGAATTCGATAATGGGTTAAAGATAGAGGGTGATGCTTGCCAACAGGCTATTCAATCACACCTTTTTGCTTTTCTATCCAGGCTTCGAGGTCTTCACGTTTGAAGCGCCAAGAACCGCCAACTTTGAAACCAGGAAGCTTTCCTTCACTTGCTAATCTATATGCTGTTTTTTCGGCCAACTTTAGGTAAGCAGCCACCTCTTTCAAGGTTAAAATTTGGTCTACCATTCAGAGTGTTATCTCATGTTGGTTTTATTCATCAGAATTAATGGTGAGAGAATATGGGAAAATTGGGGAATCGGCAATTGGTAGGGTGGGATTATGAGATTGAGCGCTTATTATTCATACCGCCCTAATAGATGGGCGGCAATTTTAGACTTTTAGATACGTTTTTACTGTGTTTCTTACTTTGATTTACCTGCGAGCCCAATAATCAACGCTCCCAAGGCAGCTCCCGCAATGAAAGTACCTACATTGCTTCCCCCTTCAGACTTCGCTTTTGTTGCGTTACCTCTAAGTTGTGCCTGAACGGACACCTGTTCACTTTCCTTAAGATTGTTAACTGTATTGACAACTGAATTGAAGAGTTCGTCTGGCGCAATAGCAAGCGCTTTGGCACATTCAAACATCTGGTCAACAGAGAATGTTGACTTTCCTGACTCCAGACGGCTGTAGCTAGCTTGTGAGAGGCCCATTTTTTCAGCTAATACGCTCTGCTCTATGCCTAGTTCTTTGCGTTTATTCGCGACGACCACACCCAAAATCGATGAGTAAGAAACCATTTTATCTTGCATTTTCACCACCAATAACAAAATAACACTTGATCAACCAAATGCATAGGTATAGATTAAATGCATTCAGATACGTCTAACGTAAATGAATGCAACATGGGAATTCAGTTACTTTAAAACATAGAGGAAAATTTATGAAGAATAATCTTAGTGTTGGTGATCGACTTTATCGTTCAAAGCTTTTCGTAGAACATACCGGAATCTACCTTGGCGACAGGCGAGTACTTCACAACTCTCCAGATGAAAATGTTGAAATCTGCGCTTTAGAAGAGTATGCGGTGGGAAAACCAGTGAAAGTAGTATTTAGTCGCCTAAGTGAAGAGAAACAAAGTGAACTGCTTAGCCACGCAGAACAATTGATTATAAAGGAAAACAAATATGGGGTGTTAGGTAATAACTGTGAACATTTAGCCTCAAAAATGCTGTACGGTAAGCCGTCAAGTGAGCAATTACAAGGGGCTGCAGTTGGTGCTATTGCAGGCTTACTTTTGGCTCAGTGTAGCCAATCTAAAAACACCTCGCTATATATGGCAGCTGGTGGCCTTATAGGGTGTTTACTTGTCAATGCCACTCGTAACTACGACAGTACTTTGAAACCCGAAAATCATTACCAATAAGTGATCATTAACTATGTTTTACACTAGGTGCCGAGGCTAGTGATGATGCTAGATACGAAAAAACCCCAGCATTTCTGCTGGGGTTTAGAATTTGGCGGTGAGTGAGAGATTCGAACTCTCGATACGTTGCCGTATACACACTTTCCAGGCGTGCTCCTTCAGCCACTCGGACAACTCACCGTATTGTGTTGTGAAACGCTTTGCGTCTCAACGGGGCGCTAATTTAATGATTTCATGCTGCGGGGTCAAGCAACATTTTCAAAAAACACCCCAAAATTCGTCTGTTTGCGCATCCTTTGGGCATCTTGGTGGACATTCGATCATTCTGACCAACCCTACGCCAAGAATCCATCAAGCAGGTGCAGCATCATTACGCTGCGGTGTAGTAACCCGGCACGCGGAACATGCGACGACACAGGTCAAGGAAACGACCATAAACCACACCTAAAGCCCCAGAGACGAGTGCGTTACTGGTTACTGCGGTAACAATCTGATCAAAGTCAGCACCAACGGTCAGCAGAATCGCGGCATACACAGGCGACTGGAACAATACATAAGCCACAAAGTCTGCGATGCTCTTGGTCAAGCTATTGTCAGAAAGGCGTGCTGATTGGCGAATCACAAAATCACGAAACGCGCCATACGGCCAGGCGATCAGAATATTGACTGGGATAGACAACAATCGCGATGCCAGAGACTGCTCAAACGACATGCCACTGATAAAGATTTCAATAGCCATACCCGCTACAAAACCGAAGAAAACCATCGCAAACACGTCTGCCGCCGCATTTCGCACACAAATACGCCCTTTCACCGCAACCTCAAAGACTAAAATTCTAAATAACACCAAATTAAATAGTGCAAATCACTGGGTAAATGACTCACACCCCGAATATGGCGCTATTAAAACAGCTTTAAAGCAAAATGAGCATCTGAATTTCAAGTTTTGTAGTAAATTTACAACTGATTTTAGGGCAGAAAACAGAACGTTATACTGATCACACTTTTTCTGCCCAATTAACGCACTAAAAGTCAGGCTTTTCTCTGCGGCCATTCACGCCCATGTTTTAAACTTCGGCAGCAATGTTTACCTAAGCTCATGATTAGCATGAAGATAACTAATAAGCCAATGAGCTGCCAAGCCTGTGCGAGTGGCATCAACAGCCAGTAAACTGTGCGTGTTAAGGTTGGACTTTTACGGAATTTTTCCACCCAAAGAGGTGAGTTTTCGTAGTAGTAATGCACAAATTCATCACCATAGGGCAGTTTTAACAGAATTTGATCGCGGAACTTTCGTAAATTATCTACTTTTTCAATATCTTGAGCATAAAGGTAAGACGCTACAAAACAGCGACTATCTGGCGCTTCAGCAATATTGGCTTGCGGTGGTGATCCCGCTTCCGTCCGCATACGACTTTCAACCTCGCCGACTGAGCGGTTATGGTCGAACACAGATTGATCTTCGATGCTGAAAGTGACTAAAGCGCGGGTCATTTTACTTGCGGCCTCGGTGGCATTCGCATTCACCCACTCCCCCGACAGATTTTGAAAAGAGAGCGCAAGCAGTTCCGCACTTGTATTGATATTCACTTGTGTTGTCACTGCATCGCCTGTGGTGACAAAGTGCAGTGCCGTGTAGTTATCTGCCTGTACGTGTTCTACGGCACTGAGCTGTCCGCTTTGTGGCGCAATTTCGGCGTTATCTAACCAAGGGACGACCCAAGCATCAGCGACAGTCAATGTGAAGGTGCGGCTATAACGTTTTTCACCCAAGGTGGCGACTAAAGTAAAAGTGCTCTCACCTTCGTTAAAGGGGGTACCGACGATTTGGTTACCATTCACCGCAAGCCCCGCCGGCAAACTGCCATCGGTCAGTACGACACTCTCGACCGTTTGCGAGAAACGCAAAGGCAGTGCGATCTCTTGGTTGATTGGTATCGTTGACCATGTCGTGGTTAGCCAAGGAGAGGTTTCCCAATCGGCAGATACCGGTGCCGTATTGGCTGAATTGCGGTTCACAATCGCATCGGTAAACGGACGCAAGACTTGATGAGAAGCAAACATCCGATAGCGTACACTGCCTGTCGCGGGCGGTAGGTCAAGATACTGGGCGGTGGGCTGCTCAACCGTCGCTAAGAAATCAAACCCTTGGTCGGGCAATGCGCGATAAATGGAGACCGATTTCGCATCGCTCGGCCATGACCAAGTCAGCAACAGTCCTTCATCCTCATTCACCATAAGTGCAAGATTAGAAGGTGATGCAAGGAGCTGCTGGAGATACAGAGTATCCGTATCGCCTTGTTGATTTTGGATGGTGATCATCCCTGCCCCTTTTGGCAACGTCGTCAGTGCCAATGTGGTGCTATTGATGAGGGTAAAGTTCAATGACTCATCACTTAGGTGTACTGCATCGTAATTTATCGATACTGATGCCGCCTCATTCAAGCGATTGCCGATGATCTGCCATTGACTGTTCTGCCAATCGATCCCAAACAACGCAAACGGGTTGGTTTGAAAGGCTTGTAGCGCTTGCGGGCCGTTCGCGACTCCCCCCGTTCTGAGTACGGGCTGCAACTCGCGGCTGACGGTAATATTGTCATTGATGATAGCTCGCAGCTGCTGCGGTGTGGCATTAACATTTTGCTGGCGAATCATCGCAGCTAAAGCGGTGATAAACGGCGCAGACATCGAGGTACCCGTACGCGTGCGCGTATTGTTATTCAAGTCTAGGCTGAAAATACTTGTGCCCGGGGCAGCGATATCAGTACTTGATAACCCATAGTTACTGCGGTTAAACAACTCACCGCTATTATTGGTGTTTGCGACTGAAATAACGCCTCGGTTAGTGCGCGCAAAGTCGGCAGGATAAATGGCAATGGTGTCATTGTTGGTGCCTGAATTACCTGCTGCGACAACATGTAGGATGCCCGCTTCTGTGGCACTCGCCATAATGGTATCAAGAGATTCGGTGTAAGTCGGTGTTGTCCAACTGTGGTTAATGATATGGACGTCATTGTCTATCGCCCATTGTACCGCTTTCACCGCATCAGAAATGTCGCCTCCCCCTGTTGCGTTAAGAAAGCGCAGCGGAATAATGCGTGCATTAATACACGCCCCCTCAAACTGACTACCATGCGCTGCGATAATGCCCGCAACATGAGTGCCATGACCATTTTGATCATCGCCACCCAGTTGCTCGGTAATGCCGTCATAACCTAGCGGTGTACCGCCATTGTCGACAAACCGGCCGGATAGCGCACTGTGTTCAAAATCCACACCAGTATCTAACACCCCAATACGGGTGAGGTCGCACTCACGTTCCGTATTGGTCAATTGATCATAGCCAAGCTGTTGCCAAGGATAGCCCGTTAATGCCGCGGTATTCGCATCACCACTACGCAATGCAGAGATCGTCTTGTCTGAGGGCTCTATTGGCGCGGGTATATCAATCGACGCGTCATATTCGACAAACCGGATAGTTGGCATCCCTAACAGCAGTGGCAATGCTTGCTCAATGTCATCGCCTGAGATTTTTAACAGACGAGCGTGCGCAGATAACACATCAACATCCACCGCAATGTCAGACGAGAGTTGCCATGGGTTTGGCGGTATCTTGGTATCTGAGTGGAGTCCGACCAGATAAGCCGCATGAGAAGTCGTTGATAGGAATAGAAATGAGAAGAGCAGAGAACGTAGTGTTTTCATCACAATCCTTTAAGCAAAAAGTCCCGGACCTTCCTGGCCCGGGATCTAAGTTGACCTTATTTAAGGTCTAGCAGCCGAGGGCAAATTTGCCCAAGTATTATTCAATACCTACCGTACTGCTCACACTGTAATCGATATCAAGGTCTGATGCGTTCAAAGTAAATGGTTGGACACACACTTCAGCTGCCCAATCTTCTACATACGCATCCACGGTGTCGCGAACCTCAGCTTCCATCAGTACGACGCTGTAAACCCAACGGGTCCACTCCTCACCTTCCACATCCATTTCCATCCACTCAGTCTCAACCTCAACGTCCTCGACAAAGACACCAAATTCAAACACGTCTGCTGTGCCGTCTTGGTTAAAGTCGTAGAAGTCATGAAGATCAGCCAGTTCCATGGTGTAGTGGTCGATATCCCACTGTTGTTGCGCCGCTTGGTCTTCTTCCCACTCGATGTTGTTATACACAGTGCGGAACTCCCAATATCTGTCCGCCATTTGCGCATCATCTACCGCATCTTCCAGTGGGCCAAGCACATCGACATTGTCGCTACGTAGGGTTTCGAGCGCGGTGTTTGCTTCGGTGACTTCCGTATCTTTCGCATTCACTAACGCTGCTGCCGCTGTTGCTTCGTCAGACTCTTCGCCAAACTCGTCGACTGCATCCCAGTAGTCTTGCTCCAGCATAGCGAGCTCTTCTTGAAGGGCTTCAAGGTTATCATCCGCTTCGGTAATGCCTAACGAATCCTCTTCCGCTTCTAGTGCTGCTACCGCATCTAGGTAATCCGCGTAAGGGTCTACACCGCCATTGTCGTCGGTAAGATCGGCAAGATCTTGTTGGTATACAGCGATGTTGTCATTGCGCTCAGCAAGGTTCTCTTCCGCACTATCCAGCTGGTCTTGTAGCTGACGCAATGGGCTCCAGTAGTTGTACTGCTCATCTAGCAAGGCACGGTTTAGGTAGCCGCTTTCCCAACGCTCTTCTTCGTAGTTGTAAACATAAGAAGAAGAGTAGTCGACATAACCACCGCTTAAGGTAGTACAAACTGCATCAGCCACTACTGCATCGCCGTCGCCTTCTGAGCCATCGCCTTCTGAACCATCACCTTCTGAACCATCACCTTCACCACCATCGCCTTCATCTTCGACCACTAGCATGTCGAGCATCTTAGTGAGATAGAGGTCAGGGGTGCGCTCGTTCTCTTCAGAACCATCGCGCGTCCCTTCTGAAACGATAACGGCTTCTATCAGCGCACCCGTAATGGTAGAGCCATCAGTAAAGCGATTTTCACTGGCGCCTAACTCGTTCATGAGGACGTCTTTCCAGTTCACCTCATTGCCTTCGTCATCAAAGGTTGACTCGACTTCAGTATCTACCCACGCCACGGTGTAACCACTGTCTACCCACTCTTGAAGTTCTGAATCCCAGTAGCGGATATCTTCTTCATAGTTGATTTCACGCTCAGTGATATTGTCTTCGTCGTCTTCAATGGCTTTTTTGGCATACCCCAGCTCAAGAATCGCTTCAACGATCACTTGCTCATAGACTTCATCAGACTCGTCGGTTTCGAAAGTATCTGTCTCATGGCGTTGCTCTAGACCCCAAGAACCAAGGCTAAGCGCATACTCATTTTTGTCTTCCGCTTCTAAATCCGGATCATACTGTTGAAGCAACCAACCCGGCGTTGCCCACTGCATGTAAGACATACGCTCACAGCCTACAGCCATCATGTCGTCAGGCAGGTCGTCAGCATCGTCACAGCCATACATCATGGCATCATCTTCCGCCATCACCGCATCGCCGCCACCATCACCGCCATCTGAACCATCACCACCGTCAGTGCCATCACCGCCGTCATCGACAGGGACCATTTCAGTGATCAGCATGTCATCATGCCAGTAATCGGATTCAGGGAAGAGTTGCTCTTCATCGCCAGCACCATCTGAGACACGCATCACAGGACGGAAAATAGACGACAAGGCATAATCCCCGCCGCGATTCCAATATCCGCCTGCCAACACAGTATAAGGGCCATTAAAATCACCATCGGCCATGCCGTAGTCAAAAGGCATCGGCAAGGTGTAAGCTGATGGCAAGTGCACACCAATAATGTCATTGGTAATACCAAGCACATCTGCGGCTGTTTGCACACCTTCTTCTTCTGGATCCCAGTCATAGGCCTCTTCACCGACACTGGTTTCGGTATTCAGTAATGCCAGTGGCATCGGAGTTTCAAATGTCCACGTAGCCTCCATCGCGCGCAGTTTCAAGCTATGGTCACCTTCACCAAAGGTGACATACGAAACACTCGTTTCACGCAGTTGGCCGTTGCCGTTATCTATGCGCGCTTCAACACGGTATTTGCCCGGTAGCAGTTCAACCAGCGCCGTTGGGCTTGATGGACTCAGCTCGACTTCGGTTGCAAAGCCACCGCGAAGACCATTACCTGTCTCTTGATAGCAGTCAATCATTTCGCCCATGAACTCGATGTAGTTGTCATCTTGTTCACTACAGGCATCAAGGAGATCCATCGCTTCATCCACAGTACCGACAAGATCGTGACCGTAGAATCGTACGTTGATGTATTGTGAGTCACCAATATACGCTGCTTGTGCATCGCCCGTTGGAAAACGGGCACTAAGTTGCACTGCAGCTACCTCTGATTTGGCCGCTCCACCACCTGCTACATCGGTTACCGACGAAGTGGCTGAACCACCATTACAACCTGCCAAGCTCAGCCCTGCGAGTACCGCAACAGTGAGAGCGCTTAGTTTATTCCTGTTATTCATAACGTTTCCCTTTAATCGTCCGGTTACTATTCGATATCCACGCCCACATTGCCGCTCGCTTCGAAGACTTCAAAGGTGGTCGTTTGGGGTTCCGATTCTTGTCCAAATTCATCAGTGGCAATCACTGACACCGTGTATTGCCCTTCAGCCACACTGCCTGCTGCAAAGCGAATACCTGCTCCATCATTGACTTCAGTAAAGTTCAATGTTGGGGTAACGCTCCACGCAAAGCTCACTTCTGTGTCTGCACGCGCCGCTGCATTCACCGCGATTTCTCCCGGGTTCGTGCCACTTTGGTCAGACTGTTGAAGTTTCGGTGTGACGTTAAGCGTGGTCACTTCAGGCACATCTGGCTCCTCAATCGTCACCGTCGTGGTGTCTGTGGTTGAGGTGTTATTGCCATCCGTCACTTCAAGCGAAAAGGTATAGGTACCAGGGCGAAGGTCGCTACTTGCAACTGTCAGCGTCAATCCATCCGCAGAAGCGGTATTGGTCAGTGTCGGTGACACATTCCAATCCAACTCAAGATCTGCCAACGCGGTTTGGTCATCACTCACGGTTGCTGTGACACTCAAATCAACGAGGCCGCCGCTGCTGGTTGCCGTCAGCAGGTTGCTAGATGCTGTCACATCAACAACAGGTGCGAGGTTGTCTTTCACCTCAAACAGACCTTGCTCTGCTGAAGAAGCAGTACTGTTACCTGGGTTGCCTTGCGCGTCGATATCTTGCACCGTGATCTGTGCGCGATATTGACCGACTGCCAATTGGCCCGGATCGATGCTTGTGACACCCGTATCCTCATCCGTGGTGAGGTTCAAGGTCAGTGCCTCTTCTGCTGCCGTTGACACTTCATCTTCGGTAATACGGAAGATCTGCCATGACTTGTTGAGGACACGACGTGGGGTAAAGTCATCGCTAAAGGCGGCAACAAGCTGGATAGCGTTCGCGACATTTTCACCACCAATGGCGACAATTTCGCTCGGTGAAACCGACACAGACTCAATCACTGGCGCCTTGTCTTCTTCCACTTTCACGACCACATCCCCAGAGACTGTGGCTTTACCGTCACTCACATCCACACTGGCTTCGATATCACCTACACTGCCGGTCGCAAGCGTACAGGTGGCGGTCGTACAGTCACCCACACCGGTCCAAGTGTAAGTGAGTGCATCACCATCGAGATCTTGCGCATTCACGGTCAATGTCGCGGTAGAACCTTCGCGCACTGAGGTTGAATCATCTTCACTATCAAGACGTTCAAACAGGGCGAGATCCTCTTCGCTATCGACATCAGGAATGACCTGTCCCACTTCGAAACCAGAGATGGTCGGTAAGCGGTTATCGGCAGGGTTAACTGTGATAACTTTGGTATCAATGCCAACACCGTTATCAGCATCCCGCACCGTCATCCGTATCGTCACGTCACCCGCAGCATCAAAGTTCATCACGAGTCGGTTACTCGTCAATTCAGACTCTGTTGGGCAGGCACCGTTGTTACACGTCAGTGCTTCTGGCTCGAGTTCAGCGGTGAGGTCATCGGGGTCAAAGGCATTCCAGAACAAGACGTAATCGGCATTAACCTTAGTGCTATCATCTCCTGAGAGTGATACCTGAGGTACGCGATTCTGTTCTTGGAAATCGACCACTTGGCTGCCATCGGCTAGATCTGCGGCGGTAACAGGCTTGGTCTGTAGCAAGGCGCGTACAGATTGGTCGGTACTACAGTTTGCTGCAAAGCGATAATCACCGTCAGCATCCGTGAGCGCTACAGATTGACCACTCGCACCACGCAGCGTCACAACTTCATTGGCGAGTCCATTCCCGCTCGTATCCGTGACCGTACCTGTGATAGAACATGCCCAGTCGTTCTGCATCGTGAAGTTCACTTCATTACAGTTTGCCTCACCGATTTGTAATGGATTCGGGAAGTTATCGACCGGGATGTACTCAGTCACACCCGAACCGACACGCGCATTAAAGACCGACAGACCCCAATTGTTAGGATCAGTCACAACGGCCTCTGCTGAACCAACCGCGATAGTCTTACGGTAGTTACCGTTGTTGACCAACACATTGTCCCAGCCGTTATCCGGCGTTTCGAAGTTCAAGTAACCGTTATAGCGATCACCGATTTCTGATTGGCTCTCAAAATCGATCTTGCCGAAGAAACAGATCTCTTTGATTGAAGTGCGGATCGGCCAATCAAGGTTGATCCAACGTAGCCATTCGTTCGCTTTCGTGACAAAGACTCGCACATAGACTTGCTTGGTCTCGGCGGACATATCCAATGCATTGCTCGTTGCGTCATAGGTCACGCCATCGGCAAAGGCAAAGGCACCACTTTCGGTATATGGCGTAGCCCCTGTGTTGTCCGTTAAGGTACCGTATCCCACAAAGCGCCATTCGCCGCTATACACATAGATAGGGACTTGGAAGTTATTGAGATCTAAGTTGGCATCTTCCGTGATAGTCGGGTAGCTACCTTGCGGTACGCGCATCACGATGATGGCAGGATCATCTGCCGCAGTGGATGCGCTCTCATCAAATTGCAGTGAGTTACCATCTTGGTCTTCGATAACCAATTGGCTAAAGGTCGACGAGATCAACTGATAGGTTTCTGTACCATTGCCATCCGAAACGAGGTCGATACCATCAACGGTCGTATTCGTTTCACCAACCCCTTCAAACTCACCAGGGAAGTTCTGAATATCGCTGGCATCACTCGAATCAAAATGTGCTGCGCGAGTTGTAATCGCTTCGACATCTTCGGCAATCGTGCTGGGAACCAGTGATAAATTCAACAGATCCGCTTCACCGGCAGCAATTGATGCAGGGGCAGCCCCTTCCCGGATTTCGAGTCGACCATCATTGGTTTTAACCAGACTCATGTGCCAACGACCATCACCGTCTGCGGCTAGGACGTTATCGACAATATCTGAACGTTTCACCGTGTTTGTCGCAACAGGGGATAATGGCAACGGAACTTGGGCTGACGCCTGCTGTGAGTCCAACGGAATCACTTTTTCGCCTTCAAGAAAGCCATCTTTTTGATAGGTAACAATCACTTTCGAAGGGGTTGAGGTATAGCTTCCAGGTAGGTCTACTTGATACTGGCCTGAGTCATCGGTTGTCGTGGCTATGGGTGCATCAAGTAACGACGTCCCGCTCGCATCTTGCACGTCCACGGTAACGGTCACCGCATTCTGGGAGGCATCACCAGTACCGGCAGCTTGCACTTTGGGATCAAAGGCTTGGCCGATCACCGTCTTCACGCCTGATGTCAGTGTGATGGGTGTGCCACCACCACCACCACCGCCGCCGCCATCGCCGCCGCCACCTCCGCCATCGCCGCCGCCTCCGACGACGGAATCACTTCCACCTCCACCGCACCCAGCAAGGACAAAGGAAATTGCCGTCGCCAACGTGAGCATCTTGGTCTTTCTGCTCATAGAAAATCCCTCTATTTCGATGCACTATGAATTTTAAATAAAACGAGTCCGCTCATTGTTTAGTGAAACAATAAGTAAAGTTTTAGATTTGCTTTTTATTTACGACTTCTATATTCGAGTTTTTATATATTTACCTGCCAACATGACGAGTGAATTCAGGAGAAGTATAGAAAAAGCTAGAGCATAAGCGCGGCAAATAAGAGACCAAGATCACGTTACATAATCTTACACTTTTGATGGTGATCAATATCACTAATTTAAGTTTTTATTCCATATGAACATGCATTTACCACGATTAAAGTGTAAGAAAATCGCCTTTTCCGTCTCAATAGGAATACCATTGCTTACATATTTTGACAGCGTTACTCAGAAAAGAGAGTGATCGGACTTGTGAAATGTAATCGATTTAATTGCAATCTTTCAATTAGTCGTTAATTTCAGGTGGGAAACTAATAAAACGCTTTTAAAATCAGGAATATTAAAAATTTAGTTTTAATATACGACGTATTCTGTTCTCAATAATATTATCGTGAAGATATGAACAATTTCGACGCTAAACAAACAAAAAACACCGCTAAGTCTTTTACTTAACGGTGTTTTATACTCAGAGATTACTTACTTGTATCATTCGATGCCAATAGAGAGAAGTCAATATAGCTCGACAGATCCCGTTTAGTGATACCCGGCATGTAAGGGATTTCACCCAACTTTTGACCCGGTAGCTTGTCTTCCAGCCACTTAATCACATCCGCATAGTTATCTAATCCCGGGTTAATACGATTGGCAACCCAACCGACAACTTCAAGGCCATCACGTTCTATCGCTTCAGCAGTTAACACTGCATGACTCATACAGCCTAATTTGACCCCAACGACTAAGATGACAGGCAACTTCTGACGCTGGACCCAATCTGAAAGGTAAATCTCATCGGTAACGGGCACACGCCAGCCACCAGCACCTTCGACTAACACCATTTCTGACTTCGATTTTAAGTGCGCGAACGCACTATCAATCACGTCGAACTCAATAGCAATATCTTCTTTGCGTGCAGACAAATGCGGTGAAGATGCTTCAACTAACGTATAAGGGTTTACTTCTTCGTACGTCAGTTCAACATTGGATGCATCTTGTAGATAAAGCGCATCGGTATTTCGGGTACCGACTGGCGTGATCTGGCTGCCCGACGCAACAGGTTTGAACCCGGCGACTTGTACACCTGCAGCGACTGCAGATTGGATAATGGCACGACTACACACAGTCTTGCCCACTTCAGTGTCGGTACCCGCAACAAAAAACGCGTTACTCATTGACGATCACTCCGAAACATACTTGATAGGTCGCAGGCAAAAGGTTGTTGTCGTGGCGATATTGTTGATAAGCCTGCTCGACTTGATCGATCGCTCTGCGCCCAGACAATCCAGGCCGACGCGCTTGAGGTACATGGTTTGCACCAATGCCTTTTAGGTCGCGCATCAACGCTTTTGCACTTGCGTAATATTGAACAATTGGCACAAATTCTACGGGCTCTGCGGAAAGCCCCGCTTGCGCTAACGCAACTTTTATCAACTTTTCTGATAAAAATTCATTGATATGTTGATAAGAATCAACGGAAGCCCAAGCTTCTGACAGTTCCTTTAAGCTACCATCTACGAGAGTAGTAAAAGCAATGATCCCACCGGGGCGCACCACGCGGCGCATCTCTTGCAGTGGGACGCTCAAATCAGAACACCATTGCAAGGCTAAGCTAGAAAACGCGATATCAATCGAATTCGACGGTAGAGGTAAGTTTTCAGCATCCGCCTGAAGGTAATCGACACTTTCACCACAACGCTGATTCGCGACATCCAGCATGGCTTGGCTAAGGTCAACACAGGTCACGTTATGGCCCTTATCACGCAGCTGCGAGGAAAAGTAGCCCGTACCGCAACCGACATCAATCACATGTTGAGGACGATCGAAATAAGGGAGTCGATCAAGTAGTGCATGCCCAACGCGACGCTGAAACTCTGCGCTGGCATCATAGCTCAGCGCCGCTTTTCCAAACGCATTGGCGATGGCTTGTTTTTGTTCAGAGAACATAAGCTCACTCTCTGCTGTTATTGTTATTCCAGTGTGTTACGACAAAATTCGATTCAATGCCTGACAAAGCGCGATAACTTGCTGCGCAGTGTGCGATGCTGTAAGGGTTATCCGTAGTCGTGATGTCGGCACTGTCGGCGGACGTATTGCGCTAACATGAAAACCAAGCCCCTTAAGCTGTTCAGACACCGCTAGGCATTGCACAGTATCCGCTATGATGACAGGCTTAATAGCGGTCTCAGTGATGGGGGCATGAATAGTGCTATCCAGCGTTTCATAGAAACACGCCGACAATGCCTGCAGCTTTTCACGTCGCCAATGTTCAGTTTGCGCGCATTCAATGGCAGCACTGACGGCCATCGCCTGTGCAGGTGGCATCGCCGTTGAATACGTGTAATGACGCGCGTACTGCAACAAATAGTCATACACGAGTTCATCGCATAGAATGGCGGCGCCATGCACGCCGAGTGCTTTACCAAAGGTCACCAAGGTAATGTCGGGGGTGATTTCCGCAGCAGAGCCTTCACCTTGCTCGCCGAGTACACCAATCGCATGAGCGTCATCGACCATTAGCATACTGTCTGCGTCGGCACACAGTTGGGCCATTTCAGTCAATGGCGCTTTATCACCATCCATGCTGAACACACCCTCAGTGATTGTCAGCAAGGGCATGTGTCGCTGAAGACGCTTTTCCAAATCGCGCATATCATTGTGACGAAAACGCCATTGTGTTGCTGGTGACAACTGCCCTGCTTCGAGGAGCGAGGCATGATTCAGCTTATCTTGAAGCACAACATCTTCACGCTGTAACAAGGTAAAAAGCAGCGCTTGATTCGCCGAAAACCCACTACTAAACAGCAGTGCACAGGGTTTGTTTAGCCAATCACACAATTGTGACACCAACTTTTGATGAGCGGGATAGAAACCGGTGACTAACGGGGAGGCACCACTGCCAGCCCCATACTGATTAACGCCTTCTTGAAAGGCGTTTTTAACCGCATCAGCCTGAGATAAACCGAGATAGTCATTGCTCGAAAAGTTAATCACCTGCTGTGACGCAAAGCGGTTTTCCTGCTGACGACGGCGCAACCCTTGTGCTGTCCGCGCATCAAGTTCAGCGCGCCACGCTAACTCTCGGGTGTGCCGACTCATACGCTCGCATCGTAGAAGAGGTCATCTTTGGTTGGACGCGCTGCAACACGCTCGGCAACCTGCTCCATCAATGCTTCTTCTTCGACTTCATCAGGCTTCTGAGACGTCTCTTGCGTATTAATACCCAGCTTCGCGAACAACTGCATGTCTTTATCTTCAGCTGGGTTTGGCGTGGTAAGCAATTTGCAACCATAAAAGACCGAGTTCGCACCTGCCATAAAGCACAGTGTTTGCATCTGCTCGTTCATATTTTCACGACCTGCCGATAATCGCACCGCCGACTCCGGCATTATGATTCGCGCGACCGCAATGATGCGAACGAAATCAAAAGGATCCACATCGTCAACACTTTCTAGTGGTGTACCTTTGACTTTCACCAACATGTTGATAGGGACACTTTCAGGATGGAAGGGCAAGTTCGCGAGTTCAACAAGCAACCCTGCACGGTCATTGGCTGACTCACCCATGCCGATAATACCGCCTGAACAGATCTTCATGCCAGCATCACGCACATGGCTGAGCGTATCAAGGCGATCTTGATAGGTGCGCGTAGTAATGATCTGACCGTAAAACTCTGGCGAGGTGTCGAGGTTATGATTGTAATAGTCGAGACCAGCGTCAGCGAGATCTGTTGCTTGATCCGGCGTCAACATGCCGAGCGTCATACAGGTCTCTAACCCCATCTCTTTCACGCCTTTGATCATCTGTTTTAGATGCGGCATGTCACGCTCTTTCGGGTTTTTCCATGCTGCGCCCATACAGAAGCGAGTTGATCCCGACGACTTGGCCTTTTGAGCAGCATCTAAGACACGTTCAACTTCCATAAGGCGTTCACGCTCGACGTCCGTCGTATAACGCGCGCTCTGCGGACAGTACTTACAGTCTTCAGGACAAGCACCTGTTTTAATCGATAGCAGGGTACTCACTTGTACCTTGTTGGCGGGATGATACTGACGATGCACTTGTTGTGCTTTAAACAGCAGATCCATGAAGGGCAGTTCGAACAGATCGCGTACTTCACCTACTGTCCAGTTGTGACGAATTTCCACCAGCTCACCTTTTATCTTTTTCCATGTGTAATGCTTGGCTAGTCTACGTTTAGTTAGTAGACTGTCAACCAATATCCCATCACCAAGTTAACATCTGGACAAAATTTAACCATGCAGATTGATTTGCAGTTCGACCGTGAGCATCTTTGGCATCCTTATACCTCCACTTTGAACCCGCTCCCCTGCTTTCCTGTCACTCACGCAGAAGGCAATCGACTCTACCTTGAAACAGGTGAAACCTTAATCGATGGCACCGCCTCTTGGTGGTCAGCTATTCATGGCTACAATCACCCGGTGCTGAATGACGTTGCGAAAGCGCAAATCGACAAGATGTCTCATGTAATGTTTGGGGGTATCACCCATGCGCCTGCTGTTGAGCTTGGTAAGAAATTGCTCAGTATGAGTGGCTTCGATCACGTCTTTCTCGCCGACTCTGGATCAGTCTCTGTCGAAGTTGCCCTCAAGATGGCGTTGCAGTACTGGCATTCGCGCGGCCAGAAACGTGCTAAGTTCCTGACTTTACGCCACGGCTACCATGGTGATACTTTTGCCGCGATGTCGGTAACAGATCCAGATACATCGATGCACAGCCTCTATAAAGGCTTTCTCCCTGAGCACGTGTTTGCCGAATCGCCAGAAACCCAATTCTGGGATCAGTGGAACCCAGAAGATATCAACAGTTTTAAAAGCCAGTTAGCTCAGCACCACCAAGATATTGCCGCGGTTATCCTTGAGCCTATCGTGCAAGGAACTGGGGGAATGCGGATTTATCACCCAGAGTATTTGCGCCAAGTCCGTCTGCTTTGCGATGAATATGGCATCTTGCTGATTCTTGATGAAATTGCGACGGGCTTTGGCCGTACGGGTAAGCTGTTTGGTTGTGACCATGCCGGGATCAAGGCTGATATCATGTGTGTAGGTAAGTCGTTGACAGGCGGCTATATGACATTATCAGCTACCATGACCACCAAGCATGTTGCTGACACTGTGTGTGGCGGTGAAGCAGGTTGCTTTATGCATGGACCAACGTTTATGGGTAATCCGTTAGCCTGCGCGGTCGCTAATGCAAGTTTAGGCATGGTGCAAGAAGGCCATTGGCAGCAGGATGTCGCACGCATCGAAGCTAAGTTTGCTGAGTGTTTGGCACCGCTTGCCAAGTACGATTTGGTCGCCGATGTCCGTTGGCTAGGTGCGATTGGGGTTGTCGAACTCACCCACCCTGTCGACATGGTGAAAATCCAGCAGCACTTTGTTGATCTAGGCGTGTGGATTCGCCCCTTTGGCAAGTTGGTTTATATGATGCCGCCTTATATCACCCCAGACAGTGACATCGAAAAACTCTGCATCGCCATTCAAAGCGCTGTCGAGAACGCACTGGTACAAAAAGGGTAATATGGTGAAGATAGCCCACTCCTGCTTGGGCTATCTTGTCTCTCAGGTGAATATTTTTTTCCACTTTTTGCGCCCCCTTGCAGATTCCACTTTCCCAACGGCAATCGACTCGAAGTCACTTTTGCTTGATGATAAAGTAACCAAATTGCATGCCTATTTGTGATCTTGTTTGCCCTTAACGGGTGGGATCCCAATCGTGCGCGACTCAAGCAGATTTCGATGAGGTGCTTATGGGATTAATCATGAATCACTACCTGTTCCCACTGTCCGTTTTCCTTCTTCCCAAAGGGATAACGCAGCTTCGCATCTTTGAGCCTCGCTACTTAAGAATGGTGGAATCTTGCTTAGAACATGAGACAGGCTTCGTGATGGCCATGCAAGAAGGTGAGCGAGTCTGCCAATACGGCACACTGGTCAAGGTCAACGATGTGCGGCCGATGGAAAATGGCACCTTGGGGATCGAAATCAAGGGGATGCACGTTGTAAAAATTCATGAGCCCTATCAAGAAGAGGACGGCTTGTGGACAGCAAAAACAGAGCGCACGGCGGGTTGGCAACCCACAGCCTGTGACGCGCAAATCCATCAACAACTCAGCCAAAAACTGCAGTCGCTTTTTCATAACCACCCTGAACTCAGTAGCCTTTACAAAAAACCGGAGTTTAACGACCCAGCTTGGGTTTGCGCGCGATTTTTAGAGATATCCCAACTCGCGACTAACCAAAAACAGTGGTACCTCGCTCAACCTAACCATCTTGAAGCCATGTCGTATCTCTCCACCATGGTCGTCGGTTCAAGGCAACTCCACTAAACCGAAAGACGACGCATAAAAAAAGCGCGGCATCACTGCCGCGCTCTCAATTTGTCGCATAGACGCTCGATTAACCGTCAATCATCTTCATTAACAACTCACCCGTGTACATGGCTTTCTTCACCAGTGCTGCGCCGGGCATGGTTGCTTGGGTGTAAAAGCAGCTCTCTTCAATCACCAAGTTTTTGGTATATGCAGGTAAAGAACTACTTTCAACACACTCACGAATCGCTGGGTAAAGTACTTTTTTGGCGCGGTTAAATTCCCCACCAATCAAGATTTTCTGCGGGTTAAACAAGTTGACCATAATGGCAATCGCTTGCCCCAAGTTATGACCCAACTCCACGATCACCTGCTTGGCGAGCGGATCACCCGCAACAGCAGCTTCACAAATACGCTCAACCGTAATTGGCCCACCATGTAAAGATGAGGGACGCGGTTCTAGCGGCTTAGCTTCTGCGAGCATCGCTTCAACCTGCGCTTTCACCGCACTTAGGCTAGCCACCGTTTCCAAGCAACCATGGTTGCCACAAAAACACTTTTTCCCAAACGGTTTGATTTGAATATGCCCCATCTCGCCGATATTGCCTAAACGGCCTTGTAACACATTGCCGTCAAGCACGATGCCGGCACCCACACCGTGGTGTACCGACACGAGAATAGAGTTTTCTTCTTCTTGTGAGTTTCCGAACAGTTTTTCGGCCAATGCCCAAGCGTGAGTATCATTCGCTATGAATACAGGCAAACCGATCGCTTCGTGAATACGTGGACCCAGCGGCATGTTATCGACATCGAAGTGAGGCATCTGCATCACAATACCGTCGCCCGCATTCACCAAACCGGGTAGCGATATCGCAATACTTGTCACACGATCAATTTCACTGACGTGGTCGGCAAAAAAGCGATGAATTTCAACTACAAGCTTTTCAATCAATGCGTCTTGATGGCGCTCTGCAATATCTAAACGCTCATCAATTAATAGATCACCACCATGTTCATGTAGCGCAATCGTCATGTAGCCGCGGCCTAAACGAATCGATAGAAACTGCCACCCTTCATTTCGGGTACGTAAACCCACCGCAGGTCGACCACGACTGGCTGGCTCGATGATCTGCGTCTCCTGAATCAGGTGCGCTTCCATCAACTCACGGGTGATTTTGGTGATACTGGCAGGGGCTAACTGGCTCTTTTTCGAGAGTTCTATTCTTGATATCGGGCCATTTTGATCGATCAAGCGATACACGGTGCCCGCATTATTACGCTTAATATGATCGATATGACCTGGTTGGGCAAGATACATCCCGGAACTCCGATTTAAGACAATGAAAGTATTTTTTTACTTTGCGAAGAAATTGTTAAGCCGATTATTATCTGTACGTGATTCCAATCACATTGTTTTACTTTTCTTAGACACGTTTTAAGATGAACAGCCCAATTATCGCATTTTTATAGCTGCTTTATTTTTCATCGAAAAATAATCTAATATCACAGTAGTGACTGAACATTATGCCTTAGACAATAGAAACTTTGCTTCAAGATCACTAAGAAGCATCAATAGTGAGCAATTATTTTCTCAAATTTAGTATGGGATTTATAGATAATTTTAACATTTTGAGAGCATTTACTCGTAGCGCACTGTTTTTTCTCTTTTGTCGCCCCCCTGCTTCTCTCCAGACGACTTCCCTAAGACTCGCTATCGCTTAAGAAAACTGCGAAAAACTCACCATTCGGCGCTGAACCGTCGGCTAGTAAAAATTTCTATCGCATTATTGCCAATTTCGTGCAATCGTTAACCAGTCATTACCCGTTATCACCAACAATTTGCCTTTCTAGACCACACAAGGGTTGAAGCCGCTGGTCAGACAGGTAATATTGCTGGTTTCACACTAAGAAAACTGCACATGTTCGTGCCTCCATGGAGTATAGATTTAGCATGACGACTTACGCGCCTGTAAAAGACGTGCTTAGCGGTAAAATCGCGGTAGACAGTGAAGTCACTGTTCGTGGTTGGATCCGTTCACGTCGAGATTCTAAAGCCGGAATCTCTTTCCTTGCCATTTATGACGGCTCTTGTTTCGACCCGATTCAGGCCGTGGTCCCTAATAATCTGAATAATTACGACGAAGAAGTCCTAAAACTAACAACGGGCTGCTCTGTTGAAGTCACCGGTACCGTCGTCGCTTCACCGGCGAAAGGTCAAGACTTCGAGCTCGCTGCAACGGGTGTTAACGTTGTCGGTTGGGTTGAAGACGCAGAAACCTACCCGATGGCGAAAACCCGCCACTCCATCGAGTACCTTCGTGAAGTCGCGCACCTGCGTCCACGCACGAACGTTATCGGTGCGGTTGCTCGTGTTCGTAACTGCCTATCTCAAGCGATTCACCGTTTTTACCACGAGCAAGGTTACTTCTGGGTCTCTGCGCCGCTAATCACTGCTTCTGATGCGGAAGGTGCCGGTGAAATGTTCCGCGTATCAACGCTAGACATGGAAAACCTGCCTCGCACTGACAAAGGCGATGTGGATTTCAACGAAGACTTCTTCGGCAAAGAGACGTTCTTAACCGTATCTGGCCAGCTAAACGCAGAAGCGTACGCGTGCGCATTGAGCAAGGTTTACACCTTCGGCCCGACGTTCCGTGCTGAAAACTCAAACACTAGCCGCCACCTAGCAGAATTCTGGATGGTTGAGCCTGAGGTAGCGTTCGCTGACCTGGAAGATATCGCTAAGCTATCTGAAGATATGCTGAAGTACGTATTCAAAGCCGTACTGGCTGAATGCCGCGACGATCTTGAGTTCTTCGCGCAACGCATCGACAAAGAAGCCATCACTCGCCTAGAGCAGTTTGTTGCTTCTGACTTTGCACAAGTTGACTACACAGACGCAATCCAAATCCTTCTCGATTCTGGTCGCGAATTCGAATTCCCAGTTGAATGGGGAATCGATATGTCTTCTGAGCACGAGCGTTACCTTGCAGAAGAACACTTCAAAGCGCCTGTTATCGTTAAGAACTACCCGAAAGACATCAAAGCTTTCTACATGCGTTCTAACGACGATGGCAAAACGGTTGCTGCGATGGACGTTCTAGCACCAGGCATCGGTGAAATCATCGGTGGTGCTCAACGTGAAGAGCGTCTAGATATACTCGACGCACGTATGCGTGAAATGGGCATCGACCCTGAGCACATGAGCTGGTACCGTGACTTACGTAAATACGGCACCGTGCCACATGCGGGTTTCGGTCTAGGTTTCGAGCGCCTAGTATCTTACGTAACGGGTATGGGCAACGTGCGTGACGTGATTCCATTCCCACGTACGCCACGTTCTGCAAACTTTTAAACGTCACTCAGACGTTTTAATCCAAAAGGTCGCACAGATGCGGCCTTTTTTATTACATTATCGAAACAAAGCCATTGTTGTATCCCGCGTCCTTGCGACGCTGAAAAGAAATAAACACACCCTCAAATCGCCGCTCAGCCACTAGAAAACGTCTCTTTTCTCCGTTTTGCTCTGCAAGTAACATAAAAATAGAAGATTTACGTAATTTTTGTGACAGACCATTGCGATTTTTCGCGTCCAAAAGTATAAAGGGAGTATCCCCCTTCACTTACGCATGGATGACGCAAATGTTTGAGAAAATCGTAGCCGCTCCCGCCGATCCTATCCTAGGTCTCACGGAAGAGTTTAAGAATGATAGCCGCCCAGAGAAAATTAACTTGGGTGTTGGTATCTACAAAGACGAATCAGGTAACACGCCCGTTTTAGGTACCGTGAAGAAAGCGGAAGCTATCTTACTTGAAAAAGAGACAACCAAGTCTTACCTCAGCATTCCAGGTACCGCTGAGTATGGCCTCGCTGTGCAGCAGCTCTTATTCGGTGCTGACGCAACCATTATTGCTGATAAGCGCGCGCAAACCGCACAAGCACCAGGTGGTACAGGTGCACTTCGCCTTGCTGCTGAATTTATCAAGCGCCAACTTGGTGACGTAAAAGTGTGGATCAGTAACCCGACATGGGCGAACCACAATGGTGTGTTTACGGCTGCTGGCCTCGAAACCGTGCAATACGGCTACTATGATGCAGCAAGCAAAGACATGGACTTTGCCGCTATGCTAAATGACCTGCAAGGTGCATCTGAAGGCGATATCGTTCTGCTGCACGGCTGTTGTCACAACCCAACCGGTATTGACCCTGATGCGGACCAATGGCAACAACTCGCAGCGCTGGTTGCTGAGAAGAAGCTACTACCTCTTTTCGACTTTGCTTATCAAGGCTTTGCCCGTGGTGTTGAAGAGGATGCCGCTGGCCTGCGTATCTTTGCCGCACAATGTGAAGAACTATTAGTCGCCAGTTCTTTCTCTAAGAACTTCGGTCTTTACAACGAGCGCGTTGGTGCCTTTACCCTTGTTGCAAAAGATAACGCAACCGCCACCACAGCATTTAGCCAAGTGAAAAGCATCGCACGTGTTATCTACTCGAACCCGCCCGCTCACGGCGCAGCCATTGTGACGGAAATTCTCAATGACACCGCGCTACGCGCTGAATGGGAGCAAGAAGTCGCCGAGATGCGTGACCGTATCCAAGAGATGCGTACGCTCTTCGTCAGCACCTTGAAAGAGCTCGGTGTCGA
The DNA here is from genome assembly GCF_019703835.1 of Thaumasiovibrio subtropicus. Lineage (NCBI taxonomy): Bacteria > Pseudomonadati > Pseudomonadota > Gammaproteobacteria > Vibrionales > Vibrionaceae > Thaumasiovibrio > Thaumasiovibrio subtropicus. Next base: position 1,181,424 of record NZ_AP023054.1, on the reverse strand, counting down.
CGCTGATTTCAGCTTCATCGAGCGCCAAAATGGTATGTTCTCGTTCTCTGGCTTAAACAAAACACAAGTTCAACGCCTAAAAGAAGAGTTCGCTATTTACATTGTTGGATCGGGCCGCATTAGCGTTGCTGGCATGACTAAAGCGAACATGCTACCGCTTTGTAAAGGGATTGCAGCGGTACTCTAATCGCTCATATCACTGACACATAAATAAAAATCCACCCTACTGGGTGGATTTTTTGTATCACACGCATTCTGCGTCAGCCTGAGCGGTCAAAATCAAACGGCAACACGTTGTTGCAGTATAGCTCTCGCTCATATTGCGCTTCTAACTGTGCTCGCCAAGGTCTGTCTGAAACGGGCACTAAGAAGAACTTCTCTCGCCCAGTATCTGTGACAAATGCCATACCGTGTCGCATCAACTCAAAATGAATGTCATTGATGAATTCTTGATTAAATTTTTGACGCCCTGTGAGATGATTAATGTCTTTTCGAGTCAGACTCACGCCCTGCTCATCCTCGCCAAATCGCTGTCTTAGCCAATGGGCGAACTCTTTGGCGCTCACCATAGTCATACATAGCCCCTCTACCGATGCAAATGAACGGTACCTTAAGGTATAGCAAAGAATATGCATCTCAGTGTGGAAAAAAGGCTGGTAGATGAGATCGTTACGGAATAAGTAGTGGGGACAACTGCTTAGCGATACGGTAGCAAATTAGACTAGTAATAGGGGGAAATTGCGTGGAAAAGAGTGGAAAATAACGCTGCTAACGAGAAGGTTGCTCCGCCCTGAACTCATGGTGTCAAGAGTACAAGGCGGACTGACAATTAAGCGGCTTTATATAGCACTTTATTGCCTGCAAGTTGGATACGTTCCACTAGACCTTCTTCGGCCAGTTTCTTTAGCGCACCCGTTGCCCAAGAAGCGGCTTTCGCATCTTCTTGGCCTGCAGCAAGACCAATCCCCTTAGGGTTGATGCCTTCTGCATTTGCGTGGACGATGTCCAACACCTGTTGCTGCTTTGGCGTCAATGCTACTGAGGTAGCTGCTTTCGCTTTAGGCGCGGCTTCAACTACTGGTTCAGCCGCTTTAACTGCTGCTTCTGCTTTTGGCGCTGGTTTTTCAGCTTTAACAGCTGCGCGCACTGGACGAGCTGCAGCATCGGTTAGCTTCAGCTTTTTGTTCAGCTTAAGCTGAACCTTACGTTTGTGAGAAATTCTCATTAAATATTCTACTCCGTTGCTTACTTGCGCCGTGATACAGCGAAAAAGTAAGCGCGTTTTATATCAAAAAACCGATGACGTTTGTAGCGAAAGCGCAGTTTTTGGCGATTCTTTGCACGACATTATGTGAAATTCGCAAGCAAATGAGACCTAAACCACTTTAAGCCCAACAAACTCATCCGTTTCGTCTGTGTTGTCGTAAAGATTAATAAGCGCATGTATGCCGCTCAACGACGAGCATCAAGCGCAACACCAGTTGCAATGTAACCACTTATTAACATATATACTCAAACCACCTCAAGATGCAGGATTCAGAAGCGGCCTAGCGCGTCGAAGTCAAGGTAAAGATACCAAGGCAAAGGTGTGAAGGAATGGCTTCCCCCTTTCAAACACCTTTAACGCAGAAATCGGGGCGCTAGTCGCTTCCCGAAGGGCGAGCCTAGAAACTCTCGCTGAACAAGCATCTTGAGGTGGTTTGATGTAATGGTCTTCCCTCGCACTAATCGGCATCGCAATGTGCCAAGATAGCGTTGATAAATCGCCTATCTAAAAACGAGGGAAGACCATGAATAAGTGTAAAACCATTGGTATCGATTTAGCAAAGAATACTTTTACTTCATCATGTTGGACAAACAGGGTAAGCAAGTTGAGAGAAAGAAATTAAATCGACAACAGCTCATTGGCTATCTCTCGAAGCTAGAGACTTGTGTCATTGCGATGGAAGCATGCGGTACAGCGCATTACTGGGGACGAAAAATAGGCCAGCTAGGGCACTCTGTTGTATTACTTCCCGCTCAGCATGTGAAAGGCTATTTACGAGGCCAAAAGAATGACTATAACGATGCAAAGGCCATCGCAGAAGCGTGTCAGCACGGTGCGATTCGCCCCGTTGCGGTCAAATCCCTAGCGCAGCAAGACGACCAAACTTTTTTGCTCATGCGTCAACACGTGAGTAGTGACAGAAAGCGCTTAATCAATCATGTGAGAGGGTTGCTGGCGGAGTATGGGGTAGTGCTGGCGAGAGGAAGTCAGGTATTGCGTAAATCGCTGCCTTTTATTCTAGAAGATGTTGAGAACGGCTTAACCGACGAATTTCGAGCGCTTTTATTCAGGCAATACACACAACTCGAAAGGCTTGACGAAGAGCTACAGTGGTACGACGAAAGGTTGGCCGAAAAAGTGAAGCAAAAAGACGTTTGTCAGCGTTTGATAAAAGTGCCAGGTATTGGTCCCGTGGTGAGTTTTTCCTTAAGAGCCTGGATGGGAAGTGGTGAGCAATTTAAACGAGGGCGTGATGCGTCAGCAGCCTTAGGTTTAGTGCCCAAGCAATTTAGCACGGGAGGTCGAGAGGTATTGCTTGGCATTACAAAGCGAGGGAATCAGCAGTTAAGGTCATTCGTGGTTCATGGTGCAAGAGCGGTTGTGAGTCGAGCCGATGGCAAAACAGACAGGCTTAGTCAATGGATATTGCGGCTGGTTGAAAGGCGAGGTTTTAACAAGGCTGTGGTGGCGCTGGCGAATAAGATAATCCGTATCGCGTGGGTCATTATCTGTCGAGGAGAAAGCTATAAAGCGCCAGCGGCGGTTTAACAGAAAGATTTAACTAAAGCGTCACACACCAGATATTGCGTAGATAGCAGTTTAGATGAAAAACAGGTAAGACCAGCATATAGGGACCCTGATATACTCAAAGGTTTACCAAAACCGTTAATTTGATAAGGGCTATATGCGCGAAGTGTCATCAAGGCCAGAAGCCACACGAGCTTCACGCATAGGCCGGATATATGAAAGCAACCTGTCCCTTTTATCGACATTGGTATCTTGCCAATAGAGGGAAGACCATATATGAGTATAAATGTGATTGAGTATGAGGACTTTGCCGTGAAAACGCGTCACCTAACCGCTATCCCACCGAGCTTGCATACCTACTTTGCGTGGTTTGCTTTCGGCGTCATGATCTTGCTTTTTGTCGCCCTCATTACCGTGAACATTAATCCGAGCTGGCTCGTCACTGTCATGGTCGCCAGCGCACTCACGTTAGTCTTCATCTATTGGCGCATTCGTTCTCAACCCGCCATTAGCATGACCCTCACCTATATGCACTTACAACTCCATCATCCCTCTGGTGGCTGGAGTGTTCGCTGGCAAGACATACAGCACGTCGAACAGGTTAGCATCGAGCATGATGGATGGTTTGAGCCAATACCTTGGGTTGGGATAAAGTTACGCAGCTATGATCACCTCATGCACAGTATCTCACCTCGCCTCGTCAGCCGTATTTTGACCGACCAGCGCGTGTTACTCATCATGTCATATCGACGTGGAAATCGTGGCAGTGTTGATGTAGAAGACATGCTGTTTGACGACACGCCTTTCACAGACCATCACGGCAATACCTATACGGGTTTGCTTGCCACGTTCGCCAACCGCCTCAAATACAACAACGAGTTATTACACAGCGAACTTCTCATCCCCGAAGAGATGCTTGGATTAGAGTGTGATGAGTTTGTTGGCCTTGCTCGGCGCTATCTCGCGGCGTCTCGACAGGAGCCTGATTAGGCGGCCTGTTCGCTATCAAGAAGGCCAGTGCTAGATATCCAAAAAGGCTAGCTACAAAAAAAGGCGCTCAACGCGCCTTTTCGTTTACTCGAAGAGAGCCGAATTAGTAAAGCGGCATTTCATCAGCAACAAAAGGATTGCTCACTCGCTCTTTACCAAAGGTTGAGATAGGGCCATGACCGGGAACAAAGGTGACATCGTTGCCCAACGGCCACAATTTAAGCTTAATGGAGTCCATCAAATCTTGGTGATTACCTTTCGGAAAGTCTGTTCGACCAATACCACCTTGGAAAAGAACATCGCCGACAAACGCCAATTTATCCGCTTCACTAAACAAAATGACATGGCCCGGTGTATGACCCGGCGTATGCAAGACATCAAACTTCACATTACCCACTTCCACAACCTGCCCTTCTTCTAGCCACTCAGAAGGATCGAATGGTTCCAAATGCGGGAAACCGAACATATTTGCTTGCGCAGGTAAGGCTTGCAGCCAGAAAACATCGTCTTTGTGTGGCCCGACAATCGGCACATTCAAGGCTGCTGCTAACTCGGGTGTTCCGCCGACGTGGTCCATATGACCATGAGTCAAAATAATCTTAGTGACTTGAAGCTCATTCTCGTTAATCACAGCGACAATTTTGTTGATGTCACCACCCGGATCAATCACGGCAGCCTGATTGGTTTCATCACACCACACAACAGAGCAGTTTTGCTGAAAAGAGGTAACAGGCACGATTTGGTATTTAAGACTCATTGTTCTGAATGTCCATATGTTCTCTGAAGAAGGGAGAATATCACTGAGTGTGGCGCAATCCTAGTCATCCACACTCAGTTCTCGGCTTAGATGCCTAACGCCGCTAGCACCTCTTGATCAAAAGGCCAACGTTGGCGCTGATCGTACTTGTAGATATCAGGTCGGAACTGCAAGGTGCCCGTTTCATCATCGACCCATGCCGTTTGGTAGATCGTTTCCACAGGTACAGTGCGACGTACTGAGACAAATTTGGTTTCGACACTCTTACGATAGTCCGCCACTTTGTCAGGCCGCACGCCTGCTCTATCCATCAAGATAGTCGCTAAGTTGTGAGACTGTTCGACGCGTATACAGCCCGAACTTAACGCACGCTCAGAGCGATGAAATAACCCTTTTGCTGGCGTATCGTGAAGATAAATTGCATCCGTACTCGGCATATTAAACTTATAGCGACCAAGGGCGTTGTGGTTGCCTGGGCTTTGACGGAGACGGTAAGGGAATCGTTCTGGGTTCATGGTCTCCCAATCAATACTCTCTACAGCAATTACCTCACTAGAACGCCAACTGGCAAGGATTTCCATGTTGTTGTTGGCAAGGTAATTGGTATCCCGCTTAATCTTTGGAATGATATCTTTTTGGGTGATTGACTCAGGCACATTCCACGATGGGTTAAACACAACCGTATTGAGATGCGACGACAACAAGGGGGTTCTTCGGCTTGGTCGACCAACGATAACGCGGCTTTCAAACTGCACTTCATCATTGCTCCACCATGTCAGAGAATAACCGGGTATATTGACCACCAGTTGGTTGTTTCGTTGTGGTGACCACAAGCGCAAGCGCTCCATATTCAACGCCATGAGGCGCACTTTTTCGCTCGCTGGCTTATTCAGCCAGATGCGGGTTTTCGGCCCCACTGCACCGTCTTGCGCTAGCCCATGACGACCTTGAAAACGTTTCACCGCTTCGACCAAAATCGGGTTGTATTCTATCCCACCCGGTTGACCACGCAGTAACGTCGCCAGCTCTGGTGACAGATCCCCCATGGTCTCAAGCAGCACAATGAGCGGCTCAGGGTTTGGAATCATGTCGCCAGGGCGCAACACGCCACTGTATTCAAACACGGGCAAGTCCCGGGCTTCTAGCGCCTGCAGCGTCAAGATACCATCCAGCATCTGCGCATAAGCATCGCCAAACGGCTTTTTGCCTTCAATCCAAGACAAAAAGTAGTTACCCTTCCAGGCTTCCATCATGCTCTCAATTTCAATGGCATTAGGCGGCAATTTTATTTGCTGTACACCCGCACCAAATAGCCAGCCTTTACCCTGCAGGGCAACGTCTTGACGGTAGCGTAAGAAAGTTAATAGGGTATCCGTTGCCATCACATCGAAGTGACGCCAACGCTGCGCCTGTTGCAGTTGTGACAGCAACTTTGCACGGTCTTCAAACCAAGGGCTGATGTCGGCTAATGCAATCACATTGATCTGCTGCTCAAGGCTCAATCTCACGCGTTCATCTTCCCATATAGGATGTAAACGCGTATGCGTATAGATCGCCTCAACGAGGTCGGGGTACTGCAGTTCAGCCCCTTCAGGGAGGTGAGCAGCGACCCAAGCTTGCGTCACTGGGTTACTGCCAGAATTGGTCTCTAATTTCATTGCCGATACAGACAATGACGCGAAAGCCATCCACAACCAAAGACAATGGCTCAGCGCTCGGTAAGTAACACGCATAGTGATGTTGACTCCAACTTGCCGGGCCTAGAGTTTTAGTATGGCAAACTTCCGCCCGTGCAATCTTTATTATCTTTTTATATTGATAAAGCACTGATTAACCTAGCCTAAAAGAATTTCCCAGTGATTATCCCATGCAACCCCATCTAAGCTTTTTGATGCATATTGTGATGAGGAATGAAAATCTAACATATATCCAAGGCCACTACCAAGTAGCCACCCCTTGCCATTCGCCGCTACAGCACAAACGTCTTTGAGACTCTGCGATGCGGTTAGCGTTTTATCTGCAAGTGATATGATTCCAAAACAATTGCCCCGCGGAGAGGTGACCAAGGCGCGATTTGCGCTACAGCTCACACTTCCGATGTACCCTTTATAACGCAACCATTCAATGGGATCTGCCTTCACAGATACCAACGCCTCACCCTTCTGGTGTATTGCGACAAGTGGCACGCTATCTTGAAAATCACCTTGATGTTGCATTCCGATGACAACGTCACCTCGCGCAGAGACATCAAGGTGACGAATACTGGCTTGTTTTTCGGTTAGCGTGACTTCTTCTAATAATTGACCCGTTCCACAATGAACATATTGCAAACTCGGTGCCATACTCTCGATATTGAGCTTATCTCGTCCACGGGTCTGAATTCCGCCAACAGCAACCACTAGCTCTTCGCTGCTCCGCCACGCCAGCTCGTGAGGTCCTATGCCTTGTATCGGCCATTCACCGACACGCTGCAGTATTTTTTTCTGCTGTTGAACCCGATAGATGCCAATCACGCCTTCACAAGAAGGCGACTTACCTTCAGTGGTATATAGCCACTGACCGTCCTCTGAAAAAACAGCATGACCATAAAAAAAGCGATCGTTCACCGGGGAAAGAGGCTGCCATGGACGGCCATTTTGCGTATCAATCGGCAATAAATAGGCGCCCGGACGTCGCGCAACAACAACCGCTAACGTATTTGAGGGATGCATCGCAATAGCATGCCCTCGCGCGGGTAGAGGCACAGAAAAGCGATAGTTGAGCTGCCGATCTGTTGCAACAGCAAAGAAACGACCACGCTTCTTTGCACACCCCATCACGCCGCGAAACGTCTCTGGCATGACGCTCTCACCCAAAACATACGGCGCAAGCACAGTGCCACTCAGAGCAAGAATAAACTGCCTTCGATTCAGGCTCGGTTGCCACACGATAGACTAATCTCCGTCCGTTGCATTAAAACCAACCGTCACCCCTAATGCAGGGGCAACGTTGACTTCTAATTGCTCTGCAATCCCCGCTAGCTGGGCTTTCATACCGACAACTTTACGATAGCCTTCAGGCTCAGCCAGCAACGACTTCAAACTCTCTTCTTCGGGCCAGTTATCCAACAAACGTCTAAAAACAATGTCGATGCTTTCCGCCGTTTGTCCCTCACCGGCCGCCAACACAGGTGATTCAAGCGCAACACGCCAATACTGATGCATTGCCTCTATCGACGCTTTCAACGTGGCTAATGAGTACTCCGCTCGCCACGACTCTGCCATATATGGGTTCGCTCGCCCCTTTTTGCCGAGCGGCAAGGTTAACTTTTTTATCACTCGGGCTAATTGATCGTTGAGGGCGCCAAAACGCGCTGCCAAGCGCCCCTCAGACGACAGCGTCAACCAATCGGGAGAGAGCCAACCTTGCTGGAAGACCTCCACGGTTGAGAGCAAGTCCGCCGCTTGCGCTTGAGCAACCACACAATGACGTTCACTTGACCAGTCTGCATCTTGATCAAACAAACTCCATTCCAACCCGCCTATGCCGCGCCCAGCGACACTAAAAGCCGCCATCACGTCGGGCGTCAACGCCTCATCATCGCTTAACAACTGCTGCACTTTTCTGCCTGTGGTATTTTTCTTATCAGGCCAAAACTGAATTTGCCAAACCAGCGGTTGTACCGAGAGTGGCATATCTTCTCGACCTTGAAAGACCATCCAAGACCGCGCGACGTTTCGCCAGTGCTGTTGAGCATGCTCGATGCTAGCATCGTTTTTGCATATGGCATCAACCGAAGATTTTAGCGCTTGTGCCGCTTCCTTAAGTTGGATAGAAGCCTGAATGTCGTGCTGCAAGATTGCTGTCTCATACCGTGATAGATCACCCGCCTTTACCTGAAGAGTAACGACAACAAACAGCAATAAACTGAATTTCCACATCACATTTCTCCTACAGCGAGTCTAAAAATGCCAATAGTGCTGCACGCTCCGATGCAGACATCTTTAACACCTGCTGTTTGCTCGCTTCTGCTTCGCCGCCATGCCATAAGATCGCTTCCATCGGATTTCTCGCTCGTCCATCATGAAGCAACTCCGTATGCCCATTAACCTCGTCGGTGTACCCCAATCCCCATAAAGGCGCAGTACGCCACTCTCGGCCATTCGCTAAGTACTCAGGACGATGGTCAGCGAGCCCCTCTCCCATATCATGAAGCAAGAGGTCGGTGTAAGGGTGAATCACTTGGTTCGATAACGCCGGTCGCTCTGGCACCTCACCCGTTTTGATATTTGTTTGATGACATGCAATACAATTGGCACTCGCAAACAAGGCCTCGCCCGCAATCACTTGTGGTTCTTTACTATTGCGTCTTTTCGGCACAGCAAGGTGTTGTGAATAGAACTCAACAAATTCAAGGATTTCATCACTGACTTCCGGCTCGCCCCCATGTGGGAGTTCATGGCAGGCTTTTTGAGCGGGCGTGCAGTCTGTCATAGGGAAAAGATGACTCGTTAAGCCCAGATCACCGTTAAAGGCGGCGGCATTTTGCTGCATTAGCGTGGGCTGTCCCGCTTTCCAACCAAAACGCCCCAGCGCAAAGTCGTTTTTTTCTACATCCCACACCCGGTTGGGCTTACCTGAAACACCCTTATCCGCCGCATGTTGAGCCGCAGCAATCGCGACAATAGTCTGTTCCGGTATGGCTTCCAATAACCCCAGCCCAATCATAGGTGGCGCGATACGGGGTGACATCATGATCTGCTGATGCAAATCGCCATAGTTAAGGTCGACAATCTTAAAGCTCGGCTCACGAAGTTCCACTTTACTGCCATCAGCGAACTCAACTTCAAAATAGCGATAGTTAATCGCTATCTGACCTTCCGGTTTAGCGCCTGGTATTGAAAAGTCTTGCAGTTGGCCACCATAAATCGGATCTGGGACGACACCATCACGCGCTTGCTGCGCTTCCTGCTCAGCATTTTGAGGCGGGATGGAAAGCCGAATAAGCAAGGAAACGGCATTACTGTCTCCCGGTTGCGGCGCGTGCCCACGGCCATCTTTGATATGACAGTTTTGACAGCCGTTAGTATTGAAAAGTGGCCCCAAACCATCTCGTGCATCCGTGCTGGCAGGAGCAGCTACCCAAGGGTTTCGAAAAAAGCTGTTCCCTACACTAAAGTCAATGCGATCGGTCAGAGCGAGGTTCGTTGCAGGTTGAGAAAAGGCGTTGGGTCCTTGTTTACTCGTCGTTGTGTCACCACCACTCTTAACGGTGTTGGTATTTGCAGTGACGGTAAAAGCGACAAAAAGAAGCGTACATCCTAGTGCTTTAAACATTGCTGAATTCCAGAGAGAAAGACAAAAGGCCCGCAGATTGCGGGCCCAGTTTTAAGGGCGAACAGCGCGCTGCCGCTCAAAAATTTAGAACTCGTGATCGGCTGTATCTGGGTTTAAGTTTGAAATACCAAGTAGGTTTGCACTACGCTCAATCGCCACCGTTTGCTTCACTAAGCTATCAATCGTCGTATTCACTAGCTTGTTACCTGCTGCGTTGCTTGAAGCAATCAATTGGTCAAAAAATACGTCATGCTCTTCAGCTGAGGTTTTCAAGGCATAGACTTGACTGCGCGTTGCATCAAATTCTGCTTGGATCTCAGCTGCGGCAACATTATCTTTCTGCGCAACTAACGCGTGAATCCCAGGGCCTTCTAGAATAGAGCCGTCTGTACGCACATAGGTACCGGTGTAGACGTTATAGATACCTTGTTCGTTATAGTAGTGAGAGTTGTGGGTGTTATCTGAGAAACAGTCATGTTCATCCTCGGTTGAATTAGCTTCCAACGCGACTTTCATACGCTCACCGGCTAGCTCACCAAGAGAAAGCGAGCCCATACCAAACAGCATTTTACGAAGCCCCTGCTCGGTTGAATCCGCCAATAACTCGGCACGATAGTTGTCACTCCTTTCTGGCGCCCACTGGTCGACCATCCACGCTAAATCATGTTGCAGTAGCTGGCTCGCTGCCACAATATACTCGCGACGGCGCTCACAATGGCCATTAGTACAATCAGCACCTAATGCAAAGTCACTCGCTGGGCGCTCACCAGCCCCCGCATCAGTGCCGTTGAGATCTTGTCCCCAAAGAAGGAACTCGATGGCGTGATAACCTGTTGCGACGTTGGCTTCCGAACCACCAATCTCGTTCAAGTCTGCGAGCAGTTCAGGGGTAATCTTAGTGACATCCAGTTTCTGGTTGCCGACTTGGACTGCGTTACTCGCAATGATATTTGCGGTCGCACCCTCATTGCCCATTTCATGCTGATAATCCGTCGCGACATAATCAATTAAGCCTTCATCAAGCGGCCACGCATTCAGCTGTCCTTCCCAATCGTCGACAATCGCATTACCAAAACGGAAAACTTCAGACTGTTGATATGGCACGCGGGACGCAATCCAAGCTTGCTTTGCATTTTCAAGCGTCTCATCGGTTGGGTTAGCTAAAAGTTGCTGAATCGCCCCATCTAGCGTCTTTGAGGTTGCCAACGCATCGGCATAGACAGCATGTGCAAGCGTTGCATAATGCTCGACGACTGCTTTTTCAGTAACGGCAGTGCCAGCAAATGCGGGCGCCGCTAAAACGCCTAGCGGCAACCATAACATGTGTTTGTTGAGCATGTTTCTTCCTTGTTCTTCTTTAGTAATAGATATAAGAATCATTATCATTGGCTATTAAAACAAAGAAATTTACAAAATGAAATATCCAAGCGTAACATTTACCCAAAGCACTTAACAAAATTATGGGTTAGTTCATTTTTGGTTCAAAAATAAGACAGCCGTTACTAGCACGAAAAACAATGCTGCTATTTTCACGGCGTACGAGCCGTTTTTAGGAAAAGTAAGACACAAAACGGCACCGAATAGTGCCGTTGGTAAGATCAAAGAAAGGCAGGCTTTTTCACAAGCTATACCTCGATGACAAGCTTTGACATTGTCGCTGAACAAGCATCTAGAGGTGAATTAAGTCTATCTGGGCTTGCGTACAGGTTACTCGTCTATCCACATTTGATGCTGTTTATAGCGTTCTAAACGCTGCTGAAAAGAGACCAATCGTGATGGATCATTCTCTTCTTCAGCGAGGCTATTCAGCGCTTTTTGTTGCGTGTAAATGGCTTTATCAAACTCACCACACGCTGCATAAGCGGCAGCGAGATTATCAAAATCGGTCGCTTCCACTTCTGGTAATCTCGCCATCAGTTGCTTGGCAATTTTTAATGCACGATCCCCATCGCGCTGCGATTCATCCGGGCAGGTGGCATATAGCCAAACAAGATTGCGGCGCGAGTCTAATGATCCTTGTCCTGCCGCCGCTTGAAACCAATCTATCGCGTTTTCACAACGACTATCGGACCTGACAATACCCGTCGCATAGAAGGTGGCGACCGCTTCCATTGCGGCCATATCACCAGAGGTTGCCGCTTTCTTGTACCAATAGAACGCAGCATCGAGATCTTTGGGCAACCCTTCACCGCGGTGAAAAAGCTTGCCAAGTATTAGCTGAACACTAACATCATTTTCGGCCGCCATTTTAAGCCAGTGAAAAGCGCGTAGTGGGTCTTTCTCAATGCCGCTTTCACCGTACAAGTAGGCTTGGCCTAGAAACAGCTGCATCTGACGATCGCCTTCATTGGCTTCTAGCTTAACTAGCGCCAAGGTATCCACTAGGTGGCTGGTCGGCGAGGTGGTGTTAGATGCCAATGTGGCATTACTCAACAACACCATAACGACATAAATCATACCTGAAAGAAATCGATTCATCCTTAAACCGTGTTGACCCATTCTTGCTCCCCTCTCATTGCGACTTTGCTTACAATCTCTTGATTGCACGCCTACGACATAGGGCAGACACTAATGATGAAATGATTAAAAATCAACCAAAAAGTCATGCTTTTTTCGCATCGAAAAACGTAAATCAATTCAGAACATAGGGTTATCAAAAAATGCGCTTTAAGAATAATGAAGATAAGAGAGTTGAATTAGACATATCGTGTATTTGAAAGAAAAAAACCAGCCGCAAAAGCTGGTTTCCTCGAATGTTGAAAAGCGCAATCCGGTTAAGGCAGAATCACTGAGTCGATCACGTGAATAACACCGTTTGACGCCATAATATCCGTTTGGACCACATTCGCCGTGTCTACCATCACCATACCATTCATTGCACTAATGTCTACCGCGTCCCCCTGTACCGTCATCGCACTCTCTAGATTGACAACGTCTTTAGAAATGACTTTGCCGGGCACGACATGGTAGGTCAGTATTGCAACTAACTTATCGCGGTTTTCAGGTTTCAGCAGTGACTCCACCGTCCCTTCTGGCAGCTTCGCAAACGCTGCATCGGTGGGAGCAAAGACAGTAAAAGGTCCGTCACCTTGCAACGTCTCAACCAAACCTGCAACTTGTACGGCTGTCACTAAGGTTGAAAAATTCTCATTGCCTGCAGCAATGGTGACGATGTCATCTTGTGATTTTTTGCCGTAACTTCCACCGCCTGCCACCACCGAAGTCGTAACAAGCAAGGCTGCGAGTGTCATCAGTATTGATTTCATCTTATATCTCTCCCGTTAGGAATAAAAAACTGCGCCGACAACCTTCTGACCAGTCAAATGTCACTGGGCACCAACACCTATTGAACCCAGTTGCTGTTAGTTACGCGCTGAGAGGATTCGAGATCAAAAAAGTCCTGCACACTGGCAGGACTTTTTTGGCGGGCATTGTGAGCTATCAGCTCAAATTCAGGCTCATGGGCTCAGGGTGCTCAGCATTAGGCAGTAAGCCTTGCTCAGCTTTTTCTTGTCCAAAGCCTTTTAAGCCAACGACATGCACATGCTCTCGATCTTTAAAGATTTTTCGCACTAGTTTGTACGTTGTGCCCTTCTCAGGCGAGATATTCTCTGGTGCAGCAATCAATAACTGCATATCCAAACGGTCACATAACTCGAAGAGTGTTGAGATAGATTTAGCATCCAAACGCGCGGCCTCATCAAGGAACAACAAGCGACATGGAATAATATCTTTGCCACGAAGTCGACGAGACTCCTCTTCCCAACTCTGCACAACCATCAGCAAGATGGACTGGCCAGTACCGATCGCTTCACCTGTCGATAGCGCGCCAGATTCCGCTTGCAACCAACCATCACTGCCGCGATTCACTTCCACGCCAAGTTCAAGGTAATTACGATAATCCAGCAACTCCTCACCCAATGTCTGTGGTGAACGCTGACCAACATCAATATGCGGGTTCAAACGTTGGAAGAGTTTCGCCATCGCTTCAGAGAAGGTCAAACGCGGATTCCCAAACAAGTCTTGATGTTGCTCTTGCTGTTCAGCCAAACCAGCTAATAGCATCTCGTGAGTTTCTCGCACTTTTACTGTCAGACGAACCCCATTCACTTGACCGAAAGTGATGTTTTGCAATCCTTGGTTCAGCATCCGAATGCGGTTCTGTTCACGTTGGATAGTCTTGCGAATGATATTAGCGACCGATTCAGAACTGATCGCCAATCGATGTTCTCGCTGAGTCAGCTCTTCTGTGAGGCGTGCCAACTCCACTTCCATCTCTTCGATAGCTTCGACAGGATCATCTGTTCGAATGATATCGTGACGAATACGATCACGCAGATGTTGATAAACAGCGATGTAGAAGTAGACCTTTCGTTCTGGACGTGAAGCATCTTCAGACTGACGCAAACTATCACGTAACTCTTCGTTGTCAGCGACAGCAAGACGCAACGCACCAAGCGCCTTATCCGACAACGAACGCAGTTCATCTGCACTCATGTAAGCCATTTCGCGTCGCTGCAAGCGGCGTTCTACGTCATTTTCTCTGGCGAGACGCATCACGCTGCCCCAGCCCGCTTTGGCATTCACCACAAACTTACGCAGCTCTTGATACTCTTTGTTGAGTTTACGGAGCCGTTTAAGCACACCTTTTTGTTCAAGCTCGATAGAGATAATCCCTTTCTCCAGCTCAGAGCAACGTGTTCGGCTTTGCTGCAAGCGCATTTGCAAGTTATCACGCCGCTCACGTGCGCGATCTTCTGCATCCGTATCAGCATGTACACCCAGTTCCTGCAGCTCACGCACAAACTCTTGCACCGTTTCCTGTTTTGCTTGATGCGCACTCTTCAACGACGCCAATAATTGGTTATATTGGCTGTTTTGTCCCTGCAACTGCTTAAGTTGATCACGGCAACGGGTACGTGTTAACTCGGCGGTCGTCAGCTTGCGCTTCAACTCTTCATTCAGCTCACCACTTTTCGACAAGAGCTGCACAGCATCAGCATAAGCAAAATGCGCTTTACGCTCTTGGAGATCTTCAACGGCAAACAAGGTCGACTTCAGCGCCTGTAAGGCACTGTCTTGCGCCTCATATTCGGCTTTCAACTGCTCAAACTGCTCTGGGTCAGCATCAAGTGCGTTTAGGCGTTGCTCAAGCTGGGTCAGGTTGCGCCCATGCTGCTGGACAAATTGAGAGGCTTCCGTCAATCGCACTAGCTGTTGCTCCAGCTCTTCAAGCTGTGCACTCAAGGTTTCATCTGCAAGTGAATCGATAGAAGAAACGAGACTGTTTAGCTGAGAAACTGCTTCTCGAGCGAGCTGTAATTGCTGCCGTTGCTGAGACTCGCTTTCTGCAAAACCCGATAGCTCTCGATTTAGCTGATTCTGCTTGCCACGCGCAGTAGCCAACGCTTGCTCAGGATCCGCGTCAAACGCAACCGCGAGATGAGTACCCACAAAACGGTTGAAGCTTTGGTAAAGACGTTGCAGTTTTTGCGAATCAAAGGAAGCTTTGGCGTGATCTTCAATCAAGGCTTCTCGCTGTGCTCGCAAATCTTCTAAACGTTTTTCTCGCGCAGCGCGTCCAAACAGCGGTACTTCTGGGAAACGCGAGTAACGCATTTGACGATCATTAAGGTGAACGCAGACTGCCCCTTCCATCTCCTGAGCATCAAAGACACTGTCATCAAAGGCATCAATATCACCTTCAATGATATAGAGATCTTCGGGACAATCTTCGATAGCCACCAACTTCTCTTTGATACCCTTAAGATCCGCAACCACAATCGCATGACGAGCAGGGCCATACATAGCACTGAAGTAAGGCGCATCGTCAATGGTAATGTCATCGTAGATTTCAGACAGTAACACACCACCTAAAGAGTCAGCCAAGCTGCGCAAGCGATGATCATCACTGCCACCCGGTTGCGCGAGCAGTTCAATTTGACGCTCTAAGCGCTGCTTTTCTGTATTAAGGTGGTCTCGACGAGAAGAAACTTCCCGCTCTTGATCTAAGGTGGTTTGCATCGCTGCCATGACAGCTTCGCTATCAGCAAGCGTTTGTTCACACTGGGATGCTAACTGTTGCAGCGCATCATTTGCTGCAATCCAAGCTGGCGCGCGAGCGGTCAGTTGTTGAATTTCAGCCTCAACCGTTTGCAACCCTTGCTTCACCTGACTGCGCTTTTCCGCTGCGCTATCTAAAGATTCGGTTAAGGATTCAATGGTCAACTGTTGTGTTTCTAGCGCTTGCTCGACGTCCGTTTGGTTGGTTAAGCACTCCCTATGACGTTGCTGATAAACATCAACTTTTTGTTGCGTTTGGCGCTGCGTTTCAACCTGACGACTTAGCTCTGCATGTTGACGTTTTAGCATCTCTGACTGATCGCTAATTCGCTGCATTTCGCGACCTTTCACCACGAGTTCACGCGCAATCGCTCCCGCTTTACTACGCTCAACGTCACCTGCGATAGATTTAACTAATGCTAGTCCTTGCTCAAACTGGTTTTGTGCTGCTTGCGCAAGATCCAACTTGTGCTTGTTGCTCAGTAGTGCAGAGGTGAGCGCAGATTCACGCTGCTTTAACTCATTGGCTAATGTTGGTGCATCTTCTGCCTGCAAGCTGGCATCATCTCTCAGTTGGCGCACTTTTTCTAAAGCTTGCGCTGCCTGTTGGTATTGCAGTGCACGGGTCTGCTGTACGTCGAGTGCTTGTTGATAGTCCGCCAGTTGAGACTTGAGGCTATCGACCTCTTCCTCGCTGAACATTGCCGCTTCTTCTGCGGCTGCCAGTTGCTCACTCGCTTCTTCAACGACCATCATCTGCTCTTCGAGGCGCTCGCTCAGCTCAATGAGATCTTCGTTATAGCGTTCAATTTTCTCTTGCTGACGAACCGCAGTTTGAACCAGTTGCAAGTGATCAGAAGCGGCTTGATAGTCAACCTCAAGATGCGATTCGCCCTCTTTTAACTGCGTCAGCTCGCTCTGCATCTCGTTTAACTGAGTCAACTGCGTCGACATACTGGTTTGTAGATGCTGCAGTTCAGCACGCTGCTTTAACGTCGTTTCAACTTTTGTGCGGCGATCGTTTGCGTGACGCATGTAGTCAGCGGCAACATAGGTGGTTGCTTCGCTAATCAAGTGCTTAAACAGATCACGATCATTTTGCGTGACTTTAATCGCTTCTAGCGTCATACGGTTTTCACGCAATGCCGCTTCCATATCTTGGAACGCTTTTTTCACGCCGCCGTTTTGCGGTAACAAATAGTCTCGTAGTGATTTTGTAATCGCACTGGAGATACCCCCATACAACGATGCTTCAATCAGGCGGTAGAACTTCGAACGATCGGAAGTGTTACGCAGCTTTTTCGGTAAAACACCGAAATCAAACATAAAGGAGTGAAACTCGGTGACCGAGTTAAAAGCTTTAAACTGTACTGTTTCGTGCTCAGACACGAATGCTTTCACTTCATTTAACTGACGAACCCGCGCTTGCGTTTTCGAAACCGTCTCAACCAACACTTCCGTTGGGTTCACCCCAGAAGGTAAGCCTTGAATAATGAATGGCTTGATATCAACTTTCTTATCACGACCCGCGACTTGTTGTAGCTTTACACCAAACAGTACACGCTGATTTTTCGAGTTAATCACATCCAGTGCTGAGTAACAGACACCCGGCTTGAGTTTACCGTGCAGACCTTTATCGCGAGACGCATTTGAGCTCCCCGCCTCTGTGGTATTACGAAAGTGCAACAGTGACTGATCTGGGATCAACGTGGTGATAAACGCCGCCATCGTGGTCGATTTACCCGCACCATTGCCACCAGACAGGGTGGTGACAAGATCGTCGATATCAAAGGTTCGGGCAAAAAAGCCGTTCCAGTTGATCATGGTTAGGGATTGGTACTTACCGCGTTCCATTACAGCTCACCTTCTTCTACTGTTTCTTCTTCTTCGCCATTGAGCAGGCTACCTTGTGTAGGAGCCTGTTGGTGAACAACGGCTTCACCATCTCGGATGAGTCGCAACTGCGCTTCTCGAATATCATCACTGGTCCGTACATCTGCACCAAAGCGGAAGACGGCTTCACTTATCCTAAATTTGCCTTCTTCACCTATGGTTAAAATCATCCCTAGGCGACGTAGACGGCGTAGCGAAGTTCGCACTTTTTCTTGTAGCTTTTCGCGATCTAAATCTGAACCAGACGCGCGATTCGTCACCAACTTGAGCAATTTTTGCTCGTCAGCCAGTGCGATCAACTCTTCAAACAACTCTTGATAAGTGAAAATACCTTCGTGCGCTAGACGCTCTGGGCTGAGGTAAAGGAAACAAAGTACTTTCCCCACCAGCATGTCGAGCTCAGACAACACACTGCGGCTGATCAAGGAAGTTGAACGAGGGCGCAAGTAAAAAAAGTTTTCTGGCGCTCGCACTAATTCCGCATTATAGCGTTGATAAAACTGCGCCAGTTCCAGCTCAAACTCAAGCAGATAGGCATGATTATCTAAATCGTCAGAGCCAATGTGACGGCCTGTCCGTAGGAGGTTATCTAGGGCAGGAAAGAGAGGGTTCGCAATCGCTTTTGCCAACTTCTCGGGCATAAATTCTTCAATATTTGTCAATGACATTAGCCTGTACCTTTGCTCCAAAGTCGTTGATTGCTTGCCAGTCGGGTTGAATAGCGTTGAAATCGGCTTCTGAATAGCCAAGACGCACAGCCTGATCTATCACAAGTCGTGCCAAGTCGAAGTGTTGGCTACCTGGATGCTCTGAAAGATAGCGTTTCAACACAATACCCAGATCAATGGGCTCGCCCGTTTCTTTGTGGGTTTGTAAGCGTTCACCAATTTGCTCTGCCAAAGCGTCAGTCACTTGAGTCAGTTCCTCAAACTCCATGGCTTCAGGCACCACGCCGGTGACTTCATCGTCTCGCAGTACCATCGCTTCATCACGCATATCGAGGAGACGATCAGCACTGGCAATCGTCAGGTGCCAAGGCGAATCAAAGTAGTCTTTCACCGATTGGCGTAAGCGTTGGCTAAAGGCGCGGTTCTTATCCATATCGATCGCCGTTCGGATGAACTTGTGAACGTGGCGGTCATAGCCAATCCAAAGATCGATCGACTGTTGCCCCCAATTCACGATGCGATCGAGCTTAGATTGCAGGTTATAAACCATCTCAGTGACAAAGCTCAGCGCCTCAACATGGTGCGTCTGCTCCAAAATGTCGAGCAATTGACTTTGCAACTCGTCACCCGCCGCTTGCAAGGTGTCTTGCAGCTCTTGCAACGTGTTTGATGTTTCGTTCAGCAACTGCTCACAGTTCGCAATCGCCGCCTGCCAGTCTTGGTTTAGCAGCTCTGCAATATTGGTTTTCACCTGCTGTTGCTGCTCGTCCATGGTGCGCTGGTTAAGGTCAATACGATCAAAAATCTCAGCGACCGAGTACTTCAATACGGCATACACGTTTTTGCGCCAATATGCTTCATCACCTTGTAGCATCGCCGCTTGTTTTGCTTTATCTATCTCGTCTGCCACCATGGCCAACTGAATAGAGAGCTTTAAGGACGAATACTCTTTATGACGGGCATAGTAGTCCGCAATGCCTACGGCCAGAGGCGAGAGTCGATAAATACTCACGCCATCCGTCACATCACTGGTAAAACGGGTAATAAGACGTTGCTTGACTAACTCATTGATAGCGTTATTCGCGCGGGTTGTTAGCGTCTCTTTATGTTGCTCAAACTGGTCGCTGACAATGCGGAAGGCGTCTATGAGTTCGCCTTCGTGTAGTTCTTCATCAATACGTTCTTGGCTCAAGATGGCGATGGCCAACAAAAACGCAAGTCGTTCAACCGGGAGCTGTATGCTGAGATCCTGCTGTTTAACCCAGCTGACCAGCTCAGGCACGGTCTGGGACGGCTCACTCATCCAATTTCCTTGTTACTTCAAAATCTGTGCCGGGCACTGTTTTTGGCCCCACACATGTATATATCTTCCCAAAGAGACAAATGGCTCCTCACGACAGAGCTTCTGCTCCATCGCAATCAATTGCGCATCTGAATAGTCACCGAGGTGTTGTGTTTGCATGTAATCATGAAACGTCCTAACCCCAGTTTTCCCTTTTATCGTGACGGCTTCCTGTTCTAAATGGGCGTAAACCTCAGCAGGTACTAGCCCTTGTTGCGGTTGTAGCTTAAATCGTTTCCTATGAGGCATACCTTGTTCAATATGCGTCAAATTACCACAAATTAAATTCTTAAAAAGCAATCCGGTCTGATTATAGAACATCACGGAAGCATAACCATCAGGCCGTAAGCAGGCCAATACTTGGCTTAATCCGTCTAATGGTGCTTTAAGCCACTCCATCACTGCGTGAAAAAGTACGACATCAACTTGATCATCGAGTTCGCTTGCCAGTGCTTGAACACCACAATGAAGGAACTGATACTGCGCTAACAAGCCTTCTCGCTCAACCTCTTCACGGGCAAGTTTGAGCATTTCTTGTGATAAATCGCACAAAATCACATTGTGGCCCAACCTCGCAAGCTGTCTTGATAGCTGTCCAAGGCCACCTCCGGCATCGAGAATGGTCAGGGTTTTGTCTGGAATTTCAGCCAGCATGGCTTCAATATCTTGCCAGACAACGGCTTGACGAATGTCCCCTTTTGCTGAGCCATAGATACTGGCAGCAAATTTGTGGGCTAGGTCGTCGAAATTGCGGTCTTCTTTCACGTTAAGCATTCGATGGTGTAACATTGATGGATTCGCTTATTTTCTCATAAGCTCTCAAGGAATAAAGCACTGAGGTACGCTTTCGCTGCTCAAGTGCTGCTTTTTCGGACGACATTGATGTTTGAATTGAAAAAAATTATCGCGGCGCTCATCATGCCGATGCCCGCTTTACTGATTATCGGCTTTTCTGGGCTACTCTGTTTGTGGTTTTCCCGTCACAAACGTGTCGGTTCAACATTGGCTTCCATCTGTATCATCGGTCTATTTCTGCTCAGCTTTCAGCCCATCTCGAGTCGACTACTGATGCCAATCGAACGCCAACATACTGCATTCATACCAGGGACCGACCAACCCATTAACTACGTATTAGTCTTAGGCCATGGACATGTGGTTGATGATGACCTATCACCTACGGCATCGCTTTCTCGAGCAGCACTCATGCGTTTGACAGAGGGTATTCGAATTCTTCGTCATTACCCCAACGCAACGTTAATTCTATCGGGATACAGTGGCGGGACAGAGATCAGCCACGCGCGTATGCTAGCGAAAGTCGCCATTGCGCTCGGTGTTTCCAAGAACCGCATCGTATTGCTTGAAACCGCCCAAGATACCTGGGAAGAAGCTCGCCAATCGGCGGTTGTTGTCGGCGATAATCCTTTTGTCGTTGTCACATCTGCAAGCCATATGCCCCGTGCGCTAAACGAGTTTCGACAGATGGGCCTTGAGCCCTTAGCAGCCCCAACTAACTACCTCGCAAATCAAGACATTCAACAATTCTGGCACTACACACCACAAGCAAACTACCTAGAGCAAAGCGAACGGTTCTGGTATGAAACCTTAGGCCAATACTGGCAATCATTGCGTGATAAAGTGATTGATATTGAAGACCCGGAGCCGCAACAAACGAGTTTGTAGCATCGGGCGCAACACAACGAAAAAGGGGAGGCTCGCGCCTCCCCTTACTTCTTTCAATTAGTGCATTACGAAACTTGCTGACGCAAACTCTCTTTATAACTGTCTTCTAGTAACGTCCAGTGCTTATTATTGACAGCACCTGCGAACATCCAAAGTAGCTTGATTTCTGCTTCTCCTTGGCACGCTTGAACGCGTTTGTAGACTTCAACGGGTCCCATATCCATAAAGGTTGCAACGTCAGGCACACCTGCTTTCTTCAATATACGCTCCAATGTCAAACGCATATTCGGAAGGTCTCGCAACCTTACATTTTTGCCGGCTTGTTTTGCATCTTTCTCTTTTCGCGCCTGTTGCAATGTTTGTGTGACCAGTTCTCGGCATGTTTCTGGCTGAGAGTCCATCAGCATCGTGATATTGTAGTAGTTAACTTCTGCAGTACTGCTGCGTTTTACGTGGATATACTTCTCACAACCTAGACCTACGTAGCGATCATTTAGCACTTCACCACCGCGCATATACAGAGCATCATCCGTCATGATCGCAAACATCGCGCCTTTATCAAACAACCCTGTTCCTCCGAACATAGAGCGCTGATCAAAGTCACCAAAACTTTCTAGGTATTGCAAAAAATCTTCCTTGAGTACTTGCATGTAGCCTCCATAACAAAGAAATACCTCGAGCCAAATTGTTAACACACTCTAAAGTTTTAATTAATGTGTGTCATGACCTACAGTTTGATTGCAACATCGGTCATATGCAACGTCGTACAAATGGATATGAGATTTAAGACATATTGCGCAAACCAAAATAACTTTGAATGTGACAGTTTTAACCCAACATGACATAGCTCCCAGAATTCACTCGAATTGACAAAAACATCAACTAAGCTTTAAGGATATGAATGTTTATCCTTCAACAACTCACCTCTTACCTGGAGGGCATGCTTCACTGACAGTACCACGTGATCATTCGCGTGATACATTGCCCGCTATTGCTCAAAAAAACGATGTTTTCGTTCTTTGTATGAAAGACAAAGACATGAGTGAGGTAACGACCTTAGCAGCCATTGGTACTGTTGTGAGAATTGCCGATAAAGTGCAACACAGTAATGAAGGTATAAGTCTAGATGTCGAGGGCTGCTACAAAGTTGAGTTGCTTGATCTCACTCGCACAAACGACAATCTGCTATTTGCAGAAATTCGTAGAGCCGCTAACTGGGCGCCTTGCCCTATCTCTCCTTCTTCCGGCATATTGGCGAGCAAGCTTGAAGACTTTCTACTTTCAGTTCCAGAAATCGGCCAACACTATCCCGCGCCTGACTTCAGCGATGCAACTTGGGTAGTACAAAGATGGATAGAGATTTTACCTCTTGATACAGTTCATAAACGAATGCTGATCAGTCAACCAACTTCTGAACTGGCGCAACGCTTTCTTTCTAAGCTGTTGCTGTCAGAAAATTGGATTTAGGTACAAAAATTGACAGATGACTAACTAATTGAGCAGTATCACTTGCAAAACAGGCGTATACTGGACAGAATTTCGTACTGCTTTCAGACTTTTAAAGATTTCACATGAGTCATTTAGCTTTGATGTGGCACACGCCAGAGCATCAACAAATACTGCAAGAAATAGATGGTGAGTTTCAAGCACTCGTCAATACCGCTATTGAGGAGGGCAGGCTGTCTTTGCCTCCCATTCCGGAAGTGGTCATCCGTATTCATAAGATCTGTCAGGCCGACGACAGTACTATCCGAGATATTGCCAATGCACTTGTTGATGATCCTAGCTTAACGGCTTATGTGATTCGCGCGGCAAACTCGGTGATTTTCAGCCCGCGCAATGTCACTTGCCACGACTTAATTACGGCGGTTTCTCGCTTGGGGATGTACCGTGTACGAGATATTGTCACAGCGCAAGCCATTGAAGAATTGAAACGCTCCGCTACTTTCAGCCAAGAGTGTAATCGGCTTCTTGAAGAGAGCGCGCATCAATCTCGATTACTGGCTGGTGCAACAACATTGGTATGTAATGGCGTCCTCAAACACAGTGAACACAAGCTACTTTTAGAGCCTGAAAAAGCATTACTTGCCTGCCTACTTTCTGATATCGGTCTATTTTCACTCATCAAAGAGTACGAGTATTACTTAGAGAAAGGTAACTACCTTGACTTCAACATTGCTAAACAAGTCTTTGCGCAAGGTTGTAATGAAGCAAGCACCCAAATACTGAAGCATTGGGGGTTCGACGAAGATTATCTCGAAGTCGCGGGTAATGACTATTACACGCCAAAAAGTGGCGAAGAAACCCGTTATGTTGATTTGGCACGGATGGCGAATCACCTGTTGTTGTTTAGAAATCAAGATGACGCCTATTACGATTCTGAGATAGAGCTAGATCTTGCGGGTGCGGAAACCATGTATGAACTGAGCAACCTCTCTGATAGCGAGTTTAGTCATTTAGTACAAGAAATTATCCAGAACAGCGGCTTATGAGCTGCTGCTAACTGCCCCAAACAACCAGCAAGTGACAGATTTTTCATTATTGTATGGTCTAAACGCGCTGGTTGGATCGCTTGTCATCTTCCTCTCCTCTTAAGATTCCTCCCTATTGCGCCAGCTCCGCTTTCTGATGCAAACTTACTCAGCGTAGTAATGATTCTCACCATTCTCTCTTTGATGAAGCTATTATACTTTTTTATTTAGTCCACTAGATCTTTTAAGCAGTGCCTCGATGGCAAACCTAGAAACTTTCGCTGAACAAGCACCTTGAGGTGGCTTAAGTATAGTGGCAGGTGCTTCCCTTCGGCGCGTTTTTAGACTTAGCTACTTTAGGTAGGCGTTAACGTTTTACAGACTCATCATTCAAACGCTTGCGATGGCATCCTGGTTTGGTAGACGTAAGTAGTGAAACCCACAACGCAAAAAGGGAAGCCAATGGCTTCCCTTAGATATCAACACAGATTTGTTACGCGTTTTGACCGCGTAGCCACTCATCCATATCTGATTTCAGGTTGTCAGATTTTGTACCGAAGATAGCTTGAACACCACCACCCGCGACAACAACACCTGCAGCACCCAGCTTCTTCAGCTTGTCTTGATCTACCTCTTCTACGCTCGCAACCGCAACACGTAGACGGGTAATACATGCATCTAAACCAGTGATGTTACCCGCACCGCCAAAGGCAGCAACAAGTTCACCCGCCATTTCTGAGCCTGATACTTCAGCGACAGCATCGTCTGAGTCATCTTCACGACCTGGCGTTTTTAAATCAAGCTTAGTGATCGCTAAGCGGAACACGCTGTAGTAAATCGCTGCGTAAGCAAGACCCATAATCGGGAACAGAATGGTCTTCTGTGAGTTACCCATAAGGACAACAAAGTCGATGAAACCGTGTGAGAACGACGTACCGTGTACCATACCAAGCATGTTGGTCATGACGAAGGCACTACCCGCTAATACCGCGTGAATCGCATATAGTACAGGTGCAACGAATAGGAATGCGAACTCAATTGGTTCAGTAATACCTGTTAGGAAAGACGTTAGCGCAGCAGAAATCATGATGCCACCCACTTTGGCACGATTCTCAGGCTTCGCTGAGTGCCAGATTGCAATCGCGGCCGCTGGAAGACCAAACATCTTAAACATGTAACCACCCGCTAGTTGACCGAAGCCATTACCAGCAGCACGCGTTACTTCATCGGCTTCTAGGTAGCAGGTTAAAACGCCGTTACGTAGTTCGCCAGCAGCATTCAGACACTCACCCGCTTCAAAGAAGAAAGGCACGTTCCAGATGTGGTGTAAACCGAATGGGATAAGAGAACGCTCGATAACACCGTAAATACCGAAAGCAACGGTTGGGTTTTGGTTCGCTGCCCAGTCTGAGAACGTAGAGATCCCGCTACCAATTGGAGGCCAAATAACTGAAAGTACAAGACCCGCACCGATGGCGGCGAAACCTGTCACAATAGGAACAAAACGCTTGCCCGCAAAGAAACCTAGATAATCAGGGAGCTGGATACGGAAGAAACGATTAAATGCCCAACCAGCAATAGCACCGACTATAATGCCGCCAAGCACACCAGTATCGATGCCCTCGACGCCAACGACTGTTGCCATCACAGAAAGGGTCGCGGTCATAATGCCGTAGCCAACAATCGCAGCAAGACCGGCTACACCGTCGTTATTGGTAAAGCCTAGTGCAACGCCAACAGCAAAAAGTAGCGGCATTTGACCAAATACGGAACCACCCGCTTGCTCCATAATGCTAGACAGTACATCTGGCATCCAAGAGAAGTTAGCGGCACCAACACCCAACAGAATACCGGCTATTGGCAATACTGATACTGGTAGCATCAGCGCCTTACCGACTTTCTGCATATTCGCAAAAAGGTTCTTAAACATAATGTGCTCCTGAGATAGTTATATTTTTGCTTTTGCAAGCTATCCAGTACCCGCGGTTACCCCCCGTAACCTATTGATGCAGATACCTCGATTTCCATTCCTACACTTTGTGGCTTGAAATCGCCTCAAACTATACCTTGAAGGAAAGCAATTTCGTCACGTTACAAAATTGATCTCTCAAAAAACTCTAAGCCAGTCACAAAACCCTGATTAATTACACGCAGTAAAATAATTAAAACCATTGAATATTAAGACAAAAAGTGCAAATTAGACCCACTTCAAACTTCAAAACATAAAAAACCTAAAAGCATAATGTTAATTTCTTTAACATTGGTAATTAGCCTATTTATTAATTTTACGACATAAAATTAATAGGTAAGTTTGAACATTGTAGTAAGTGTAAGCTGACATTTTAGTTACAGATGTAAAAAAAGAGGCTAAATGCCTCTTTTTTGCCTTACGTGATGCCGGAACTTAATTTCTTTCGATAAATAAGCGAAAGAAATTTTCTGTTGTGACTTTGGCTACTTCATCGCCACTCACGCCCTTGAGTAAACCTATATAATCGGCAACTTCTTTGACATAAGCAGGTTGGTTCTGCTTTCCACGATAGGGAATAGGAGCAAGATACGGTGAATCTGTTTCAACCAGTAATCGCTCAAGTGGCAACTGACTCACGACATGCTTTAACTCGGAAGCCTTGTTGAAAGTGACAATACCGGAAATGGAGATATAGAAACCAAGCTCAATCGCGGCTTCTGCCATTTCGAGGCTCTCGGTAAAACAATGCAACACTCCGCCTACTTTTTCAGCTCCTTCTTCTCGCAAGATGGCTAGCGTATCTTCACGCGCCATTCGCGTATGCACAATGAGTGGCTTGTTAAGTTCTACCGCTAAGCGGACATGTTGACGAAAGGCATCTTGCTGCGCTTGAGCCAACTCGGGCTGATAATGATAATCTAGGCCTGTCTCACCGATAGCTACAACACGCGGATCCGCGGCCATGGCTTTCAGCGTGTCGTAGTCAAATCCACTTTCAATATCGAGTGGATGGACGCCACATGACGCAAACACATTGTTAAATGGCGCGATCATTTCCATCATTGCAGGAAAAGCCGCCATGCTCACTCCCACAGAAAGAAAATGCGTCACCCCGCGTGCTTCCGCTTTCGCAATCACATCGGCGACATCTGTATGTAGGTTCTCGTAATCTAACTTATCGAGGTGGCAATGCGAATCAACTAACACGCATCTCTCCTTGTTGCATAAAGTGGCTCAACCATTCTGCTATCAGCACTTCTTGGTTAAGCCCGGTAAAATCGACAAACTGCTGCTGCAGTTCTTGTAGCCTTTGTAGCTGTGACCATAACAGTTCAGTATGACAAGCATTGGCCACTTGCGTCACAACCGCGTGTGATTCTTGATATGTGCAAAGGGAAAAACAACACCCTTGCTGCACTTTGACTGCATCAAGCAAAAGAGCTTGCACCCAGTACAACGCGTCAAAATCACTCTTTATCATCGCATCGATGCACGACTGCATACCAATGTAGGGTGGATTGACAAACTGTGCGAATGAGCCAATCACGTCGTGGGTTGCTTGCAGCTCTCCAGCCTCAGCTATCGTAAACAACGTCAATGGCGACTGGATATAGAGCCGCTTTAGATCGTCGGAAACACTAAAGGTTTGTGCACTTAGCCACGTTGATATTTCCGCAATAGTAATTTCACGCTGCCGCCACTGACTACAGCGGCTAAGAATAGTGGGTAGCACCGTGTCGGCGCGATCCGCGGTAAGCAAATAGAAACACCCTGATGGTGGTTCCTCTAGCGTCTTAAGAAGCGCATTGGCTGCGGCCTCGCCTAATGCATCAGCGTGCCGGATCTCAATCACTCTCGCCCCCCCGAGTTGTGAGGTTTCCATTGCCCAGCGGTTAGCTTGTCGAATCGCGTCAACACTGATTTTCTTTCCTGCTTCCAGTGGGGCAATCGTATGATAGTCTGGGTGGGTTCCCGCCGCCTTTAATTGGCAACCATGGCAAACCCCACACCCTTCATCGACACCATTTTGACACAATAGCGCTGTCGCCAATGCACGCGTAAGTTGATGTCGACCACTCCCTTGTGGCGCGATCAACAGCACCGCATGATGCAGTCTCTGCTGACGAATCAAATCTCGCCACTGCGACCACAGTTCACTGTGCCAGGGGTAAAGCTCGCTCATTGCGATACTAACCATTCGCTTAGCGCCGCTTCAATCGCATCACCCACCTCACTCACGGTTTGAGATGCATCGATCGTCACGATGCTTTCGTTATTCGCTGCAATTGCTTGATAACGCTCACGGGTGCGTTCAAAGAAAGAGAGATCCATCTGCTCAATGCGATCGAGCTCGCCACGATGACGTGCTCTTGCCAACCCCAACGCCGGATCAATATCCATATAGAGGGTAAAGTCAGGACTAAAACTGCCTAGCGTGGTCTGCTTAATATTGCTCATCAACGCAGCATCAAAACCGCGCCCGCCGCCTTGATAGGCTTGTGATGACATATCATGGCGATCACCAATCACCCACTGGCCTTTTGCCAACGCAGGCTTAATCACATTCTCAACCAACTGCACACGCGCCGCATAAAGAAGCAACAATTCTGCCATGTCAGTGAGCGGTTCATCTGGGTGGCCTTCTTTGACCAAAGCACGCATTTTCTCAGCCAATGGGGTGCCACCCGGCTCTCGGGTCATGACCGTCTCGATATTGTGTTTTGCCAACACCGCTTGTACGCGAGTTATGGCGGTGCTTTTCCCCGCCCCCTCAAGCCCTTCAATTACAATAAACTTACCAGTCATACTTCTTTACTTCTGCGATCGTTCCCATTCGCGATAGACGCGAACAGCTCGGTTATGTTGCTTTAATGTGGTTGAAAATGTGTGGCCGCCTTTGGTATCCGCCACAAAATAGTAGTAGTTACTCACTTCTGGGTTCACCGCCGCCAGTACAGACGCTTGGCTAGGCATCGCAATGGGAGTTGGTGGTAAGCCATCAATTGTATAGGTATTGTACGCCGTCGGCGTTCGAAGTGCAGATCGGGTAATCACACCAGTGTAAGCATCGCCCATACCATAGATGACTGTCGGATCCGTTTGCAACCGCATGCCACGTTTAAGACGATTGTTAAACACAGATGACACTAGACCACGTTCGGACGCAAGTGCGGTCTCTTTCTCAATGATCGAGGCCATAATCAACACTTCATACGGTGACTTTAGCATCAAGGCATCGCTCTTTTGAGACCACGCCTTATCGAGTAACTCGTCCATCGCATCATAGGCACGTTTCAAGATGGTTAAATCTGAATCACCTTGCGTGAAGTAATAGGTCTCTGGCAGTAATAAGCCTTCAAGTTTGTCACCTTCATGCCCCAACTTTTTCGCAATGTCAGCTTCGCTCAACCCTTCTGTCTCGACAAGAAGATCGTCCCTACCTTGAAGCTGCACCAACCAATCAACAAAGCGATCACCTTCAACCAAGGTAATAGAGAACTGATGCTCCCGACCCGAGATAAAATGCTGCAGTGCGGTTTCAACAGTCATATCGGGCGTAACAAGAAAAGTGCCTGCTTTAACCGCAGTCAAGTCGGGACGAAGTACCCGTGCATATTGACGCCAAGGATTGCTTTCAACCCAACCGTTAGCCTCAAGTTGGCGGAAAATAGAGTTAATGTTGCTTCCCGGTCGAATCGTAAGATGGGTAGGCTCTTCAAGCGTCAACGGTGCAAGCACGCTGCGCTTCACTTCTTCCATCGCCCAAAAACCTGCTCCTGCAGCAATCGCTAGCAGGAGTGCTGCAATACTTAAAAAACGTTTCATTTCTTCCCTATTATTGAATTCACTGAAATAACTGTGGTGCAATACGGCAATAGAGAGCTCCTTTTGGATAAACTCTGTTTTCAATCGCGGTTACTGGCACAGCGCCCATGAGGCTATTGCATATGAACAAGGATTCCGCCTCTTCAAGCAAGCTCGATATTGAAGTGTCAACTATCGACACCGACACACCTTGTTCGTTTGCCTTGGCGATCACGACATCGCGCATCACACCAGCGACACCGCTGCGCCCCACATTTGGTGTGAAAAGCTGCTCACTTTTTTCCCAAAAAAGATTCGCTAGGCCAGTTTCAATCACATGGCCGTCAGTATTCGTAACAAGTGCATCTTGCCAACCGTTGGCATCAATTTCGCGACGAATTACTACCTGCTCCAAACGATTTAGGTGCTTCATACCGGCCAACATGGGGCTCACACCCAAAGGTTGTTGGCAAATACCTAGTTGAATTCCACTACGACGTAGTTTCTCGTAATTTGAGGGCATAGGCGCTGACGTTATCACCACATTTGGCTCAAAGTCGTGATCTTGATGATAGGTCGCATAACCTCTTCCCCCTTGCCCGCGGGTAATCACGACTTTAATCACACCTTCGTTAGCAAAGTCTCTTGCTAGCGCCGTGAGCACTGCCGAAATTTCGTTCCAATCAGGGGTTTTAATCGCCAGTCGCTGCAAAGAGTCTTCAAATCGACGCAAGTGCTCTGTCCAATGACACACTTTACCAAACTTCACTGCAATCGTTGAAAAACAACCATCCCCATACTGAAAACCGCGGTCTGTTATCGATATCGTGGCTTCCTGGCCTATTCGAATTTGCGTTGGCATTTTTCACCCATAAAAAAACGGCCTGATAACAATCAGGCCGTCGATAATAGCAAATTTAATTTAGATTTTCTTAAATAGCAGTGAGCCATTTGTACCACCGAATCCAAATGAGTTACAAAGTGCGTACTCAAGATTCGCTTGGCGAGCTTCGCCTGGCACATAATCTAAATCACAACCCTCATCAGGGTTATCTAGGTTGATCGTTGGTGGGACCGCCTGATCAACTAACGTCATTGCAGTAATGATGGCTTCAACTGAGCCCGCAGCACCCAGCAAGTGACCCGTCATCGACTTGGTTGATGAGACCATCACATTATCCGCCGCTGCACCTAGTGCACGACGAATACCCAAGGTTTCAGCAACGTCGCCGGCGGGTGTCGATGTACCGTGAGCATTCACATAGCCCACTTTTTCAGCATCAATACCTGCATCGCGAATAGCGGCTTCCATCGCTAATGCACCACCCGAACCATCAACGCTCGGCGAAGTCATGTGATAAGCGTCACCACTCATGCCGAAACCAACAAGTTCACAGTAGATTTTCGCACCACGCGCTTTAGCGTGCTCGTAATCTTCAAGAACCATCATACCGGCACCATCACCAAGTACGAAACCATCACGATCTTTATCCCACGGACGCGAAGCACCTTGAGGATCATCGTTACGTGTAGATAGCGCTTTTGCTGCTGCAAAACCACCCATACCTAGAGGCGTAGATGCTTTTTCAGCACCACCAGCTAGCATGACATCTGCATCACCATACGCAATCATACGAGCCGCATGACCAATGTTGTGCAGACCTGTCGTACAGGCTGTAGAAATCGCGATATTTGGACCTCGTAGACCGTGCATGATAGACAGGTGACCAGCAATCATATTCACGATAGTAGAAGGAACAAAGAATGGGCTGATTTTACGCGGACCTTTTTCAAGCAGCGCTTGATGGTTCGATTCAATCAATCCAAGACCGCCAATGCCTGAACCAATCGCAACACCTACACGTGGTGCATTCTCTTCAGTCACTTCGATACCCGAGTCTTTTAGCGCTTGAATACCTGCTGCGACACCGTATTGGATGAACAAGTCCATCTTTCGGGCATCTTTCTTTGACATGTATTCTTCACAGTTAAAGTCGTTGACCATACCTGCAAAGCGAGTCGCAAAGCTGCTTGCATCAAAATGTTCGATAGTGCTGATACCACTTGTACCTGCCAATAATGCCTTCCAAGAAGACTCTACTGAGTTGCCGACCGGCGACAGCATACCCATGCCAGTAACTACGACACGACGCTTAGACACGATTTATTACTCCGGGATAGAAAAAAGATGTGATGTTAATAAGAAATCAGGCGGTCATGGTGACCGCCTGGAGGTGTTCTAAATTACTCAGAAGCGCTTACAACGTAGTCGATAGCAGCTTGAACTGTTGTAATTTTTTCAGCTTCTTCGTCAGGAATCTCAGTGTCGAATTCTTCCTCAAGAGCCATTACTAGTTCAACTGTATCTAGTGAGTCAGCGCCTAGATCATCAACGAAAGATGCTTCGTTCTTCACTTCCGCTTCGTCTACGCCTAGTTGTTCAACGATGATTTTTTTTACGCGTTCTTCGATGTTGCTCATACTATTCTATTTCCTTAAAAGAATTCGCTAACTGCGATGTTTCGAGTAGTTTATTCAATACTATAAAAGTTGCAACACCCTTCATGCTGGTCAAACCACGATTTAGGGTAAAAACACGACAAGTTTGACCAAACTCAAGCGTTATTGCAACATTTTGGTTAAATCATGTACATGCCGCCATTGACGTGCAATGTCTCGCCAGTGATGTATCCAGCGTCATTTGACGCCAAAAACGCAACCGCTGCCGCAATTTCACGCGGATCACCAAAACGGTCCGCTGGAATGTTTGCAGACATTGCAGCACGCTGGTCTTCTGACAACGCTTTAGTCATATCAGTTTCAATAAAACCAGGGGCAACTGCGTTAACTGTGATGCCGCGCGAAGCCACTTCACGCGCCATTGATTTAGTGAAACCAACTAGGCCAGCTTTTGCTGCTGCATAGTTAGTTTGACCACCGTTACCCATCGCACCAACGACAGAGCCGATACTAATGATACGACCGTGACGCTTTTTCATCATAGGACGAAGTACTGCTTTTGACAGGCGGAAAATCGATGTCAGGTTAGTATCGATGATGTCTTGCCACTCGTCATCTTTCATACGCATCAGCAGATTATCACGGGTGATACCTGCATTGTTTACAAGAATATCAATCTCGCCAAACTGTGCTTTGATGGTTTTCAGCGTTTCCTCGATCGATTCTGGCGACGTCACGTTAAGTGCCAAGCCGGTGCCATTATCACCTAAGTACTCACTGATTGCTGCAGCACCGTTTTCACTTGTCGCTGTACCTACTACTGTCGCGCCACGCTCCACAAGCAGCTCAGCAATTGCACGACCAATACCACGACTTGCACCTGTTACTAGTGCAACTTTTCCTTCAAGGCTCATTCCTATCCCCTGTAGATTACTTCGCAGATTCTAGGCTGGTTACGTCATTTACCGCAGAACCACCTAGCGCCTTATTAATTCGTTTTGTTAGGCCCGTCAGAACTTTACCTGGACCCACTTCTAATAGTTTCTCTACACCCTCTTCCGCCATACGCTCGACGGATTCCGTCCAACGCACAGGGCTATATAGCTGCTTAACTAAAGCCGCTTTAATCGCTTCAGGTGTGGTTTCTGTCGCAACATCTGCGTTGTTAATCACTGGGATTTCTGGCGCTGAGAAAGTCAACGCCGCTAACGCGTCAGCAAGCTTATCTGCAGCTGGCTTCATCAGTTCACAGTGTGAAGGCACTGATACCGGTAATGGCAATGCACGTTTAGCACCTGCTTCTTTACATAGTGCGCCCGCACGCTCTACTGCCGCTTTGTTACCCGCAATCACAACTTGGCCCGGAGAGTTAAAGTTAACTGGCGAAACCACTTCACCTTGCGCTGCCTCTTCACAAGCTTTTGCGATAGCGTCATTGTCTAGACCGATAATCGCAGACATTGCACCAACACCTGCTGGTACCGCTTCTTGCATCAGTTGACCACGTAGTTCTACCAGCTTGACCGCATCTTTAAATGCGATAACACCCGCACACACGAGCGCTGAGTACTCACCAAGACTATGTCCAGCCAACACAGCAGGTTGCTGACCACCTTCTTGCTGCCACACACGCCAAATTGCCACCGATGCCGACAACAAAGCTGGTTGAGTGCGGAACGTCTGATTTAAGTCTTCCACTGGGCCATTTTGAACAAGTGCCCAAAGGTCATAACCTAGCACTTCTGACGCTTCAGCGAACGTCTCTGTCACGACTGAGTATTTCTCTGCTAACTCAGCCAACATGCCCACAGCTTGTGAGCCTTGACCCGGAAAAACAATTGCAAACTTAGACATATCTCTTCCTTCTTTAGAATTTCACCAGGGCAGAGGCCCAGGTAAAGCCACCACCAAACGCTTCCAGTAACAGCAGTTGACCACGTTGAATTCGGCCATCACGTACTGCTTCGTCTAGGGCGGTCGGCACAGTTGCCGCTGACGTATTGCCGTAGCGATCTAAGTTCATCACAACTTGATCCATCGACATCGACAATTTACGCGCAGTCGCATTAATAATTCGATAATTCGCTTGATGCGGTACAAGCCAGTCTAACGCGGCTTTCTCCAAGCCATTCGCTTCAAGCGTTTCCGTCACCACATTTGCTAGCTGAGTAACGGCAACTTTAAAGACTTCGTTGCCGGCCATATGGAGCCAAGCTTCACTTTCAACAGGTGTATATTCTCGCTTTGGATATTCGAGACTCAGCAAGTCTCCAAATCGGCCGTCCGCATGCATATGCGTTGATAAAATACCCGGCTCTTCACTTGCACCAATCACGACTGCGCCTGCGCCATCACCAAACAAAATGATCGTAGACCGATCTTGAGGATCACAAGTCGCCGCTAATTTGTCGGAACCGATCACCAGTGCATTTTTTGCCATCCCAGATTTAACATATTGGTCTGCAATACTTAGGGCGTAGCAAAAACCTGAACAGGCCGCCGCAATATCAAACGCGGGTGCACCGTGAATATCTAACATACCTTGTACTTGACAGGCTGCAGATGGAAAAGCATGTGTGCCGCTGGTTGTCGCAACAATGATTAAATCAATCTCTTCTTTAGAGATTCCTGCCATATCTATGGCGTTGAGCGCGGCTTGATGTCCCATATAAGCAACGGTTTCTTCTTCCGTTGCAATGCGACGCTCGCGAATACCTGTACGAGTTACGATCCACTCGTCGCTCGTTTCAACCATTTTTTCAAGATCCGCATTGCTACGAACCTGCGCAGGCAGATAGCTACCTGTACCTAGAATCTTGCTATACATAAAGACTAGTAATGCCTCTCGAGTAGGACAGCTTCTAAACGATCACTGATCTTATTGGGGATCTGATGTTGTACTTCGTGAACCGCTTCATTAATGGCATTTGCAAAAGCGGCAATATCTGCTCGACCATGGCTTTTAACAACAATGCCGCGCAATCCTAACAGACTTGCGCCATTGTACTGGTCGGGGTTCAACTGTCTAAACTCAGTGACTAGGTCAGCAAATAGCCATTTAGCCAGCAATCGCCGGAAAAGACCGGGGCCTGCCGCTTTTCTGAGACTGTTGATAAACATGCGCGCAACCCCTTCGCTCGTCTTTAAACAGACATTGCCGACGAAGCCATCGCACACAATCACATCAGCAGATGAGGCATAGATTTGATCGCCTTCCAGATAGCCGATGTAATTCACATCAGGGGAATGTACTAAGAGCTCAGCACACTGTTTAACTAAGTCGTTGCCTTTGATGTCTTCTTCACCAATGTTCAACAAAGCCACAGTCGGTTTCTCGACATCGTGTTGCTCGGCTAGGACCGTTCCCATGACCGCAAACTGGAATAAGGTGTCGGCATCGCAGTTAACATTGGCTCCGAGATCCAGTAACCAGCTGCTACCGCCTGACACGGTTGGCAATTTGGAGACTAATGCAGGCTTATCGACACCCGGCAGCAGTTTCAGTAAATAGCGAGACAAACCAACCAATGCACCGGTATTACCCGCGCTGACGCAGGCATCCGCATCACCTTTGGCGACCAGCTCTAATGCGACGCGCATAGAACTGCCCATACTGCGACGAAGTGCTTTTGCTGGTTGTGTATCATTGGCGATCACATGGTCACAGTGAACGATTTCAATACGTGGATGAGAAGCTTGATTAAGAAGTGATAATTGAGAAGAGATCTCGGCTTGGTCGCCGATTAAAATGACTTTTAGCGCCGGGTTTTGCAACAATGCCTGCACGGCGGCAGGCACTGTTACTTGAGGACCGAAGTCCCCACCCATTGCATCAAGTGCAACGGATAGACGCATCAAGGCTCAACCTTACTTGTTGATAACCTTGCGGCCACGGTAGAAACCGTCTGCAGTCACGTTGTGACGCAGGTGAGTTTCACCGCTAGTTGCATCTACAGAAGTCGCTTGTGTAGTTAGCGCATCGTGTGAGCGACGCATACCACGGCGTGAACGCGTTACTTTATTCTTTTGTACGGCCATTGACCCTACTCCTTGTTACTGTGCTTTAAAGATTCTAAAACGGCAAATGGATTCGGACGCTCATCAGCAGATGGGATCTCTCCAAAAACCAAGTTATCAGAAGAGACTTTACAATCTGCTTCATCATGCATGGCAACTTGTGGTAACTCCACTATGAGCTCATCTTCGATTAGCTCTAGTAGGTTGATCTCACCATTTTCGTCGATTTCTATCGGCTCATAAGCTTCAGGTAACTCATCTGCCTGCTCCGGGTTACGGATCGGACTAAAATGGAATTCAACTTCATAGTGGTGGTTGAATGGTTCGTTGCAACGCTGACACTCTAGAGTGACTGTAACGGACGCTTTACCGTGCACTACAATCAGCTTTTGACTATCAACATCAAAACTTACCGTGACATCCACATCACTATTTACGCTCTGGGTGGACTCATTTAAGCGCTCTAGCAATTCGCTCACAATGTAACCATTGTAATCAGATCGCTTCTGAGCAGCTCGGATGGGGTCAACCGTTAGCGGTAATTTTACCTTTTGCATAGGGCGCGGATTTTATCTGTCTAATCGCTCTGAGTCAAAGAAAAATAGAACAAAATTGAGCCAATCAAGCTGTGGATACAATTTGGATAATTTTCCGCAAACTGTCATCCCTGTCTCTATTATCTTAGCCGGATGTTATAAAACCAATAGATCCGCCGCTTTGAGAGGATCCAAACGAGGATCTTGGCGATCCACTTTGGCAATATTCGCTTATACGTTAAACTTCACGAAACGAAAATCACCGATGAAAACATAATGTCCACGCCACTGATACTAGCCTCAAGCTCACCATTCCGTAAAAGTTTACTCGAAAAGCTCGGTTTAGCTTTTGAAACCCTATCACCTGATTGCGATGAAACTCCGCTCTGCAATGAAGGCGCACTTGAGCTTGTTGAGCGCTTAAGTATAGACAAAGCCAAAGCCTGCGCCGCGACCTACCCAGACCACTGGATTATCGGTTCAGATCAAGTGTGTATTATTAATGGAGAAATCACTGGCAAACCATTAACAGAAGATCGCGCTGTCGCACAACTCAAACGCGCGAGCGGCAATACCATCACCTTTTACACTGGCCTTGCCCTTTACCATTCAAAGACAGAGCAAACCTACAGTCTGGTTGAACCGTTTAAAGTCCACTTCCGTGGCTTAGATGAAGAAGAGATCCGCCGCTATATTAAAAAAGAATCACCACTACACTGCGCGGGCAGTTTTAAGTCTGAAGGTTTAGGTATCGCCTTGTTCCATCGATTGGAAGGACGGGATCCAAATACCTTGATTGGTTTACCTTTAATCGCCTTGAACGAGCTCTTGATAGAAGTTGGTATCAATCCCTTACTTCAATAGCTCAACCCGCATAACGCAAAAAGCCGCAACGAACTCGCTGCGGCTTGCTCTGTTGACAATGACTCACATTATGAGCGTTTACGCAAGTAATCCAACGCACGCACCAACTCTGGGCCCATATCCGCATTTAATTCCATCGACTCATTTGTCGCCGGGTGAACAAAGCGAATATTGGCCGCATGTAAGAAGAGACGTGATAACCCACCTTTAGCGGTATAAGCATCAAAACGACGATCGCCGTAACGATCATCCCATGCAATTGGATGCCCTGCATACTGACAATGCACGCGAATCTGATGCGTTCGCCCTGTCACCGGGCTTGCTTGTACTAACGTAGCATTTGGGTATTTTTCCAACACTTTAAATCGGGTATCAGACGCTTTACCATTCGGATTCACACGTACGATACTGTTCACTTCGTTCTTTAAAAGCGGCGCAGTAATTTTTCGACAGCTCGGTTTCCACTCTCCCATCACTAAAGCAAAATAGTACTTTTGTACTGTCTTTTCCCTGAACTGGGCTTGTAACATTCTCAACGCAGAACGCTTTTTGGCGACCAACAAAATGCCAGAAGTGTCTCTATCAATACGGTGGACTAACTCAAGAAACCGCGCTTGTGGCCGTAATGCGCGTAACGCTTCAATAGCGCCAAACTTAAGACCACTTCCACCATGTACAGCGGTTCCGGATGGTTTATTCAAAACTAGCATATGCTCATCTTCGTAGATGATGCAGTTTTCCAGCTCCGCCACTTTATCTAGTTTGGTACTCACTGGTGCGGCATTTTCTTGTTCCGGAACACGAATAGGTGGGATACGGATCAGATCTCCGGCTTGCAGTTTGTACTCGGGTTTTATACGTTTTTTGTTTACTCGCACTTCACCTTTACGTAAAACGCGATAAATCATACTTTTAGGAACGTTTTTTAGCCTTGCTCGCAAGAAATTATCGATGCGCTGGCCTTCAAAATCGTCAGCAATCTCGATGAATTGCACTTTTGGTTTATCATCTTTCATAGCTTTTCAGTCTAACATGCTCGCAAAGCGGATTGCCGCAAATTTATCTCCCTGCTATCATACCTTATTGGATGGGAAAAATTGCCCATTTAAGCAATCTGGTGAGCAAAATATCACCGAAACGACTGTTATTTACACGGGCTAGATAAAGAGATGCTGCAATTGGCGTAAGACATTCTCGAAACTAGCAGACAATAACGAGTATGAGTGCGTTTTTTTTATCGGTGTCAGAGATGCAACCGCCGACGCGGTGTTCCTCGCTTGCAAAAATCATTGCGACTAAACGAGTGAAGTATAGCCCTAGAGCACCCCTGAATTTCCAGCCGTGAGGCTCTATCACATCAGACTTGGGGTCAGGCAACATTGAGAGAAGAAACGGATTCGACTCGTTAATACAATTAAAATGAGTATAAAAAAATGAAAAGAATGTTGATTAACGCAACTCAGAAGGAAGAGTTGCGCGTCGCATTAGTCGACGGTCAGCGCTTGTACGATCTAGATATCGAAAGCCCTGGTCATGAGTCGAAAAAAGCTAACATCTATAAGGGTAAAATCACCCGTATCGAACCAAGTTTAGAAGCTGCTTTTGTTGATTACGGTGCCGAAAGGCACGGTTTCCTACCTCTTAAAGAGATAGCCAAAGAGTACTTCCCTGACAACTATAGCTATCAAGGTCGCCCCAATATCAAAGAGGTGCTCCATGAAGGTCAGGA
The DNA here is from genome assembly GCF_019703835.1 of Thaumasiovibrio subtropicus. NCBI lineage: Bacteria > Pseudomonadati > Pseudomonadota > Gammaproteobacteria > Vibrionales > Vibrionaceae > Thaumasiovibrio > Thaumasiovibrio subtropicus. The sequence goes on along the minus strand of NZ_AP023054.1, from coordinate 1,142,068 downwards.
AGTCATTGTTCAGGTCGATAAAGAAGAGCGAGGCAACAAAGGCGCCGCACTCACTACCTTCATTTCATTGGCAGGTAGTTACTTGGTTCTCATGCCTAACAACCCTCGTGCCGGCGGTATCTCTCGCCGTATCGAAGGCGATGAACGCACCCAACTTAAAGCAGCGTTAAGCACCCTTGAATTGCCGCAAGGCATGGGACTTATCGTTCGAACTGCGGGTGTCGGCAAGTCAGCGGAAGAGCTAGAGTGGGACTTAAACGTACTCCTGAACCACTGGAGCGCGGTTAAAGAAGTCGCTGAAAGCCACCCTGCACCTTTGCTAATCCATCAAGAAAGTAACGTGATTGCACGTGCTATCCGAGACTACCTACGCCGTGACATTGGCGAAATCTTGATCGACAGCCCGAAAATTTTTGATCGCGCACGTGATCACATCCAATTGGTTCGTCCTGATTTCCTCAATCGCGTTAAACCGTACGAAGGCGAAGTACCGCTATTCAGTCACTACCAGATTGAATCGCAAATCGAATCCGCTTTCCAACGTGAAGTTCGTCTACCTTCTGGTGGTTCAATCGTTATTGACCCAACAGAAGCACTGACCTCTATTGATATCAACTCCGCTCGAGCAACAAAAGGGGGTGATATTGAAGAGACAGCGTTGCAGACTAACTTGGAAGCTGCTGATGAAATCGCTCGACAACTTCGTCTTCGTGACCTAGGTGGCCTTGTTGTTATCGACTTTATCGATATGACACCGGTACGTCACCAACGTGAAGTAGAAAATCGCCTACGTGAAGCGGTACGTATGGATCGCGCACGTGTACAAATTGGCCGTATTTCTCGCTTTGGGTTGTTGGAAATGTCGCGTCAGCGTCTAAGCCCGTCGCTAGCAGAAGCCAGTCATCACGTCTGTCCTCGCTGTAAGGGCACAGGTGTTGTTCGAGATAACGAGTCGTTATCACTGTCTATTTTGCGCCTAATCGAAGAAGAGGCATTGAAAGACAACACGTCGCAAGTACTTGCCGTCGTGCCTGTCGCCATTGCGTCTTACTTATTGAACGAAAAACGACGTTCAGTACAGCACATTGAGAAATACCACAACGTTAAAGTTGTTATTATCCCAAGTGCTGGAATGGAAACACCGCACTTTGACGTATTGCGTATTCGTGGTGGAGAAGAGCAAGATACCCTGTCGTATCATATTCCTAAGCAATTGGAAGAGCTACGCGAAGCAGAACAAGCTGAAGCGCAATCCGATGTACCAGTGAAGAAGCGTGAAGAGCCAGTTTTACAAGGCTTTAGTGCACCAAAAGAGCCTGCCCCTGTCTCTAAACCGGCACCAGCACCTAAGCAGGAAGCCAAGCCGACTGAAGAAAAGCCAAGCTTCTTCTCTCGCCTCTTTAAAGCCCTTGCTGGCATCTTCGCTTCGCCTGAAGAAAAGAAAGAGCCGGAAGAAAAACCAGCTGAGCGCAAAGGCAACCAACCACGCAAGCGTCAACGAGATAACCGCAACCGCAATAATCGTAACCGCAACAATCGTAACGACCGTGGTCAAGATCGTCGCGAAGAACGCAGTGAAGAAGCGAAAGAGCAGCGTCAGCAAAACAACCGACGCCGTAACGATCGCAATAAGCAGAAGCAAGCGGCAGAAACGGGGAATGATAAGCGCCAAGGCCGCCCTGAGAAATCAGCCAAGCCTAAGCAGCAGCGTCAGCCAGTAGAGCAAAACGAAGCGCCGCAACAAGAGAAAAAAGCGGAGAAGGCCAAACAACGTCGCCAACGCCGCAAGCTAGACAAGCAGATTCGTGTGGAACAGCCTAATAAGCAAGAGACACCGAAAAATGCAGATCTAGAACAACAAGGCAAGCAGTTAGCGCAAGAAGCCAAAGCTGAGCAAGTGCCAAATAAAGCGCCTGAGGCGACAGAAGAAAAAGCGGAGAAACAACAACGCCGTAACCGTCGAACGCCTCGTCACCTACGCTCAAGTGGTCAACGCCGCCGTCGTTACCGCGATCGCGATGATCGTAAAGCAAAACCTGCTTACCCGACGCTAAGCAGCGGTGTCGCTTCTCCAGAAATGGCCATGGGCAAAGCATGGCCGAGTGCCGAGTTCCGTGCGGCTCGAGCGCAAGAAGAAGCGAAACCGAGCAGACGCAAGCAGCGTAACAAGAAGCCAACGATCCTAGTATCTGGTGTTGCGCGTCCTGAAATGGCAATGGGTAAAATTGTTCTGCCATATACAGGTAACGCCGTCGCTGCTCAACCTATCGTTGAAGAGGTAGTAGACACCCCCGTTGTTGAACAACAGGTGGTTGCGCAAGCGGTCGCACCGCAACCCGCAGTAGAAGCCCCTGTCGTTGAGACTCCGGTCGTTGAAACGCCAAACGTTGAACCTGTACAGCAGCCGGAAACATCGGAGCAATCCGTTACTCCTGCACCGATCGAAGAGGCACCTGTCGCGCCTACTGCAGATACTGCCGAACCGGTAACAGAATCCGCAGAGCCGATAGTTGTTGCTCGTGGGCACGCTTTTGCACCTATGGCAAAAGCGCCAGGGCCAGCAACTAGCGACGTCGAGATTGACGTGCCAGCGGCCTTGTTCCGAGAACCAACGGAGCAATACCGTCAAGCCGGCAGTCAAGTGGCAACAAGCCACGCGACAGCGCCAATGGCAAAAACCATGGACTAACTGATTGGTTTAGATAAAACAAAGCCCCGCAAACGCGGGGCTCAGACTGCTGACAAAGGTCTAGCTTTCGAGCTAGACCTTTGATCTAATAGGGGTATCGAAATATGGACACTCCGTTATGCTTCAAGAGCCTACTCCGCAACAATACGAACTGGAAATGGTGACGATGGAACAGTTAGTTCCTAAAAACCATTTAGTGCGTAAAATCGATAATGCTATCGACTTCGAATTCATTCGAGATGAAGTCGCTCATCTTTACTGTAAAGATAATGGACGCCCACCTGTTGACCCTGTCCGCCTCTTCAAAATCATCTTACTTGGCTACATCTTTGGCATAAAAGTGAGCGTCAGCTCGTCAAAGAGATTGAAGTGAATGTCGCTTACCGTTGGTTCTTGCGGATGTCATTAACAGAGAAAGTCATTCACGCTTCTACTCTCAGCCAGAACCGCATTCGTCGCTTTAATGGCACGGATGTATTCGAACGTATTTTTATCAATATCGTAGAGCAAGCCATGTCGAAAGGCTTGGTCGCGGGTCAAGAGCTCTTTACGGACAGTACTCATCTCAAAGCGAACGCCAACAAGAATAAACACACCAATAAAGTCACGGCGGTTCGTGCCAGTACCTATCTTGATATGCTGGATGAAGACGTCGCTTTAGACCGAGAAAAAGCAGGTAAGAAGCCACTTAAGGCTCGGGAGTCAGAGCCAAAAACAAAGAATACTAAAACCAGCACCACTGACCCAGAGAGTGGCTTCATGACTCGTGATAATAAGCCTCAAGGCTTCTTTTATCTCGACCATCGAACCGTTGATGGTCAACACGGAATTATTCTCGATACCTACACCACCGCGGGTAACATCAATGACTCACAGCCTTACGTTCAACGCTTAGATTACACGCTTGCCACATTCCAATTGAACCCGATAGCTGTTGGACTGGATGCGGGCTACTTTACTGCTCCAGTGGCGGAGTCACTTGAACGTCGAGCTATTCTTGGCGTGTTCGGTTATCGACGTCCATCTAGAACGAAAAATACGTTCAAAAGAAGCACTTTACTTACGATGCGCAAAGAGACAGCTACCAATGTCCGAATGGTCAGGAGTTGCTTTATAAAACTACCTCACGCGATGCGTATCGAGAATACCACTCAGCCCCCAAAGAATGTGCGTTCTGTCCAATGAGGGATGACTGTACTCAAAGCAGAAATATGAAGAAAGTGATTACACGGCATATCTATAGTGACGCAGTAGAGAGGGCAAACCAAATGCGGCTCTCTTCCTACGGCAAGAAGACTTATAGACGTCGAAGTGAAACAGTAGAACGTAGCTTTGCAGACGCTAAGCAACATCACGGTCATCGTTATGCTCGCTTCCGCGGTCTAGCCAATGTGCAAATGCAATGTTGGTTGGCAGCGGCAGCCCAAAACATCAAGAAGATAGCGCTGGTGATGAACTATCTCCGAAAAATAGGCTTAAACATGGCAGAAATGAGGCAAATACTTGCTTCTGTATGCCTATGTAATGAACGGAAACTTCTGCGCACGACATAGCAAAAAATATCGCGATCGCGACCTACGGTCGCTTCCAAAAAAGAACCCCGCTTAAAAAGCGGGGTTCGTCATCAATCTGAGCCCCGCAAACGCGGGGCTTCTTTTATTTCGGCTATGCCTCGTCTTTCGTTGTTATGACTTCTCAATCATTCAAAGCGTGCTTAATCATTTAAATCGTGTTTAACAACCCTTCAGCAGCTTCTTCTATCAAATCCAGCACTAGCTCGAACCCCTGATCACCACCGTAATAAGGATCAGGCACTTCTTCTTCGCTACCTTGGCTATAACTGAGCATCAGTTTTACTTTATGCCGATAGTGATCCGGACATTGCTGAACAAGGCGGCGGTAATTTTGTTTGTCTGCCGCAAGTATCAAATCAAACTCTGCATAATCTCGCTCGGCTATTTGGCGAGCGCGGATACCGTCAAAATCATAACCACGACGCTCACCCGCTTCTCGACTGCGGCGATCGGGCTGTTCACCGACATGATACGCATCCGTTCCCGCTGAATCGATAACGATATCTTCTCTACCAGCCGTTTTAAACGCCTTTCTTAGGACTGCTTCGGCGGTTGGCGAACGACAAATATTCCCCATACACACAACCAAAATCTGCATTCAGCTTTCCCTCTCTCCCTGCTTATGTTGAAATCATTATACTCAATGTAAACAACAATACTTAAAGTCAGAAAGGATAACCATGAGTGACAACAGCCGCCATCAAGAGAGACAGCAAAAACTGAAAGAAAAGGTCGATGCTCGCGTAGAAGATGCTCAACAAGAACGGGGAATCGTGATTGTCATTACCGGCAACGGCAAAGGTAAATCAACATCAGGCTTTGGGACCATTGCGCGTGCCGTCGGCCATGACCAAAAGTGTGGCGTCGCTCAGTTCATTAAGGGAACCTGGGCGTGTGGAGAGCGAGACTTACTCGAACAGCATGATGTCGATTTTCATGTCATGGCGACGGGGTTTACTTGGGATACACAAGATAAAACGGCTGACACCGTCGCGGCTATTGCCGTTTGGAAAGAAGCCAAGAAAATGCTGGCAGATGACCGCTATGATGTTGTGCTTCTTGATGAGATGACTTACATGATTGCCTACGACTATCTTCCGCTTGACGAAGTGATTGAAGCCATACAAAATCGCCCAGCTGAACAGACGGTCGTGATCACTGGCCGCGCAGCTCATCGCAGCTTAATTGAGATGGCCGATACTGTTTCAGAAGTCAGAAACGTCAAGCATGCCTTTGATAGCGGAATAAAAGCGCGTAGAGGTGTGGATTGGTAACTTAAAAGAGAGAACTATGCCTTCAGAGTTTCCGAAGATCTTAAAAAAACCGTTTTTACGTATCTTCTATCTGTTAGAAGCGATCATTTGCATCGCCATCACGATTGCAACCCTAGTTGCAATGACAACAGAAATCACCAACATCATCATCTTACGTGATATTCAACTCACGGATATCCTATTGATGTTTATCTATCTCGAAGTGTTAGCGATGGTACATCAGTTTGTTGCTATTGGGAAAATCCCCGTTCGCTATCCGATATATATCGCAATAATGGCCATTGCACGCTACATCACCTTGGGCATGAAAGAGTTGGATGGGCCTTATATTGTGTGGCTTTCTTTCGCTGCATTTATCTTAGCGGCTGCAACATTGATTGTTCGGATTGGCCATCACTACTGGCCATACGAAGATGATGTGATACTGGACAAGCAGAAAAGTAAAGTCGAGTAATACGCGCTCAGGCAATGAAAGTGATTGCCCCCGAAATTGGGGCAACGATGAAATAGAAAACGCCCTCGTTAAATGCGAGGGCGTTTAATTTCAAGACTCAACTCAAGTCATTACACGCCAATAATCGCTTTAGAAATCACCATACCAATCACACATGCGGAGATCACGCCAATGAGCCCCGGCATCATAAAGGAGTGGTTGAAGTAGTATTTACCAATCTTAGTCGTACCAGAAACATCAAAGTTGGTGGTGGCGATATCTGATGGGTAGTTAGGAATGAAGAAATAACCATAGGTCGCTGGCATCAATGCAACCAATAGGTAAGGTTCTAGCCCCATCGCAATACCGACAGGTAGCATCATGACCGCTGTAGCGCCCTGACTATTGACCACAACAGATACCACAAACAGAGCAAGGGCAAACGTCCAAGGGTAGTTTTGTACCATCCCCATAATACCGGATTCAAACGCAGGCATCGCAAACTGGAAATAGGTATCACTCATCCACGCAATACCGTAGATCGCTATCGCAGCCACCATACCCGATTTAAACACAACGCCATTCGGGACCTTTTGTACGTTGGTGCGCGTCACTAGCAAAATCAAACCACCAAAGCCCAACATCATCATTTGAATGACGTTCGACATTGATACCGCGCTACCTTCAATGGTGCGTACTGCTGGCACCATAGCAATGAACACAATCGTTACAAGGGCGGCTAAGAAAAGATAGACAGCATGACGCGCTGAGTTCGGTAACGTCTCTCCCAATGTGGAAGCGGTCGTATTCTTAATCTTCTCTGCCCAGTTAGGGTCTTGCAGGCGCGCTTGATATTCTGGATCTTGATCTAACTCTTTACCACGACGCAAGCTGTACAGTGAAACTAAGATAACCCCTAAGAAAGTTGACGTCATAGTGACAGAGAGAATAGTTAGCAGGGTGATATTTGCGTTCAAATCCGCCATTTGGGCGAGATAATAGACCACAGCCGCTGAGATTGGGCTCGCGGTGATCCCCATTTGCGATGCAATCGACGCAGCGGCCATCGGGCGCTCAGGACGAATACCATTTTTTAGCGCAACATCACCAATGATTGGCATCACAGAGTAAACAGCATGACCAGTACCGAGCATGACCGTCATCAACCACGTAGCGATTGGGCCAAGGAAGGTTATCTGCTTTGGATTGCGACGTAATACACGCTCTGTCACTTGCAACATGTATTTCAAGCCACCTGCAGCCTCTAGTATCGACGCACAGGTTACCACCGCTAAAATTATCAACATGACCGTAACAGGCGGTGAAGAAGGCGGCATTCTGAATACGAACACCTCAATCAACAAACCGATACCGGACACAACACCAAGACCAATACCACCAAATCGACTACCGGTGTAGAGAATGGCGAGTAGGAACAAGAACTGCATGTAGAGCACGTTTACTCTCCTTAATCGAAACGTTTTAAACTGCCTTGATACTCACACAAAACACCCACAAACTTTTGATAAATATCAAACAGTAGCACGACTTTTTAGGCACCCCATTAACAGTGTGATGGCGATTTACTCTTTGCGGTCTCGTCTTTACAGATAAAGAACACAATAAAAACCTTTTTCAAACAACAAGAAGATTTGCCGAACACAGTTGTAAAACACCAAAGCAACTCTCACTTTTTGTTTTCCGCTTTCGGTATGCTGAGCGTTAACACAATCAATACATGGAGTGAATGAATGCCAGCAAAAGTCTCTGAGTACATGACGGCAAAAGTAATTTCAGTAAAACCCGATATCGGTGTTAGACAGGCCTATTTCTTAATGCGTGACGAAGCCATTCGCCATCTACCCGTCATTGATGAAGAAAAGAGTTTGATTGGTTTTATTAGTGATCGCGAGTTGCGTCGGCCAAATTGGGCCGATGAGAGCCCTGATATCGCTCACGATTACCATGTCAGTGACGACTTAGCGGTCAGTGATGTTATGTGTACGGATGTCATCCACCTCAATACCTATGACACCTTGACCAAAGCAGTGGGCATTCTGCTCGATAACAAAATCACCGCGGCCCCGGTGTTAGACAAGAACGAAGATCTCGTCGGCATGCTTTCAGCAGTCGACTTATTAGCCGCGTTCCGCGATACCTTAGAAGCACAAAAATCGGCAAAAAAAAGCAGCAAGCGCTAACGCTTACTGCCTTAAGTGATGCAAGCTAACTAGGAGGCTTAGTTAAATAAGCCTCTTAGTAATTTATCTGCTGCATCCTTGACTTCCTCTTTATCTGCACTGTCACCCAGTAGCTTATTGATGCCGCGCTCTATCTCTCTTTGCGCCTTATCTTCTAACTGCTGATTCAAGTTCTGCTTCAGTAACGCTTCAACATCCAACTTGTACGATGGCTGACTCCATGTCCCCCCGAGCGATACCGGGATAATGATATCTTTAAGCTCATCAATCCCTTTCCCACCTTGACCTTTACTTGACTCGACCACAGCGACGTCAAGTTCATAATCAATGCTTTCATCAATTAAGTGAGTTTGCCCTTTACCTTTTACACGCAACAGAGGAGAAGCCAAGCTAAGGTCTTGATTACTCATGACCCCTTTAGAGAGCGACAGCGTCGCTGACATCGCAGAGAAATCCGTTTGACGCACTTCCTCTACATAGTTTGACCCCTCACCTTTAAGCGTCGCACGTGCCTCACGTATCATCTCAGCGACATTAAAGCCTTTCACTGCGCCATCAGAAAGCGAGAGCGCGATTGTGCCAGCAATATTCTTGCGTAATGCGTACTCACTTAACCCGATCCCCTTTACATTGACACGCACATTACCGCGCCCAGAAAGGGTATCGTTTTCGGCAACATCCACCAGCAACGGCTGAATGTGAACATCAGTCAATGATTGCTTCACCTCAAAGCGTGCCGGGGTTTTGCGCGCGTCGAGTTTAATCGAAGCGTCAATTGCCCCTTTGTAAAGCTGGGCTTTTAGCGATGATATCGTCAGCTGACTCTGCTTCAGATCCAACGCAAGCTTCACCTTTGTCATCACGGCGTTGGCTGCTTTAAACTTATCAACCGCGATCGTTCCCGCAATATTGTGGCCTGCTAGCGCAGATAAATCTGGCTCTTGTTTACTTAAGCCTTGTGATGACTCCTTCGCAGACGAAGGCTCACCACTTTCCCCCGCCCCTTTCTCCGAAGGCGCAACGTCTGATTGAGGTAGCCAAGCATCAACATCAATGTCTGGGCTATGTAGATCAAAGCGAATCGCCAACGCTTGTTGGTAGTTCAAAGTCAAGGCCCCATTAAGGTCGACTTCATTCACAGACAACGCCATATCGCGCAGAGCAATCACGGACTTTTCAGGTTCAATATTCACGTCACCTTTTAGCGCACCTTTTAGCGCTTTGCGAGGTAAGCTCTCTCCACTCGCGGTGTAGTTACCCACCATGTCAGTCAACACGACGCTGGTTAAATCCCGAGTCACCGTAAAACCCGTTTTAAGATCTGCGGTCAGCGCGACATCAGATGCCTTAAGGTCAGTTGTTAACGTCACATTACCCGGCTTATCAAACGCAAACTCATCGACTGTTAATGTCAGTTGATTCAATACCGTTTCACCCGATGTCGCATTTGCCTCTACCGAAAGTTCTCGCATCGCATAGTCATCCAAACTCTCAGAGAGCCACAATGACGCTTGTCCTTTCACCGAAGCCTGAGCCTCATCCGCCTTCACGTTTAAATCAAAGGTGAAGGCAGTCCATTCGCCCGGTACAAAGGCAGCCAAGGTAAAGTTTGCTGGTTTCACTTCTAAGCGTGATCCCGCTTGATGATCAACCTTCAAAATCTCAGCATCACGAATTTGAATGCCTTTCAGCGAAATAATCCAATCGTTCCCTTGCTTTGCCGCCTCTGAAGGCGCCTCTGTAGCCGTTGGCTCGGCATCCGCTGCAGCTTGTTGAGTCGTATGTGACTTAAAGCTATCAAGGTTAGTGACCCCACTCTTCAATGTCTCGAGATGTACATGAGGGGCATCAAGCAAGAGCTCACCGACAGAGAGGTGTTTTGAGAAAAGCGGTGCCACTTCCACCGATAACGAGGCTTGTTCGAAACTCAACAGATCAGTCTCTGTAAACCCTTCAGGATTTCTTAGCGCGGTTTTACCTAAACTCAGCCCCAAATTAGGCCAAAACTGCCATGCAAGATCCCCTTCAATCACGAGGGTTTGGCCTGTCGATTCCGCCACTTTTTCCACAATCAGCGGTTTAAATTGATTCGGATTAACCAAGAGAACAAGAGCGACAATCGCAACAATCAGTGTTGCTACGATGCCTCCTAACACTATAAACAGCTTTTTCATCGCATCCTCGCTAGCTGTAAACTTAGAGTAATGATCATGAGTGAGGTAATTCAATTACTCAAGATTGATTTAAAAAGAATTTTCTAGATGAATGGTGAGAGATTAACACACTATAGCGTCCACATTCTGTAAGCAAAGTTACGCAACGCAGGCATCGTATACTCAAACGACCTCAAAATGCAGGAGTCAGAAGCTGACTAGCGTGTTGAGTTCAAGGCAAAGGTGTGAAGGAATGGCTTTCCCCTTTCGAACACAGTTAACGCAGAAATCGGGGCGCTAGTTGCTTCCCGAAGGGCGAGCTTTCTAGGCTCGCCACCTTTGTTACTGCTTTTGATTGAGTCCAAGAGATCTTCAAAACAGTGCCTCGATAGCCAACCTAGACACTCTCGCTGAACAAGCACCTTGAAGTGGCTTGAGTAAAACCATAAAAAAAGGCCGGAAAACCGACCTTTCATACTCAAGCAGTGTGCGTTACGCCTTTAGCAATTTGCCGATGTGCGCTTTTAACACGTCCACGGCGATGCGGTTTTTACCACCGCGTGGGACGATGATATCCGCATACTGTTTTGATGGCTCGATAAACTGCATGAACATTGGGCGTACCGTTTTTTGATACTGTTCAAGCACTGAATCCATCGTACGGCCACGCTCTGCGACATCACGTTGCACGCGGCGCAATAGACAGATATCCAAAGGCGTGTCCATGAATACGCTAGCATGCATGATGTCTCGCAGGCGAGGATCTGTGAGTAACAAGATACCTTCAAGAATGATCACTTTCTTAGGTGTCATTGGCGTGGTATCTGTCGTACGAGTATGCTCAGAATAGCTATACTGAGGCACCGCAACTTCATTGCCCGCAGTCAGAGCTTCAAGGTGTTCACACAATAAATCGTGATCCAAAGCATTCGGATGATCATAGTTTGTCATCGCTCGCTCATCCATGCTCAGATGGCTCTGGTCGCGATAGTAACAATCTTCGGTGATCACACCGATCTGATGGTCGCCAACTTTAGCGCGAAGTTCGTTGTAGATAGTATTGGCGATCAAGCTTTTACCGGACGCAGACGCCCCTGCAATACCGATAATGACACATTGGTGTGACTGTTCAGACATAGTAAAAAACACCTGTAAAGACTACTGGCAAGGTGGAAAATAACCGCCAGATTATAGGCAGTTCATCGTACTGATACCAGAAAAAATCTGACTTTCAGCGCTATTTGCCGCTTTTTATACCTCTTTCACACTAATCTGCTGCGGCACATTTTTTCCTTGCCAGAAAAGCAAGGCCGATACCTGTTGAGCAAGTTGACAATACTTGTCTGCTAAATCAGACGCCGGTTGTGCCACAACAGATGGGCTACCCGCATCAATGTCTGCGCGGATTCGGCGATCTAAAGGCATATCTGCGAGCAACTTCAAACCGTGCTCTGTAGCCAATGCGGCTGCGCCCCCTTCTCCAAAGATAGCCTCTTCGTGACCACATTTTTGACAAACATGAAAGCTCATATTCTCAATAATGCCCAACACGGGTACATTCACTTTATCAAACATCGCTACCCCCTTGCGCACATCAGCCAGCGCGAGGTCTTGTGGCGTCGTGACAACAATGGCACCTGTGACGGGGATCTGTTGAGCCAGCGTTAGTTGAATATCCCCTGTCCCCGGAGGTAAATCCACGACAAGATAATCCACATCAGGCCATTCGGTTTCATTCAACAATTGCATTAACGCCTTGGATGCCATTGGACCGCGCCAGACTGCTGCATCGGCATCATCAATTAAATAGCCGATCGAGTTAGTCGCCAGACCGTGCGCCATCACAGGTTGCATCATTTTGCCATCGCGTGTTTCCGGTCTTGCCTCAAGCTGGCCTAGCATCAATGGAATAGAAGGGCCGTAAATATCCGCATCCAACACGCCGACTTTCGCCCCTTGGGCTTGCAACGCCAAGGCTAAGTTCACAGCCGTTGTCGATTTCCCGACGCCACCTTTCCCTGAACTCACGGCGATGATATTCCGCACGCCTTTGACATGGCGAGGTTGTGACGTTTGCAGCGGCGCGACGACCACAGAGGTATTCAGTGAGACACCTTGATCTATCGCCCAAGCTTTCAACTGCGCCACTATATCCCCTGATACGAACGGCAAAGAGACATTCACACTGTCTTCATCGACTTGCACGTTAATCCGCTCATTCGCCCAGCCATCTGGCAAAAGTGCATGTTGAAAAGTAGAGAGCCAACGCTTGGCGTATGCGGCATTTTCAAACTTCATCGCTGCTATCCCATTTACTGCAAATCTAGTCAATATTTTCTGCAAGCCGTGGTCAATCGACCAAAATAGACTCAGCTTACGGTCTTATTTATATCTTACTGTAATTTTTGGTCGTTTAATCCATGGTATTCGTACTGGCATCCTAGACCCTAGACGGTTGCTGGGCTAATATCTCACCCTAACGAAAATATCCATTTACCCATCAATAAGCGAACGACGTAACTATGACCGCAAATCCAAGAAAAATTCTAGTTACCTGCGCCCTTCCATATGCCAATGGTTCAATCCATTTAGGCCATATGCTTGAGCATATCCAAGCGGATATCTGGGTGCGTTACCAAAGACTGCGTGGCAATGAAGTCCACTTCATTTGTGCTGATGACGCACACGGCACGCCAATCATGCTAAAAGCGCAGCAGATGGGGATTGAACCGGAGCAGATGATCGCAGAAGTGAGCAAAGAGCACCAAGCAGACTTTGCCGGCTTTGATATCAGCTTTGACAATTACCACAGCACGCATTCAGAAGAGAATCGCGAGCTGTCAGCCTTTGTTTATAACCAACTTAAAAACAATGGTTATATTACGAGCCGTACGATTTCTCAGCTCTTCGATCCTGAGAAGGAGATGTTCCTACCGGATCGTTTTGTGAAGGGCGCCTGTCCAAAATGTAAAGCAGAAGACCAGTATGGCGACAACTGTGACAACTGCGGTGAAACTTACAGCCCGACCGATCTGATCGAACCAAAATCTGCTGTCTCTGGCGCGACGCCTGTCATGAAAGACTCGGTTCACTTCTTCTTCGATCTGCCGCAATTTGAATCTATGCTACAAGCGTGGACCAAATCGGGCGCATTGCAGGACGAAACAGCAAACAAGATGCAAGAGTGGTTCGAGTCCGGTCTACAACAGTGGGACATCTCGCGAGATGCACCTTACTTTGGCTTTGAAATTCCAGGTGAAAAAGACAAGTTCTTCTATGTTTGGCTAGACGCCCCGATTGGTTACATGGGCTCGTTCAAAAACCTGTGTGACAAACGCGATGACCTCGACTTTGACGAGTTCTGGAACAAAGACAGCAAAACAGAGCTTTACCACTTCATTGGTAAAGATATTGTCTACTTCCACAGCCTTTTCTGGCCTGCGATGCTGGAAGGTGCGGGACTGCGTAAACCAACCAGTGTTTACGTTCACGGTTATGTCACCGTCAACGGTGCCAAGATGTCGAAGTCAAAAGGCACTTTCATCAAAGCGGCCACCTATCTTGATCACCTCGATCCAGAATGTCTACGATACTACTACGCAGCGAAACTGAACAACCGCATTGATGACCTTGACCTGAATCTTGAAGACTTCACACAACGCGTTAACAGTGATGTCGTCAATAAGATCGTTAACCTTGCTTCACGCAACGCCGGTTTCATTACCAAACGTTTTGAAGGCAAGCTGGCGGATACATTTGCTGAGCCTGAACTCTATGCAGAGTTTGTTGCCGCTGCAGACCGTATTGCTGACCTCTACGAAGCGCGCGAGTTTAGCCGTGCTATTCGTGAAATCACTGCGTTGGCCGATAAAGCGAACCAGTATGTGGATGAGAAAGCGCCTTGGGTTGTCGCTAAGCAAGAAGGTCAAGATGCCGAACTACAAGCAATTTGCTCTGTCGGTATCAACCTCTTCCGTGTCCTCATCACCTACTTGAAGCCAGTCATGCCTGAACTTGCTGCGCGCACTGAAGCTTTCCTCAATGAAACGCTAACATGGGAAGGTATCGCAGCGCCATTGACGGGTCATGAGATCACCAAGTTTAAAGCCCTCTTCAATCGCATCGATCCGAAGAAAGTTGAAGCGATGGTCGAAGCCTCAAAAGAAGATGCAGCAGCAGAAGTGGCTGCTAAAGAGGCAGCAGAGAAAAAAGCGGCTGGGCCACTCGCGGATGAACCTATCGCTGATGAAATTGAGTTCGATGACTTTGCCAAGGTCGATCTACGTATTGCGAAAATCCTTTCATGTGAAGAAGTGCCAAAAGCCAATAAACTGTTGAAGTTCCAATTGGATATTGGTGGTGAAACACGTCAAGTGTTCTCGGGCATCAAGTCTGCTTACAATCCTGAAGATCTGGTAGGCAAACTCACTGTTGTGGTTGCGAACCTAAAACCACGCAAGATGAAGTTTGGTATGTCTGAAGGGATGATTCTTGCTGCGGGCCCAGGTGGTAAAGACCTTTGGCTGCTTGAGCCGCATGAAGGTGCACAACCCGGTATGCGCGTGCTTTAACGCCTATACACAGCACAAAAAAACCGACGTCCCAGACGTCGGTTTTTTATTGGGCTATTTTTGTTGCTTAGTCGCGAGTTCTCAATACAAGGTGCTCAGTACACGTTTATCTCACTCTACTGCAAAGATTGCTGTTTACTGAAAACCGCGCGCCACACCCCTTGCTCTATATTGAAATAAGAGCTGTCAATCCGACCATTTTCATCGAGATCAAAGGTGATCTTAATATCGCTGGCCAATGAGACAAACTCTTGCTGACTATTGCCCATCAAAGTAAAGGGTTTTTGCCCTTCAACATGCCCAACCAAATGACCATGCTCAAAGCGTAACTCAATCCCAAACACCGACTTGTCAGAATGATACATACCCAAATAGGGCTCGGCTTCATCGAGGTTTAGATGGAAATGGCTTGGCATCACTTCATGCAAATCATAACTCATCCCAAAGTAGATCCTTACAGCGCTCTCAATGATGTCATCAAGCTCAATACTCAGTCCATTAGCATGAATCGCTAACGAAATATCCCGCTTGGGAAAGTGCACAAGGTAACAGTGATACCCTTCAATTCTGCCTTTGTGGCCATATCCTAGTTTCCCAACGATATTTTCTTCAAAAATACCGCGCGTATAACCATCTTGCCCGCCAATCATGCGTCGTAAGGAGTGCTCTGAAATGATTTCACCATTAAACAACCCAGCAATGAAGCGCACCTGATCGC
This sequence comes from Thaumasiovibrio subtropicus, assembly GCF_019703835.1. NCBI lineage: Bacteria > Pseudomonadati > Pseudomonadota > Gammaproteobacteria > Vibrionales > Vibrionaceae > Thaumasiovibrio > Thaumasiovibrio subtropicus. The sequence continues at coordinate 1,126,455 of NZ_AP023054.1, read as the reverse complement.
TCGGAGAGGCAATGATGCCCCCAGTACCATGCACAACGCTCATCGACCACTCTGCTTTCGCAAGCCACTCTTTACCAACGTAATCATACGAGCGAGCTATCATTTCACAATCTTGATGGTTACCACAGAAACGGGTGCTCCTGAGTCCAAGGGGGCGAGTGATCTTTTCTCTCAAGACGACTTCAAACGGCTTCTCAGTGACGCGCTCCACAATATAGCCCAGCAGCAAGTAGTTTGAGTTAGAGTAATCAAACATCTTTCCGGGACGATGGGTCGATGGCAGCTCGGCTAAACGCGATATCATTTGCGCCTTGGTTTGAAAGTGGTAGCGGTACTCTTCAAATTGCGGATCGTCGGTATAGTCTGCAATGCCTGAGCGATGGGAAAGCAAGTCATCAATGCTGATCACATCTGCATTATGTATCTGCGGAAAAAACTGTGCTAATGGTGTCTCGAGTGACAAAAGCTCATCCTCAATCAACTGGAACACCAAGGCTGCGGTATAAACTTTAGTGATTGAGCCCACTTTATATTGCGTCGCATCAGTCACTAAGTTGACCGTAGAATCCCCTGAGAGGCGACCGTTATCAACACCAAACTGCTTGCTATAAGTGACATGGTTATCTTCGTAAAACGCCACGCTGAACATGGCGCGGTTTTCGTCGGCAAGTGTTGAAAAATAGGTATCGAGATCTGAAGCGGCTAGATTACGATGGGCATGCAGCGATGGGCTAAACACTCCGATAGCAAGGAGACATAATCCAATAATTCTATGCAATAACGACACGCAACCACTTCCTTGAAAAACAGTGTTAGCCAAGTGAAAAGACAACTTTGCCCGAATTACTGAATACGCTCGAAGGACAACCTGAGCAGAAAATAATTCGCAGCACAAATAATCATGGAGATTATCATTTTGCTGACAAGCATATCAACCTTATCGCGGTTTAACGTAAAAGAACGCATAATAATTCACCAAGCAACTGCAATAAATTCAATTGGTTGCACAAAAAAGCCATACTTTGCAATTGCAAAGTATGGCTAAGTAAACCAGATGGGCTCATAAGGTGAGCTAAATAGCAGCCTCGAGTTCTGACTTCACCACATTGACGCGCTTAAGAAATGCGGTACGGTCACCACCAATCAACGGATCCGCTTGTGGTAATGGCACACGCATCGCATCAACTGGGCGATTGTTATGAATTAACTCATAATGCAAATGCGGGCCGGTTGAGCGCCCCGTATTACCACTCAAGGCAATACGCTCCCCCATCCCGACTATATCGCCGACACGCACTAAGAACTTATCTAGGTGCAGATATCGCGTCATATACTCTCGACCATGACGTACCACAATATAGTTCCCCGCAGCATGGTGGTACTCTGCTTTTACAACCACACCTTGGCCTGCCGATAAAACAGGAGTACCAATAGGGGTCGCAAAATCAGTGCCGTTATGAGGTTGTACACGTTTGGTGATCGGGTGTTTGCGGTTCGGGTTAAAAGGCGAACTGATACGGAATGATTTTTCTAACGGGATGCGCATAAATGCGCGGTTTAGGCTCACGCCATCTTCGTCATAGAAATTGCCATCATCATGCTGCATAGCAAAAATAGAACGATTGCCGCTTTGGTACAGTATGCTCGATACCTTGCCGTTTCCTGTCGCCTTACCATCGATGAACTCACGTTCAACAGAAACCGCAAACGTATCACCACGACGAGACTCGCGCCCAAAATCAAACCGCCACTGCAGTGTTTTCACCAAGTTTTGAATCTGATTCGGTGTCATCCCGGCATTCACCGCAGAGGTATAGAAATTGCCTTGCACGCGACCATTAAGAACGACTTGCTGGTATTCACCCTCATTCACAATCTCTTTGTGATCGTAACCCCCAATATCCCAAGTATATAGGTCGGTTGTTTTACGGCTACGCACAACAGAAAACTCTATCACTCGCCCAGTATCACTGTCTTGTACCCACTCGACTTGCTGACCAACCCGAATATTCGACAACCTTTGGTCGACATCGAGCAACTGATACATATTAAGCAGAGGCAAACTATACTGGGTGAAAATCTCCCCAAGCGTTTCTCCATCCGCGACTTTATGCTTTCCTTGTGTATCCGTGGTTGCCAGAATCTGATCCAGTTCATCTTGCTCAATAGCAAACTCTGGCGCGTCTGTTGCAATATACTCGCCAAGCGGCTCGGAGTTTTCTGATGAGAGCGGAATCAGGCTCTCTTCTTCAAGAGGTATAGAGGTGGATATCGGCTGTGTCACAGCGATATCGATATTCGCAGGTTGCCAAAGCAGTGCGATTGAAAGGACGCCTGTCAATCCAGCTAAGGCCAGTTTATGTTGTCGCGGCAAACGACGAAATTGTGCCGCGACACTGAGTTTCTTTTTAATCATGTAAACACTGTAAATATTGCGCAGTCATCTGATCTAAAAATGTAAAATAACTGCCAGGTTGTGCCTCGATATCCCCGCCAACCGGATCAAGCATGCCAACTCGCACGTTAGTGCCGCGCACAACGCTTTGAATCACAGCAGGTTCAAATTGAGGCTCGCGGAACACACATACCGCGGCTTCTTCTTTTAAGCGCGTTTTAATACTGATCAATGTCTTCGCACCTGGACGACGATCCGGTGCAACAGTGAAGTGACCAAGGTTGTTCAATGAAAACTGCGACTCAAAATAGCCATAAGCATCGTGGAAAACAAAATACCCTGCTTCCGCTACAGGTGCCAACGCAGTTTCTATGTCTTGCGTCTTTTTGACAAGCTTGTCCTTAAACGCAGCAAGGTTATCTAGATACGTCTGCTTATGCAAAGGATCTTTTTCAATTAGTGATCGTGCCACAGCATCAGCAATTTGACCCGCCTGCACTGGCCCTAACCAAACATGCGGGTCGATGCCATCATGATCATGATGGTGGTCACCGTGATCTACATGATAACCTTCTTCATACTCGCGGAAAGTGATGTCTTTTTGCTCAGTAATTGCGATTGCCGTTGACAAAGAGGGGGCAATACGGGTAAAAAACTGCTCTAATTCTGGGCCAACCCAGAAAACAACGTCAGCTTGGCGAATCTTCATCACATCTGAAGGGCGCATTGCAAAGTCATGCGGGGAACTGCCTGAAGGTAACAGATACTCAGATTCAGCAGCTCCTTGGCTAATTTCCAAGACGATCATATGTAATGGCTTTATAGTGGATAAGACCTTAATTTGTGCCGATGCAGAAAAGCTGATGCTAAAAAACAGCACAAACAAACCGAATAATCCTTTCATTCACCCCTACCTTAAAAAATTATCGCGCTAAATGGGCGAAAGATGTTACATTATAACAAACCACGATTGCAATCACAGAAACACTCATGTCGTATTTAATTAAGCTCGAACAGGCCACGGTTGAGTTTGGCGGACGTCGCGTACTCGATGGTATCGACCTTAAGCTCGAAGCCGGTGAAATTACTACGTTGATTGGCCCCAATGGAGCGGGCAAATCAACCATGGTAAAAGTTGTCACCGGACTCCAACAAACGACCTCAGGTATTGTGCACCGAAAACCGGGTCTACGTATTGGTTATGTGCCGCAAAAACTTACCCTCAATAGCACATTACCGCTCACTGTTGACCGATTTATGCGTTTGGGTGGCAAATATTCTCAATCCGCCATCGTCGATGCATTAACACAAGTTAGAGCGCAACACCTCCATCACGCGGATATGCATCGTTTATCCGGAGGAGAAACGCAGCGGGTACTGCTTGCAAGAGCCTTACTCCGCAAACCGCACTTACTTGTCCTCGACGAACCTGTCCAAGGTGTCGATGTCAATGGGCAGCTTGAGATGTACTCCTTGATCGCCAATATCCGTACTTCACTGAAGTGCGCAATTTTGATGGTATCCCACGACTTACATCTTGTGATGGCGAAAACCGATCACGTTATCTGCTTACACCATCATATTTGCTGTTCAGGCGCGCCAGATGCGATTAGCCAACACCCAGAATATGTGGCGCTATTTGGTCAACAATCGGCGGAGCAGTTGGCCCTCTACCATCACCACCATAACCATGATCATGACCTTGCTGGCAATACCATCGGTCCCTGCCAACATGAACATGCAGCGCCATCGCATTCAGAGGCTTCACAACAATGATTGAGTTCCTGCTCCCTGCTCTATTAGGTGGCCTTGCTATCGCTATTCTTGCTGGGCCCCTCGGCGCATTCGTGGTTTGGCGTAAGATGGCTTATTTCGGTGATACGCTTGCCCATGCCTCGCTACTGGGTGTCGCACTTGGTTTCTTACTCAATGTGAACCTCAACCTCGCGATTATTTTTTGCTGTTTAATGCTCGCGGTACTGCTTGTTGGCTTACAGCGACAACGGCTTGTAGCGACAGATACCTTACTCGGTATCTTGGCGCACAGTGCCTTATCACTCGGTATGGTCGCGATCAGTTTTATGGATCATGTCCGAGTTGACCTCATGGCCTACTTATTTGGTGACCTACTCGCGATTACCCCGAGTGATCTGGTGTGGATTTTCGTTGGTCTGATTGTAGTACTTGGTATGCTGATTAAAATCTGGCAACCCCTGTTATCAATGACCGTCAGTGAAGAGATGGCCATTGTCGAAGGGGTAAATGTAGAACGATTACGCTTAGTCTTAATGCTGATGGTCGGCTTGGTCATCGCGGTTGCGATGAAATTTGTCGGCGCTTTAATCATTACGTCGCTGTTACTGATTCCTGCGGCGACCGCCAGACGCTTTGCAAAAAGCCCCGAGCAGATGGCAGGACTCGCGTCGGTCATTGGCTGTATTGCTGTCCTCCTTGGTCTTGCGATGTCTTGGCACTATGACACCCCAGCCGGCCCTTCCGTCGTCGTTGCCGCTGCAGCGCTGTTCTTACTAAGCCAAACCGTACGCATGCCACGCTAACGCTTACCTCAATACTCAACAAACTCAGGCCGCCAAATTGGCGGCCTGAGTGTTTGGATTAAAACAGGTCATGGCAATCACATTGACTTGCATTTGACGGTTTTTAGCTCTGCAGACGTCGATTGCAACCTTTCTTCGCGTGGCCTAGACATCCATAGCAGCACCAGCGCGATAACTATCCCTGCAAGGCAAAGGTAGAACGCACTAAAATAGTCATAAAATTGCCCCACAAAGCCTATCGCCAAGCTCGAAACCAACACAGCCCCCTGCATCACATTGGAAAATAGCGTAGAAGCGACACCAAGCTGATCACGCATCAAATCCTGTAGTACCACCATTCCCAAGGTCGCCGCCACACCAATGAAGACACCGTTAAACACTTGAATCACCATCAGTTGCCAAATCTCTGCCGAGTGCAATAAGCCGAAGTAAAACATCGCACCAGAAAGCAAACCGACCGTGAGCACTCGGTGCGCACCATATCGCAAAGACAACCAACCAGCACCGAGCATAATCGGAATTTCACATAGCGCCGCAAATCCAAACAGTGTTCCGACCCACCCCGCTTCAACAACCAGCTCTTGTGATAAGTAAAGCGGCATCACGGTGATATAGAGATTGTTTGCCGAAAACGTCATTAGCATCGCCAACGTAAACAACACAATAGGTGGACGGCGATACCAAGGCGTACCGACATTAGCATCCTCCCTCTCCTCCTGTTCGGCCTGAGCAACATCGCGCACTTCATAGAGAAACAGGGAAATGGTTAGCATAGTGCAGACTGTAATCGCACTCGCGATGAGGAAGGTGACACTGAATCCCCACCAGCCTTTAAAAATGAACGCCAATGGCGGCCCAAACACCCAAGCAACAGCCATGCCCGCGCGCATCGTTGATAGAAAGCTGGTACTGCCTTCTGTCATCTTGTTATCAGCATATTCACGTCCCATCGCGAAGATCTGCCCATAAATAGCACCACTGACACTCCCAAACAGGATCGCAATGGCAACTGCCGCATAGTAATTTCGAATGAACGCGAAGCTTGTGACCGTCACGAAGTAACAGGCAAACGAGACCAACAAAATCGTTTTTCGACGCCAACCTTTATCAGAGTTGTGCGCAATAAACTGGGTGACAACCACAGAGCTGAAAACCGCCAACACCATATATGCGCTCAGCATAACTGGCGATGCACCTAAACCTTCAACAAGAAACAGGCTGGAAAGTGGATAAAAGAAAGAGCCACACAACCCTGTTGCAAAGGTCAGCAAGATATAAAGTAAGGCTGTTCTATCTTTTAGCATAATCATATTCTCTCTAAAGCGTGCTTATCTTCTCTGCCAGATAAGGTAGAGATACCGATCCACGTGGCCACGTTGGAATGGCTGTTAGTCTACTCCGCCATTATTCGTTTGAATGATAAAAATCCGTCGGCTAGTTGTACTATCCCATCAAAATAGGTGCTCTAATTGACAGAAAAGTATCTTCCTCTTTATTCTGGTAGGGTGCGATAAGGAGAGAGCAGCATGCGGCCACACATTGAAAACATCACGAGCGAGCACCACTTCAATTGGAAAATCCGTGAATTTGCCTGCAAGGTAGAAAAGAAAGAGTTCATGTGCCCATGGCACTATCATTCGGAATATGAGCTAGTGATCTACCGCGATGAAGACAGTGTGTTTAACGGCAGTTATTTTGCAGGTGACGCAATAGGCCCTATCGATCACAACACCATGCTGCTCTACGGCCCAGGACTACCCCATATGTTGGGAGGCAGCACCTCAGTCTCGGAACAAAAACCCTATCGCACCTTGATTCTTTGGTTCACACACAGTTGGATAGCGCAGCTTCAAGCCAGTGCACCAGAACTGAAAATGCTCAGCGCATTTATTCGACGCGCCAGCCATGGCTTAAAGTTCAGTAGAGATGCTTCAGAACATGTCTATCAGCTGCTCAGTGGCCATGAATCGCGCCAGCCTCACCACCAACTGCTGCGCATTCTTGAAGCGCTGATGATTATGGCTGAAGATGCAGAGGCGATTGAACTGTCTAAACAAAGCTATAGCTTTAATCAAAACAGCAGTGAAGATGAACAATTTAAACGCGTTGAAGCGGCAAGGCAGTTTATTGAAGATAACTACCAAGCGCCGATTAAGATTAACGATCTATGCCGTAAACTCCACATGAGCGAAAGCTCCGCCTATCGCCTCTTTGAACGTCATTTTTGTGAAAGCTTCTCAGAGCATTTGAAAGGATTTCGTATCGGTAAAGCGTGCGAGCTACTGGTTAACTCACAAGTCCCTGTCTCGCTGGTGGCGGAACAAGTCGGATTTAACAACCTTTCCAACTTCAACCGCCAGTTTAAGATGGTGAAAGGCATGACGCCATCGCATTTTAGAACGCAGTTTAATCGGTGACGAGCAGCGAAAAAGCCTTCCACCCATTAAAACGACCAAAAACATCACTCGATTTTCTCGGCGTACTCGATATTGCCAAAACGATCCATAACAACAATTTTTTCAGCCAAGTTCGTCTCTCTGTAGGCGTCTGGGTAGTCCCAAGCTTGCAGAATGTAAAGCAATCTTTTGTTATCAATTGGTATGTGAATGGTATTTCCGGCCACAGTATATGAACCAATAAACTGATCACTCTCGACCAATATCTCTCTTTCTCCATTTGTGTCGTTCGCCTTTGCAACATAAAAAACCGAACGAGGCCGTTCACCAGACCAATCCTTGGCTAACACCTTGATCAACCAAAACTCATAATAAACGCCACCCACTTCTTCGCGATAGAGATTATGAATTTGATAATTGATCCCCCTGGCTTTAATTCGAAATTGTGCCAAGTAGTTATCAGTCTCTATCCAAGGTCCTGTCCATGAAAGTACCGCCCAAGTATCTGCTAACTTTCTCCACAACGCCTCCTTGCCGCCCTCACGATAGGTCTTTATCCCTTCTTGAATGACCCAATCACCAGCGCTTTTCATGTTGTTAATCATTTTCTGTCTATAAAACTCATCGTCAATCGATGTCGCTTTAACGACACCAGACATTAAAATGCTCAACACCACCAACAAGACCTGAATACTCAGCTTCATCACACTCTACTTTTTAAATTAGCAAGACAATTTGCTCAAACTACCTTAACAACCACCAGTTTAAAACTGGGTAATAGATATACCATCATCGCATATTAATGAATGTAACAAACTCAAACAATAGATACATTCCGTGTGACTTGAGGCATTAATATACATGGTAAGTCAGCTCTTTTTTATAAAATAGGCAGGCAAGTCCATGGCCTAAAAAAAATAGACTCACCAAGTGAACCCAAATGGCTCACTTTAAACGAAGAAGCAATCCACGAGACACCCTTGCTTTATCACCGATAAACAGTGACGGTTCTTAAATAATGGGAGTAAATTCCTTATTTTTGTGAAAGCTTCTCAGAGCATTTGAAAGGATTTCGTATCGGTAAAGCTAGCGAGCTACTGGTTAACTCACAAGTCCCTGTCTCGTTGGTGGCGGAACAAGTCGGATTTAACAACCTTTCCAACTTCAACCGCCAGTTTAAAACGGTGAAAGGCATGACGCCATCGCACTTCAGAGCGCAGTTTAATCGATGACGAGCAGCGTAATAGTTCATGAGATAACCTAAGTTTACGTAGCTACGTTGGAAAGCAAAGACCTAGTTACGCCAGTCTCAAACACTTAAATTAAACAAAGAGCCGGGTCGATAAGAGTCGTTCACGACCGGTGCATCATCAGTAAAAACATCTCCAACCGCTTCAAACAAAGCGCTGACTAATCCAACGCCACTATCAATCAGCGAATCGTCATCAGCACTTGGGTTTGACTTCTCATCCAATTCTTCAACAAGAGCCTCTACAACCGTTGGAACCAAGTTGTATAGAGCAGGAAGCCCCTTTAGCAATAATATTGTTTCCATACTCGACGCTCTTCCCTATTACATTCATATCAAAAATATAAAATACAGTGTTTCATTAACAGGGAGAATACCATTCTCGTTATTAAAGTGAAGATAGATATTGTATTCATGGCTTTAATGCAAGGTGCATCATAAATACAGCGGGTTATACAAAAAAATGTGTTATTACTATCCCATGCATTCGATATCATGAGTGTGTTCTAAAGGCTATATACTCAAGCCACCTCAAGATGCAGGATTTCATCCGCTGTATTAGACAAGATGTGTTGCTTAAGAATGTAGAAACAAAAATCAAAGACTTATAAAAAACGGAGCCGAGGCTCCGTTAATCTATTTGAGGTTTAAGAAGCGCGACTACTTGGCGGTAATCCCGACCCAAACTGCGCTGGTCGGCTGGAAGTCTAGAGCTACTTCTGAGACCTTTCGACCATTTGACGCATTAAACCCTTCAACTTTCTTAGCTGAATATTCTACGAAGTAAACATGGTCATCTGACTTCGAAGTAACCAAACCCCACTTATCCCCCTCTGCATAAGCATCAGTGACTTGGAATCGCTGGCTTGGGGCCCAATTCTGTTTGCTATCAAACACATTCACATACCCTTGGCTATCAAGAACAAAGAAACGCGCACCTTGATAGTCTTGTGTATAGGTCACGTATGCAGCTTGTGCATTCGGGCGCCAGTCAAAGGCTTCTACAGTATCATTAGCAAGATCAATCTTAAGTTGTTGATCACGCGCTAAACCGATAATGGCATTACTATCTGCCGCGCCTTTCAACGTCCAAACCCGCTTGTCAGTTGGGTAGGCCAGTTTCTTGGTTGTATAGCCACCACCCGCTTTAGGCGTGAGTTTCAAAATCCCATCGGCGCAAGCAAAAGCAGCAAAATCTTTGTTGTGGTAACTACCGTGCAAATCGACACATGGCTCTGCATACTTGGCGAGCTCGTGCAAATGATCACCATGAATATCAAAGAGTGCGACCGTATCAGCCATGGTGGTTGTATCCGCTGCATTGGCAGAGCGCAATGTACTGATCAGCTCGTCACCACGCACTAAACCTGTACCATGTTGATGGCTAGGGAACTCATGATGTACCTCATAGGTTTTCGCGGCAATGCTCTCATCTGACAGAATGTAGAGCTTAGCGTTCACCTGCGTCTCTTTATCGCCATCAAAGAACAAAACAACTTTGTCATCAGACACATCAAAGTGTGCGGGCTTAGCACCATCAATCGCGTAGCCTGTAAGCACGGGCTCGTCCGCATGGTCATGGTGATGATCACCATGCGGCTCACGCCACAAACCGCCATCTAGAAACTCGAAACGACCATTCTTTGATTGATTCAAGCCAGCAAAGCGATAGTTAGGGCTGGTACCTAGGCGAACAACAGGGTGCGTCGTCTGAACAGGATTAAAGAACTCGCCTGAGTCCAAATCTAAGATATGTACTTGGTTTTGATTGGACTCGGCAAAGACAATCCGCCCCTTGCTCACCGGCGCTGGCGCTGGGTTATCACCACCGTTCGTCGGGTTGTTACTGCCACTATTACATGCTGATAATAGAGCCATGCTAAGCGCCGAGACCATCACTGTTTTCTTAAACTTCATTGTAACTTGCATTGGACTTCATCTCTCAATTAATAAGAATAGTTATCAATACCTTGATCGGGAGTGATGTTATACTATAACATTCACGTCACGCAAGCAGTTCTGAATTTTCACTCCACTGCAAACAACCTCTCTATATTTCCACAAAAATAGAGAGTATTTACCTGTATTTTTACAATGGATTAAATTCTTATGAAGTATTTATTAACCTCGGCAACCTTATTGGGTTTAAGCATATCTCAGGTTTTTGCGACAGAGATCCCTAGTATTTCTAATCCGGAAATTGGCGTTGTACTTGATGGTTTCTATCAAGATGGCGAGCGTGCTTTTTCAGAGCGTGAAGAAGGATTTGGTCTTGGACATTCCGAATTAGCATTCAGTGCCAATATTGATGACAAGTTTCGTGGCGTGCTTATGGCAGTACTCCACTCTCATCACGGTAAAACAGAATTAGAGCTAGAAGAAGCCTTTATCGAAACAACCTCGTTACCTTGGAGTGCCAAAATTAAGGCGGGTCGTTTCCTGTCAAACTTCGGTTACCTCAATGGTAAACACATGCATGAAGATGCGTTCACTGAACGCCCAGCAGTCTATCGTGCGCTGTTAGGCGGCCACTACTTTGATGATGGCGTGCAAGGTAGCATTCTTTTCCCTACCGATTTCTATCTTGAGCTCAGCGGTGAAGCGCTCGCGGGCAAAAAAATGGATGCAGGTTTTGATAATCCCGGTACGGTCGGCATCGCCACCGCCAAGATAAAAACGGGGATGGATATCAATGAATCTCACTCTTGGATGCTAGGCCTTAGTTACTTACGCAACGGTAACGGCTACATGCAATTCAAAGACGATCATGACCATGCAGGACACGATCATCACGCCCATACCCGCCATGGCGATCACGGTGGCCATGATCATGGCAGTCATGATCACAGTCACGGCCCTAGCTTCACCGGCCGCAACCTCTACGGCATTGATTTTACTTGGAAATGGGCACCTGAAGGCAATTACAAGTACCAGAACTTCCGATTCACTGCTGAGTATCTAAAACTGGACGACCTGTATGAATCACCATTCAGCGAGTTGGAAGGAGCACGCGATAGCATTGATGGTTACTACGCCGCGGCAGTCTATCAATTTACCCCTAATTGGTCGGTCAGTTTGCGTGCTAGCCAGTTTGATCACTTTATTGCGCATGGCGTTCACAGCCACGGCGATCATGCCCACGGTCATTTCCATGATGAAGAAATCACCGAGCTGGATGCAGCGCTAGCTTGGCACAACTCCCACTTCGGTGTTATTCGTGGCCAGTATACACAGCAACGTTACCAAGATAAGACCGATAACATCTTTTCAATTCACTACGTAATGACGTTTGGAGCTCATGGTGCCCATGCTTTCTAAAACTTTGACGGCACTCATACTGGCGCTTTTGGCGGCGCCAGCCAGTGCGATAACTATCTTTGCATGCCAACCTGATTGGGCAGCGCTCGCCAAGGCTCACGCGCCTGATGCGACCATCTATAGCGCAACAACGGCCTTTCAAGACCCGCACTATATCCAAGCGCGGCCGTCATTAATCTCTAAAATGCGCAAAGCTGATCTTGTACTTTGTTCAGGAGCAGAACTCGAGATTGGTTGGCTTCCCGAAATCTTTCGCCAAAGTCGCAATGGCGCGGCTGCCGATCCCGAGCGCGGACTGCTTTACATCGCAATGTTAATTCCATTGTTAGATAAACCGGCCAAAGTCGATCGCGCCATGGGTGATGTCCATGCACATGGTAATCCTCATGTGCAATTTGCCATTGATGATATGCCGCTGTTTTCGGAAAAGTTAGCTGAGCGGTTAGTTCAGCTAGACCCTGACAATGCAGCGCAATACCAGAAAAACGGTATCGTATTTCGAGTCAAGTGGGGGCAAAAACAGCGCGAGTGGCGAGAGAAAGCTGCACCTTTGGCTGGAAAACAGGTCGTTGCTTACCACGCGACCTATCGTTATCTCTTTGAGTGGCTCGGTATTGAGCAAGTGGCAGATTTAGAGCCTAAACCCGGGATTTCACCGACCACGTCACATTTAAATACACTGACGAAACTGAATACTGACGACATTTACGCCATTGTTTACTCAACGCATCAAACGAGTAATGCAGCAGATTGGTTAGGAAAAAAAACGGGACTCCCTCAGCTCGTGTTACCCCAAAGTGTTGGAGGCAGTGAAAGAGCACAAGACCTCTTTACCCTCATCGACGACAGTATCGATAAATTACTCGAGCCAATGGAATAATCATTCTCGGCTAAAACGGTGCAGCCTGTCTCTCGGGCTGCATTTTCAAATGTTCCGATTGATAACGCACGCATGCTCTTCCACTTTTCTTCGCCGCATACAGCGCTTTATCGGCTTCTCTGACCACTAAGATTGGCTGCTTCTTTTCTACCATCGCGACACCAATACTCACAGTGACATTGACCCGAACCTTGTCGAACACAAACTCTGTTTCTGCAATCGCTTTATTTAGCCTTTCCAAGCGTGATGCCAACTCACCCTGTGTTTTCGCGTTCAAACTCATCACAAACTCCTCACCTCCGTAGCGAGCAGCCAATTCATTTGGATGAATATGCGCTCTCATTAGGTTAGCGATCGTCACAATCACTCTATCGCCAGCATCATGGCCGAACGTATCGTTAATCACTTTAAAATGATCGATATCGAGCATCGCAATCGCGTTGATCCCTTTAGGGTTCTGTTTAACCTGTGTATCGATGTTTTCATTAAAGTAACGCCGATTATAGAGTTTACTCAACTCGTCACAGATAGAGCGACGATAATGCCACTCGATCTCTGAAAGTAGAAACAGAGATAGCATCGAGCCGAGGAGTAAAAAGCTCATCATGTTTTGATTGATAATGATCCCACTCACAAAATAGACAGGATCATAGTTAAAGCTCAACATGATTAACGGTAAATAGAGGCTCGCGGTGACGATAATCATGCAGACTAACAAAATAGATTCACCCATGTTCTGCTTGTTTCGATACTTGTTCAGCACATAGAGTGTTTGTGCATTAATTGCACTGTAACTAACGACATTAATGACAACCCGTTCATATAAAGCGTCAGGTTGCCACTGCCACATCAAGGTTTGTACGCAAGTAAACATGACCACGTGAAGAGATGCGAAAAAAACCAATCGCCGTGAAACAGGTAATGAAAACCAGTAGCGCACGCCGATATAAAACATGTATCCAGCGGCATGATAAAGAAAGTTGTTGAGTACCACAGAGTAGCCTAGCGACACCCACTGTCGCATCGCCAAGGTTGCAAATGCCGCGCCGTAGAGCAGAAAGAAAATGAGGAAACAGATCGCGGTGTGCTTTTTATTGCCTACAATATCGCGGCTAACAATATAGAGAAATAGACAGCCAATAATGCTACAAGTGACGTTGTTGACTATGGTAGCAACCTTGATGATTTCAACGTCTAACATCGACTCTCTGACCCTATACATCACATTTACTAATGGCGAGATACTAGCCGATTCATCCTATCAATGCGACAAAGTTCTAAGTTGTGATACAAAAAAACCGCGCTAGTGCGCGGTTTTCGAGGCAAATTTAACTAGTTACATAAGCGTTCGCTTACCAACCAGTGATCTCACGGAGTGCTTTACCGATATCAGCAAGGCTTTTCACTGTTTTAACGCCAGCAGATTCTAGCGCTGTAAATTTATCTTCGGCAGTACCTTTACCACCAGAGATAATTGCACCAGCGTGGCCCATACGCTTACCTGGAGGTGCCGTGACACCAGCAATGTAAGATACAACTGGCTTGGTTACGTTTTCTTTGATGAAAGCGGCAGCTTCTTCTTCCGCTGTACCACCGATTTCACCAATCATTACAATGGCTTCAGTCTCAGGATCATCTTGGAACATCTGCAGAATATCGATGAAGTTAGAGCCTGGGATTGGATCACCACCGATGCCGACACAAGTAGACTGACCGAAACCTTCGTCGGTGGTTTGCTTAACGGCTTCATACGTCAAGGTACCTGAACGAGAGACGATTCCCACTTTACCTTTTTTGTGGATATGACCCGGCATAATACCGATCTTACACTCGTCAGGTGTGATCACGCCCGGACAGTTTGGACCAATCATGCGCACGCCTGACTCATCTAAACGTACTTTAACGTCTAGCATATCAAGTGTTGGGATACCTTCAGTGATGGTAACGATGAGTTCGATACCAGCATCGATAGCTTCCAAAATCGCATCTTTACAGAAAGGAGCAGGTACGTAGATCACAGTCGCGGTTGCGCCTGTTGCTTCTACTGCTTCACGCACTGTATTGAAGACTGGAAGCCCTAAGTGCTCTGTACCACCTTTGCCTGGTGAGACACCACCGACCATCTGCGTACCGTAAGCAATCGCCTGCTCTGAGTGGAAGGTACCTTGACCACCAGTAAAGCCCTGACAGATGACTTTTGTATCTTTGTTAATTAGAACAGACATTATTTGCCCTCCGTAGCGGCAACCACTTTCTGCGCTGCATCAGTCAATGACTCAGCTGCAATGATATCTAAACCGGAATTCGCAAGAACTTCACGGCCCAAGTCCGCGTTAGTCCCTTCCAGACGTACAACAACAGGGACGTTAACACCCACTTCTTTAACCGCACCGATAATACCTTCCGCGATCATGTCACAACGCACGATACCACCGAAGATGTTTACAAGTACTGCCTTTACATTGCTGTCAGAAAGAATGATCTTAAATGCCTCAGCAACACGCTCTTTCGTCGCGCCACCACCTACATCTAAGAAGTTTGCTGGCTTACCGCCGTGTAGATTAACGATATCCATCGTGCCCATTGCTAGGCCCGCACCGTTAACCATGCAACCAACATTACCATCTAGCGCGACATAGTTAAGTTCCCACTGCGCCGCATGTGCTTCGCGCTCATCTTCTTGAGACGGATCATGCATTTCACGTAGTTTAGGCTGACGATACATCGCGTTAGAGTCGATGTTAATCTTGCCATCTAGACACAGTAAGTTGCCTTCGCCAGTGATAACCAGAGGGTTAATCTCTAGCAAAGCAAGATCGTACTGGCTAAACATGTTGCCTAAGCCTAGGAAGATCTTAGTGAACTGTTTAATCTGGTCGCCCTTAAGGCCCAGTTTGAACGCAAGCTCACGACCTTGATAAGCCTGAGGGCCAACCAAAGGATCAATCGCCGCTTTATGAATCAGCTCAGGTGTCTCTTCCGCTACTTTTTCAATCTCCACACCACCTTCAGTCGATGCCATGAAAACGATACGGCGAGTCGCACGGTCAACAACCGCACCGAGATATAACTCGTTGCCAATGTTTGATGCTTCTTCAACAAGGATTTTGCTAACAGGCTGACCATTAGCATCTGTTTGGTAGGTTACAAGGTTCTTGCCAAGCCATTTTTGGGCAAACTCGCGAATGCCATCTTTATTGTCATGGAGCTCGACACCACCTGCTTTACCACGTCCACCCGCGTGAACTTGGCATTTGACTACCCATTTGCTTCCTCCAATTTTGCCTGCTGCTTCAGCCGCTTCCTGTGGAGTATCGCAAGCATATCCTTCTGGTACTGGTAGGCCAAATTCTGCAAATAATTGTTTGGCCTGATATTCATGCAAGTTCATGATGTTCTATCCATTTTGTAACCCAGTACAGGGTTTGTTCTATCTCGGGCAAAACTATGCCCACATACACCTTAAGACAGAGACGCTCACTGGTTGAGCCGTTATCGTGAGCCCCTCTCAAATGTCACTAAGGATTACACATCAAGGAGCAGACGAGTTGGGTCTTCTAGTAGCTCTTTGATAGTAACAAGGTAGCCTACTGACTCCTTACCGTCGATTAAGCGGTGATCATACGACAACGCTAAATACATCATTGGTAGGATTTCAACTTGGCCATTTACCGCCATCGGACGATCTTGAATCTTATGCATGCCCAAGATTGCCGCTTGCGGTGGGTTGATGATAGGCGTCGACATCAGCGAGCCAAATACACCGCCGTTTGTGATAGTGAAGTTACCACCTGTTAATTCATCAACAGTCAGCTTGCCATCACGCCCCTTAATCGCCAGCTCGCGAATACCTTTCTCGATTTCCGCGAGGCTTAGCTTGTCGCAATCACGTAGCACTGGGGTAACCAAGCCGCGTGGCGTTGATACTGCAATACTGACGTCAAAGTAGTTGTGGTAAACAATATCATCACCATCGATTGACGCATTCACTTCAGGGAAACGTTTTAGCGCTTCAACAACCGCTTTAACGTAGAAAGACATAAAGCCCAAACGAATGCCATGGCGCTCTTCGAAGATATCTTTGTACTGCTTGCGCAAGTCCATGATTGGCTTCATGTTCACTTCGTTGAAGGTCGTTAGCATTGCCGTGCTGTTCTTCGCTTCAAGCAGACGCTCAGCAACACGCTTACGTAAACGTGTCATAGGCACACGTTTTTCGCTACGGTGAGCCAGTGGCGCATCAGCTTCAACAACAGGTGCTGCCGGTGCTGACGCTGGTTTGTCTTTTAGATACGCTTCAACATCTTCGCGTGTGATGCGACCGCCAACACCCGTCCCTTTAACAGCACTTGGCGACAGGTCGTTTTCCGCAAGCAGGCGACGAACAGCAGGGCTTAGTGCTTCGTTGCTCTCTTCAGTCAGCGATGCTTTATGACGTTTGTCCGGTGACGCTTCCGCTTCTGCAGGTACATCTTGGGTTGGTTCACCAGCAGCAACGCCCGCTTTCAACTTACCGATAAGTTGTTTACTCAGTACGGTTGTACCTTCACTTTCTACAATCGCTTCAAGTACACCCGCTTCAGGGGCAGGTACTTCCAGTACAACCTTATCTGTTTCGATATCAACGAGTACTTCGTCACGCTCTACAGCATCACCAGGCTGCTTGTGCCAGGTCGCCACTGTGGCATCTGCCACAGATTCAGGTAGGTCTGGAACCAGAATTTCAATTGTCATCTTTCACTTTCCTTATTTTTCTAGTTCTGTGTTCAGGGTAAGGGCATCGGCAACCAGTGCCTTTTGTTGTTTTAGGTGAACGGACATATAGCCAACCGCTGGCGATGCTGAAGCAGGGCGACCTGCATAGCTCAATTTAGCTCCTTCAGGCATCACTGCGCGGAAGTTATGTTGACTACAGTACCAAGCACCTTGGTTTTGCGGTTCTTCCTGACACCATGCAAAGTCTTTAACATGCTCATAATCCTTGAGAATCATGCGCATATCTTCATACGGGAACGGGTACAACTGCTCGATACGAATAATAGCAACTTTGTCGTTTTCATCTTTGCGACGTTGTTCTAATAGGTCGTAGTAGACCTTACCTGAACAGAACACCACACGCTCAACGCCTGCTGGATCGATATCGTCAGTCTCTGCGATAGCTGGTAGGAAGGTGCCGTAGGCCAGTTCATCCATCGTCGAAGTACATAGCGGGTGACGAAGCAGCGACTTCGGAGACATCACGACTAATGGACGACGCATTGGACGTACAACCTGGCGGCGCAGCATGTGATAAACCTGAGCTGGCGTGGATGGCACAATAACTTGCATATTTTGCTCAGCACATAGCTGCAAATAGCGTTCTAAACGCGCTGATGAGTGCTCTGGTCCTTGACCTTCATAACCGTGTGGCAGCAACATGGTTAGGCCACACATACGGCCCCACTTCTGCTCGCCGGAGCTAATAAACTGGTCAACAACAACCTGAGCACCGTTGGCAAAGTCACCAAACTGTGCTTCCCACACCGTCAAGCCACCTGGCTCGGCCGTTGCGTAGCCATACTCAAATGCAAGTACAGCTTCTTCAGAAAGCACTGAGTCAAAGACTTGGAATGGACCTTGTTTGTCATGAATGTTCGCAAGTGGCACATAGGTCGACGCATCACCCTGATTATGCAGCACAGCATGGCGATGGAAGAAAGTACCACGGCCCGAGTCTTGCCCAGTAATACGAATACGCTTGTTATCGTCAACGAGCGTTGCGTAAGCCAACGTCTCAGCCATACCCCAGTCAACCGCTTTCTCTTCTTTGATCATCAACTCACGGTCTTGATAAAGCTTGTTAACACGGCTTTGCAGTTTATGGCTTTCAGGGTACTGACAAACACGGTTTGCGAGTTCTTTCAGACGATCGAGTTCTACTTCGTTGTCCCACTCAATATCCCACTCATGGCCCAAGTAAGGAGACCAATCCACACTGTGCATGGTCATTGGACGCCACTCTTTAACAACGCAGTCACCACGATCTAAATGGTCACGGTACTCGTTGACAAATGCCGTCGCTTCTTCCAAGCCAATCGATTCTTCGTCGGTTAACTTATCAGCATAAATCTTACGTGGCGTTGGATGCTTTTTGATTTTCTGGTACATCAACGGCTGAGTCGCATTCGGCTCATCCGCTTCATTGTGACCATGGCGACGGTAACACACCAAATCAATCACGACGTCACGACGAAACTCATTACGGTAGTCAAGCGCTAAACGAGACACCAAAGCCACAGCTTCTGGGTCATCTGCATTCACGTGGAAAATTGGCGCCTGAACCATTTTCGCAATATCAGTACAGTACTGAGTTGAACGGGTATCTTTTGGATTCGAGGTTGTGAAACCAATTTGGTTGTTCACAACGATACGTACTGTACCACCAACACGATAAGCACGTGATTGAGACATATTAAATGTCTCTGCCACAACGCCTTGACCAGCGATCGCTGAGTCGCCATGAATCGTAATAGGTAACACGTTTGAGCCGTTTTTGTCGCCTAAACGGTCTTGACGAGCGCGTACAGAACCAATAACCACCGGGTTAACAATCTCAAGGTGAGATGGGTTAAAGGCCAAGACAAGGTGAACATCACCGCCCGGTGTAGCAAAGTCGGCAGAGAAACCTTGGTGATACTTCACATCACCCGTACCCCATGTTTCGTCATGCTTACCAGCAAACTCGTCAAAGAGGTCTTGAGGCTTCTTACCAAGAACATTAACCAGCACGTTAAGTCGCCCACGGTGAGCCATACCGATAACGATCTCTTTAATGTCTTGCGTACCACCATGGCGAATAATTTCTTTCACCATTGGAATAAGCGCATCACCACCTTCCAGAGAGAAACGCTTCGCACCTGGGAATTTTGCACCAAGATAGCGCTCTAAACCTTCCGCAGCTGTCAGCTCATCAAGAAACGACAGTTTCTCATCTCGACTAAAAGAGGGTTGTCCCATCACAGATTCTAAACGCTGTTGAATCCAACGTTTTTCTTCTGTGTTGGTAATATGCATGTATTCCGCACCAATCGAACCACAATAGGTTTTTTTCAGTGCATCATAGAGATCACGCAGTCGCATACTCTCTTTACCAATCGCAAACGAACCGACATTGAACTCGGTGTCCATGTCTTCTTCAGTCAGTGAGTGGAAAGAAGGATCAAGCTCAGCGACGCGGTCCTGTTGCCAAAGACCGAGTGGATCCAAATTTGCGTGTTGATGACCACGAAAACGGTAAGCATTGATTAACTGCAATACTTTTACCTGTTTCGCGTCGACCTCAGGGTCGGTGACTGGTGCACTTAGGTAGGTTGTTTCTTTTGCCAATCGTCGGAAGTAATCTCGAACGCGGGAATGTGGTTGCTCGGTCGCATCCTCTTTGACGACTGGAAGGCCATCAAACACATTTCGCCATTCTTCATTTACCGAGTCAGGGTCGCTAAGATACAGCTCGTAGAGATCTTCTACGTAAGTCGCATTGGCGCCAGCCAAGTGTGAAGACTCAAGCCATGCCTTCATAACGCCGTTCTGCATTGTTTTCCCTTAACTACTATCGTTATCGCCAAGTAATACACTCTAAGGCGTATTTTCCGGCCGCCCCGCTAAAGGGCGGCATATCGATATTCATTTCAAACAGACGTTTTAAACTGCCTTTTTAAGCAGCATCGTCTTAATATGCCCGATCGCTTTCGTCGGATTTAATCCTTTAGGACAAACATTTACACAATTCATGATGCCATGGCAACGAAAAACGCTAAACGCATCGTCCAAATCAGACAAACGTTCATCTGTTGCACTATCACGGCTGTCAATCAGCCAGCGATAAGCAGCAAGTAGTCCAGCAGGGCCAACAAACTTATCTGGATTCCACCAGAAAGATGGGCAAGAGGTCGAGCAACAAGCACACATAATGCACTCGTAAAGACCATCTAAATGGGCACGCTCGTCCGGCGACTGAAGGTTCTCGCGAGCAGGCGGTACATTCCCGTCGCTAATTAAGAAAGGCTTCACCTTCGCGTAATTAGTGTAGAACTGCTCCATGTCAATAATCAGGTCACGAATAACAGGGAGACCAGGCAGTGGACGAATCACAATGGTTTTTTGATTGGTAAGTGCAGATAGCGGCGTAATACAAGCGAGACCATTTTGGCCATTCATGTTGATACCGTCTGAACCACATACGCCTTCACGACATGAGCGTCGAAAAGCCAGCGACGGATCCTGCTCTTTCAGCAAGATAAGCGCATCCAACACCATCATGTCAGAACCTTCTGGCACTTCCAGAAGGTAATCTTTCATATAAGGTGCACTGTCTTCATCAGGGTTATAACGGTACACCGAAAAATTAAGTTTCATTTTCTCGTCTCCCTTAGTAAGTTCGTGCTTTAGGTGGGAAAGCTTCACGAGTCACAGGCGCCATATTCACGTCCCGCTTGTTCATCGCTTCTGTCTCAGGGTTGTAGATGGTGTGAACCAACCAGTTCTCATCATCACGTTCTGGATAGTCAAATCGAGAGTGTGCACCGCGGCTTTCTGTACGGAAATTCGCTGCCACAGCCGTTGCGTAGGCTGTCTCCATCAGGTTATCCAGCTCTAAACATTCAATACGTTGTGTATTAAATTCCTGAGAATTATCATCCAAACGCGCTTCTTTTAAGCGCTCACGAATCACTTTCAGCTCTTCCAGGCCTTTCGCCATAGCGTCACCTTCACGGAAGACTGAGAAATTGTTTTGCATGCAAGACTGTAGGTCTTTGCGAATTTGAACAGGATCTTCACCCTGCTGCGTTGTGTTCCAACGGTTTAGACGTGAAAGCGATGCTTCCAAATCAGACTCAGAGGCATCACGCGCTTCAACCTGCGCCGCCAAGGTCTCACCTAGGTGTAGACCCGTTGCGCGACCGAATACCACCAAATCAAGCAGAGAGTTACCACCAAGACGGTTTGCACCATGCACAGATACACTCGCAATTTCACCACACGCGAAGAGTCCCTGCACATCATAGTCTTGGCCTGCGGTATCTTGTGCAATCGCTTGACCAGATACCTGAGTCGGTACGCCACCCATCATGTAGTGGCAAGTAGGAATAACTGGAATCGGCTCTTTCACAGGGTCAACGTGTGCGAAGGTTCTCGACAACTCACAGATACCCGGTAGGCGCGATTCCAACACCTCTTTGCCCAAGTGATCCATTTTCAGCTTGATGTGTGGTCCCCATGGGCCATCACAACCACGACCTTCACGAATTTCAACCATCATGGAACGTGCAACAACATCTCGACCAGCGAGGTCTTTGGCGTTTGGTGCATAGCGCTCCATAAAGCGCTCACCGTTATTATTAAGAAGGTAACCACCTTCACCACGACAACCTTCAGTCACGAGTACACCAGCACCTGCAATACCCGTCGGGTGGAACTGCCACATCTCCATGTCTTGCATTGGTACACCGGCACGTAAAGCCATACCAACACCATCACCAGTATTGATGTGCGCATTGGTCGTCGACGCATAAATACGCCCCGCACCACCCGTTGCTAAGACAGTGGCTTTTGCTTTGAAGTAGCAAACCTCACCTGTCTCCATACAAATAGCGGTCGTACCAACAACGGCGCCATCTTGGTTCTTCACCAGATCCAAGGCATACCACTCTGAGAAAATGGTCGTTTTATGCTTGATGTTTTGCTGGTAGAGCGTGTGCAGTAGCGCATGTCCTGTTCGGTCAGCCGCAGCGGCTGTTCGCGCGGCTTGTTCGCCACCAAACTCTTTTGATTGCCCACCAAACGGACGTTGATAAATTGTGCCGTCTTCGAATCGGGAAAATGGTAAGCCCATGCGCTCAAGCTCAATCACGGACTGCGGGCCGTTCTTACACATGTATTCGATCGCGTTCTGGTCGCCGATATAATCAGATCCCTTCACCGTGTCATACATGTGCCACTGCCAGTTATCTTTGTGAGAGTTACCCAAAGCAACAGTGATACCACCTTGAGCAGAAACCGTGTGAGAACGTGTTGGGAAAACTTTAGAAAGCAGCGCACATGTCAGGCCCTGCTCAGAAATTTGCAGTGCGGCGCGCATACCCGCACCACCAGCACCAATTACGACTGCATCAAATTCACGTACTGGAATAGTCACTTACACACCCCACACAATAAAGAAACCGGAAAGAAGATAGATTAGAAGCATCGCGACAATCGCGAATTGAATGCCAGCCCTTAGGGCTGCCGGCTTTATGTAATCTGTTAACACCTGCCACATACCAATCCACGCGTGGATTAGCACAGAAAACAGCGCCAACATGGTGAAGACCTTCGTGCTGGTTTGTGCGAAGAAACCCGTCCACACTTCATAAGTTAACGTAGGGCCAAAAAGGAAGTAGCCCAACATGTAGAAGGTGTACAGGGTTAAGATAATGGCAGATGCACGAATTAATACGAAATCATGGACGCCATTGCGGCCCACAGAAGATACTGGGTTTACCATACAATCACTCCCGAAATCACAAATAGCACTGCGGTAATAATAAAGCTTACCTTGGCGCTTTTATTTCCTGACTCTAATTCCTCAAAGTAGCCCATATCCATCATTAAATGACGAATACCAACAACCATGTGATATAAGAGCGCAGCCAAAATGCCCCATATAATTAGTTTCACGAAAAAACTATTCATAATGTTGGCGGCTTGATGGAAACCTTCAGGTGACGATAACGATGTACCCAGTAACCATAATAAAATAGCTACAGAGACAAACATTATGACGCCCGAAATTCGGTGAAGAATGGACGCAATCGCAGTAATAGGAAAGCGGATCGTTTGCAGATCTAGGTTAACGGGTCGAGACTTATTTACTTTCACGGTATTTGCTCACTCAGCTCCATTGAGCATGTTTTTTATATACCACTCCCGAATGAATCAGTCAGGGCTGCCTCTCAACACATATTTTTAACATAATTAACATAAATCGATGTTAAGCTGACCGATTTTGGGTTAATTCCGTCTATATTTTTGTCAATGTGCTCAAGTTCTTGAAGCGGCGCTGTCCCAATCATATCGGGACCTCAGAGAACTATACGTGGCGCAACATTTAAAAACAATTCAAGTAACAAAAGTTCCAACATGAGCCACAGTTTTCACGAATTTTTACTCATATTTATTAACAAGCGCACACTCACGAGTACAAAAATTGACTTTAAAGCACCTCAAAGGTACAACTTCAATGCAACCCAATTTCTGGGATAGGACTATAAAAAGCAAAGGAGATTGTTATGTCGGACAAGAAAGCGACTCTTCATATTGAAGGGAAAGCGCCAATCGAATTGCCGATTATTGAAGGAACTATCGGCCCTGAAGTTGTCGACGTGCGCGCGCTAGGTGCTAACGGCTACTTCACTTTCGACCCGGGTTTTCTTGCCACTGCATCATGTGAATCTCAAATTACGTATATTGATGGCGACAAAGGCATTCTGCTGCATCGAGGCTTTCCAATCGATCAGCTCGCGAACAAAGCCGATTACCTTGAAGTATGTTACATCCTATTGTACGGAGAAGTACCAAGCCGCGAAGATTACGAGAAGTTCCGCACTACCGTAACACGTCACACCATGGTACATGAGCAGATTGCCAGCTTCTTCCATGGCTTCCGTCGCGACGCTCACCCTATGGCGATTATGGTCGGTGTTGTCGGAGCACTCGCTGCCTTCTACCATGACTCTTTAGACATCAACAACGACAGTCACCGTGAAATCGCGGCTTTCCGCCTGTTGTCTAAAATGCCGACGCTGGCTGCAATGTGTTACAAGTACTCGATTGGCCAGCCTTTCATCTACCCTCGCAATGACCTCGATTATGCGGAAAACTTCCTACACATGATGTTTGCTACACCATGTGAAGAGTACGAAGTGAGCCCTGTAATCGCCCGTGCTATGGATAAGATTTTCACCTTGCACGCTGACCATGAGCAAAATGCATCGACATCGACCGTTCGTCTAGCAGGCTCTTCTGGTGCAAACCCATTCGCATGTATCGCCGCAGGTATTGCTTCTCTGTGGGGACCTGCGCACGGTGGTGCAAACGAAGCTTGTTTGAAGATGCTCGAAGAGATAGGTAGCGTCGATAACATTCCAGAGTTCATCGAGAAAGCCAAAGACAAGGAAGATCCATTCCGCCTTATGGGCTTTGGTCACCGCGTCTACAAAAACTACGACCCACGTGCGACGGTTATGCGTGAAGCGTGCCATGAAGTCCTTGAGGAACTTAATATTCAAGATCCACTCTTGGATGTGGCAATGGAACTCGAACGTATTGCACTGTCGGATGAGTACTTTGTTGAGAAGAAACTTTACCCGAACGTCGATTTCTACTCAGGTATCATTCTAAAAGCGATTGGCATTCCGGTGTCTATGTTTACCGTTATCTTTGCGATGTCTCGTACCATCGGTTGGATTGCCCACTGGAATGAAATGCATAGTGACCCAGCGGCGCGTATTGGCCGTCCTCGCCAGCTCTACACAGGTAAAGCACTTCGCGAGTTCGATCCTCTACACGAACGCGAATAATCTTTTTCCTATACGTAATGAGAAAAAAGGCTTGCCACTGGCAAGCCTTTTATTTTGGGTTTCATTCCTTGAGGGGATGAATTAGATAAACTTCACTTTGGTCAGTTCTTTCACACCAGAAAGCACAAAGGTCGGTAGTGATGAACCAATGGCAATCAACATCAAGTGCGACATTTCCAGTGCTTCAGTGCTGAATACAAGCTGGCCAAACCCGGTGTAAACCACACCTAGTGACAAGGTCGCTGAAGCGGCCACCGCACCTAACAAGTACTTGTTAGTGAATGGATTTTTACGGAACAAGGTTGTAAAAGTACGACAATCGAACAGATGCCATAGCTGTGCAAAGATCAAGGTCATGAATGCCATTGTCTGTGCGTAGTTCGCTGAGTAACCGTTATCTAATGCCCAAGAGAAGGCAACATAACTTAATGCACCAAGCGCTAAACCACGGGTGATAATACGCTCACCAAGACCCGCAGAGAAGAAACCTTCGTTGCGCTTACGAGGTGCACGCTCCATCAAATCTTTTTCTTCTGGCTCAACACCTAACGCTAGCGCTGGCAAGCCATCCGACACTAAGTTAACCCAAAGAATCATCAGTGGTGTTAACGGAAGAATTGCTTCTGGCCCCATTAGCAAAAATGCAAACAAGATAACCGAGATCTCACCGACATTCGCTGTCAGCTCCTGACGAATAAACTTGCGCAGGTTATCGAAGATTTGGCGTCCTTGGCGAACCGCTTTCACAATCGTACTGAAGTTATCATCCAACAGAATCAGGTCGCCAGAATCCTTCGCCACTGATGTACCAGTAATACCCATGGCAACACCAATGTCTGCGCGACGTAGTGCTGGTGCATCATTCACGCCATCACCGGTCATGGCAGCGACTTCGTTATTGACTTGCTGTGCTTTAACAATGCGTAGTTTGTGTTCTGGGGTTACACGCGCAAATACAGCAACCTCAGGACAGATGTTCTGAAGGTCCTCATCGCTCATCGCATCGAGTTCAGTCCCTGTCACAACACGATCTTTTTCGCTACGAATGATACCGATATCACGTGCAATCGCTGCAGCGGTAACCGCGTGGTCACCCGTAATCATGACAGTTCGAACACCTGCGTTGTAACACTGCTCAACTGCATCACGGACTTCAGGACGAGGTGGATCCATGATGCCGTAAACACCAAGAATAACGACGTCTTTTTCCAGCTCTTCTGGGTCTTTTTTCAGGTCCGCTTCACTTAACTCACGCATACCTACCGCAAGTGTACGCAGTGCATCTTTACCGAAGTTCTCAATCGCTGCTTCGAAGTTCGCGACATACTCAGACGTAGGGTTTGCCTCTAGCGCAAGATTCCCTTCAATCGCCGTGCTGCTGTGGTATACAGGTGCGCCGTCTACCATAAAGCCTGCTGAGTGACGAAGTACCACATCTGGTGCGCCCTTTAGGGCGAGAAAGTGCTTACCCTCAGGGCTCTTAACAATCACTGATGCCATTTTACGCGCAGAATCAAATGGGAACTTCTCAACAATAGAATAACCCCCGGTCGACAGCATTTCTGCTTGTTTCAGACCTGCTTTTGCAGCGGCAACAATCAAAGCCCCTTCAGTTGGGTTACCACGTACACTGAACTTACCACCGTCTTGCACATACTCTGCATCATTACAAAGCGTAGCGACAACGAGACCTTGCATCATTGCCGCACTATCAGTTGCTGCAACGTCATGATTCTCTGGAACAAATTCACCTTTCGGGTCAAAACCTTTACCTGTCACTTCCCAGTATCGACCTTCAGCATCATAGGCCTTCATCACTTGCATCTGGTTTTGTGTCAATGTACCTGTTTTGTCAGAACAAATTACCGTTGTCGAACCTAGCGTTTCAATCGCAGCAAGCTGTTTGGCGAGCGCATTGCTTTTCACCATTTTGGTTGAACCCATGGTCAAAACAATCGTCACAACCGTTGGTAAGCCTTCTGGGATTGCCGCAACTGAGAGCGAGATACCTGTGGTGAGAATGTCTAGCCATGGCATACCGTGATATAGACCAATCGCACAGACCACACCAACAACCGATAGGCCCGCAACCAATAGCATTTTAGCAATGGTATCCATACGCACCTGCATCGGTGTTTTCGTCTCTTCAGTGTTCGCCATCATGTCCGCGATATGACCGACTTCGGTTTTCATACCTGTCCCTGTCACAACGCCAAGGCCATTACCTGTTGTGACAATCGTCGTCATAAAGCCCATGTTTTTCTGATCGCCAAGGCCAACACTTTCGTCAGCGATGATGTCAGTGATTTTATCGACTGGCTCAGACTCCCCGGTCAGGGCAGCTTCATCAATCGCCAACCGGTTTGCTTCTAAAATTCGCACATCAGCCGGTAAGATATCACCCGTACTGATACGAATAACATCCCCAGGCACTAGCTCACGTGCTGGCACATTCAGCCACTCACCACCACGCAGTACTTCTGCCGTTGGCGCAGCCATTTCTTTAAGCGCTTCCATGCCCTTTTGCGCTTTGTATTCTTGCCAAAATGCAATACAGGCATTGATGAAAATGATCGCTGTGATGGCGACTGCATCCACAGTATGACCTGTCATGAACGACACAATCGCGCCAACAGCGAGAATGAAAATCAGTGGGTTTTGAAACTGATGCGCAAACAGTTTCCAAGCTGGCGTACTGTCTTGAGCTTGTAATTCATTGTATCCGAACTCTTCGAGACGACGTGCTACCGTCTCCGAGCTCAGCCCTTTTTCAACCGCGGTGTCATGCTGCTTCAACGTCTCTTCTACAGACGTCGCAAACCATTTTTGGGACATTTTATTCTCCGATCTAATAATCAGTAGTAACTATCACAAACGAGTATTTGCTTATTCGGCTTATCCAATACCGTTACCACTTCAGCAGGCAAAATAAGAGGCACCTTGCCTGCATAAAAACGCAATAATGCACTCATCACTGAGAAATAATTTACCCGACCGGAATGTCCAAATCGTAATTTTTTTACACGAACTCATGTAAGATCGGTGACAGATTTGACAAAAATCAATCATTCCTGAAATTTCTGATCATCTTACCCCGGAATAATGTTTCAAAATATTTTTAATAGTGCGGTTTTTCGGAAATGTTGACTCTTAAATAATGAATATTGAAAGTTTAATACAAAAAGCCTGCGGGAGTCGCAGGCTCAATATTATGCAAAAAATATTCACTATACTGGATTGTCTATATCCACAAATTGCACACTCACGCCATATTCTTTCACCAAGTGTTCTCCGAGCGCTTTTATACCGTAGCGCTCGGTTGCATGGTGACCAGCCGCAAAGTAATCAATCCCGAGTTCTCGCGCACTGTGAGTCGTACGTTCGGATATCTCTCCAGAAATAAACGCATCCAGATTCGCATTTGCTGCCTGTTCAATAAAATCCTGCCCCCCACCGGTGCACCACCCCAGCGTCGTAATCAGTTTATCTGGCTCACTCGCGATATGCAGCGGTTGGCGTGCTAACGCGCTTTCGATACGCTGTGCGAGTGTTTTTGCAGAAATAGGTGGGGTAAAGTGCCCTGTCCCAATTAAGGCACATGGGTTTTCAGGTTCAAGCGTCGTTACCTCTTGCACCCCCAACAACTTACCTAACCGCGCATTGTTTCCCAAGCTAGGATGCACATCGACAGGTAGGTGGTAGGCGTACAGATTAATGCCATTGTCAATCAACGCTTTGATTCGACGAAATTTCATCCCCCGAATCGGCTCTGGTTCACCTTTCCAAAAAAATCCATGGTGAACCAGTAGCGCATCAACTTGCGCTTCTACAGCGCGATCAATCAATGCCTGACAAGCTGTAACGCCAGTCATGATACGTGTCACTTCACTCTTGCCTTCAACCTGTAGCCCATTTGGACAGTAATCTTTGAATAGGTGGCTAGATAATAGGCTATTCAGATGCTTTTCTAATACCAGATTGTTCATCTTCTCATTCCGTGTATTGCACTTCGGCTCATCATACCGCAACAACAAAAAATCGGCAGCGTCTCCGCTGCCGATTACAAAATTCTCACAGTTAATTCAGTGACAATGCCACCAAATTGGCCGTTGCATTTAGAACAATTCTCGGCCACTCTTCTCTGATTGCTTAAGCCAAACTGGTTTAGTACTCGTCTTCACCCACATACGGTGTAGAAAGCTATAAAACTTCGAACGGTTACCCGTGACCAAAACAAAAGGAAATGAAACGACACCGGCCAAAACCACAAATGCTCGACGCAAAACGATATTGGGCAAAGAATATACTTGATACATGGTCGCCTCCAGATAGCTATTTAACTGGTCTTACCATAGATCAAAATGCGTAAATTTACTACACATTTGTGCAAACATTGACCAATTATTCTCTCATACACGCTCTATTCCGTGACAAAAATGAAAAATAACAACTTATTTACCAATGCCGATCATCTCAGCAACCTGAAAGCACTTAAGAACCTACCCGTGCTCTATACCAACCAAGGCAGCGATTTCATTCAACAATATCGCCAAGTACTCGACTGTCACATACCGAACACCCCCTACAGTGGCAATGGACGCTTGGGCTTTTACTATCAATGGCTAATTCAACGTGCTATCGCTGAATCGACGCAGCATCAACTGGTCGCGGAAGAGCTCCAACTAATCTCAGATAAACGTACGCTCGGTGCTATCGATTTTCTAATCAACCACCAAGATGCATTAGAGCACTGGGAAATTGCTGTTAAATTCTATTTTCATATTGACGGGCAATGGCTGGGCCCCAATGCGACAGACTCACTGGACAAAAAAGTCTCACGAATGGCAAATCATCAACTCACACTTTGCCAACAAGACGCTTATCGACAGCAGTATGCCGATAGTTACGGCATCCCGGCCAAAGCCTGTGGTGTGATTCAAGGGATGCTTTACCGCCATATCAGCGAAGCTCGCCCAACACTACCTGTTTGGTGCGAAGACACTGCATTACAGGGCATTTGGGCTTATCGCCATGAAGTTGACACCACCAAATGGCGCGTGCTCACTAAAGCCAACTGGCTTGGCCTGCCCCCCTTTGACGCATGTCCTACCGTACCCGAGGTACTCACTCACCCTATCCAGTGCATTAACCAAATGGGAGAGAGGCTCTTTCTCGTCACGCCCGACTGGCCAAACGAGCACAAAAAAAGCCGCTGAATATCAGCGGCCTTTCATCAACATCACACCGTTATAATCCCGCGTTGGCAAACACTTGATTGACGATCTCTTGTGCTTCTTGCTCGATCTGTTTCAGGTGATCTTCACCTTTAAAGCTCTCACAATAGATTTTATAGATATCTTCAGTGCCTGATGGACGAGCAGCGAACCAACCTGAGTCTGTGGTGACTTTTAAACCACCGATCGCCTCTCCATTCCCTGGTGCGTGAGTCAAACGCGCAGTAATGGCATCTCCGGCTAACGTATCTGCTGTAACCATATCCGCTGACATCTTCTTCAAGATCGCTTTTTGATCACTGTTCGCTACGGCTTGCAAACGATTGTACTGAGACTCACCATGGCGCTCTGCCAACTTTTCGTAGTATTGCTGCGGATTCAAGCCAGTCACCGCGGTAATTTCTGCGGCAAGTAAGCAAAGTAAAATACCGTCTTTGTCTGTTGACCAAGGCGTACCATCTTTACGCAAGAAAGAGGCACCCGCACTCTCTTCGCCACCAAAGCCGAACTCGCCACTATACAACCCATCCACAAACCATTTGAAACCGACAGGCACTTCTTTTAGTGTCCTGCCTAGATCGGCGACAACACGATCAATCAATGCGCTTGAAACCAAAGTTTTGCCGACAGCGACATCTCGTGCCCACTCAGGGCGGTGACGGAATAGATAATCGATGCAAACAGCAAGGTAGTGGTTTGGATTCATCAGCCCTGATGGGGTAACGATGCCATGACGGTCGTAGTCTGGGTCGTTACCAAATGCGAGGTCATAATCATCCTTATACGCCAGCAAACCAGCCATTGCATAAGGCGATGAGCAGTCCATCCGCACGACGCCATCTTTATCTAAAGACATAAAACGGAATGAAGGATCAATACTTTCATCCACTAAGGTGAGATCCAGATTAAAGGCATCGCGAATTTGACGCCAATAGTCAATACCTGAGCCCCCAAGAGGATCAACAGCAATCTTCAAACCTGCCGCTTGAATCGCTTTAACATCAATCACATTTTCAAGATCATCGATGTAAGGCTTCACAAGATCACGTTCGATGATCAAGCCACTTTCTTTAGCCGTCGCGATCGGCAGACGTTTGACCGCGCTCAACCCAGCCGCGATGATCTCATTGGCACGTGCTTCAATCGCATCGGTTAACGCTGCTTCCGCTGGACCACCATGTGGAGGATTATATTTGATGCCCCCATCTTGTGGCGGATTGTGTGAAGGGGTAATGACAATCCCATCAGCTTGAGAAGCATTCGCCTTGTTATGACAAAGAATCGCGTGAGAGATGCCTGGCGTTGGGGTAAAGCCATTATTCTCTTGAACCACGATTTCGACTTGATTTGCCGTTAGCACTTCAAGTGTAGAAATAAATGCAGGTTCAGAAAGCGCGTGGGTATCTTTACCGAGGAATAGCGGGCCGTTGATGCCGTGAGACTGACGAACTTCGGCGACGGCTTGGGCTATCGCCCAAATGTGGTGTTGATTAAACGTTCCCTTGTCTGCCGTACCACGGTGACCCGAAGTACCAAACTGGACACGTTGCGCCGCATTCGCGCTATCAGGTTCGATCAGGAAGTAGTTAGAGACGAGTGCGGGAATATTATGCATATCTTCTTGCTGGGCACGCTGCCCAGCACGAGGATGAATAGCCATAAAAAACAGGTCCTTGTATAAATGCTAAAAGCCAACAAAGTTAAATAGCGGCGCAGACCTTTTCGATAATGTCGCTGTCGAAGCGCATACGCTCCATCAACTGCTCGACCATCTGACGTTTGCGGCCGGTATTCGTATTGGTGATCACCCAGAAAGGTGTTTCCGGGATCGCTTTTGGTTTTGTTGTTTTTCCACTAGCTAGTAACGTCTCTTCATCTGATGCAAAGTAGACGCGGGTACGACCTTTAATCGCGGCAGCATCTGAAAAACCTTGAGGATCGATTCGATACAGAGAGGTTAACACCAACATAAAGCGACCGATCGCTTTATCTTCTTTCGCTAACTCATCGGAGATCAGAAGAGATCGCATCTCTTTCGTTCTATCGATATCAACAGACTTGCCGGCATCTTTACTGACAACAATACCTTGCGATACAGGTTGAACTTCAGGTGCTGCGACTGGTTCAACGGGCTCAGAAGCTGATGCCATAAGAAGACGGCGCAGAATATCAGAAGCGCTTTCGCCGATCTGCTGAGTCTGACTTGCGATGTAACGGTATAACTCTTCGTCTACCTCAATAGTTTTCATCTTGTTATTCATTGTCGTTCCATTCAACTAACTGGACGCGATTATAGCGCGTAAGCGCGTTATACTCTACGCCAAACTATAAAACTACTAGAGAAAAGATCCATGCAGCTGCATTACAAGATAGAAGGAAAGGGACAGCCGATCTTATTGATCCACGGTCTATTTGGCAGTTTATCTAACTTGGGGCTTCTTGCGCGACCACTGAGTGAGCAATACGAAGTGATCTCCGTTGATCTTCGCAACCACGGCCAGTCGCCCAAAAGTGATCGCCATGACTACAATATGATGGCCGAAGATCTCGTCACTTTGATTGAACACCTTTGTTTAGACCAGTTTGATGTCATCGGCCACTCAATGGGGGGAAAAGTCGCAATGAAACTGGCTGACCGCTGCCCAGATAAAGTGAGACGCCTTGTGGTGCTTGATATTGCACCTGTCGCCTATTCTAAAGGACGTCACGACAACGTCTTTGCTGGCCTTAATGAAGTCTCTGCCTACCTCAATACCATCACGAAACGTTCAGAAGCAGAAAGCTATCTTGCCATGCATGTCAACGATCCTGGTGTACGTCAATTCTTACTCAAGTCACTCAAGCGCGAAGGTGACCGTTTTGCTTGGCAATTTAATGTACAAAGTCTTTGGAACAATTATCAACACATTATGGGCTGGCAAGCCATTGAACCTTACCACGGGCCAACTCTCTTTGTGAAAGGTCAAAACTCCGAGTACATCCATCCCGAATATCGCGATGCGACAGCGCGCCAGTTCCCAAATGCACGCGCACATATGGTTGCCAACACAGGACATTGGCTGCACGCAGAAAAACCAGAAACCGTTCATCGCGTCATACAGCGATTTCTGAATGAGAATTAACAGCGTTTGGTTGCCGTGATAAACTACACGGCATCTTCATGAAGAAGTGCTCATCGCGTTGATAAACCAAATTGAGCAAAGGAAAGGAACATCCACATGTTTTACGATCATATGGCACTTTTCGAATCTGTCGGACTCGATTTGCTATTTGCCGCTATTTTCTTTTTTATTGGCATGGCGATTCGTGACGTACTAAACCAAGCAAATGTGCCTCCATTTGGACGAAAAATAGTTTGGCTTGTCCTTTTTTTGGGCTGTGCCGGCTTTATCGCAAAAGGCATGATCCAGTTTTTTTGGGAAGGCGTAGGACTCTAACAGCGCTATCGCATCAGTAAAACGGCATTAAGTTTCGTACCGAAAGTACGTAATCACTTTGAAACAATGCTGAGCACTGAGTTAGAATAATCACAATTGAACGCTTTCTTGATATACGAATTTCGTTCTGTTCAAGCAGTGACCAGAACAGCTTAAACTACGGGTAATAAATATGGCGAGTGTAGGACTCTTTTTCGGCAGTGACACTGGCAACACAGAAGCTGTTGCAAAAATGATTCAAAAACAACTTGGCAAAAGCCTTGTTGATGTTAAAGACATCGCAAAAAGTTCTAAAGAAGATATCGATAACTTCGACCTACTACTAATCGGTATTCCAACTTGGTACTACGGCGAAGCGCAATGTGATTGGGACGACTTCTTCCCTGAATTGGAAGCCATCGACTTCTCTACTAAGTTGGTTGCTATCTTCGGTTGTGGTGACCAAGAAGACTACGCTGAGTACTTCTGTGATGCGATGGGTACCGTACGCGACATTATTGAAGGAAAGGGCGCGACCATTGTTGGCCACACTTCAACAGATGGCTATGAGTTTGAAGCCTCTAAAGCGCTCGTTGGCGATGATTTTGTTGGCCTTTGTATCGACGAAGATCGTCAACCAGAACTCACAGAAGAACGCGTTAACGCATGGTGTAAGCAGCTATTTGAAGAAATGTGCTTAGCTGAACTCGCCTAATGCCTGCCTACTGAATGATACAGCGCCGTTAGCCTTTTCTATCGGCGCTTTTTTGCCCCCATTCCCTATCATACAGAGATAGACTCCCACATCTGAAATATCAGACTTTTCTCGCTCATATTTGTATACAGCACATCTTGACCTTGCAAACTGGTATGACCAGAGCTCTATTGAGTTACAATTGATTAACAAAGTGTCATTTTTGCCCAGTTTCGCGAATAATCCTACAGAATCAAGGTTTATTGTTGCTAAGAGCTCACTTATAATGAATGCTACACTAAAGACTACTACGAACCATTCGTAGCTAGCCAACAGGAAAGTCAAATGTCAGATAATAACCAAGCACTTAAACAAGCTGGCCTGAAAGTTACTCTTCCCCGCTTGAAGATTCTTGAAGTGCTACAAGAACCAGATTGCCAGCACATTAGCGCCGAAGATCTGTATAAAAAGCTGATTGATATTGGTGAAGAGATTGGTCTAGCCACTGTCTATCGCGTTTTGAACCAATTTGATGATGCAGGGATTGTGACCCGTCACCATTTTGAAGGTGGTAAATCTGTCTTTGAACTTGCCACTCAGCATCACCATGATCACTTAGTTTGCTTAGATTGCGGCAAAGTTATTGAGTTTTCAGATGATCTTATCGAGACTCGCCAAAAAGAGATCGCCGCATCGTTTAATGTTCGTCTAACCAACCATAGCCTTTATCTTTATGGCCATTGTATGGAAGGGGATTGCACTCAAGACGACTCACTGCACAATGTGACAAAGAAATAAAAAAACCAGCCATTCGGCTGGTTTTTTACTTTCTGGGCTCAGTCAGCTTAATCGCCAATTTTTGCCCACGTGTCACGCAGGCCAACTGTGCGGTTAAACACCAGTTTGTC
This sequence comes from Thaumasiovibrio subtropicus, assembly GCF_019703835.1. Classification (NCBI taxonomy): domain Bacteria; kingdom Pseudomonadati; phylum Pseudomonadota; class Gammaproteobacteria; order Vibrionales; family Vibrionaceae; genus Thaumasiovibrio; species Thaumasiovibrio subtropicus. Next base: position 1,090,811 of record NZ_AP023054.1, on the reverse strand, counting down.
TGCTGCTGAGTCTTTGCTATCGACACAGAAATAACCCGTACGCTCAAACTGATAAGCGACCTCAGCTTCTGCATTAACCAGTGACGGTTCTACAACACCTTGTTTGACAATGAGAGACTCTGGGTTGATCACAGCGACAAAGTCATCTTCTGCTGCTGGGTTTGGCACAGTAAACAAACGATCATACAGGCGGATCTCAGCAGGCAAACCTTCGCTTGCACTCACCCAGTGAATGACCCCTTTAACTTTACGACCGTCAGCCGGGTTCTTACCCAAAGTATCAGCATCATAAGTGCAGTAAATCGTGGTAACATTGCCCGCTTCGTCTTTCTCTACGCGCTCTGCTTTCACGACATACGCACCACGTAAGCGAACTTCCTTACCTAAAACAAGACGCTTGTATTTTTTGTTCGCTTCTTCTCGGAAGTCTTCACGCTCGATAAAGACCTCACGAGTGAATGGCACGTTACGTGAACCCATTTCAGGTTTATTCGGATGATTAGCAACAGTCAACTGTTCCGCTTCACCATCGAAGTTCTCAATCACAAGCTTGATCGGATCAAGAACAGCCATCGCGCGTGCAGCATTCTCGTTAAGATCGTCACGAATACAAGATTCAAGCGACCCCATTTCGATCATGTTTTCTTGCTTCGTCACACCGATACGTTTACAAAACTCACGAATCGATGCCGAAGTAAAGCCACGACGACGCAAGCCTGAAATCGTTGGCATACGTGGGTCATCCCAACCAGAAACCAAGTTGTCAGTCACCAGCTGATTCAACTTACGCTTGGACATCACAGTATATTCAAGATTTAGGCGGCTAAACTCATACTGATGAGGCTGGCATTCAATCGAAATGTTTTCCAATACCCAGTCATACAGACGACGGTTGTCTTGGAACTCAAGGGTGCATAGCGAATGTGTAATGCCTTCTAACGCATCAGAAATACAGTGTGTAAAATCGTACATTGGGTAAATGCACCATTTGTCACCCGTCTGATGGTGTTCAGCAAATCGCACTCGATACAACACAGGATCGCGCATCACCATAAACGGTGAAGCCATGTCGATCTTAGCACGCAAGCATGCCGTCCCCTCTTCAAAACCGCCCTCACGCATTTTTTCAAATAGCGCCAAGTTCTCTTCGACAGGACGATCGCGATAAGGACTATGCTTACCCGGTTGTGTTAAGGTGCCACGGTACTCACGAATCTGTTCTGCATTCAGCTCTTCAACGTAAGCTAAGCCCTTTTCAATCAGCTCTACCGCGTAGGCGTATAGCTGATCAAAATAGTTCGATGAGTAGCAGATATCGCCATCCCATTGGAAACCTAACCATTGCACATCACTCTTGATTGACTCAACGTATTCGATATCTTCCTTTTCAGGATTGGTATCGTCAAAACGTAAGTTACATTGACCTTGGTAATCCTGAGCAATACCAAAGTTTAAACAGATGGATTTCGCGTGCCCGATATGAAGATAGCCATTTGGCTCCGGCGGGAAACGAGTATGTACGCTGCTATGTTTGCCACTGTCTAAATCCGCATCAATGATGTTGCGGATAAAGTTGGTTGGACGAGCTTCAGAATCACTCATCAATTACACCTCACGTGTGTCCGTATAGAAATTAAATAATCCCCATATGATCCACAATATTGCAGGATGACTCAACCATTACCCGCGCTTTACACATCATATGGACAAAAAAAACCCGCCTAAAGGCGGGTGGAAAGAAATCGAGGCAATCACAATGAAAGCCAAAAACACAACATTCACTCAGGAATAGACGATTCATCAACATCGAACATGCGTTACAACATTGACACGAAGTTGTCTCGACTTCGCGAAACCCCTATGGAGTAGATACTTCACGGTGGCTTCTTTATGCGCTCAACAACCTTAAGCGCATAAAGAAGCGGTCTCTCGAAAGAGACCGCCGTAGAGCTATTACTGAGGTAGTTTAACTAGGCTCAGATCTTCACCTGCTGGAACGTTTTTCATTTCGCCAGCGATGATTTCAGCTAGAGGACCTAGGATAACTTGTAGGTTATTAGGACCTAGTTTAACAACACCCATTGCACCGAGTGCTTTTAGCGTGCTTTCGTTAACGATGCTTTGATCTTTCAGCGTCAGACGTAGACGAGTGATACAAGCGTCGATGTTAGTTAGGTTCTCGTGACCACCTAGCGCTTTAAGGTACTGCTTCGCTAGTTCACCAGTTTCTTGGTTAGCACCGGCACCTTCAGCCACATCTTCGTCTTCGCGACCCGGAGTCTTAAGACCGAACTTAAGGATTGCCGCGCGGAATACTACGTAGTAGATACCGAAGAAGACTAGACCTTGAACAATCAGCATGTACCACTTGTTCGCTAGTGGGTTCTGTGCAGATAGAACCATATCAACGAGACCTGCAGAGAAGCCGAAGCCCGCAGTCCAGTTCATCATGTCCGCGATGAACAATGAAACACCTGTCAATGCCGCGTGCAGTACGTATAGTGCTGGCGCTAGGAACATGAATGAGAATTCTAGCGGCTCAGTTACACCAGTAAAGAATGATGCGAAACCAGCTGCAATCATGATAGAAGCAACGCGATCTTTGTTCTCTGGCTTAGCCGTGTGGTACATAGCCAATGCCGCACCTGGTAGACCAAACATCATGATTGGGAAGAAACCAGCCATGTAACGACCTGTCTCACCGACTACACCAACACCCGTTTCGATAGCGTTAGGTGTCCACCAGTTACCTAGGTCATTAATGCCCGCCATATCGAACCAGAATACTGAGTTCAGAGCGTGGTGTAGACCAACTGGGATTAATAGACGGTTGAAGAAGCCGTAAAGACCAGAACCTACTTCACCTAGACCAGTGATAGACGTACCGAAGCTCACTAGACCAGAGAAGACTGCAGGCCAGATGTACATAAGTACGAAAGAAAGACCAATACCAGCGAAAGAAGTTAAGATTGGTACTAGGCGCTTACCAGAGAAGAACGCAAGTGCTTTTGGTAGTTCAACTTGGTAGTAACGGTTGTATAGTTCAGCTGCAACAATACCACTCAAGATACCAACAAACTGGTTGTTAATACGGCCAAATGCAGCCTCGCCTTGTGCGTTCAGCTCAACAAGACCAATTGCTTTCACTGTATCTGGGTTAAGTAGTGTCGTGATTACCATGAAACCAACGAAACCCGCAAGTGCTGCTGCACCGTCTTTGTCTTTTGACATACCATATGCAACACCGATTGCAAACAGTACTGACATGTTATCAATAATCGCCGCACCCGCTTTGATTAAGAAAGCAGCCAACGCGTTATTGCCACCCCAACCGGTCGGGTCAATCCAGTACCCGATACCCATTAAGATTGCTGCGGCTGGCAATGTGGCGACTGGCACCATCAAAGCCTTACCGACTTTTTGAAAATATCCAAGAATATTCACCTTTCGTTCCCCCTGTGTTTTCTTAGAATCGGTGGATAACTTATTTTTGTTATCCGATTAAGTTATTTGCAGTGTATTCTTTTAATTTCGCCCCGCAAATTAAAAGGTTTTCATTTGTGATCTTTATCACCAGAGAGGGGCAAAAGGACATGTTTTTGCTAGCCAGATCATAAAACTTATTTTATGATTCGAAATAATCGAGTATAAAAGCTACAATTTTCCTAAAATTCGTTCATCGAGAGGTATCATCGTGAGACTTATTCCGTTACAAAAAGCAAATCAAGTAGGCCTTTGGTCAGCGCGCTACATCGCAGACCGCATCAACGCATTCCAGCCTACTGCTGACCGTCCATTTGTTCTTGGCCTACCAACTGGTGGTACGCCACTAGCGACTTACAAGCGTCTGATTGAGCTTTATAAGCAAGGCGAAGTAAGCTTCAAGCACGTTGTTACTTTCAACATGGACGAGTATATCGGTATTCCTGCTGACCACCCTGAGTCATACCGTAGTTTCATGTACAACAACTTCTTTAATCACATTGATATTCAAGAAGAAAACATCAACCTGCTAGACGGCAACACTGCTGACCACGATGCAGAATGCCAGCGTTACGAAGATAAGATTAAGTCATACGGCCGCATCAACCTTTTCATGGGTGGTGTAGGCAACGACGGCCACATCGCATTCAACGAGCCAGCTTCTTCGCTTTCGTCACGCACGCGCATCAAGACGCTAACAGAAGACACACGTATCGCTAACTCTCGCTTCTTTGATGGCGACATGAACCAAGTACCTAAGTACGCACTGACTATCGGTGTGGGTACATTGCTTGATGCTGAAGAGATCATGATTCTAGTGACTGGCCACAACAAAGCGCTTGCATTAGAAGCCGCTGTTGAAGGCTCTGTAAACCACCTATGGACTGTCTCTGCACTTCAGTTGCATCCTAAGTCGCTTATCGTTTGTGATGAGCCATCGACTCAAGAGCTGAAAGTGAAGACAGTGAAGTACTTCCAAGAGTTGGAAGCAGAAAATATCAATAACCTATAAGGATTCTCCATGTACGCGCTAACCCATTGTCGTATTTATACTGGTAGCGATGTGCTGGATAACCACGCCGTCCTTGTGGACGGCGCTCATATCCACTCAATCGTCAAAGTAGAAGACCTGCCTGCAGGCATTGAAACTATCGATCTTGACGGAGCTAACCTAAGCCCAGGCTTTATCGACCTACAACTGAATGGTTGTGGCGGTGTGATGCTAAACGATGAAATCACACCAGAGACCATGCAGATCATGCATCGCGCAAACCTAAAGTCTGGTTGTACTAGCTTCCTGCCGACACTGATCACTTCTTCTGATGAAGATATGAAACAGGCGATTGAAGCAGCAAAAGCTTATCACGCACAATACGAAAACCAATCGCTAGGTCTTCACCTAGAAGGCCCTTACCTAAACGTATTGAAAAAAGGTATTCATAGTCCTGACTACATTCGTCGATCTGACGACGCGATGATAGATCTTATTTGCGAAAACGCAGAAGTTGTCAGTAAGGTGACGCTTGCACCTGAGCAAACCCCTGCAGAACACATCGAAAAACTCACCCAAGCTGGTGTTGTTGTTTCTGCTGGCCACACGAATGCCACATACGAAGAAGCACGAAAAGGTTTTGACGCAGGTATCTCATTCGCGACTCACCTTTTCAATGCCATGACCCCAATGATGGGCCGTGAACCTGGTGTTGTCGGTGCAATCTATGATACGCCAGAAGTATATACTGGTGTCATCGCTGACGGATTTCATGTCGATTACGCTAACATCCGACTTGCGCATAAGTTGAAAGGCGATAAGCTTGTTTTAGTGACCGATGCCACAGCTCCAGCAGGTGCTGAGATGGATTACTTTATTTTTGTCGGGAAGAAAGTATATTACCGTGATGGCAAGTGCGTCGACGAAAACGGTACACTTGGCGGTTCTGCACTGACAATGATCGAAGCCGTTCAAAACAGTGTTGAACACGTAGGAATCGCACTGGACGAAGCGCTACGAATGGCAACCCTATATGCTGCACGCGCCATTGGCGTCGATAACAAGCTCGGGGCTATCAAGAAAGGCTATGTAGCCAACTTGGCCATTTTCGATCGTGACTTCAATGTCCAAGCGACAGTCGTCAACGGTAATTACGAGAAAAATTAAATATGACTGGCGGACAGATAGGTAATGTAGATTTAGTTAAACAACTTAATAGCGCAGCGGTATACAGGCTTATCGACCAACAAGGTCCCATTTCACGCATCCAAGTCGCTGAAGTGAGCCAACTTGCCCCTGCAAGCGTTACCAAAATCACCCGCCAACTTCTCGAGCGCGGCCTTATTAAAGAGGTCGCGCAACAAGCCTCTACTGGTGGCCGACGCGCCATCTCTCTCACTACCGAGTCAACGCCCTTTCACGCTATTTGTGTGCGCGTTGGACGGAACTATATAGACCTCACGCTTTACGATCTTAGCGGCAAGGCACTGAAAAGCGCGAGCGACAAATTTCATTACGTTGACAGCGGCCAACTTGTCGATGGCCTACTTACGCAAATCTCTGATTTCATTGAAAGTGTCAAAAACGACATCGTTGAACTCGTTGCCATTGGCGTGACCATGCCGGGCCTTATCGATCCTGAATCAGGTATTGTCGAGTACATGCCGAATATTGACGTCGATCGATTACCTCTCGGTGAAGCACTGCGCGACAAGTTCGGCGTAACCTGTTTTGTTGGCAACGACATTCGAGCCTTAGCCCTAGCCGAGCACTATTTTGGCGCGAGCCGTGATTGCCATGACTCTATTCTTGTCAGTGTCCATAACGGGACAGGTGCGGGTATCATCGTCAACGGCCAAGTCTTTCTCGGCCACAACCGCAATGTCGGTGAAATAGGTCACATTCAAATTGACCCTCTGGGTGACAAGTGTCAATGCGGTAATTTTGGCTGTCTTGAGACCGTCGCGGCAAACCCCGCGATCATTGAATCCATCGAGAAAGCACTAGAACAAGGCTTCAACAGTGAGTTGCAATCGCACGAAAGCATTACTATTTCCGGTATTTGCCGCGCTGCGCTGAATGGCGACGAACTGGCATCACAAGTCCTCTTGAAGGTAGGTAACCACCTAGGGAAGGCACTCGCGATGACCATCAATTTATTCAACCCTCAAAAGATTGTTTTGACTGGTGAGATTACTGAGGCAAAAGACCTCCTGTTCCCAGCTATCGAGCGTTGCATCAAAACGCAGTCATTGAGCAATTTCCATGCGAACCTGTCTCTCGCTACTTCTGAGCTATACGGCCAGCGTACTATCGGGTCTTTTTCCATTGTCAAACGAGCCATGTTAAACGGCTTCCTACTGCAAAAAATGCTGGAAGACCAGATCTAGTTCGTTTGAAACCCTTTTTCACAGAAAAACAACCCAGTACTTGAAAGGCAGGTGAAGCAACCTGCCTTTTTTAATGCTATATTTCTTGTCCCCGATCACACTATCAGTAAACTGACAGGAAATCTCGGGGCGCTCAAATAAACAGAATATCTAGAATGTCAGGATAGCTAACGTTAACTATTCCGCGAGACTCATCATGCGGCTCACGTGTTCAAAACCGACCGACGAACTAGCATCACTGAGCCAGGGTGTCACGATCAGAGCCTCGAATAGAACTAGGTGTACAAAAATGTCAGGAAGTTACCTTTAAATGGAATTGATTTTTCTTATTGCCGCGTTTATTGCTGGCTTTATCGCACTGCGTTGCCATTTACCCCCTCTCGTTGGTTTTTTGATCGCGGGTTTTTCTCTCAAATTTGCGGGATACGAATCTACACCATTGCTCAATACGCTGGCTGATCTCGGTGTCACTCTGCTGCTCTTTTCTATCGGTTTAAAACTTGATGTGAAGTCTCTGCTAAACAAAGATATCTGGGGCGGAGCTACATTACACAACATCATTTCAACCCTCTTTTTTGCTGGCTCGATATGGCTGCTTAAGCTTCTTGGCATCAACATGCTACAAGATTTGGCCTTAGAACAACTCTTGCTGCTTGGGTTTGCGCTCTCTTTTTCTAGTACTGTTTTCGCTATCAAAGTCCTTCAAGAAAAAGGGGAACTTAACGCTACTTATGGTGACCTCGCGATCGGAATTCTGGTCATGCAGGATCTGTTTGCTGTTCTCTTCCTCACTATTTCAACGGGTAAGATCCCTGAGCTTACCGCGTTTGCACTGTTTGCTCTCCCGTTAGCAAGACCACTGTTCCACCGCCTATTGGACCAATCTGGCCACGGAGAGATGCTGGTCTTACTCGGTGTTTGCTTTGCCCTTGTATTCGGCGCTGGACTGTTCGATTATGTCGGAATGAAAGCAGACCTCGGCGCTCTGATCATGGGGATGCTACTTGCCGGGCATCGCAAGTCTTCCGAGCTTTCCAAGGCCCTATTCAATATGAAGGAGCTTTTCCTCGTCTGCTTCTTTTTAAACATCGGACTTGCAGAGTCTCCTAGCATTGAGGCCTTCATATTTGCCCTGTTGTTACTTTTACTGTTGCCGATCAAGGGATTGCTTTACTTTTCGATTTTCAGAGCGTGTAAATATCGCCTGCGTACAGCAACGCTAGGCAGCTTAACACTGTTCAACTTCAGCGAATTTGGCCTCATTGTCGGCGGCCTAGCCTACAAAATGGGATGGCTTCCCGGTGAACTGCTTGCCGCCATCGCGCTTGCCGTCTCTTTCTCGTTTATTTTAGCCGCACCACTTAATAACGCTGGCGACATCCTGTACAACCTTGGCCGCCACCGAATTAAAGAACATCAGGCTGACACGCTAAACCCTGCAGACCAACTGATTGATTTGGGTGAAGCCAAGGTCCTTATCTTAGGTATGGGTCGTATCGGTACCGGTGCTTACGATGAACTTAAAGAGCAATTCAACAATCAAATTCTTGGTATCGACAACCGCGAAGACACGGTAGATCATCACCAACGCCATCATCGTAATGTGATTAATGGTGATGCGAATGACCCTGACTTTTGGGAACGCGTAATCACCAAAAAACAAGTCGAACTGATCTTACTTGCCATGCCACATAGCCATGCCAATGCCCACGCACTTGAGCATATTAAATCGAGAAATTACCAAGGGCGAATTGCTGCTATTGCTCAATACAATGAAGATGTTGAAGAGCTACTCGCACTTGGGGTCGATGCTGCCTTTAACGTTTATCGAGAGGCGGGTAGCGGCTTTGCACGACATGTTTGCCAGCAACTGACTCAACGCCAATAGCCCACTCCGCACTTCATACCGATGAAAGCCTTTGATATATACTCAAGCCACCTCAAGATGCTTGTTCAGCGTGAATTTCTAGGTTTGCCATCGAGGCACTGCTTTAAAGATCTAGTGGGCTAAATCAAAAAGCAGTAACAAAGGTGGCAAGCCTAGAAAACTCGCCCTTCGGGAAGCGACTAGCACCCCGATTTCTGCGTTAAAGGTGTTTGAAAGGGGAAAGCCATTCCTTCACACCTTTGCCTTGAACTCGATGCGCTAGTCTGCTTCTGAATCCTGCATCTTGAGGTGGTTTGAGTATAAAGGCTTTCATTATTCTCCTGACTTAGTCCTGCCCCCCTAAAATAGAGTGGCAAACGCACTCTAACGCTTCGTCAGCAAGGCAAAAAACGAGAGCGTCGCGCTCATACTCAGGCCTTTCTCATAACAAGCCTCTTGATATACATAGAAATTCAAACACGCTCTCTTTATCCTCTTTACGGAATGGCATCGTGTGTTCACTATGCATATCTGGTGTTTTTTTGAACCCAATATGGATTTTATTCAGTCAAAGGTGGTTTTAAGTAAAAATAATCCACCACCCGCTTGAGTCAGTTATCTTTTTTTCATTCTAGGGTTGTTTTTTTTGAGCAGAATGGCAAATTAAAAACCAGATAAGAATTAACGCAATCACAACATTTTGCGATACAGAATGAGAGAGGAAGCTTATGTGTTCAATATTTGGTGTTCTAGACATAAAAAGTGATGCAGTAAAACTGCGTGAAACCGCACTTGAGATGTCAAAAAAAATGCGCCATCGCGGCCCTGATTGGTCTGGTATTTATTCCTCTGACAAAGCAATTCTTGTGCACGAGCGTCTCGCGATTGTTGACTTAAACAGCGGTGAACAGCCTCTCTACAACGAAGATAAAAGTCACGCGTTGGCCGTAAACGGCGAGATCTACAACCACAAAGAATTACGCCAAGCGCATGCAGCGGACTATCCGTTTCAAACTGAGTCTGACTGTGAAATCATTCTGGCACTCTACAAAGAAAAAGGCCCTGAGCTTCTTGACTACTTGAACGGTATCTTCGCATTCATTCTCTATGATGCAGACCAAGATGCCTATCTAATCGGTCGTGACCATATTGGTATCATTCCGCTTTACCATGGCTATGACGAGCACGGCAACTACTATGTGTCTTCTGAAATGAAGTCTCTCGTGCCAGTTTGTCGCACCATCAGTGAGTTTCCTCCGGGCAGTTTTGTTTGGTCTAAGGCAGGTAAAGAAGCCCAACGTTACTATAAACGTGAGTGGATGGAGTTTGATGCCGTTAAAGACAACACAACGGATAAAGCAGCATTAAAAGATGCACTAGAAAACGCGGTTAAACGCCAGTTAATGACAGATGTTCCCTACGGTGTGCTGCTTTCTGGCGGACTAGATTCCTCTGTCACCTCAGCAATCACGAAAAAGTTTGCAGCGAAGCGCATCGAAGATGACGAGCAATCCCAAGCATGGTGGCCTACCCTGCACTCTTTTGCGATTGGTCTAGAAGGCGCGCCAGATCTAAAGGCAGCGAAAAAAGTCGCTGACCACTTAGGTACTGTCCACCACGAACTCACTTATACGGTACAAGAAGGGTTAGATGCAATTCGCGATGTGATCTACCACATTGAGACTTACGATGTGACAACCATCCGCGCCTCAACCCCAATGTACCTAATGTCGCGTAAGATACGTGCCATGGGCATTAAAATGGTGCTTTCAGGTGAAGGTGCAGATGAAGTATTCGGCGGCTACCTTTACTTCCACAAAGCGCCTAACGCGCAAGAGTTCCATGAAGAGACGGTACGCAAGCTACTTGCTCTCAACATGTTCGACTGTGCGCGCGCCAACAAATCAATGGCGGCTTGGGGCGTAGAGGCGCGTGTTCCTTTCCTCGACAAAGAATTTTTGGAAGTCGCTATGCGCGTCAACCCGACGGATAAGATGTGTGGCAACGGTAAAATGGAAAAACACATCATCCGTGAATGCTTCGAAGACTACCTGCCTAAAGAAGTGGTATGGCGTCAGAAAGAGCAATTCTCAGATGGCGTCGGCTACAACTGGATCGACTCTCTGCGTGAAGTTGCAGCAGCGAAAGTCACTGACCAACAACTTGAAACAGCCGCGTTCCGTTTCCCTTACAACACGCCGACCACCAAAGAAGGTTACATGTACCGCGAGATCTTTGAAGAGCTTTTCCCACTCGAAGATGCCGCCAAGTGTGTTCCTGGTGGCCCATCCGTCGCGTGCTCAAGTGCAAAAGCTATCGAGTGGGATGAGTCATTTAAGAACAATGCCGACCCATCAGGCCGCGCGGTGAAAGCGGTTCACAACGACGCGTACTAATAGAAGTAGAGATAAAAAACGCGCGGCCATCGGACCGCGCGTTTTTTTGTTCGAGTAAACCGTGGATGCTTAGCGTTCCCAGTAGGCTTCTTCCAAGCTATCTTCTCGTTCCGGTAGACCACGCGAAAGGCGCGGAGAGTGTTGCATCAACACTTCGTAGCTGACTCGATTGGAGTACTTACATACTTGAGAAAATGAAGAGTACGTTAGGAACTCATTCGCATGTTTAGACGATTTCGGCACATTATCACGGTGATAACGATTCGCTGACATGTCGTGTAAGAGTGCAGAAAGCGCACCATCACCCGCGCCGTTTGTATTCTTAATCTTCTCAGGGCCACCCATATAAGGTGAGATGTGCGAGTAAACCTTTATCGGCTTACGACACTTAGCTTTCTCCATTGGGCGGCTGAACTCATACATGTTGAATTCTGGGATTTCTCCCGGAAGCAATGGTAACGATGTTTGACGTTTCACACTATCTTCCGTGTAACCGGCCATGTACAAGCCGACAGGCCCCGCCGTACAGAGCACAAGGTCAACCCACTCCAACGCCTTATCAGAGGCGAGCAACGGATCTTTCTCACCAGTTAGCGCTTCGCCTTCTTCTTCATTCATGGCAACAACAGAAACGTGTTCTTGCAGGAAGTCACGCCACCACTGAACGTTACCTTCGATAACGAACTTCGTCCCTAGTGTTAGTACAACAGGTACATCATGCTTTTTCGCGTATTCAATGGCTTTCATCGTCGCGTCCAGCATTGGTTCACCGTTTTGACAACGCACTAAATACGCAGAAATCACCAAGGCTGATGCTTTTTCGAAAATTTTCTCAGAAATATTTTCGGGACGAAGGTGGTTCATCATGCCGTCATTGATAGCAAAAGTCCGTTCACCATCGTCTGAAATCAATGTAAAACAGCGACCAATAGGGCCATTGATCGGTTGCAGATGATTTAAGTCCATGCGGCTAGAGGTGTTGCAAAGGTAGCGATAGGCATAGCTACCAATCTCGATATCTTGGCACATAACACCAAGCAATATCGACTTATCATCAGCCAGTACCGAATAGTTATGAAGGGTATTACCTATGGTACCACCCGCAAACTCATGGCTGATCAGTTGGTTATCTTTTAGTTCACGATAGAGTTGTTCAGCTTTTTCGTCATCAATGACCAGCGAATGTCCTTTGCTTAATTCATAGCGTTCAACAAACTCTTCATCCACCCGCGCTTCAATATCGACCAAGGTTTGGTCAATACCAATGATGTGGGGACGAGCCAGTTTTTTCTGAGGCTTATTTTGACTCAGAAGCGGATCGCGTGCGTGTACGGGAAAATAGTGCTTTGATTTACGTTGACCGGGAAATTTCATGGTTTTCGTTGTTGATGGCAAAAAAACGACGGGATTCTACCACACAATATAGAACAACCAACCATTCCCTGAACAAATTATTGCTTTTTTCCATACCCCGAATGGCTCTCGGGTAATTACCAGTTCTGCGTTGCCTCTGCAATCACATCACTCAGCAGCTGAATGTGCGCCTCGTCATCGTTCAAACAAGGGACAAGTCGAAGTCGCTCACCACCCGCCTCAATAAAGGCCTCTTGGCACTGCTCTGCAATCTCTTCTAATGTTTCCAAACAATCAGAGGCGAAGGCCGGTGTGATGACATCCAACGTTTTCACCCCTTTTTCTGCAAGGGCAATGATCGTCGCTTCGGTGTACGGCTTTATCCACTCTTCTCGTCCAAAGATAGATTGATAGCTCATGCCAAAACGCGCTTCTGGCAACTGCAAATGCTGATTCAGTAAGGCTGTTGACGCCTGACAATCTTGTGGATACGGGTCACCATTGTCTGCATATCGCTGCGGAATCCCATGATAAGAGCAAAGTAGGTACTCGCTTTCACCCTCTTTTGCCCAAAAGCGCTGTACCGATTCCGCCAAGGCTTTCGCGTAGCCGGGATGTTGATAGTATCGGTTCACTGTGCGCAGTTCTGGCAACGCCGAACGCGTTTTGAGTACTTTGGCTAACTTATCAAAACCCGCCGCCGTAGTCGTTGCTGAGTACTGTGGGTAAAGGGGCAGCACTAAAACCTTATTGCAGCCCTGAGTTTCTAGCTCGGCAAGCCCGCTATCAATAGAGGGATTACCATATGTCATGCCTAGTGCAACTGGTAACCCAGTACTCTGCGCCAATTTGTCTCGCTGACGCTTTGAGTAGACCATCAAGGGCGAACCTTCTTCCATCCAAATACTCTGATAGAGCTTGGCGACTTTCGGCGAACGGAAAGGGAGTACAATGCCGTGTAGCACCGGACACCAAATGAATCGAGTCAAATCAACGACACGTTTATCGTGTAAGAACTCGGCAAGAAACGCTTTGACTGCTTTGGCCGTGGGTGCATCTGGTGTACCTAGGTTAATTAACAGAACGCCTACTTTGTCCGTCATATGCTTTTCATTCCCCGAAAACAGTTGCTATGTCTGTAAGTTTCAAACAAAAAAAGGGCTAATCTAAGATTAGCCCTCGTAGTTTCAATCGATTAGCACTATTTATGCAAGTGCTTTTTCAATCTCAGCGCTTACTTCAGTCACTTGCTTAGTACCGTCAAACTTCAGATACTTCGTTGCGCCTGCATCAGCTTCTTTGTTGTAGTAAGCGATTAGCGGTGCAGTTTGCTCGTGATAAACACCAAGACGCGCGCGAACAGTCTCTTCTTTGTCATCATCACGAACCACTAAGTCTTCACCTGTTACATCATCTTTGCCTTCAACTTTAGGCGGATTGAATACAACATGGTAAGTACGACCAGAGGCAAGGTGAGCACGACGTCCTGCCATACGCTCTACGATTACATCGTCAGCTACATCAAACTCTAATACGTAATCAACCTCTACACCGATCTCTTTCAGACCATCAGCTTGAGGAATCGTGCGCGGGAAACCATCCAGCAGGAAGCCTTTCGCACAATCATCTTGCGCAATACGCTCTTTAACTAGACCAAGAATAATGTCATCTGAAACAAGTTGACCCGCATCGATAACTGCTTTCGCTTGCTTGCCTAGTTCTGTGCCAGCTTTGATTGCTGCACGAAGCATATCGCCAGTAGAAATTTGTGGAATACCAAATTTCTCCATGATGAATTGTGCTTGAGTTCCTTTACCTGCACCTGGAGCGCCCAGAAGAATGATGCGCATTGTAATCCCCTTTAATAAAAGTTGGAGTTTCTCAAAAGCCAGCAAAATACACTGATTAAGCATAGCTATCAAGCCCGGCTGTTTACCGGGCTTGTTGTCAGACCTTATCGTAGCAAACAATAAGTGCTTGTCGATTATACCTTAGTCAACAGTTTGTTGATGGCAGAAAGGAACTGGCTAGGGTCTTCCATTGTGCCACGCTCTGCTAGCATTGCTTGCCCTAGCAGCCACTCAGCCCAGCGTCCAAATTGCTCCTCATCCGCTTCATCCGCCATCATGGTCACTAACGCATGCTCTGGGTTCACTTCAAGAATATACTGCACTTCAGGCGCGTCTTGACCTGCTGCTGCTAGCAACTTCGCCATCTGTGTTCCCATCGCAAATTCATCCGTGACGACCACCGCAGGGGTTTCAGAAAGTTTAAAGGTTGTACGTACTTCTTTTACTCGCTCACCGAAGTAAGTACTCAAGCGCTCAAGTACAGAAGTGAACGCTTCTTCCTTCTCTTTCTGCTCTTCTTTTTCTTGTTCGTCTTCAAACTGGCTGAGATCTAAGTTCGCCTTAGTAATTGACTGGAATGCCTTACCGTCGAACTCATTCAAGTAGTTCATCAACCACTCATCAACACGATCATACATCAGGATCACTTCGATACCTTTAGCTCGGAACTGCTCGAGGTGCGGGCTGTTCTTCGCAGCTTGGTAGCTATCAGCGGTGAGGTAGTAGATCTTATCTTGACCTTCTTTCATGCGCTCAAGGTACGCCGTCAACGCCACAGTTTGGCTTGCACTGTCGCTGTTAGTGGAAGAGAAACGCAGTAACTTGGCAATTTTTTCTTTATTTGCAAAGTCTTCAGCAGGACCTTCTTTCAATACTTGGCCAAACTCATTCCAGAACGATTGATATTTCTCTTCATCATTGTTGCCAAGACGTTCTAGCATCGTCAACGCACGCTTAGTCAATGCATTGCGAAGTGATTGCGTTACCTTTGTATCTTGTAGAATCTCACGAGAAACATTCAATGGTAGATCATTGGAATCAATCAGACCGCGCATAAAGCGCAAATAGCCCGGCATGAACTGGTCAGCATCATCCATAATGAATACGCGTTGAACATAGAGTTTTAGACCATGCTTTTGGTCACGATTGTACATGTCCCAAGGGGCTTTGGTCGGCACATATAACAAGCTAGTGTAATCTTGTTTACCTTCTACGCGGTTATGACTCCAAAGCAGCGGGTCAGCAAAGTCGTGGGCAATATGTTTGTAGAACTCTTTGTATTCGTCTTCGCTAATATCAGATTTGTTACGTGTCCACAGCGCCTGCGCCTTGTTAATTTGCTCCCATTTACTCTCACCTGGGTTGCCTTCTTCATCGACTTCCGTGGTGTAAATAGCAACTGGGATACCAATGTGATCCGAGTATTTGCCAATAATCTCGCGCAAGCGGTAGTCATTTAAAAACTCTTCCTCTTCTTCACGTAGATGAAGGATGATGTCCGTACCACGTGCCGCCTTCTCTATGGTTTCAACGGTGTAATCGCCTTCACCCGCAGAGTGCCACTGTACCGCCTCATCAGCGCTTGCAGTCGCAGCACGCGTTTGCACAGTGACGCTATCTGCAACAATGAATGCGGAATAGAAACCAACACCAAATTGACCGATCAACTGTGAGTCTTTGGTTTGATCGTCTGAAAGCTTACTAAAGAAATCTGCAGTACCCGATTTTGCAATTGTACCTAGGTGCTCAACCACCTCTTCACGGGTCATCCCGATACCATTGTCACTAATAGTCAGGGTTTTCGCGTCTTTATCAAATGACAGCTTCACGCCGAGATCCGCATCGTCACCATATAGCGATGTATCCGATAACGCTTTAAAACGCAGCTTATCAGCAGCATCAGACGCGTTTGAAATCAGTTCGCGTAGAAAAATCTCTTTATTTGAATAGAGAGAATGAATCATCAAATGGAGAAGCTGCTTCACTTCAGACTGAAAGCCACGAGTTTCCTTATTTCCATTCGCCATTGTGTTATCACTCATTTGGACCTCAAATTCAGGGGTTATTTATCGTTTCGTTGATTTACATATGGTCAAAGACGCCGTTTTCAACCTAAAATGTCGTTCTTTATTAAAATCAACAGCTCAATAGGCGACACAGATTACACTTTCAGGTCGAGTTTCTTTATACTTGCCGCTATTAATACCGCTTCGTCTCTGCATGTAATACAAACACAACTTTGAGAAATCAATGACATCTAAGGTTGACAAACTTCTTATTGGCAAACGTTTTCTGTTCGATCCGGCGGACAACAGTCTTATCGACCAACTTGAAGACAACGAACTTATCCGACTCGGCACCAATGAAAGCCGTGCACTGCAACTCTTGGCTGAAGAGCCAGGTGCGGTGATCACCCGCCAGCACCTTCACAACTTTGTCTGGCGACAACAAGGCTTTGAAGTTGATGACTCCAGCATCACCCAAGCGATTTCTACGCTCAGAAAAGCCTTGAAGGATTCGACAAAATCGCCTGAGTTTATTAAAACAGTGCCAAAACGTGGCTATCAAATCATTGCGGATATCGAACCCTATCAAGCGCCAGAAGCACTTGATGAGGTATCAATTCCACTCAATGTCCTGCCATCTACTGAGACGCCTGTGCCATTGACCGCTGATTTGGATGAGACACTGAAGCCTGCAGCAACAGGAGGACGTACTCAGTTTTTCTGGATGAACCTGTTGGTGGTGATCATGTCGGTACTCATTCCAATCTTCGCGTTTAAAACATCACCGACCACATCGTCTTCATTTGATGAGATGTTCGTCGTAGAAGGGATTCCTGTTATCCAACCGAGTAGTCACCCTGATTTCGATCAATGGGAAGCCTTGATCACGCAATGTGTTACCAATTACGCAACCCACCATCCCGATGAGTTGCGCCCGGAAAAAGTGATCGTCACTGATGGACGTAACAATCAGATATTTCTCAATTACATCCATAAACCGCTTCACAGCATCGAGAACATGACGATCCGACTGCTACCGAAAGAAAAAGACAATTCGGAGCTTTGCCAATGAGAACGAATCAAAAATCCAGCGCAATAAAGCAGTGGTGGAGCTTAGGCTTGCTTTTCATGGTCTGTTTAGGGAGCCTTTGGTATTACACGGCAAGTGATATTAAGATTGAGCAAATGCTAAGCGCTCATAAGTGGCAGAGCGTCAGCGTGAGTGAAATTGAACCTCGAGAGCAGACACACTCATCCAATTTGCAGAATCTGCAACGTCTAGAGAGCACCAGCCAGGTGATCTTTCTACCGAACAAGACGTTCTCTCGCTTTACCCATCTCACCCTTGAGAGCGATGACAGTGAAAACGTACTCCAGTTGCACATTTCGGAAACGGGTAACTGGCAAGTCAGTGGTAAGTATTTGCAAACAGAGATTACCGACATCTCTGATGTGGTCAGTGGCAACAATGGTTTGCTCAACCCAGAGGAGCTCGATTACATTCGCCACTATTACATCATCGATAGTAAACAGAGTCGTAAACTCGATGTGTTGAATAACAAAAGTATTTTACTGACTAGCCTCAACAATGGCTCAAGTATCTTAGTCGCCCAATAAGCGCCTGCGACACATAAAAAAACCGCCAACTGGCGGTTTTTTTAGAATTTTTGCCGTCCGGCTAAGGCATGGGACAGCGTTGTTCCATCGACGAGTTCCAATTCTCCACCCATTGGCACGCCATGCGCGATTCGACTCGCTTGAACATCAAAGTGCTGACATAGCTCAGCGATGTATTGGGCCGTTGCTTCGCCTTCTACAGTCGGGTTCGTCGCCAAAATAACCTCTGACAACGTTTCCTCTTCTAAACGGCGCTGCAAGACATCAAGACCGATATCTGACGGCCCGATACCATCGAGCGGCGACAAATGGCCCATCAAAACAAAATAGCGCCCAGAGAACTGGCCCGTTGATTCAATGGCCACAATATCAGCCGGACTTTCAACAACACAAAGTTGACCGCTTTCTTGTCGACGCGGATTAGCGCAAATACCACACACGTCTTGTTCAGTGAAAGTGCGACAATCGCGGCAATGCCCTATCTCAGTCATCGCCTTTTGCAACGTGTCAGCGAGCACCGCACCACCTCGACGATTGCGCTGCAGTAAATGAAAAGCCATGCGCTGCGCTGACTTGGGGCCAACGCCTGGCAAGCATTTCAATGCATCCATAAGCTGCTCAAGTAGTGGGCTAGTTTGCATGTTTAGAACGGCATCTTAAAGCCAGCTGGAAGGTTCATGCCACCTGTCACAGATGCCATCTTCTCTTTCTGTGCTTCTTCAACACGACGTGCTGCGTCGTTAAACGCTGCGGCAATCAAGTCTTCTAGCATATCTTTGTCGTCTTCCATCAATGATTCATCGATATCAACACGACGAACACTATGGCTACCGGTTACGGTAATTTTGACGAGGCCAGCACCAGATTCGCCAGTTACTTCCATATTGGCAATCTCTTCTTGCATCTTCTGCATGCGCTCTTGCATCACTTGCGCCTGCTTCATCATGTTGCCCATTCCACCTTTACCAAACATAGCTGTTCTCTCTTTGCTTCAATCTATTATTCAATTAGATAGGTCTAACGCTTTCATCATCTAAGATAGCGCCAAACCGCTGCTGTAAAAATAAGACATTTTCGTCACCACGCAAACTCATTCGCGCGTGACTCAATTTTTTTAAATAAAGTTGCTCACGTTGCTCTAAAGGTGTCACACCTTCTTCGCTCACTTGAACCGTCAATGTAAGACTTCCCCAATGCGCCTGAAGCGCATCTGCCAGTTGCTCTCTCGCCTTCTCTGTATCTAAATGGGTCTGAGATGGGCGTAAATAAAGGGTCACTTGTTCATTTTGTCGATCAAGCGCCGCATTTAACGCCAGCTGTTGTACCATTCGACCGACATCCAATGACTGAGCTATACGAGACCACTCATCGCGCTTAGCGGTTTCTTCTGCTAACAAGGCCAACATTTCTGGCGTTTTTTCATGCTCTAACGCCGTTTTAACCTCTCGTGGGGTCACATCAGGTATCACATTATCTTCAACCTGTGTCGCCTGCCAGCGATAAGCATCATCGGCGACAGGTAACGGCTCCAAGGTGGGCTGCCCAGGTAACACCGATTCTGGTGTTGCAGCAGGAACCTGATGACGCCGCGCTAAACGGCTTACTGCTGACTCAGGCTGCTGTCGCGGCGCACGAGCTGAGGGACCTGCTGCGGGAACAGCAGGTTCACTCTTTTTTGTATCAGCAGCTCCTCGGCGACTTCGCAACGTGTTTCTTGCCGCCAATATACTACTTGCCGTTGAACTTTGTGCTTGCTGTGCTTGCTGTGCTTGCTGTGCTTGCTGTGCTTGCTGTGCTTGCTGTGCTTGCTGTGCTTGCTGTGCTTGCTGTGCTTGCTGTTCAGCAATTTGCGTGCTCGGCTCACCAACGTCAATAGGCTGTGATGGATATTCCATCGCCTCTGTTGCAGGATTTGATATAGCCACCGTCGGCGCGTCTTGGCCAGCCACTGGCATAGCGTGTTGCGAAGGCTGCTCGCGTTGCGTAGCCAACTGCTGCTTAGCATGCTGCAACCCTTCTTTTGCAACAGGTATTGGCGATGAGATAGCAGGGACAGGTTGCTGAGGCGCGCTAGTAGGCACCTGTATCGACTGCGCCGATAGCGGTGATGCAGCAACAGGACGGAAGGCTAACATGCGCAACAGAACCATCTCTACGGCAACACGCCCCTGCGGTGCCAAGGCGAGATCACGGCGTCCTTGTATTACCATCTGATAATAAAGCTGGATATCCTGTGGCGACAGCGAAGCAGCCAGAGAAAGTATACGGGCTTTATCTGGATCGTCTTGATCTATCGACTCGGCAACAAGTTGCGCCATGGCCACTTTATGTAATGCTTCCGCAAGTTGCACAAAAAGTGCGTCCCACTCAACACCTGCGTTCGCTAGCTCAGCCACAGTATTCAGTAATAAGTTCACATCGTGTTGAATAAACACTTCCAGCAACTTGACCGCATGATCACCTTCTAAGGTGCCCAACATTTGGCTAACTTGCTCGGTAACGACTTCGCCGCCACCCATCGCTATCGATTGGTCAGTTAAACTTAGCGCATCTCGCATACTGCCTTGTGCTGCTCGGGCGATAAGCTGTAAAGCTCTACTCTCATAGGTGCAATTTTCTTGTTCCAACACGTAAGCCAACTGATCTTGGATCAGCTGACTATCAAGGTGTTTCAAGTGGAACTGTAAACAACGCGACAAAATTGTCACAGGTAATTTCTGAGGATCAGTTGTCGCTAACAGGAACTTCACATACTCAGGCGGCTCTTCTAACGTCTTGAGCAGTGCATTGAAGCTGTGTCGCGACAACATATGCACTTCATCGATTAGATAGACTTTGTAACGGCCTCTGGCTGGCTTGTATTGGACATTATCAAGCAGCTCTCGTGTATCTTCGACTTTGGTACGCGACGCTGCATCGATTTCTAACAGATCAACAAAACGCCCCTCATCGATCTCTCGACAGGTATTACATTTACCACACGGAGTAGCAGTGACACCCTGCTCACAATTTAGTCCTTTCGCAAAGATACGTGCAATGGTGGTTTTACCTACACCGCGGGTACCGCTAAATAAGTAGGCGTGATGAAGACGATCTTGTGCCAGACCATTTGAAATGGCGGTTAACACATGTGCTTGCCCGACAACATCTTCGAATCGGTGCGGACGCCACTTTCGTGCTAAAACCTGATAACTCATGAAACTCAACCTAGAGAAGTTCTTAGGAAGACTGCATGCTATCACAAAGAAGAGAGTCGGTGCGAGAAGGTGAAACAACTCTCAGTAATAGCATGCGATAGGACCCGCATCGCAAAGAAGTCTGATTTCTGTTCTTTGATTTCACGAGTCAACACAAATGTACTCAAACCAGCTCAAGATGCAGGATTCAAAAGCAAGCTAGCAAATCGAGAAACGCTCGCTGAACAAGCGCCTTGAATTGGATAGAGTATACAAAGGCTGTTAGTGCCCCGGAAAATCACAGATTGAAAAGACATTCAGATCCATTGCCTTAAGGCGATCTTCACCACCGATGTCAGGCAAGTTGATGACAAATGCGGCGTCAGTCACTTCACCACCAAGCTGACGAACCAACTTTGCGGTCGCCTCTATAGTACCGCCTGTCGCCAATAGATCATCAACCAAGAGTACTTTATCACCAGATGCAATCGCATCGACATGCAACTCTAGAGTATCGGTGCCGTATTCAAGCTCATAGGATTGGGCGATAACTTCACGTGGTAGCTTACCAGGCTTACGAACTGGAATGAAGCCAACACCTAGCGCAAGGGCCAGTGGTGCACCGAACAGGAAACCTCGCGCTTCTGTACCCACTATTTTCGTAATACCCTGATCACGGTACTTCTCGACAAGGATATCGATGGTGGCTTTATAAGCTTGAGGTTTTTCCATCAAGCTAGTGACATCTCGGAATAAAATACCTGGCTTTGGGTAATCAGGAATAGATTTGATGCTATCGGCGATCAAAGTAAGCTGTTCTTGGTTCATTTTACATACCTGGCTGCAGCGAATATGGACAATGCTATCCACAAAAAATAAGAGATAGCTTCTCGCTATCTCTTTGTTTTAATCAAACGCTATATTTTACCACTTTCTTCATAAGGGGCAATCGCCTCGCGCTCAGGAAGACGGTATATCCAGATGAAAAGTACAACCCCCATCACACCTACCGCACTCTTCACTGCAGGTAGGGGCATCATGTAGATACTAAAAGCAAAGCTCAACACTATCATCACAAGCGCACGTTTTTTCACAACTGGGCTTAACGAACGGTGCTCTTGCCAATTCACAATCACTGGCCCAAAGCGGGGATGAGAAATCAACCAATGATGAAGACGCTCTGAGCCTCGCGAAAAACACGCACAGGAAAGCAATATAAATGGGGTGGTTGGCAATAGCGGCAAAACGATACCCACTATGCCTAAGATCAATGCAACGGCACCGAAAAAGCACCATATCGGTTTAGACAATTTCGTTATCCTGTCAGTATTCGGCTCCACATAATTGTGGCAGGTAATGTTGGGACCGCCAACACCACCAACAAGCCAAGAAAGTAAAAAAAGTTATAAGGATCTTTATAGTCATTGCTCATTATGTTGATCTCATTTCACTGCTTCCGGTGAAATGATAGTTTAGTTTACCAAAGCCAAACACCAACAAAAACTAGGGACAAACCCCCTACGTCCACTGCACAAATTAAATATCCGTGGCTAACTCGATAATAATTGATACAAATCAGATTCAGTTTTCATTAAGTATTTAGACTGAATTCATGTTGTTTTACATAAAGGTAGCCGATGAATACGCTAGTTGCGAAACACGACCAGTTATTGCAACGGATTGAAAATGAGTTCGATGACTTGAGTCTTAAGCTCATTGAGAAGCTCACGGAAGAGTCTGACTATAGCCCTGAGCACCTTCGAGCGTGTGACACTGAGCAGCTCATTAAGCTTGGAGAAGGCAGCCTGCATATCGTCACCAGAGATATGGCAAAACGTGTAGAAAAGCTCGACGCAGCGCTCTGTGCAGACAAAATAGGTATGTATGGGACATGCACGGACTGTGAAGAGGCAATCGCTATCTATGATTTAGAGATAGACCCTGCTGAGCCTCGCTGCTTCGAGTGCCGCCAGCGAAAGCTGTCTCAATAGCAACTCTGATGCCCTAATGGATCAGTGAGCGAACACGCCTATTGGGGCCACTGTCCGGTTTTCAAATATTTTAAAAACCGGATCACCGTCACACTTTACTGCTGTGCTAACCAAACTTTGAATTCAACTTTTTCTTCTGCTGACGCCTTTGTGTACCAAAGTTTTAGCTGTGCCACTGCGTCCCCTGTCAGCTCTGCTTCACCGGACTCATTCACTTTTACAACATCATCTTTTAGGTCAAGTACTTTACTGTCGTCAATAATGATGCCGTTCTGCTGGTTATATTTGGCGACCAAGGCAACAGGGTCGTTGTAAGCACCAAACCCTTCACCTCTTAACTCTGACATCGACAGTGTTTTGGATGAACCATTGGCGTAGGTAATTACCCATTCAGGATTACGGAAAAATGCTTGCGCTTGAGACTTAGTACGAATACGTTTCGGCACTGAAATCGTCGCATTTTGACCATTTAGATCTAGATTAAAAATATAGGGCTTAGACGTGAAAACCTCGTCTCGGCTACCACTTTTCACTTCGCCATCAAAACGAATCACAATTTGATTTTCGCCCTCAGGCATCTCTTGAAACTCGAAACGCTCAAGAGAAGAACTCTCTTTCTCTTGGCCATTAACCACCAAAAACTTAATGTTTTCGTCTAGCTTTAACGTCGCAGCGCTCACTGAAGTGGTGAACATCACTGCCGCAGCAATAAGCAACTTTTTCATTCGTGCTCCTTTTGTTGAACCTAAAAAATCTTACCTGATCAAAAAAGCCGCCCAAAGGCGGCTTTTTTAGAAGCAGTTCAATTAGAACTTCACTTCCATACCAACAACGTATGCTACGTCGTCTAGCGCGTCTTTAACATCGCTGTCTAGGAACGCGATCTCACCGTACGCTTTCACGTTTTTGTGAAGCTTCTGAGTTACGTTGAAGTAGATTGAGCTTGCATCAGAGTTATCTGTGCTAGGTTGGATAACTGTGTAACCACCCGCAAAAGTAGTCTTATCCATGGTGTAGTCAGCAGAAATTGCGATTTGATCGAAATCTGACTTACCACCCGCTTTCGCATCTAGCTCACGATTACCGTAAGAAGCAGCAAAGCTCCAATCGCCGAATACGTAGTCAACTTCAAAGTTAAAACCAGTCTCGTCGATGTCTTTGCCAGTAGTGTGCTCACCGTTGTAGAAGTAAACGCGTGCATCTAAGTCGCCAAAACGTGCACCTAGGCGACCGTCAAAAGCTTGAACTTCTTCACCGTTTACATCTTGTCCATTAGGAGCGGTAGCATCAGGAGTACCTTTTTTGCCATCTTCTTTGATAGACGCTGAAACGCCTGCATAGAACTGCCCGTTATCGAATACATACTTAATAGCTTGTGAGCTTTGCGCCACTTCGAAACCTAGCTCGTCACCGCCGAACTCGATGTCTTTTGTGTTACCAAGGTCATCGTTGATGAGTAGTTGACGACCGAAAGTGACAGTACCGAAGTTACCCGCTAGACCGATGAAAAGTTCGTCATTCTTAACGGTTGCATTGTTATCGTAAGTATCTTCAAACTTAAACCCGATACCACCAACTGCCGCTAGGCTGTCAGTTGCTTGTACATTGATGTCGAATTTCAGGTCGCCATCGTCTAGACGGATTTGATCTTCAGCATCTTTCTTAACACCTTTGTAGTACTGAACTTCAGCAGCACCAGATAGGTCAACAGTTACGCCTTTGTCGTCATATAAGTTGATGCCTGCAGTTGCAGAACCTGCCGCTAGTAGTGCTGGCACAGCCAGAGCTAGGATAGTTTTTTTCATGATAGTCCACTGCCTTTTCTTTTATGGTGGAATCCTTTCGGATTTCCTTATCATTTCTCTTTGACGCCGCTTTTCTTTAATTGAAGCAGTCATCAAAAAGCGTCTTAAATTGCGAGACTTATCGTGCAAGAGATCATAATTAGTGTCAAATCATCAAAAAAAAACACAAAAAAATCAAATAAGGCAACTTAAATCAAACACTTATCACTAAAAATAAATGAAACAAGAATGTAATACACTGTTTCTGTGTGATAAATCACTGACCAATATCAATAAGAAAAAACAGATTAATAAACTATATAAATACAATAAGTACCCAACAAATTAGAACATATAACCAACAATACAAATATAAACAGTCAATAATCTAATCCTCAATTATCAAACCAAGATTTATTTGTAAGGTTCAATCTTTTTTTGTGATTAAAGTCACAAAGTGGTCACAAAAGATCGAAATAATTGGCTCAAAATCACATTTGGCATCCGAGCCACCTCATATTCGATCTGTGATATACTCCCGCCTCCTCGACCAAATCCAGAAACTTATGCTGAATAAACCTGTCCAAGATGCCATCCGGCACTGTTATCAAAATTTACAAGCGCAGTTGGACAATTTTATCCCTCGCCGTGCTCAAAATTACCTCGTTGCAGAGATCGCTAAAACACTGGGCGGTAGTTACGATAAAAAAAGACGCATCTTGGTGGCTGAAGCAGGCACTGGGATTGGCAAATCTTTATCCTATTTGATCGGTGCCATCCCGTTGGCGATGGCCAGTAACCGAAAAGTAGTCATCTCTACGGCCACCGTGGCACTTCAAGAGCAATTACTCCACAAAGACTTACCTTTACTCCAGCGTATCTACGAAAAAGAGGTCACTGTTCAACTGGCGAAAGGCAGGCAACGCTATTGCTGCAGTGAAAAGCTCATCGCATTTGCGGAGCCCGATAACAGCCACCAAATCGCATTATGGGAGCAAAAGCCTAAAAGGGCCGATGTAGAACTGGTTAAGCGCTTATTTTCCGCACTAAAAAATCAGAAATGGGATGGTGACAGAGATAGCTGGCCTACTCATATCCCTGATCAGCTTTGGCAACACATCATGGCGGACAAACATAGCTGTCATGCCGGCTTGCCATTGCATCGTCACTGCCCATTTGCCAAAGCTCGGGACGGTTTAGAAACCGCGGATGTCATCATTGCTAACCATGCCCTACTCATGGCAGATGTTGAGCTGGGTGGTGGCGTTATACTCCCTGAACCAGAGTCGACCTTTTACCTCATCGACGAAGCGCACCATCTTCCGCAGGTCGCACGCGATTTTTCTGCAGGCGCAGCCAGTTTAATGGGTGCCGCTAGCTGGCTAGAAAACCTCAATCAACAAGCGAGTAAGATCGCAAACGTCGCAGATATAAAGCAAAGCGGCCGCTTTTTGAATCAACTCCAAGACCAATGCCAGTTTCTCATCCCTGAGCTTAGAGATATTGCTAAGCAAGTCGACCCCGCCGTTTTTGCTGATGATGAAACATACCGCTTCGAACACGGTGAGTTACCTGAGTGGTTGTCTCTGTCTGCCAAGGCAATGGCGGAAAGCAGTAAAAAAGCGCTACAGAGTTTAGGTAAAATTCATGATCTTATTTCAGAGCGCATAAAAACCAATGAGATCGCGCCTCGGCTTGCAGACCCTGCTCTCGCTGAATCTGGTTTTTTTCTGCAACGACTAGAGAATCTCGAGAAGGTCTGGGGATTGATGGCCCAACCCAACAAAGACAAAGGCGCACCGCTTGCGCGCTGGCTATCAAGGAACAAAGAAAAGGATAACGACTATATTGTCGAGGTCTCACCACTCGAAGTGGGATACCGACTCGACAGCATGCTCTGGAGCCGCGCTTGTGGCGCAGTACTCACCTCTGCGACCCTTCGCGCACTCAACCAATTCACGTTTTTCTGTCGCCAAGTCGGTCTCGCTGAAAATGACGGCTCTCAATATCTGGCTTTATCTTCTCCGTTTAACTACACAGAGCAAGGGCGCCTTGTTATTCCAAACATGCGTTACCTTCCACAAGACCAAGGTTTTACCCAAGAACTAGAGGAGAAGGTGCTGGAATACCTTGAAGGCGAAACGGCCAGCCTTGTACTTTTCGCGTCTTACTGGCAGATGAATCAAGTTGCCCAAGCAATAGAGAAAACCTGCATCCAACGCGGGTGGCTGTTATTAGTTCAAGGAAGTGAGTCACGTCAAAGCCTACTAGAAAAACATCGCAACGCCATTGCCAAAGGTAAAACCAGTATTCTTTTTGGCACCGGCAGCTTTTCCGAAGGTCTCGATCTACCAGGTAAGCTATTAGAAAACGTGATTGTCACAAAAATCCCCTTTGCCGTGCCCACCTCGCCGATTGAAGCCGCGCACGCTGAGTACATTGAATCTAAGGGGGGAAATCCTTTTCTTCAAATTACCGTACCAGAAGCCAGTAAGAAGCTGATTCAATCTGTTGGTCGATTACTGCGTAAGGAGCATGATTCTGGTAGAGTTGTCATCCTTGATCGACGTATCATCACAAAACGCTATGGAAAAGCGCTCCTTGATGCCCTTCCCCCATTTACTCGGGTGATAGAGAAATAGCAACAATTCCATAATCGTACCTATATAAATAGAAGAAACTATGATTGATCTGTTTGACCCGAGTGTCATTGCGATATTGGCAACTGTGGCCTTCACTGCTGGTTTTATCGATGCCGTCGCCGGCGGTGGTGGCATGTTAACCATTCCTGCTCTCCTTTGGATAGGTTTACCACCGCATGTTGCACTTGGTACAAACAAGCTCGCAGCGAGTTTTGCCTCCAGCACCGCTGCATTTACTTACTATCGAAAAAAGCTTTTTACCCCCAAGTTCTGGATACTTTCATTTGTCGCGACCCTTTTCGGAGCCATTGCAGGTACCCTTTTTGTCGATATCATTAGTACGGTTTGGTTGGAGAAGGCACTGCCATTGATTATCTTAGCAGTGGCTCTCTATACGCTTTGGCACCCTCAACCCAAAGGAAACAGCCACCAGCTACCTGAGAAAAACAGCGCGTTAACCAAAAAGCAAATCAGTCAAGGTGTCACACTTGGGTTTTATGATGGTGTCGCTGGTCCCGGTACAGGTGCTTTCTGGACAGTTTCAACGATGGCTCTATATAGGATGGATATACTTATCTCATCTGGACTATCTAAAGCGATGAACTTTACGAGTAACATAACCTCTTTCGTCACCTTTGCATTACTTGGGCACGTTAACTGGGCGATTGGACTCACGATGGGAATCTGTTTGATGGCTGGTGCTTGGATTGGCGCTCACTCTGCGATACGTTTTGGTGCTAAATTTATTCGTCCGGTATTCATTACCATGGTTATGGTCCTAGCCGTGAAACTCGCTATTGATGCCTGGTTGTAGGAAAAACAATGAATATTCAGCGCTTTCACCAACACCTTAGTGATTTACGTCAGCAAGCGATAGCACTCGACAGCCAACGCGGTGAGAGCCACAAGCCACTCTTTGACGAGCAACTTTTTTCTGGACATCCCAAGTTGCTTGGCCCTTGTGTTGAACAAGCACAATATCAACTCAGCTTGGTAGAAAAGTGCCTGACATCTGATGCCCCAGATCCCGTTAGGTTGGGATACTTATGTGATCATCTCGCCCTGCAAATCCATGGTTTGCAGCGTGAAATAGCAACCACCAAACTTCGTGCTGTCGAACCAAGAATGAAACCTCGTTTCCACAAATCGCTGGTCACATTACGCCAAGATCTGGCGCAGCACTTAGAATGGGAACGCCGTTTATTGCAGATGTGTAAATCGAAGCAACAAGATGTTGAACATGCCCCCGCCATAGCCGTCGCACAAGAGCAGCAGGCATTACTTGCCGTCGAAGGGCGGCTAGAGCGTTGCCGTGCCGCAAAGTTAAAACTCGAGAAACAGATCCATTACCAAGAGCGCTATGAATAAACCTCTCACTTGCATCTATCACCCGGTTTACTCCTCACTCGCACTGCCTGAGAACCACCGTTATCCCATTCAAAAATATCGATTGCTGTTTGAATCACTGGCTCAACACGAATATTTGCAAGACGGGCTCACCATCATTGAGCCTGAGCCTCTAACTACAGCACAGGTCACACAACTCCACTGCGAACACTATATTGAGGCTCTGTTTAGCGGCAAGCTCCCCGCATCTAAAATGCGTAGAATTGGATTTCCTTGGAGTCAGCAACTCATTGAACGCACCTTGACCTCGGCTGGGGGGACATGGGAAACCGTTAAGCAAGCACTGGCGCACGGATTAGCGATTCACCTTAGCGGCGGCTATCATCATGCGCATCACGATTTTGGTAGCGGATTTTGCTTAATTAACGACCTCGCTATCGCAGCAAACCTCGCGCTCAATGAAGAGAAGATTGAGAAGGTGATGATCATTGATCTCGATGTTCATCATGGGGACGGCACCGCCACAATCACCGATAACACTGACAAAATTATCACGGTGTCAGCACACTGCGAGAAAAACTATCCCGCCCGCAAACCGTCCTCAAGCTACGACTTACCGTTGGATAAACATACTTCAGATCATGAATATCTACAGTTGCTGCATCAATTCATCCCACTCTGGTTAGAGCAACACCAACCCGACCTTGTTATCTATGATGCGGGTGTCGACATTCATATTGATGACGAACTGGGATATTGCGACATTTCAACCAAGGGGCTTTACCAGCGAGATCATTTTATTTTGGCTGAATGCCTACGAAGAGAGATTCCAGTCGCAGCAGTAATCGGTGGTGGTTATCGCACAGAGCAAAGCGCGCTAGTTCCACTGCATCAGCAACTCTTATGTGCTGCAAAACAACTTTGGTATCAAAGCCAATAAAAATCTGTTAGCTTGACGCAGACTTAGAGAAAGGAATTAAACATGTCATCACTGGACCAAGCTCCCGCAGAGATCAAACTCGCTGTCGACCTCATCTATCTATTAGAAACCAATGAAATTGATCCTGAAACCGCATTAAGAGCCATCGAGATTGTCAAAGATGACTTAGAACGAAAGTGTGGCAAAACAGAGAGGGTTGACAACGAATAACCTTCGTTTAGCGAATCACTAAAGCGCCAGTAAACATAATTGCGGTGAGTACCATGAGGGCATTGTAGTATTTCATTGCGGCATCCTTACAAAATCTGAGAAGCTAACTTGGAGAATGCTGCTGATGTTAACTAAGTTATCACTCCCTCGCTAGCGCCAATCCACTAAGTTTCGATGTAACAGCAAACCCTCCCTGCAATCGATTACTTTTTGTGGCAAATTTTGTGAGCTTAATGCGGTTATTGATACGTTTTATGCCTCTAACACCATGTTTTATATTGTTTTTAATCAAAGCGTTCAATTCAGATGCAACAAGTTGCTCCTTAGGTATTAATCACAAACGAACAAAGCATATGGCATCGTGTATGACTTTACCTCACTCAACTCTCGATGACAGCAAGGTTCTTCAACGATTAGAGACTGAATTGAAAAGGGAATTGTACGCTCTGAAAGCAGCTTCAAGCTTGTATAACGGTATTGGGCATACAGAGGAATGAAAACCAAACAAATAACACGCTTTCATCAGTAGCGTTGGCTGCAGTCTCTAGTGTACAAAACCACCGCTTCACACACGGCGCTAACGATCTTCTCTTGGTAGAATTAACTGCTTTTCATCATCCAACTCATATTGATGAAAACGATTCCGCCCTTCAGCTTTCGCTTTGTAAAGGCTTGAGTCGGCATGTGCGACCATAGTGTCAATCAAAGTATCAGTATCGGTGTTAAGATGTTGTGTGAACTTGAAATGGCAAATGCCCATACTAACGGTCAGCATTTCGTCAACAATATCGATATCGGCAATATTATTCATGACACGCCGACAAGCATTCTCGACTTCGAGCTGTGTGGTTTCAGGCAGCCACACTAAGAACTCTTCGCCACCATAACGGGCGACAAAGTCATAATCGCGAAGCGTATTTTTTATCGACTGAGCGACAGCATACAAGACCTCGTCACCGACTTGATGGCCATATTTATCATTCAACTTTTTGAAAAAATCGATATCAATCAACACCAGCGAAGCAAGCTGGCTATTCCGGTTGATTCTGTTTACTTCTTTTCGCAAATACTTGAACATCGAACGACGATTAGGTAGTCGCGTTAAGCTGTCTGTCGAGGCTTGCTCGACCAGCTTTTGATTCAGCAGTTGCAATTCCGTTTCTTGCTGAAGTCGAATCAGCTCGACCCCTATCCAAGACGCCATCAAATTCAATGAATCAATGTCTATCTCATTAAATTGACGAGGGTAAGGCGTTGCACTCGAAAAGTTCAACGTACCATACAGTTCACCTTTACAACGAACAGGAATACCTACATAAGACTCTAATCCAAAGGCTTGATAAGCAGGGTGCGTACCCAACGCATCACTTTCACCGACACGTTCGATGGCAACGGGAGAGTTTGCTTCACAGGTCACTGAACAATAGGTTTTACCCAGCTCAAAGGTATCGCCAGGACGAAGCGGAATATCCGGTGGCGCGATAGTGTGTTCAACAACATACTTATCCCCTTCTATGCGGGACAAAATGGCAATATCTAAATTGAATCGCTCCAACCCCATCGCCAGAAGTGCTCGGATTTGATATTGAAACCCCTTGTCGTAAGCGTTTGTAATCTCATACAGGCGGCGTATGACACGTTCACTTTCGGTGTATTGCAACTCCATAGCATCCCCAATCGATATTTGTACTGACTGTCGCTGTGCCATTATTCACACAATGAACTACTAAATTACTATTTCATTTGGCAACTCATCAAGCTTTATGGCGAAAAATCAGGCAATAAAACCATATTGTTCGCGCTTTTTATGGAGCGACTTCAACTCTAAGCAAGTTACCTTAAGACGAAGAATTCAGCATTGGCCTAGCGCTTCAAGTTTAAGGCAAAAGTAGTGAAGGAATGAACTTCATCACAACTTCAACCCTAACCAAAGCATATCTTGATGCTGTATACCTGCCTCCCAAACGGGGTGAGGATAGTGATCTAAAAAGAAGTTACGAATAACACGTTCCACCCGAAAACCTGCCCGCTGGTAAAACGCTAACTGGTATCCAAACGTCCCCGTCCCCAATCCTAAATAGTAGCCTTTTTGAGCACGCGTCCAATCAATGACATACTCGAGTAATGTCGCACCAATCCCTTTCTTTTGATAATCAGGCGAGACAGCCAAATTAATTAACTCCCATTCACCGACGCGATGAGGCAACAATGCCGCAACGCCAACCTGATTGCCATCTTCCACCGCGACAATAATCCGGCAACGTGGCAGGTAACTCGCGACCTTATCAGGATTTGGATCTGCCTCATACAACAGCTGCAACGGTGCTTGTTCAGCATTGACTTCAATAAAATTCACATAGACACCTCAATTAAGTTCACTCTCAGCATCATACGCTACTCAAAGCGATCCAACGCGCAAGCACCCAGTGTTGCAAGACTCAAAAATAGCGAACCGCGTCGAGTTTTAGACCAACCTTGACTAAAATACCTTCGCTACTTCAAGATACTGTCTAATTTATCACCTTATCAAGGATGTGCTATGAAAGATGAAACCCTCGCGATTCACTTTGGCTACGAGACGGATCCAACCACAAAATCGGTAGCGACCCCTATCTACCAAACGGTGGCTTACGAGTTTGACAACGCACAACACGGTGCAGACCTCTTCAACTTAGAAGTCCCTGGCAACATCTACACCCGGATCATGAACCCCACTAATGATGTACTCGAAAAGAGAATGGCAGCCTTGGAAGGTGGTCTCGCCGCACTTGCGGTGAGCGCGGGAAGTAGCGCCATCCATTATGCTATTCTGACCTTGGCTGAGGCGGGTGATAATATTATTTCTACTCCCCAACTCTATGGCGGTACCTACACGCTTTTTGCGCATATGCTGCCCAAGATGGGGATAGAGGTGCGTTTTGCAAGTGATGACAAACCAGAAACCCTGGCCGCCCTCATTGACGAAAAGACCAAAGCGGTATACTGCGAAAGCATTGGTAACCCAGCGGGTAACATTGTCGATATTGCTGGCATTGCCGACCTAGCCCATGCACAAGGTGTCCCGGTTATCGTTGATAATACAGTGGCAACACCCGCGCTTTGCAAACCGATTGAGTTTGGCGCTGATATTGTTGTTCACTCACTGACGAAATATGTTGGCGGCCACGGCACGACCTTAGGCGGTATTATTGTTGATAGTGGCAAATTCCCATGGGCAACACACAAGACACGCTTCCCAGTACTCAACCAACCTGAGCCGTCATACCACGGTGTTGTCTATACCGAAGCCTTTGGCGAAGCTGCATTTATCGGCCGTGCCCGCACCGTTCCACTCCGAAATACGGGGAGTGCGCTATCACCTATGAATGCTTTTTTACTGATGCAAGGATTGGAAACGCTTTCGTTGCGCATGGAAAGGCATACCGAAAATGCCCTAAAAGTTGCCGAGTACTTAGCAAACCACGATAAAGTAAGTTGGGTAAGTTATGCCGGGTTACCGCAAAGCCCGCACTATTCACTAGCCAAGAAATACATGAATGGCAAACCTTCTGCGATCCTCTCATTCGGACTTAAAGACGGGTACGACGCCGGGGTACGTTTCTACGATGCGCTGCAAATCTTCAAACGTTTAGTCAATATTGGCGATGCAAAGTCACTGGCCTGCCATCCAGCATCAACCACACACCGCCAGCTCAGTGCTGAGGAGCAAGCGCAAGCGGGTGTTTCCCCAGAGATGATCCGTTTGTCTGTTGGGATTGAACATATCGATGACATTCTTGCTGACCTAGAGCAAGCGCTAAATCAAGACTAACCACCAAAACGCATAGCGCTACCCCCCATGTGGCGAGTAGCGCTCATTTTAGACAATAAACTTACCCAAAATCCTATCTTGCTGCTCGACTCTTTCGACCTGCGCTTGCATTTGCACAGACGCTTCTTTAGCGCGATCTGAAACTTGCTGCGATAGATCTTTGATATTGAACGTATTGGTATTAATTTCTTCAGCGACCTGACTTTGCTGCTCTGCTGCAGCCGCAATTTGCAAGTTCATGTCAGAAATCTGCGCAATGGACGCCTTGATCGCACTGAGCGCAGTATTTGCTTCATTTGCCGTCTCTACACTGCTTGAAGCCAACGCCTGACTCTCTCCCATCACGGTTGTCGCTGACTGCGAGCCCGCTTGTAGCTGCTCGATCATATTTCGAATTTCTGTCGTCGATTCTTGAGTACGCTGCGCCAATGTCCGGACTTCATCCGCCACCACAGCGAAGCCGCGACCAGAATCCCCCGCTCGTGCGGCTTCAATCGCCGCGTTCAGTGCCAGCAAGTTGGTCTGCTCGGCAATCCCATTGATCACAACAAGAATAGATTCAATGTTGTTTGTTGCACCTTGCAACTCACTCACAACTTGCACCGCTTGCTCAATCTGCTCACTCAAGGTTGCAATCGCTGCCGTGGTCCCCGACACAATATTGACACCTTGCTCCACCGCGTTGTCAGCTTCTTGCGCCGCATTCGCCGCTCCTTGCGCATTACCGGCAACTTCCATTGATGAGGAGGCCATCTCGTTCATCGCTGTCGCAAGCTGCTCAACTTCTGCTAGCTGTTGATTCATATCGCTCGCAGACTGCTCTGAGCCACTAGAGGTTATGGAGGTACTGGTGCGAATTTCTTCACTGAGCCCCTTCGTTTCGGAAATCAGGCTCTGCAATTTTTCAACGAACGCATTAAAGTTAGTCGCGAGCTCAGAAAATTCGGCATCGGTGTCGGTATCAAGGCGTCGTGTTAAATCACCCTGCCCTGACGCGGCATCTTTCATCGCATCATTCAACAAACCTAGCGGTCGCATCAGCATACCCAGCACGACAAATAGCGCAGCGATAGTAAACACCACACAAAGTACGGTTAACACAATCGCGGAACTTCTGAGCTTATGCACGGAAGACAATGCCTTTTGATAATCTAGCAACACGCCAACATACCAATCCTGATTGTTTATCTTGGTAAACACCAACAACGATTCTCTGCCTTGGTGATCGATCAAGGTCGGCTGAGTTGTAATAGGTTGTCCCCCGAGGAAACTCGACATACCCTCGCCATTTAATGCCGTCTCTGGGTGAGAGATAATGGTGCCCGCACTATCAACCATGAAAACATAACCGGCATCAAAGAGTGATAATGAGTTGATTTTCTTTGCCATTTCGGCAAGGCTCACATCATAAAAAATCGCACCGCTAAACTGACCATTGGTTTTCACCGGAGCCGCCACCGAGACTAATATCTCACCGGTACTCGAGTCGGCATAAGGCGCTGTGATAATCGTAGTATTCGCTTGTTTGGCGTCTTGATACCAAGGACGTTTTCTGGGATCCCAATCTGACGGCGGAATCCAAGTCGGATCATTACCTTGGAACGAGCCGTCCTTCTCAAATCCAATACCCACCAGCAGAAAATTGGATTTCATTACTGGCCTATCAATGATCGCAGCGATCTCGCTGCTGTTTGATTCTCCAGTCAATAAACCTGTCGCGTAGGTCGCTAAGTCTTCTTTTGCTTTGATTTCTTCGTCAACCGTATTTTTCACACCACTGACAATCTCATCAACGCTATGCTGAACTAATGACTCGATCTCATTTTGAACCTGAAAAGCTTGCCATGCCGACATGACTGAAAGCGAAATCAGCACGATAACGGATGAGGTTGCGATGACTTTATGTACGAACTTCATAATCATACCCTAGTGATATTGCACTTAGTGTCAGATTATGCCAATTGAATATGACAAACAAGATTTGAACTAAATATTAATACCGAATTAACAATCTTATTATTTTCTCTTTTGACCCAGAAACACATCATTTGGATGCGCGAACAGGCTGTGAGGCTTAACTATTCACGAGTTATAAAATGAAAAAGGAGCAAATCTGCTCCTTTTTTATCAATAAAAATATTTATAAATGTCTATAAAACCTAAACCGTAAACTGGCTTAGCAGCTTCTCCTGTTGATTCACTCTTTCAACCTGATTCTCGATATTCAATGCCAATGTATCCGCGCTTTGTGTGACTTCGTGAGAGATATCTTTGATGTTCACGGTATTAGTATTAATTTCTTCCGCGACATGACTTTGCTCTTCTGCAGCCGCAGCAATCTGCAGGTT
Source organism: Thaumasiovibrio subtropicus (assembly GCF_019703835.1). NCBI lineage: Bacteria > Pseudomonadati > Pseudomonadota > Gammaproteobacteria > Vibrionales > Vibrionaceae > Thaumasiovibrio > Thaumasiovibrio subtropicus. The sequence goes on along the minus strand of NZ_AP023054.1, from coordinate 1,054,609 downwards.
CATATCAGAGATGGCGGCTATCGCCTGCTTAATTTCATCAAGGGCATGATTGGCATGCTGAGCCTGCTCAACACTGGACTCTGCGAGCTCACGGCTCTCTTGCATGGATAGCGTCGCGGACTCAGTTCCCTGCATTAACTGGCTTATCATTGTACTGATCTCAGTAGTCGAGTCTTGTGTACGCTGTGCTAAATTTCGCACTTCATCGGCAACGACGGCAAAACCTCGCCCAGATTCACCCGCGCGGGCAGCCTCAATCGCGGCATTTAACGCGAGCAAGTTGGTCTGCTCTGCAATACCGTTAATCACGGTTAAAATAGATTCGATATTTGCTGAAGCCTCTTGCAATGAGATGACGGCTTGTTCGGAAGAGTGGATTTGGGATGACAGCGTACGAATAGCCTCAGTCGTCGCATCAACGATCTCGGCACCACGACAGGAAGCAACATCCGCTTGTTGGGCTGCTGCCGCTGCATTCTGGGCATTCGCTGCGACTTCCATCGAAGATGATGCCATTTCATTCATCGCTGTCGCCAGCATTTCTACTTCTTCTAACTGACGCCCCATTGCCGCTGCCGCTTGTTGAATTCCCGTAGAGGTTGAAGAGGTGTCATTTCGAATCCCATCAGCGATCGCCATCATCTCACCGATCAATCGCTGTAGCGTTTCCGTAAACTGATTGAAGTTCCCCGCAAGATCTGCAAACTCTAAATCTGTATCCGTTGACAATCGCTGTGTCAGATCACCATGACCGCTTGCTGCATCCTTCATTGCGAGGTTCAACGCGCTCAACGGCGACATTAATTTCTTCAGCACAAAGAACAGAATCACAATCGCAAGTACACTCGCACCCGAAGTGAGTAGAATCGCGTTTAATCGTAAATCCGCTAAAGAGCTGAACACTTTTTCCTCATCCAGCACAACCCCTACATGCCAATCTTGGCTGGCTAAGGTTGTAAATTGGATCAGGTGTTCTTTTCCCTTATAACTGAACGGAGAAAGGGTTTCCGAGTATGGAAGATCACCGACCACATCTTTGATTGAGCGACCATTATAGTTCGCATCTGGATGAGAAATAATGACGCCACTACTATCGACTAAAAAGAGGTATCCAGCATCAAAGAGCGTCACGCGGTTAATGGTCTCTGCCATCTCTTTTAAGCTAACATCAAAAAACATCACGCCAGCAAACTGATTCGCTTGATTCACCGGCATCGCCAACGAGACTAACATTTCACTACCAGATGCGCTTTTATACGGGTTAGTGACGACCAATTTTCCCGCTTGTTCTGCCTCTTTGTACCATGGCCTTTGCCGAGGATCCCAACCCTGAGGTGTGCTCCAAGCAGCGTCATTCACTTGAAAGCGTCCATCAGCATCATAGCCAATGCCTGCATTTAAAAAATTACTTCGTATTTTGGATTTATGAATAATTGAATCAACAAATTCATTCGTCAAATTATCTTCAGCCAACTCCGCAGTAAAAGCCGCTAAATCAAACTTCACGGCCAACTCTTCATCAACCGTATTTTTAACCCCTTCAAGAACCTCATCGACACTTTGGGTAACCAGACTCTCCACTTCGTATTTCACTTGAACATATTGCCATAAAGAGAGACCAACTAATGCGCCTACCAATATGACTACACTTGTAGCAATGACTTTGTTGACGAACTTCATACCAACTCCTTTTTCGTATATGGTACGATCGAATCATTCAACAAATCAATTCTTGTTGAGTATATACATATCCGATATATCTCAATTATTTAACTAAAATCACACATAGGAATCATTAACACTTTCAATACTAAGCACCTTATGGATAAATTAGTCATTAAGGGGCAGCCAATATATTAGGCCGCAGTGATAATAATAGCAGGCAACACTCTCCCCTCACCTTGTTCCCACACAGCATCCCTTACCTCAGATCATGTATAGTTGCCTTAACACCCTTCTGAACCAAAGGTATATATTATTCAGAAACAAAATGATTATCGTCTATATCTTTTGAAATCATATTTCCATTAACTAATACAGCCAAATATATTTTTATCATCTATACTCCAGGAAAAAGAAAGAACAATAGAATCCTCAGAAAGAATAAATAAACACGGTTATTTTAATTGCCTTAGATTATATTAAACACCTCCACATAATGAAGGTTTATTAATTACTAGAGACATGAACGAAAAGCACCCTATCAACAAGCACATCAAACTGCCAAGATTTATCAGCAACTCATTGTTTACAAAAGAATAAATTCGGCCCTCGAAACAATAGAGAAAATAACCACACTTTTTACATGTTTTGAATAGATCTTGCTCACTTTTTATTTTATCTTCCTTTGAAAAATCAATAATTAAGGAGAAATGGAAGTGAAAAAAGCCGCAATAGTGCTAGGCATTGCAGCGAGTGGATATTTGCTCACCGTATATGCGGTCGATAGATTCGACAACAAAATGAGTGTCCTTCGAAAAGAGAATATTGACCTCACACAACACCAAGCTATTACAGCAAGTGCCTTCGATATCATCGCGGATAAAGGCTGTCAGTACTGCCATAGCCAAGACAGTGATATGCCTTTCTATGCAAAAATGCCTGTCGCAAGTCAATTAATGGACGCCGACATCCGTCAGGGCTTGCGCCACTTTGACATCGTACCACTGCTTGAAAACATGGCGACAGGCAACAAAATATCGGAAGTCGATTTAGCCAAAATCGATGGTGTTCTAAATGATGGTAGCATGCCTCCAACCCGATATCTCGCCATGCACTGGCGTTCAAGTTTATCGACTCAAGATAAGAAAACACTTCAAGATTGGATTGCCCATGAACGCAGCCGCCACCATGATCAAACAACGCTAGCAGACGTGCACATCAACAGCCCAGTGCAACCGATTACAACTATATCTGACGTTGATATCGCCAAAGTCTCTCTTGGTGATAAGCTTTATCACGACGTGCGTTTATCTGGCGATGACACCATCTCTTGTGCGAGTTGCCACAGTCTAGATACAGGGGGCGTAGATCGACTCGACAGCTCTGTCGGTGTCGGCGGTGCTGTTGGCCCAATCAACGCGCCTACTGTATTCAATTCTGTATTCAATACGCACCAGTTCTGGGATGGCCGAGCGGCAGATCTACAAGCGCAAGCTGGTGGGCCACCATTAAACCCGATCGAAATGGCATCAGAATCTTGGGAACAAATTACTGGCAAACTTAACCTAGACACGGCACTCGTTGAGGAATTTGCGGCAATCTATCCAGAAGGCATCACTGAACACTCCATTACGGATGCTATCGCAGAGTTTGAAAAGACACTCATCACCCCCAACAGCCGCTTTGACCAATTTTTGCAAGGCAACCAAGATGCACTCAGTGCAAAAGAACAACAAGGTTACGCACTTTTTAATCAATATAAATGCTCAACCTGTCACGTCGGTGAAGCCATGGGGGGGCAATCTTTTGAAATTATGGGTCTGAAAAATGACTACTTTGCAGCTCGCGGCAACGTCACTGACGTCGACTTTGGCCGTTTCAACGTAACAGGACGTGAAGAAGATAAGTATCGATTTAAAACACCAACGTTACGCAATGTGGCACTCACCGCGCCATACTTCCATGATGCTTACGCGCAAACCTTGGAAGAAGCCGTCGACATGATGGCGTTTTATCAGGTGGGTGTGCAACTCAGTCGTGATGAAGTTGAAAAAATTACTGCCTACCTACACACCTTAACTGGTGAATACAAAGGTCAACAACTCCAGTAACCCTATCCTCATCCTAACACGGGCGAGCAAATTCATTGCTCGCCCGACAACGCTCTGACCTCACGGACTCACAAGCAACTTGTTAAATATTCGTAAACAAAATACAGTAAAGCAGGCTAAGTCACTGAGAAGTTTCGCCTAACCAGTCAATATAGATTCTCTTCCGATAGCTTATTTGACGTTAAGGAGCACCATGTCACAAACGACGCCTTTAACTTCTGCTACTCCTATGACCGCTATTCTCTACGCACTTATCGCGACGCTATGTTGGGCAGGCAAGGTTATCAGCGGTGATATCCCACCTCTTGCCCTCGCCTTTTGGCGCTGGCTAGTCGCCACGGTGTTTATTTTACCCTTTGCATTCCATGCTATGTATCATCAGCGCCAGCTAGCAAAACAACACTATTTGTCTATCTTCCTGCTTGCCCTCTTTGGGGTAGCAACCTATAACAGCCTTATCTATATCGCATTAAATGAAACGATGGCAGTCAATGTTGCTATCCTGCAATCGACCAGCCCTTTCGTGATCGTTGTTTTGCAATTTCTATTGCTCGGTCAAGGAATTACCAAGCTGCAAACAATCGCCTTGATGATGTCGAGCCTCGGTATCGCGATTATATTATTAGGGCAACAAACAACGAGCTCGCTGTTTCACACTGGCGATCTTATCACCTTACTCGCGATCTTTGCCTGGGGAGCATACAGCGTGTTATACCAATCTAAGTAAAAATATGATCTAATTGAGGCTGTTACTTCTTCGTGAAAAAAGACGCTATGGACAGCCTCGATACCATTGATTTCAAAAAGCTTGCTAGCCAACAAAAATCTATTCAGATGAAGATGCGATTGCTCGCATTGGCACACTTTAAAGATGGTCACTCTCGAACCCAAATTGCTAAGTTCCTTAAGGTAAGCAGAACGAGTGTGAATAAGTGGGTACAAACATTCCTTGAAGAAGGGCTTGAAGGGCTGCAAGAGAAACCAAGAACGGGTCGCCCAGCATTCCTCAATACTCAGCAACGTGAACAGCTAAGCCTGTTTATAAAGGCGCGTGCCGAAGATTCATCTGGGGGGAGGTTAACAGGTACTGATATTCATGCTTATATCGTGAAAGAGTTTGGTAAACACTACCACCCAGACTCTATCTACTATTTGCTTAGTCACATGGGCTTCTCTTGGATAACATCACGCTCCAAGCACCCTCGTCAATCCCAGCAAATCCAAGACGATTTTAAAAAAATTCAAAATTGAAACGATCCTTAAGATCCCCGGTCACATGGGGCTTGATAACGTCGATGTCTGGTTTCAAGATGAAGCAAGATTTGGTCAGCAAAACACGACAACTCGACTTTGGGCTAAACGTGGATCAAGACCAAGAGCAGTTAAACAGCAGCAGTTTGAATATGCGTATTTGTTTGGCTCAGTATGTCCCGCTAGAGGTATTGGCGAGGCGCTGGTCGTTCCTTGGGTTAACAAGGACATTATGGTTGAGCACCTTAAGCAGATCTCCGCGGTGACCGAAAAAGGTCGTCACGCAGTGATCATTATGGATGGTGCTGGCTGGCATACAAATGACATTGCAGAACAGTTCAGTAATGTCAGTATCATCAAGCTCCCGCCATATTCACCAGAGCTAAACCCGATAGAACAAGTGTGGAGTTGGCTCAGACAACACTATCTTGCCAATCAGAGTTTTACCGACTACGAAGATATTGTGTCGAAAGTATGCACTGCATGGAATCGATTCTTGAAGCGTGCAGATAGAGTGACCAAAATGTGCACCAGAGACTGGATTAAACTGACCAGTTAATTTTCCAGATTGGTATTACTCCAGCGATTACCTGAACCACTCAAAGGCGCCCCCATATTGGGTTACTCCGTTCTATTAGGCACGCTATTGATTTTGCCTTTTTATCTTTGGGAGACAGCGAGCGGGAAAGTGATACCTTTAAACACGCAAAGTGTGAGTACCGTCATCTACACGGGCGTTTTTGCTTCAGCGCTAGCATTTTTGTGCTGGAATCGAGCCGTTTCCATCCTAGGCGCACCGTTCGCGGGTCAGTTCATGCATTGTATCCCCATCTTCACTCTACTCATGGCGACGTGGATACTGAATGAAGAACTCGAACGACAACACTGGGTAGGCATCGGGATAATCATCGCCAGCCTGGGACTCAATCACATCGCGGTAAAGAAAAGAAGCGGTAGTAGCAGAGAGAAATAAAACGCTAGATGGGTGGAAGCCCCACCAGCCACATCCCGGCACACACATCATCCGCTGTGGCTGCTTCCTTCCGGACCTGACCAGATTCACGAACTAGTGTTGCGGGAGGACCAATGGGGCCTCCATAGATTCTGTTTTGAGCCATAGCTCAAGTGGTTGGCATTATGTAAGAATGCAGAGATGATTGCAAGCAAAGTGCCAAAAATGGCGCTTAAGTGCTGAGAGATTAAGCAGATTGACTAAAAATCTTCTTCTGGCTCTTCGAGTAGGTACTCCCCTAGCCAGGCACTACACAAAACCAATAACCAGCAGACTAAAACAGAGTTGGGCACCACAAAACGGGGTGTTACGACCAATGCCGCAAAACTGACCGAGGGTAATATCCAAGCGAGACGTTCTATCCAGTCGGTATGCTTTTGCTGACTAATCCCCTGCAATGCTGCTATCAAGCCGACGACACACAATCCGACTAAGGCAGCATGCGCTGAGCCTGCAACCCAAAGCAGCAGAGCGACAGCGGCAGGAAACCATGGATTACCAGAAATGGGTCGCCAACTGCGCGCGGCAAACCATACCCCCATGACAGATAATACTTGCCAAGCTGTCTGCATAGGCTCACCGCCTAGCTTACCGTCGCGCTGCAAAGCCATTAAACCGCCGTACATCGCAAAGACGATGACCATCATCAGGAGCCCGAGCTGCCAATTACTCTTCTTAGAAAAGACAACAAACAAAACAGGTAAAAGCATCCAGACACTCACTGAGACAGCTAACGGTTGAATGTTCAATGTGGAGCCATATAGCCCAAGCGCTGCCAACATCAGCCACGCTGCAACACGCCCTTGAGGCAGCAACCAAACGGCGGGGATCACCAGTACGAGCAGCGGGATATCAGCCTCCCCCACCCCGAGCGAGAACACGCCGAGAATAGAAACGAAAACACTCACCAAAACGAGTAACGCGGCATACATAGATGCACCTCCTTGCGTGAATTGACCGTTTACCGCACCGTGTGTATTGGATATAAAGAAGCATAGCAACGAATGACACAAAGTGGGCCCCCTTTCTCCAGTGCTCAACCTCCTGTCGAACAGAGTAAACAGCCTGATAGCACGAGAAGGGAAAAGAAAAAGGAACTATCAGTTACATGTCTATTAATATGAACGAATTTGAACAACAAATCTATGCTGCTGTGTATCAAATTCCCTCTGGCTCAGTCGCGACTTATGGTGACATTGCCAAACTGGCGGGCTATCCCGGATACGCGCGTCATGTCGGTAAGGTGTTGAGCAGCTTACCCAAAGACACACAGTTACCTTGGTTTAGGATCATCAATAGTCAAGGGCGTATTTCATTGAAAGGCACAAGCTTAGAAAGGCAAATGGCTCGACTTAGAGAGGAGGGTATTCTTGTCGAGCCCAATGGGAAAATATCGTTAAAAAAGTATCGATGGCGTGAATTAATTGACCTTAATTAACCAAAGTTCGAGTTCTCTTGTTTTATTACTGTCTGTTAATACGCCATTGTGGGTATCGGTAATAAAGAGTAATTCGCCATTTTGCTCAATCCTTGCGCTAACAGAATAACGATGACGCTCGTTAATCGCTTCACGATCAAACTGTAATGCGAACTCGAGTGGCACTTGGTCACCACGCGAAAGGAAACGATGCTGGCTAATGGTTGTCGATTTTACATCCATTTTAGACACATCTTCTAATGTGACAGTAATAACGGCATCATCAGGCAACAACACGCGCTCACGATAATTAACCGTTCCAGTTACTTGCCCTCGCTGACTTTCCGTTATGGCATAGGAAGTACAAGCAGTGATGATCAACGCGGCGATCAATCCTACTGTTAAGGTCAGCACCCTTTTCATTATAAAACCTCAAAACTAAAACTATGCTCTAGAAAGCATAAGGGGGACAAAATACATTCGAATTATTGCGTTTTCGACTAGGGTAAGTTTAGATAGCCATCACGAAATCGCGCAAGATAATAGCACGTTGTAAGGATCAACAATGAGTAAAGAACTGGATGAACTTCTCAATTTACTTAAATTAGAGCGAATCGAACAAGGTTTATACCGAGGACAAAGCGAAAACCTAGGCCTCCCCCAAGTTTATGGTGGGCAAGTTATTGGACAAGCCCTGTCCGCAGCGAAAGAGACAGTCGATCCCTCTCGGTTTGTTCATTCCTTTCACAGCTATTTTTTACTGCCCGGCGATCCTGAAAAGCCGATTATCTACGATGTTGAGACATTGAGAGATGGAAAAAGTTTCAGTACTCGACGAATAAAAGCCATTCAAAATGGGAAGCCGATCTTCTTTTTAACTGCTTCCTATCAGCAAGACGAGTTAGGTTTTAGTCATCAGACGTCGATGCCAAAGATACCGGGCCCAGAAAACTTTCACAGTGAACAAGAACTCGCGAGTGCCATTGCGGATAAACTACCTCGGAAAATTCGTGAAACATTCACCAATGAAAAGCCCGTCGAGGTGAGGCCGGTTAACATCGTCAATCCACTCGCCCCACAAGTTGCGGAGCCAAAGCAATACTTATGGTTTAAAGCAAACGGTGAGATGCCTGATGATCGATTGGTACATCAATATCTCATGGCTTACGCATCCGATTGGGGTTTTTTAGTCACCGCATTGCATCCTCATGAAGTTTCTCTGTTTACACCCGGTATGCAGGTTGCCACGATTGACCATTCAATGTGGTTCCACCGCCCTTTCAAGATGGATGAGTGGTTGTTGTTTGCTATCGAAAGCCCATCGTCGAGCGGCGCAAGAGGTTTTGTACGCGGCGAGATTTTTAACCAGAGAGGCGAGTTAGTTGCCTCCGCGACCCAAGAAGGGCTAATGCGACTCAATGAAAGTACCGATCGCTAACTGCGGATATTAGACACTGATTGCAGTCGTGTATTTAATCGCCTCCATCGCAAAGGTGGAGGTCACATTATTCAAACCACATACCGAGTTCACAAGACGCTTATAGAAGCGGTCGAAGTCTTTCATATCGCTCACTTGGACCTTAAGCAAATAGTCATATTCTCCCGCCATGCGATAGAACTCCATCACTTCCTTGAATTCAGATACCGTTCGACAAAAATTCAGATACCATTCTTCGCTGTGATCAGACGTCGTTATCTGAACATATGCGGTAAAGGCGACGCCGAGCTTTTCCGCATCAAGCAATGCAACCTTAGAACGAATAACGCCAGCCTCTTCAAGGCGCTTAATCCGTTTCCAACAAGGACTTTGACTCAAATTAACTTGCTCTGAAATCACCGCTAGCGACAGCGTCGCATCTTCCTGCAAAAGAGTAAGAATTCTTCTATCTATTGAATCCAAAGAAATATTTTCCAAAACGACACCATATAGAAAAATTTATTTCTCAAATTTAGCCTAATTGGCCGAAATGAAGCAAGGTTTTCTCTCTTAGTCCACGTAATCTAGAACTATCTCGTCGTTTAAGGAAACTCCCTATGTCTTGGGTTAACAACGCTATTCAAAAAATCGAAGCCGATTTTCAACGATCTGCAGACACGCACTTAGTGGCACTCGATCTCCCTTTTCTCGAAGGCATTGACCTTTATCTTAAAGATGAAAGTACTCACCCCACGGGTAGCCTTAAACATCGTTTAGCACGCTCTTTGTTCCTGTATGGACTCTGTAATGGGTGGATCAAAGAGGGAACACCTATCATTGAAGCCTCTTCTGGCTCAACCGCCGTCAGTGAGGCGTATTTCGCTAAACTTCTTCAACTTCCCTTCATTGCCGTCCTTCCAAGAGGCACTGCACAAAAGAAGATAGAGCAGATCGCGTTTTATGGTGGCAAAGTCCATTTTGTTGAAAGCGCTTGCGAGATGGACAGCGTTGCTCGCCAATTAGCGGAAGAGAAACATGGTCACTTTATGGATCAGTTCACTTACGCAGAGCGGGCGACGGATTGGCGCGGTAACAACAATATCGCCAACAGCATCTTTGCGCAGATGTCGAAAGAACGTTTCCCAATTCCGAGTTGGATAGTGATGGGGGCTGGCACAGGGGGCACTTCAGCAACCATTGGCCGCTATATTCGTTATCAACAGCAAACGACTAAACTCCATGTCGTGGACACCGAGCATTCGGTTTTCTACCCCTATTACCAAAGCGGAGACAAAACACTTGCGCTTAAAAAAGGCAGTCGCATCGAAGGCATAGGTCGTCCTCGCGTCGAACCCAGTTTTATCGCCTCCGTTGTCGATGACATGTCTATTGTGCCAGACGCGGCAAGCGTAGCGACCATCCATTGGCTAGAGGGTATACTGGGACGAAAAGTCGGCCCTTCAACGGGTACGAATCTTTGGCAAGCGTTACACCTTGCAATGCAAATGAAAGCGCGAGGCGAGCAAGGTTCGATTGTCACGCTCATCTGTGACAACGGTGACCGTTATTTAGATACCTACTATGATAACAAGTGGGTACAGACACATATTGGCGATATGGCACCTTATCTCGACACCTTATTAACAATGTCACACGCCGTTTGACAGACTCTGAAATGCCATTATCCTAGGCGAGTTAACATTACTCAGAGGTGAATATGCGTAAAGCAGTGGTGGTTTTCAGCGGTGGTCAAGATTCAACGACCTGTTTACTCCATGCAGTAAAACAGTTTGATGAGGTGCACTGCATCACCTTTGATTATGGCCAGCGCCATAAGCTAGAAATAGAGGTCGCCGAGAAGATATGCCAATCACTTAACGTGACAGCTCACAAAGTGATGGATGTCGGCCTTCTCAATGAATTGGCGATCAGTTCATTGACCCGTGACAATATTTCAGTTTCACATGAACTGATGGAGAATGGGCTACCTAATTCCTTTGTTCCGGGACGCAATATTTTGTTCCTGACACTTGCAGGAATCTACGCTTACCAAGTCGGTGCCGAGACCGTCATTACTGGCGTCTGCGAAACCGACTTCTCTGGCTACCCAGACTGTCGTGATGAGTTTGTTAAATCGATCAATCAGTCACTCGTGCTCGGAATGGATAGATCGCTCACGATTGAGACACCACTGATGTGGCTGAATAAAGCAGAGACTTGGGCGATGGCAGATGCGATTGGGGAACTAAGCTTTGTGCGACAACACACGTTGACCTGTTACAACGGTATCATTGGTGATGGCTGTGGTAACTGCCCATCTTGTGATCTCCGCGCAGCGGGGCTTAACGAGTACCTAGATAATAAAGACGCAATCATGGCTGCATACCGAGCCAAAACAGCTTAAGCAAAATAGCCCCGCTCTGGGGCTATTAACTGTCTATATCTTTAACATCTGCGCTAAACGACTCCGAAGAGACAGCCACCGTCTACGCACTTTTAATCACTCAGTGTTTACTCCACTAGGATACGTTCGGCATTTTTCGCGACTGTCGATTTACCAATTCCTTTTACTTTCTGTAGTTCGTCGGCACTGAGAAAGGCACCATGCTCATTGCGATAGTCAATAATAGCCTGTGCTTTGTCAGGCCCAATGCCAATCAACAACTTGTCGAGTTCTTCGAGTGTTGCGGTATTAATATTGACGACAATCTCAAATTCATCGCTTGTCGCGGTTTGTTCCTCAGCAAAAGCCACAGGCATTGTTGTGAAAAACAACGCGAAGATGACACCAAGTAGACCATACTTTTTCATTTGAATATCCTTATCATTGTATTTAATTGCTCACTAATTAAGCGCAATTACATTAACAATTAGAATGTCAAAGGTGACTAACAATTTGCACAAAAAAAGACGCATCTCCAAGGAGATGCGTCTATATGTTTATCGATTACAAATCAGCTGTGATATTGCGTTTTTTTACGTAATACAACTGTAACAGTAGAGCCTGTGTTCACGGCTTAGTTAACGTTGGACGTCACTTTTGCGTTTGATAGTAGTGAGTCCATCACACTTTCAAGGCTTTGCTGACTCAAGCCTTGCAGCATTTGCTGACCAAATGGACGTAAATCATCAGCCACTTGACCTTCTTGAACGCTTTCGACAGAGAATACGATGACATCACCGCCAAACCCAGTTGCAGAACCGTACACTGGGCCTTCTGTTGGCTTAGGCAAACCAAACACAGCGTTTGCGACGACCCAGTTCGGGCCTCGACGAGTAAAGGCTTCAGCGTCACCGAACTCAGCATCAACGGTTTCGCCAGCCTCTAATGCTGCTAGCATCTCTTCGGCTAAACGAGACGCTTCTTCTTGTGCTTTCTGCTGCGTCAGCGTTTCAAGAACGTCAGCTTCTACGTCTTCGAAAGGCAAGACTTCTTCATAACGGAAGTCATCAACACGCACAACAATGGCACGTTCGCTATCTAGCTCAATCACCTCTGAGTTGAAACCATCTTCACGCACGTCTTGGCTAAACAGCGCTTGAATCACACGCGGATCCGCCAATACGCCCGGCGCGTCTGTCTCTGAAATGAAGTCGGTTGTCTGAACGGTCGTCCCTGTCGCTTCCGCAGCATCATCAAGATTATCTGACTTCTCAAACGCCACATCCGCTAGGGTATCTTTCAACTCGAAGAATGAATTAACCGCTAGGTCTTGTTGCAGCGTCGTACGGATCTGCGCTTCTACCTCGGCTAATGGCGTCGCGACGGCACCATCAAGGTCAGTCAGTTTAATGATATGGAAGCCAAAATCAGACTGCACGACCTCAGACACATCGCCAACACTCGCGAGTGCAAACGCGGCATCTTCGAAAGCAGGATCCATCGCGCCTTTCTCGATCCAGTCAAGATCGCCGCCATTCTCGCCACTGAAAGTATCTGCAGAAAGCGCTTTGGCTAAATCCGCAAAGGCTTCGCCAGCATTCAAGCGATCAAGCACAGCTTGTGCTTGCGCTTCACTGCTATCACCTTCAATAAGGATATGGCTGACACGGCGTTTTTCCGTTGAACTGTAACGTGCGATGTTTGCATCATAGTATGCCTGCACATCTTCAGCGCTTACTTCTAATTGATCAGCAAGCAACGCGGCAGACAACTCAATATAGCTCGCTTTAACTTGGTCAGGACGTGTGAAGAGTGTTGAATTCATATCGTAGTACGCTTGTACTTCACTCTGCTCAACCGTCACATCACTCGCGATATCATCCAGTGACAAAGTCACTGTGCGAACCATACGTGTTTGGCTTTCTAACGCGCTAACACCTGCTAGCTCAGAATCCAGTGTAAACTCACTACCCGCCAATGCCGCGAGTAGCTGCTGACGACGCATATCAGAGCGCATACGTTCAGCAAAACCATCTGGCGTTAGACCCATACGGCGCAACGTGGTGTTGTAGAGGTCATTGTCAAAACGGCCATCCACCTGAAAAGCTGGGATGGCAAAGATTTCCTGACGCACTTGCGCATCACTGACACGTAACCCGAGCTGATCAGCATGTTGCTGAATCAGGACATCGTTGATCATTTGATTCAGGATCATTTGACGGAACTGAGCCACATAAGCAGGGTCACCCATCAAATTCAAGAACTGCTCACCGCCTTGCTGCTGCATACGGTTTCGTTCTTGTTGAACCTGTTGTTCAAATTCACGAACATCAATCTCTTCACCATTTACGGTCGCCGCAACCATTTGCCCACCACCTGCAAGGTAGCTGCCAACGCCAGCGAAAACGAAAGAGAGAATAATAAGACTTAAAATAATTTTAACGACAAGGCTGTTAGCGCCTTCACGCAGCCGTTCCATCATAGTTTGACGTATCCCAAGCGAAATTCTGGTTATTTTTCGTCAACCCAGCTGGCTATCGCCGTTGAGGTTGGAACTATTATCAGCAAATCGCTGCCTCAGGCAGCAAAGCTGGCGAAAAATAACACAGTGGTACAAATAAACAAAAAGCGCATCCCGCGATGCGCTTAACATAGACCGTTCTACATCGTGAACGTTCCAACTATAGTGCAGTTTACACTGACAGTGACGAACACGGTAGCCCAGATTAGTTTACTGAGTCTTTCAGCGCTTTACCTGGTTTGAAACCTGGAACTTTAGCCGCAGCGATCTGGATCTCTTTACCCGTTTGTGGGTTACGACCAGTACGTGCAGCACGCTCACGAACAGAGAAAGTACCGAAACCAACTAAAGACACAGCATCACCGTCTTTTAGGCTTTCAGATACAGCTTCAATAAAGGCATCCAATGCACGTCCAGCTGACGCTTTTGACAGTTCTGCATTATCTGCGATTTTATCGACTAGTTGACTTTTGTTCACGATTTATCCCCTTATGAACCTTTCCACTATTGGCAGTGGCAAAATGATTTAAACCCTTCAGCGACTTGTTATCCTAACGTGCGCTGAAGAAAAAAGAGCGTCAATACCTTATAGCGACACAAAAAAACGCTGACAAGACTTTTATCACTATCAGCGTTTTTTGATTCGTTAACTTTGCTTCAAATCACTGTTTTCAGCCTTCACCAGCTCGATACCGGTAGGATTGTTCTGTAATGCGAGTTGCAGCACATCGTCAATCCAGCGGACTGGGTGGATAGCGAGATCCGCTTTCACGTTATCAGGAATCTCTTCCAGATCACGCTCGTTCTCTTTTGGTATCACTACCGTTTTGATTCCACCACGGTGAGCAGCCAAGAGCTTCTCTTTCAAGCCACCGATAGGTAATACTTCACCACGTAGTGTGATTTCACCTGTCATAGCAACGTCAGATTTCACTGGGTTTCCGGTCAAACTAGACACTAACGCGGTACACATCGCGATACCAGCACTCGGGCCGTCTTTTGGTGTCGCACCTTCAGGAACATGCACGTGGATATCACGCTTTTCATAGAAATCTGGATTAATACCTAATTTCTCTGCGCGTGTTCGCACGACTGTCATCGCCGCTTGGATCGACTCCTGCATCACATCACCGAGTGAACCAGTATAGGTAAGCTTACCTTTACCTGGCATTGCCTCAGTTTCGATCGTCAACAAGTCACCACCCACTTCTGTCCACGCAAGGCCGATAACTTGACCAATACGGTTGTTATCTTCCGCTTTACCGTAATCGAAGCGCTGCACGCCAAGGTAATCTTTAAGATTATCCTGTGTGATTGTGACAGTCTTGGTGTCTTTATTGAGAAGAATCTC
This sequence comes from Thaumasiovibrio subtropicus, assembly GCF_019703835.1. Lineage (NCBI taxonomy): Bacteria > Pseudomonadati > Pseudomonadota > Gammaproteobacteria > Vibrionales > Vibrionaceae > Thaumasiovibrio > Thaumasiovibrio subtropicus. Next base: position 1,039,484 of record NZ_AP023054.1, on the reverse strand, counting down.
TTTAACTGCTTTACGACACAATTTAGAGATCTCACGCTCTAGGCTACGAACACCAGCTTCACGGGTGTAATAACGAATGATGCCAATCAGTGCGCTGTCTTCGATCGCAATTTCATGCGCCTTTAACCCATTACGCTGGATCTGCTTCTCAACCAAGTGACGTTTGGCAATGTTCAGCTTCTCGTCTTCGGTGTAACCCGATAAGCGAATCACTTCCATACGATCCAGTAGTGGACCCGGGATATTCATTGAGTTTGATGTCGCAACAAACATCACGTCAGAAAGATCGTAATCGACTTCGAGGTAGTGATCGTTAAACGCGTTGTTTTGCTCTGGATCAAGCACCTCAAGGAGAGCCGATGCAGGATCGCCGCGCATATCAGAAGACATCTTATCGATTTCATCGAGCAAGAAGAGCGGGTTTTTCACTTCGACTTTTGCCATCTTCTGAATGAGCTTACCCGGAAGAGAACCGATGTAAGTGCGACGGTGACCGCGAATTTCAGCTTCATCACGTACGCCACCTAGTGCCATACGCGTATACTTTCTACCCGTCGCCTTAGCGATAGACTGGCCTAGCGAGGTTTTACCCACACCCGGAGGTCCAACAAGACAAAGAATCGGGCCTTTCAGCTTATTAATGCGATTCTGTACCGCGAGATACTCAAGAATACGCTCTTTAACACGCTCTAGACCGTAGTGGTCAGCATTCAGGATCTCTTCGGCTTTCGCTAGATTCTTCTTCACCTTAGAACGCTTGTTCCACGGTACACTTAACATCCAATCGATATAGCTACGAACGACAGTGGCTTCTGCCGACATTGGCGACATCATTTTCAGTTTCTGAAGTTCTTGCTCTGTTTTCTCTTTCGCTTCGGCCGGCATTTTGGCTTCTTCGATTTTCTGTTTCAGAGACTCAAACTCGTCCGGCGCATCATCAAGCTCACCCAGCTCTTTCTGGATCGCTTTCATTTGCTCATTGAGGTAGTACTCGCGCTGGCTCTTCTCCATCTGCTTTTTAACACGACCACGGATACGTTTCTCAACCTGCAGTAGGTCAATTTCCGACTCCATCATCGCCATCAAAAACTCTAGACGTTCAACAATATCTACAATTTCAAGAACTTGTTGTTTATCAGACAGCTTCAAAGGCATGTGCGCCGCAATCGTATCAGCTAAACGCGCTGCTTCCTCAATCCCAGAAAGTGATGTTAATACTTCAGGTGGGATCTTCTTGTTGAGCTTGATAAAACCTTCGAATTGATTGATGGCTGTGCGAACCAAGACTTCTTGCTCACGCTCATCCATTTCAGGCGTGACAAGAAATTGTGCCTCAGCGCGGAAAAACTCATCTTCATAGAGCTCTTCAACTTTTGCACGCTGCTGACCTTCGACGAGCACTTTTACCGTACCATCTGGTAGCTTTAAAAGTTGAAGGATAGTGGCCACTGTACCGACGTCGTACAAATCTTCTAGGGCAGGATCTTCAGTTGCTGCGTCTTTTTGCGCAACCAACAACACTTGCTTGTTGTTATCCATTGCTGTTTCTAGACAGCGGATAGACTTATCACGGCCAACAAACAAAGGAATAACCATATGCGGGTACACCACCACATCTCGCAGTGGCAGAACCGGGATCTCTAGGCGTTCTGAACGCTCCAAGTTCATATTATTCTCTCTTCCATTCGGACTCTTTAAGAAGTATATGGGGCTTTAATCCTAAGATTCAACGTTATCACAGAGATAAAATAAAAAAGGAGGCATTTGCCTCCTTCTTATTCATAAAGCGTTGCTTTTTTAAGCAATTAATCCGCGCCAGCAGCCTGGTTATCTGTGTTTTCATAGATAAGCAGTGGCTCAGATTCACCTTTGATCACCGACTCGTCAATGACAACCTTGCTGACACCCGCTTGCGACGGCAAGTCATACATAGTGTCAAGCAACACAGCTTCAACGATAGAGCGTAATCCACGTGCACCCGTTTTACGTTCCATCGCCTTACGTGCGATGGCAATCAACGCATCATCTCGGAACTCAAGCTCTACACCTTCCAGCTCCAGCAATGCCGCGTACTGCTTAGTCAATGCATTCTTAGGCTCACGTAAGATTTGCACCAGCGCATCTTCATCCAGCTCGCTAAGAATAGCAGTGACAGGAAGACGACCGATGAACTCTGGTATCAAACCATACTTCACCAAATCTTCTGGCTCTACTTTCTCGAATAAATCACCCAACGTCTGGCTTGCATCCTTGGCTCGGATATCGGCACCAAAGCCAATACCTGTTCCCGTTGCGACGCGTTGGTCAATCACTTTGTCTAGACCAGCAAATGCACCACCACAAATGAACAGAATCTTCGAGGTATCGACCTGCAAAAACTCTTGCTGTGGATGCTTACGACCACCTTGAGGCGGCACAGAAGCAATAGTACCTTCAACCATCTTCAACAGGGCTTGTTGAACACCTTCACCAGAAACATCACGGGTGATAGATGGGTTTTCAGACTTGCGTGAAATCTTATCGATTTCGTCAATATAGACGATACCACGCTCTGCTTTCGCGACGTCATAATCACACTTTTGAAGCAACTTCTGGATGATGTTTTCAACATCTTCACCTACGTAGCCCGCTTCAGTTAGTGTTGTTGCATCAGCCATTGTAAAAGGCACATCAAGCATACGCGCCAATGTTTCTGCCAACAGCGTCTTACCGCTACCTGTTGGACCAATCAGCAAAATGTTACTTTTACCTAGCTCAACGCCTTCGCTATTGGTATCACCATTACGTAAGCGCTTGTAGTGGTTGTATACCGCTACTGCCAGAACTTTTTTCGCATGATTCTGCCCAATGACATAATCATCCAAGTTTGCTCTGATTTCCTGTGGAGTAGGAAGTTCACTGCCGTCTCGTTTCGGCATCACTTCTTGCACTTCTTCACGAATAATGTCGTTACAAAGATCGACACACTCATCGCAAATGTAGACAGAAGGGCCGGCGATCAGCTTGCGAACTTCATGTTGGCTTTTTCCGCAGAAAGAACAGTAAAGCAGCTTGCTGCTACCACTCTCTTTTCGCTTGTCCGTCATTCGCTAACCTCTTTTGGACATCAGTCCATTTGTTTCTATGCTATGAGTTTATAACAACTCATCTGACTTTGCGTATCTCAGTTTCGTGACTCTCACCGTTACTCACGAGGCGCAGACGTCAGCACTGCATCAACTAAGCCGTATTCTACTGCTTGCTCTGCAGACAAGAAATTGTCGCGATCTGTATCGCGTTCAATGACTTCAATCGGCTGACCTGTGTGTTGAGACAACAAGGTATTCAACTTGTTCTTAATGGTCAAAATTTCTTGCGCATGAATCTGAATGTCAGATGCTTGCCCTTGGAAACCACCGAGTGGCTGGTGAATCATAACGCGTGAGTTAGGTAGACAGAATCGCTTCCCTTCCGCACCACCAGCCAACAAGAATGCACCCATTGAACACGCTTGCCCTAAACATACTGTGCTCACATTAGGACGAATGTACTGCATGGTGTCGTATATTGACATCCCTGCGGTGACAGACCCACCGGGTGAGTTGATGTAAAGAAAAATGTCCTTCTCAGGATTTTCTGATTCTAGGAACAATAACTGTGCCGCAATCAGGTTCGCCATGTGGTCTTCGACTTGACCAGTCAGAAAGATGATTCGATCTTTCAGTAGGCGGGAATAGATGTCGTACGAACGCTCACCACGTGAGGTCTGCTCGACCACCATAGGCACTAGTGCATCCACAATTGGAGACATAGCATTTTTTTCTTGGTAGCTCATAATCTTATATCCCTAAAATAAATGGCCCGGATGAAGTTCTTCATACGGACCATTGTTAGCAGATGATTTGAACTTATGTCAAACCTTTAGCAGCAATTATGCAGGTTGCTGGTTCATCAGCTCGCTGAAGCCAACTTCTTTTTCAGAAACTTGAGCTTTAGCAAGTAGCGCATCGATCGCTTGCTCTTCTAGAGCAACGTTACGCATGTTGTTCATCAGCTCTTCGTTCTTCTCGTAGTAAGCAACAACTTCCGTTGGATCTTCGTATGCAGAAGCCATGTCAGTGATTAACGCTTTAACACGCTCGTCGTCAGCTTTCAGCTCTTCAGACTTAATCACTTCACCTAATAGTAGACCGACTGAAACGCGACGTTGTGCTTGCTCTTCAAATAGCTCGCGTGGAAGCTCAGGTAAGTTCTTCGCATCACCGCCAAAACGTTGTGCTGCTTGCTGACGCAGAACGTTGATTTCTTGATCGATCAACGCAGCAGGAATAGCGATCTCGTTTTGCTCAACAAGGCCGTTGATCACTTGATCTTTGATACGGGTCTTGATCGCTTGCTTAAGCTCGCGTTCCATGTTCTTACGTACTTCCGCTTTCAGCGCGTCAACACCGCCTTCAGCAACACCGAACTTAGCAACGAACTCGTCGCTCAACTCTGGCAGTTCACGTGCTTCAACTTTGTGAAGTTTGATTTCAAACTTCGCCGCTTTACCTTTTAGGTTCTCAGCGTGGTAGTCTTCAGGGAAGTTCACTTCGATAGTGAATTCGTCACCTGCTTTCTTACCTACGATATCGTCTTCAAAGCCCGGGATCATGCGGCCTTGGCCCATTTCTAGTGGGAAGCCTTCTGCTTTACCACCTTCGAACTCTTCACCGTCGATTGAACCGATAAAGTCGATAGTTACGCGGCTATCAGCAACAGCTTCTGCTTCAACTTCAGCCCAAGTAGATTGCTGCTTACGTAGCGTCTCTAGCATCTCAGCGACATCTTCATCTTTCACTTCAACTGCTGGTTTTTCTACTGCAATTGCGTCAAGACCTTTCAGTTCGATCTCTGGGTAAACTTCGAAAGACGCTTTGAATACTAGGTCTTTGCCCGCTTCAACTTCAACTGGCTCGAAAGTTGGTGCGCCTGCTGGGTTGATTTTTTCTGCAACGATCGCTTCGATGAAATGACGCTGCATCACTTCGCCCATTACGTCTTGACGAACAGAAGCACCGTACATTTGGTTAACTAGCTTCAGTGGCACTTTACCTTTACGGAAACCATCGAAACGACGATTCTTAGCAATGTTGCGCAGCTGTGCAGTTACAGCATCTTCAATGTTCGCTGCTGGCACGGTGATAGTAAGTTGACGACCTAGGCCCTCTGTGGTTTCAACGGTAACTTGCATTTTCTTATAAACCTCAAAAATTAACTCAGGATGACTGAGTAAATAATCGACATGAGTGCCGATCGTGGCATCCTTTCTGTCATGGCATTGCCCTCTTGGCGCAACCATGACACCTGAATTCTATCTAGCGTATCTAAATTCAATCACACGCAGAAACAGGGATGGAAATAGAGACGCGACATTATAGCGATCTCATTCCTCAACGTCGAGACAGCCACTGCGAAACGTGATTTAAACGAATTATTGGGGCGAAAAACTGGGTTTCAAGGAGAATTCAAAAAAAAACTGTAAAAATTAGCGATTATTGCCAAACTTTGCGCATTCTTTCGTCTAAATGCAGCGCTACTCCGCGACATCGTTGCGCTTATACGATGCCGAGTTGTGCTAACTTTTTCCACTCTCTCGACGAAAGTGCAATATTGGTCGTACCCGCTTGCAACGCAATGCAATCGATGCTGTCTTCGTTGCTCTGCACTAAACTCAGTGGTTTAGACTGATCTTGAGATTCACGGCGGCAGACTAAACACGAACGATCACCCTCTCGCCACTGCACAACGACATACTCTTCTTTACAGCCCAATACGACCGTATGGCGCGCGATAGAAGAGAGGGTTGTTTTGGGTTGCGTGATGGTCACACCTTGTTGCCACAAGCGAGACAATCCTCCTCTCGCGTTCGCTTGCCTTACTTCACTACGAAAATGCCCCAACAATGATAAATCGGCATTCCAAGCTTGCTCGACTAGCCAGTATGATTTCGTTTGTTCATCGACCGTTTCAGCACTGGGTCTGGATTGGCAAACATTGATCAACAAGGCGTTAGGTAAAGGTTGGCCAGAATGCCTGCGGGTTTGCTCAGGTAAAGGCACATCTCTGACACGTTTTAATGAATGCATTGGCAGTACATTGTTTTTTACCGCCACTGTCGATTTCCCACCTTGGCGAAGCAATGTCAAAAAATCATCGATGGGATGAGGTTTGTTACGTTGGTATTCGAAAACCATAGACCAATCAGAGAACTGCAGATGAACAGCTTCTCTTTGCCCATTTTGTTCGGTGTACAGCAGTTGCAATGCTGAAATCGGCGCGCGATGCGTTATGAGCTGATGATCATCATAGGTTAGACAGGCAATGTTGTCTTCATAAACAAGACAAACACTGTACGCTTTAGCGTAGTCGCCAAACTTTTGCTTAAACAACAACATCTCATCGGGTTTAGCTAGCCCTTTTACCTGCTCTGCAAGCAACAGCGGTAGCGCTTCTGCTGTGTTAACTTCTTGCTTAAAAAATCCCAAATCACAACGTATTGACTGCGATCGCATGACCTAAACTCCCCCCTATAACCGCTATCCCTTTTACCCCTCGGCGAGACACAAACCCTCCTTGATTCATGAAACGACACACCAAGAGATATTTTCTTACACCCTCTTGATTATGCCTATCGGTTCGAAAACATAACTGGGGTGAGATCATGATTCCTGAGAGTATTTACGCAACTGGAGAAAAAATCAGCAGAGATGGGAAAATGGTGCACAACGCAAAAAGCCAACCCGAAGGTTGGCTTTTCTCAATATGGCACGCCCTACAGGATTCGAACCTGTGACCACATGCTTAGAAGGCACGTGCTCTATCCAACTGAGCTAAGGGCGCATTGTGGGAAGTGATTATACGGGTCGAACTCGTGAGGTCAACGGGCGACCCAGAGAAAATTTCGTTTTTTAGTTCAAGTGATTAAAGTCTGGCCTCTTAGCGCCTAACAATACGGCGATAGCATAAACTTTCCAGAAATTAAGTGGCACCATCCAAATAGTTGCTCCATTTTTTTGCCTACCCTTCTCTCGGTTTATTTACAGTATTGTCAAAAACTTAGCGTTAACATTTCATTTAAATAACCCCCGACGCAAACGTTTGCTTAGTGGATCTTATTAACAATCTCTGCCAAACTATGCGACAAAACGTCAGCCCATGATCACAAAAGGAAAACCATGTCAGCGCAAATTATCGATGGTCGCCTCATTTCTCAAACCGTCCGCCAAGAAGTCGCTGCGCGCGTTAAAGCGCGGACCGATGCCGGTTTAAGGGCGCCAGGACTCGCCGTAGTCCTCGTCGGTGAAGATCCTGCATCGCAAGTGTATGTCGGTAGTAAACGTAGAGCGTGCGAAGAAGTCGGTTTTATCTCTAAATCGTTTGACATGCCACATACGACAACGCAGGAAGAGTTACTGTCTCTGATTGACGAGCTCAATGCAGATGGCACGATAGATGGCATTTTGGTCCAGCTTCCGCTTCCAGCAGGCTTGGATAGCACCGAGATACTGGAACGCATCATTCCTGAAAAGGATGTTGATGGCTTCCACCCATACAATGTCGGGCGTCTTTGCCAACGCATTCCTAAACTACGTTCTTGTACCCCAAAGGGAATTATGACGCTCATCGAGCGTTATAATATTCCGACCCATGGTAAGCATGCCGTTGTGGTTGGCGCATCGAACATTGTCGGTCGTCCCATGACACTAGAGCTATTGCTTGCTGGCTGTACCACAACAACCTGTCACCGCTTTACTCAAGATCTAGAAGGTCATGTACGCCAAGCAGACCTTGTTGTTGTTGCGGTGGGCAAACCGAACTTTATTCCAGGCGATTGGATTAAAGAGGGTGCAATTGTGATTGATGTGGGCATCAATCGTCTCGACGATGGCAGCTTGGTCGGTGATGTTGAATATGATATCGCAGCTCAAAAAGCCTCCCACATTACACCAGTCCCTGGGGGCGTTGGCCCGATGACGGTTGCCACGCTCATCGAGAACACTTTGTTAGCTTGTGAGCAATACCATTCTGACTCTTAAGCTTATAATAAAAAACAGGCCGCAGTTGCGGCCTGTTCTCTATCTAGTTCTTGATGTTTGAAAGAAACGTTATTCAAGCCATCACTTACGGTTCGCCATCAGAGTAGCGAGATAATCTTTGAACGCCGGGCCAATACTCTCATGCCGCAAACCATACTCGACAAACGCCTTCATATAGCCGAGTTTGCTGCCACAATCATGCGATTTACCCGACATATGGAAAGCATTGACCTGCTGTTCTGCCATTAACATATCAATCGCATCGGTCAATTGAATCTCATCACCTGCTCCTGGTGGCGTACGTGTCAGCATATCCCAGATATCAGCAGGCAGAATATAGCGTCCGACAATCGCAAGATTTGAGGGCGCTTTCTCTTGTGCTGGTTTCTCGACAACAGCGGTCATCGCTGAGCTTTCACCTGCATTCAACACAACACCATCAATATCAGCCACACCGTAGCTCGAAACATCTTCCATTGGCACAGGCTCAACCATCACTTGGCTAACACCTGTTTCGTTGAATAACTCAACCATCTTCGCCATGTTGTCTTTTCGCAAGTCACTGGCTGCGTCATCCAAAATCACATCAGGTAGCACGACAGCAAAAGGCTGCTCACCAATTAATGGGCGCGCACAAAGTACTGCATGACCCAAGCCTTTTGCTTGCCCCTGACGCACATGCATGATGGTCACGTCACTCGGGCAGATAGATTGCACGTCTTCTAGCAACTGGCGCTTAACACGCTTCTCTAGCGTTGCTTCTAACTCAAATGAGGTATCAAAGTGGTTCTCAATGGAGTTCTTTGATGAATGTGTAACCAACACAATCTCTTTAATACCCGCCGCTACACACTCATTCACCACATGTTGAATGAGTGGCTTATCGACGATGGGTAGCATCTCTTTTGGTATGGCTTTTGTCGCGGGCAGCATTCTCGTTCCCAATCCTGCAACGGGAATAACGGCCTTCTTAACCTGAGACATATCACGTCCTATTCATTATTTTTGATTTCAAATCGATGTGTTGGGTACGCTCACTTCTACTTGTTTGCCCATCATGGTAACCAGCATGATAGAGCGTTTGTCACCATCTGGCTCTTTGTAGATGGCGTCAAATCCCTCAAATTGACCACTCTGAATCGTACAACGATCCCCTTCTGTCGGCAGGTCATTAAGTTGCTCGCGATAGTCGTCATTATCTTCCTGCGACATCATGGAAAAAATCAGTTCCTTGGCCACTTCTTGGGGGTAAGCGCCAAAACGAACAAAATCAGACACACCACGCGTCGAACGCACTGAGGTAAAGGAGACTTTCTCTAAGTCAAAAGAAACAAACATGTAACAAGGAAACAATGGCTCTTCCACTTGAACCCGTTTACCTCGCTTCATTTTCTCAACGGTCACTTTTGGGTAGTAGCAATCAACCCCTTGACGATTAAGATTAACTGTTGCTCTCGTCTGCTCACTTCGCTTGCAGTATAAAAGGTACCAGGGATTCATTTTTTAACCATTTTCTCTAGCCTAACGAACCGATTATAAGCTCCCGCTATATGAGAGCAAGAAAGAGAACCAAGAAAAAAAGCGAAGTGCCGAAAAATCGACCTTCGCATCACAGTTTTTAATCGGTCTCTAACGGTTAGTTCGACCTATCGTAATACTGAAAGTTGCAGAGCCTAGCTCTGAAAGTGATAGTCGTGCACCAGAATCCGGCAAGAACGTGCGTAATACCGGGTTCTTTTGGGCTGATTTTCCTAGCCAATTCATCGCCGCTACGGGTCGCGTGCCTTCTGCAGTAATAAGATTTGCACCTATGCCTGTTGGCACTATCTGCAATGAGCAATCGCACGCATTAAAAATACCAAAAATACCTTTTACCGGCGTTGCATACCCTGAGTGCATAATGCCATTTTCAAGCACTTTGACTAACTCAGTAATATCATGCTGCTGGGGCAACTGAGTCCGTAAATAGTCATTAAAAAAGGCGCGAATTAACAGCGTTGTTGCCGTACCTGCGTCCTTAGCCGAATCGGAATCAATTAAATAAAACGCCAGCCTGCCATCCATTAACCAAGTATAATCTAGCAATACTGGTGAGACTTCTGCTGATTGCAACACTTGATATCTGAGTTCCCAGTCGCCTTGTTTGGAATGGGTATTTGGCATCAGCCCGACTAATAAGTCTCTTGCGGCTACCGGGTTTTCTTGAAGCTCATTTAGATGACGTTCCAACTCATCGTTTTGAGCCTGCATGCCATTTACGTCAAACCAATGGTGAGAGAAATCATGTTGATGGCTGATGGCATCATCGGCCGTAGACAGCACAGAACTTAACGCTGTTCCCAACGAGCGGATATCGCTCAGCGGCTTGATCAAAAAGTCTTTGACGCCCAACCTTAACGCAGTTGCGACATCCGACATTTTTTCCGTGCCAGACAAGACAACCACAGGTAGCATGGGATATTGAACACTGACTTCTTCCACAAACTCCATACCATTCATCACCGGCATAGAGAGATCGCAAAGCAAGAGATCAGGAATCGAATTACGGAGTGCACGAAGACCTTCGAGGCCATTTTCAGCCTCGCTAATTTGACAACCTTCCGTCTTTAGGTACTGAACAATCATATTGCGAAAAATAGGATCGTCCTCAACAATCAGCACCTCTTTGCCGTCGAGCACCTTCTCTTCCTTACTTAATTCCGACGCATTAGCGGCCCTAAAACTTGGCTGCTCATCGTAGGAAAACTGACCATTGAGAGATTGCCGCATACCACCGCCATAACTATGAAAACGTGTCTAAAGCGTAGTCGCTACCCCACTATCTGTCTCGTTTTCAGCAGAACTCCTCAGCCCAAGTCACATTTTAAGGGGGGGTATATTTATTGATTTGGGTCAATATGTTACCGAATTGACTCACTTCATGATTGAGTAATTGACAAGAAGAGCGAAAAAAACAGTTCTCGTTTACTTTTACTGAGATACAATCGTAGTTTACCTAAATAACACTTGTGCATTATGAAACTGGATGATTTAAACATTTTTCGACTCGTCGTCGAGAACGGCAGTTTTACCGCAGCTTCAAGGAAGACGCAGATTCCAGTTGCGACATTGACACGCCGTATTCAAGCGCTAGAAGAGTCGTTAAACATTCGCGTGTTGAACCGACATGCGCGTAAGCTTTCTCTCACAGAAGGGGGCAAAAAGTTCTACGAAGAGTGCGGACCACTTCTGCAGCAACTGGTTAATAACGCAGAGCATATTAGTGAAGAAGTGCGCGGTGCTTCTGGCAAGCTTCGAATTGCGGGGCCTTTTAACCTCACCAAAACGGTATTGCAGCCAATGCTCAATGCGTTTATGGCCGAACATCCCTCTATCAATATTGAGCTGTCAATTAGCCATTCAGACCAACTCGACCCAACCGACTGGGATCTGATATTCCGTGTGGGTCCACAGCGCGACTCCAGCCTTATTGCACGAAAAATCAGTTCCGTCGAAGACATCTTAGTCGCCAGCCCTGATTACTTAAGAAATAACCCAGAGCCGACCCATGCAAATGATCTGCATGCGCATTCCCTATTGAAAGGCCAGCCTTTATTGCGCTGGCGCTTAACCAATAATGATGGGGAAAGCGTTACCATCAGTGATCGTGGCCGATTTGAAGCGACGCAGCTCAATGTGGTGCGCGAGGCCTGCTGCGATGGACTCGGCATCACTTTGATGCCTCAACCTATGTTGCAAAAGTACATCGATAATGGCCAGATAGTTCGTATTCTCAACGACTGGTCCGCTAACCCACGCGACATTTATCTCATGTACAACCATAGGGATCACCAACCTGAAAAGTTACGGCTTTTCATTGAGTTCGCGAGTGACTATTTCAAATTCTCGCACTAAGGCAGTCATAAAGGAGCTAAATGCTCCTTTTTCTTTGCTCCTCAAAGCTTGCCAGCCCTAGATATCCGGACTAAATGTTATAAATGTGTTAACACTCGCCGCCTCTATCCGACGACATAGTGACTAAAAAGCATGTTGCCAGTGAGACGACGAACTCAGTGATACCTACTTCAAAATAATTCGTACAACACTGATGTTTGAACACACTGGTTAGTTTAAATACACGGAGCACGTTATGTTACTAGATCACTTAGTCGGGCTATACACGCACCCCAAACAAGAATGGCACACCATAGATGAAAAACACGAAGGTATCGGTGCTAGCCTCAGTCACCTGTTAATTGTTGCTATTCTCCCCCCTGTTTGCGCTTACATTTCCAGTGTATTCATTGGCTGGCAGATTGGTGTAGGCGACCCTATTTTCCTCACGGCTGGCAGCGCGATCTTCATGGCCATCGGCATGTACATTGCCCTAGTGAGCGGTGTTTTTGCATTGGGTTACTTAACGTATTGGATGAGTCGTACCTTCGGCTCTGAGCCAGAGTACACGCAATGCTTCGAAGTAGCGGTGTATACAGCAACCCCTCTCTTCATGTCGGCACTGGGCGCTTTCTATCCTCATATTTGGTTTTTAATGATGGTAGGCTTGGTCGGGTTAAGTTTCTCAGTATACCTGCTCTACACCGGTGTTCCGATTCTGATGCACATCCCAGAAGACAGAGGGTTTATCTACGCAAGCTCAGTGGTGACTTGTGGCTTGGTGTTGCTCGTCACTATCATGGCCAGTTCAGTTATCTTGTGGAATTTTGGCTTTGGGCCGCAATTTGTAAGCTGAGCCGAAATAGCAGACACAAAAAAAGAGTGGCGATTTACGCCACTCTTTTTCAATCCGATACGATAGACGCGGTTAAGCCCCTTCGTTATGCAGCTCTAGATTGGCAAGATCTTGCTTAATCTCTTGCATGGTCTTTGAGTCATCATTACGGAGCGAGTCTAGGTAGTCTAAGTAAGCTTGGTCAATATCGTTAGTCACATATTCACCGTTGAAGACAGCGGTTTCAAAGCGCTCGATATCTGTGTTACCCAATTGCACTGCAGCGACAAGGTCATCTAGATCTTGGAAAATCAAACCATCAGCACCAATGATTTCACTGATCTCTTCCACTTCACGACCATGTGCAATCAGCTCGTTAGCACTTGGCATATCGATGCCGTACACATTCGGGAATCGAATTTCTGGTGCCGCCGATGCCATATACACTTTATTTGCACCAGCTTCACGTGCCATTTCGATAATCTGCTCAGACGTTGTACCGCGTACAATCGAGTCATCAACAAGCAGCACATTCTTGCCTTTAAATTCCGAGCGAATAGCATTTAGCTTGCGGCGCACTGATTTGCGACGTAACTGCTGACCCGGCATGATAAAGGTACGGCCTACATAGCGGTTTTTGACAAAACCTTGACGATAAGGTTTATCCAACTCTTGGGCAATTTCTAGCGCAATATCACACGACGTTTCAGGAATAGGAATAACCACATCGATATCCAAGTCATCCCATTGACGCTTGATTTTCGCACCAAGCTTCTTACCCATGTGAACGCGAGCACTGTACACTGAAATCTTATCGATGAATGAATCAGGACGGGCGAAGTAAACAAACTCGAAAATACAAGGATTCAGTGATGGCGATTCTGCACATTGCGCGGTATGTAGTTCACCATCAAAGCTGATATAAACGGCTTCGCCAGGTGCAACATCACGAACAAAATCAAACCCAACCGCATCAAGCGCGACAGACTCTGATGCCACCATGTATTCCGTTTTACCGTCTTCCATCTCACGCTTGCCAAGACAAAGCGGACGGATACCATGTGAATCACGGAACGCCAACAGGCCATGGCCAATCACCATCGCCACAACAGCATATGCGCCACGCACGGTTTTATGTACTTCACGAACAGCGGTAAAGATATCTTCTGCCGTCAATGGCGAGTTACTCGCTTGCTCTAGTTCATAAGCCAGAACATTCAAGAGTACTTCTGAATCAGACGTTGTGTTCACGTGGCGACGCGCTTTTTCAAACAAGGTCTCACGAATCTCAGCAGCATTCGTCAGGTTGCCGTTGTGTGCAAGCGCAATACCATAAGGTGAGTTAACATAGAAAGGCTGAGCTTCTGATGCACTTGAGCTACCCGCGGTTGGATAACGTACGTGACCAATACCCACAGTGCCTTGAAGGCGTTGCATATGCTTAGCTTCAAACACATCCTTTACTAGACCGTTTGCTTTACGCAGACGAAAACGATTGCTATCTATGGTAACAATACCCGCGGCATCTTGGCCGCGATGCTGCAATACGGTTAGCGCATCATAAATAGACTGATTTACCAGGGATGACCCTACGATTCCGACAATACCACACATGCCCTTAAGTCCTCGTCTCGTATTAAAACGGCGCGATTACGCGCCGGGTAAAAAGCTGGATGTCTCTTTTAGGTAAGAGAAGAACCATTCGATGACTACACCAAACCGTGGAATAAGCTGCGACTCTGCCCACCAATCACTGCTGGAGAGGGTCGTAAACGCGTCAGTGGCAAACAGCAACGCGGCAACGATTAAGATGCCCCGCAATCCACCGAACACGATGCCTAGCACACGATCTGTACCTGACAAGCCCGTTTTTTGTACTAACTGACCAATCACATAGTTAACGACTGCACCGACTATTAAAGTGGCGATAAACAAAGCTGCAATAGCTGCGCCATTTCGTACCATTTCATCACTGATGTTAGTGAAGTAAGCGGCAAGCTGGAGATAAAAGTTGCTGGCAACAAAAAATGCCCCAAACCAAATCACCAAAGACAGCGCCTCTTTGACAAATCCACGCACCAAACTCACCAAGGCGGAAAAGCCAATGATCCCTATAATGACGTAATCAATCCAAAGCATATCTTGTTATCACTACCAAGTTGGCGCGTATTCTATCAGAAAAAAACACGACGCAAACGTTTTCCTATGGGTTGAGTGGATTAAATCTAACCAAACGGCCTCTTAATCCCGTTATTTCTTGCAGTGCATCCAGTTGCCCCTCAAGCTTTTGCTTGGAGAGGTCAGGGCCGACTAAGACACGCGCCAACTCGCCTTCGACAGGTTGCTTCGGTAACACATGCGCTTGATAGCCAGCGCCTTTCAATTGCTCCACTAAGCTGCTCGCATTGTTGTAATTGCGAAACACACCCAGTTGAACGGCCCAGCTGGTGTCTGCCAATTGAGGCTTCTCGGGCGCGACTTCAACCGTCGCCAAAGTCTCGATTGGCAGTGCCTGTACATCATCGATAACAAGGTCTTCTTCCCCGCTTGAGCTTACAGGCTTCGCGGGTTGTGCATCGACAATTTCAAACTGCTCCATGACGGGTTCAGGTTCAACAGGCATGACGTCTGGTGGAAGCACATCTTGCTCAACATAAACCGCTTCATACTCAGGCTGAAGCGGAATACTTGCAAACTCCTCTTGGTAATGCGCTTTCTGTCCGTCAAAGAGATCAGGTAGAAAAATGATCCCAATCGCAACAAGAATGATGGTACCAACCAGTCGGCTTTGAAATTTACTGGCCACAGCGTCTCCTAACCTAGTTCGTCGATGATCTGTCCAACAGTGTAAAACGATCCAAACACCAGCACGATATCGTTCTCGTTCGCCGCAGAAACAGCCGCGTGATAGGCCAATACCGGTGAAGGATGAGAAGAGGCCTGTTGCGGCAGATGTGATAGCAGCTCCTCGGCAGATGCTGCCCGCGGGCCTTCCAATGAAGCGGCATACCAATAATCAACCACATCCGTCATCTCTGCCAGTGTCGCTTCAATGTCTTTATCGTGAAGCATGGCGACAACAGCATGTACTTTGCCTTTACCCTGCTTGCGCTTGAGAGAACTTGCCAGATAATTGGCCGAATGTGGATTATGCGCGACATCGAGCACGGTGTAAGGTGATTGGGCAATGACCTGCATACGACCAGCCAATTGCGCATTCTTCAATCCCTCAACGATGTGTTGATCTGAAATATCGAAAGGACTCACGCCTAGCACCATAATTGACGTAGCAGCGTTGGCTAACGGCAAATCAGGGACAGGGAGGTTATTGAGGTCAAACGCGCCACTGCGCCAATGCCACACATCCCCCTGCTGCTGATACTCAAACTGGTAGCCAACTTGATACAAGTTAGCACCGATATCGTCGGCATGGGCTGCGACAGTTGCTGGTGGCAAAGGTTGTCCGCAAATTGCAGGCTTGTTGGCACGGAAAATACCTGCTTTCTCGAAGCCAATCACATTGATGTCATCGCCCAACCAATCAACGTGATCCACGGCTAGGCTGGTAATCACTGAAATATCGTGGTCAACGACATTGGTCGCGTCTAACCGTCCACCCAATCCCACTTCCAGTAACACCACGTCAGGCTGATGCTTTTTAAACAACGCCAATGCCGCTAACGTGCCGAACTCAAAAAAGCTTAAACTGGTTTCACCACGTTGAAATTCAATCTCAGCAAACGCTTCACTGTGCTCTGCCTCGGGAAGCTCTTCACCATTAATACGCACGCGCTCGGCATATCGGATTAGGTGAGGTGAGCTGTACACGCCAACAGAATAGCCTGCGGTGAGTAAGATAGACTCCAACAGCGCGCAGGTAGAGCCTTTGCCGTTTGTACCGGCAACGGTAATCACAAAAGGGCTGGGTTTTGTTAAGGAAGCGCGCTCGGCGACCGCTTGAACACGATCAAGTCCAAGGTCAATCGCACTCGTGTGTAAATTTTCTAAATAAGTAAGCCACGTGGCCAAAGGCGACGTGGCTTGCGGGACAACATTATCTGCCATGAAGTCAGTGTCACTCGGTTGATATTGCAAGGGCTTAACTATATCAGACTTTCCTTGCAACAACGAAGTCACTTACTGTTGGTTTTCGTCTTCGTCAACCAACTCACCTTCTACCGTTTCCACATCAGTTGGTTTTTCAACCGAGACAACTAATGGCGACGGTACATTAGTAAACTTCGCCATCAAGCCGCCGATGCGCTGGCGCATCTCACGACGGTCAACAATCATGTCAATCGCACCGTGCTCTAATAAGAATTCACTGCGTTGAAAACCTTCTGGTAGTTGCTCGCGTACAGTCTGCTCGATAACACGCTGACCAGCAAAGCCGATTAGTGCTTTGGGCTCGCCAATATTCACATCACCTAGCATCGCAAAACTCGCAGAGACACCACCCATGGTTGGGTCCGTCAACACAGAGATGTAAGGTAGGCCTTCTTGTGATAAACGTTCAAGAGCCGCGCTGGTCTTCGCCATCTGCATCAAAGACATTAACGCCTCTTGCATGCGCGCACCACCACTTGCAGAAAAACAGACAAAGCCGCACTTGTTTTCAATCGCAGCTTCAACCGCTTTAACGAAACGTGCTCCCACCACTGATCCCATTGAGCCACCCATAAACTGGAACTCAAAGGCACAAGCAACGATAGGCTGACCCAGCAAGGTACCCTGCATAACAACTAGTGCATCTTTCTCTTCACTGTTCTTCTGCGCAGTCGCGAGGCGATCTTTGTATTTTTTCGAATCACGGAATTTCAGTAGATCTTTAGGCTCTAAATCTGCGCCTAATTCTACTTGATTCTCTTTATCTAAAAATGTTTCTAAGCGGCGGCGAGCTTTCATTCGCATGTGATGATCACACTTAGGGCACACTTCTAGGTTTCGCTCTAACTCGGCATGATAGAGGACTTGATCACATGATGAACACTTGGTCCATACTCCCTCTGGAATTGATGCCTTACGCGAAGACCCAATATTACTCTTAATCTTTTCAAGCCAGCTCATGGACGACCTTATCTCAACATTTACCTGCTCATTTAGCGCAGCAGGTACACAATATTAGTTAATTTCACAACCACGGATTAAAGCACAAAGTGGCAAAACTGTGGACAAAAAACTGGTTGTACCTATTTAAGTCGTGATGATGTTTAAATTTCGGCCGAAACTGTCTAGCAGTTTCAACAAAACTGCAAGCCCAAGCAGAAAGACCGACAATGAACGACATAGCACTCACGTTGCAGTCCTAATTGCCACATTTCCCGTGATTTTTGGCGAAATTAACAAAAAAGCCACTCTATATTGAGCGGCTTCGATATCGTGCCTTAGTCAGCTAAAAATAAGGGACCAATTGGCGCACGTGGTAGTTCAAACTCGGCTGGGTAATCAACATCCACCAAGTAAAGACCTTCGGCTTTTGCTGTCGCACCTGCTAGATTTCTATCTTTTTGAGCAAGCAACCATGCTATCCACTCTGGAGGCTGCTCACCTTTACCTACTACAATCAAGCTGCCCGTAATGTTACGAACCATATGATGGACAAACGCATTTGCCTTAATATCGATAATGACGTATCGCCCCTGACGACTCACATTAAGGTGCATGATATTGCGGCATGGGCTGTGGGACTGGCAATAGGCTGCACGAAAAGCACTAAAGTCATTTTCACCTAATAACGCTTGTCCCGCGGCATGCATTTTATCGGCATCGAGTTCACCATGATAGTGACTGACGCCAGTATGAAGTATCGCTGGGCGAAGGTGGTGATTGTAAATAATGTAGCGATACCTACGTGCGGTTGCGCTGAAGCGCGCATGAAATTCAGCCGGGACTTCTTTTGCCCAACGCACGGCAATATCTTTCGGTAAATTCGCATTCGCCCCCATTTGCCATGCCACCATTTTACGAGCGGTTTCTGTGTCAAAGTGGACAACTTGCCCCGTACCATGGACACCGGCATCCGTGCGCCCAGCACACTGAACATCGACAGGATGATTAGCGATTTTTGACAATGCTGCTTCAAGTTTATTTTGAACACCAATAGTATGATTCTGGCGCTGCCAACCTGAATACTTTGCGCCGTCATACTCAATCCCCAGGGCGACTCGCATGGGCAATACCTCAAGACTTGATTTACTAAGGGCGCGGATTATACACGGAAATGAGAAATAGGGGCATCCCCTTGCCCCTCATGCAGTGCGGTTTTATGAAGACTCAAGCGAACGCATATGCGCTAAAAAACGGCGCTCTAATGTCCTAAACCCCCATAAAATCAGAAACGTGAGTACCATATAAAAAGCGCCCGCCATCAAAAATGATTCAAATGGCGCGTAGTAACGAGAGTTAACGATGCGTGCCGCCCCCGTCAGATCAACAATGGTGACAATACCTGCAACCGCTGAGCCATGAAGCATAAAAATCACCTCGTTGCTGTAAGCGGGCAATGCTCTTCGCATCGCACTCGGAAAGATAATTCGACGAAACGCTTGGCTTTTACTCATGCCATAAGCCAACGCCGCTTCTACTTCACCTTTAGGAATACCGTTAATCGCACCGCGGACTATCTCAGCGGTATAGGCCCCGGTATTCAGTACAAAAGCAACGAGTGCACAAAACCAAGCCTCTTGCCATAAGGTACCTTGCACAGTAATGAGTTGGCTCAGGCCATAGTAAATGAGATAAAGCTGAATCAACAATGGCGTGCCACGAAAGAAATAGATAAATGTCCAAGCTGGCCATGCGAGAAGCCGATAGGCACTATTTCTTGCAACCGCAATTGGCACTGCCACTATCAACCCAATAACTAAAGACAAGGCAACTAACCAAACGGTGGTATATAAACCTTCAAAGTAAATTGGCCACTCTTTGAGGAAAATAGAAAAGTCCATCATTACCTCGTATGAATGCTATATCGACGTTCTGCCCAGCTTAAAGCTGCGGTTGAAATCGAGGTAAAGAACAGAAAAATAAGTGCAATGGCGAAATAGAATGTGAAAGGTTGCTGCGTTGCACCTGCGCCTAATGCGCCTTTGCGAACCATATCATCTAAGCCGATGATCGAGACCAAGGCAGTGGTTTTCAGCAGTACCAGCCAATTGTTCCCAAATCCAGGCAATGCATGGCGAATCATTTGTGGTAACAAGATCCGCCTAAAACTCAAAAAACCACTCATCCCATACGCTTTCGCTGCTTCCAACTCCCCTTTGTCCACAGCAAGAATGGCGCCACGAAACGTTTCCGCCATGTAAGCACCAAAAATAAAACCAATAGTAATAACACCAGCGATGAAAGGGCTGACATCAATATAATCAGGCAAGTAAGACACCCACTCGTGTGATGGGTTTCGGTTGGTCATCCACTCATTTAACCACGAATTGACGCCATATAAGCTATTGTTCAGCAGGATCTGACCACCAAAGAAAATCAGCATCATCAATACCAAATCGGGGATACCACGAATCACTGTGGTATACAGCGTGGCAATCGCCCGAGCCCATCCATAGGGTGAAAGCTTGGCAAGCGCGCCGAGCATCCCTAATGTCATTGCGACCAATAGGGAAAGCAGAGCAACTTCAATTGTTACCCATGCGCCTTCGATCAATGACCATCCATAGCCCTGTAAATCAAACACTTTGCAGACCTCAACTCAGTTAGTCGGGGCAAAATGGGGAGACACCATGTCTCCCCTGTTAGACTTATTCACCGTAAACGTCGTAGTTAAAGTACTTCGCCGCAATCTCTTGATAAATGCCTTGTTCACGAAGGCTCAATATTGCCGCGTCGAGAGCCGCAGTTAAACTTTTGTCCTGTTTGCGAACAGCAATCCCAAAACCATCACCAAACCATTGCGGGTCTGTTAGCGAAGGGCCTACAAAGGTATAGCTATCACCACCGGGTTTATTCAACAACCCCTCTTCAAGCGCCGATGCATCGCCAAGTACCGCTGCAATACGCCCGGCCTTCAAATCTAGATACGCTTCGTCAAATGTGCCATAGCGAACAATATTGACCGATTTAAAGTTATCAGTGAGGTATTTATCATGGGTCGTGGCGCGTTGCACACCAATTTTAACCCCTGCGAGTCCTTCTTCAGTGAAGGTAATTTCAGTGCCTTGTTTAGCAACGAACTTGTTCGGAATCAGTGCGTACTTACCCGTAAAATCAACACGTTGCTTGCGCTCTTCAGTGATAGACATCGCAGCAATAATCGCGTCATATTTTCGCGCCAACAGTGATGGAATAATGCCATCCCAATCTTGAGCCACTAGCACACACTTCACTTTCATCTCTTCACAAAGTGCATTCGCCATATCGACGTCAAAGCCCTTCAAATCGCCGTTTGGCTCTGTCCAACTGAAAGGAGGATAGGCACCTTCGATACCAAAACGCACCACTTTCCACTCTTTTGCGATTGCGGAAGTAGCGCCTAGTGTCGCCATCATAACCGCGGCGATGATCCATTTTTTCATATTCGTCTCCTGTCTGACATCGTCAACCCCACAAACGCATTCCCCAAAATGCTGTGCGGTTGCTGGTAAACCTCAATAAATAGAAGATATAAATTGCTTCAAACGCTCTGTACTTGGATTAGAGAATAGCTTATTTGGCGCACCTTGCTCTTCTACTCGCCCTTGATGTAAAAACATAACGTGGTTCGACACGTCACGCGCAAAGGCCATTTCATGTGTCACAACCAACATAGTGCGCCCTTCATCAGCCAGTTCACGCATGACATTCAGTACCTCTCCTACCAATTCTGGGTCAAGCGCAGAGGTTGGTTCATCGAATAACATCACCTCTGGATCAACGGCTAACGCTCTTGCTATGGCCGCACGTTGCTGCTGCCCACCGGATAAGTGACCAGGAAAGTAATCACGGCGCTCATACAGACCCACTTTTTTTAGCAGTGCTAGCGCTTTTTCTGTCGCTTCTTTTTTAGGCACACCCAAAACATGGACAGGTGCTTCAATGACATTCTCTAATACCGTCATGTGCGACCAAAGATTGAAACCTTGGAAAACCATCGCGAGGCGTGAACGAATACGCTGCACTTGTTTTTCGCTGACTGGCACCGCATCGCCCCGGCCTTTCTGCTTCAATTCAATCAATTCACCATTGACCCAGATTTCGCCTGAGGTAGGGGTTTCGAGAAGATTAATACAACGCAAAAAGGTACTCTTGCCAGATCCTGAAGAGCCGATGATTGATATCACATCACCTTTATGAGCATCGAGCGATACTCCTTTGAGTACTTGATTCGTTCCGAAACTTTTATGAAGATCTTTAACCTGCAGCGCAATGGCCTCACTCATCAAAGCTTACCCCCAGTGTTATGCATCGGCAGTCATTGTTTTTGTCTATTTACTGCGCACCTGTTTGAAAGTAACACCTAAGACCACACGCCGCAACAATTTATTAACCTCGCACAGAGCGATTTATCAATCACTTATACTGAATATTAACGCAAAAACAAAGCAACTAAAGAAAAGCTAGTTAATAAAGTAATGGCACAATCATTCTTCACAAAACTCCATTAACTAGGCTTACTCAACATTCTATCTACCTACTTTAATAGAGTTAATAATTGCCCTTACGGCAGGCTTGGCTGACTATAAAAAACGACAACCTAAGCCGTTCGACGTCGGTTCCCTACTTTCTAGACACAAAAAACCGCGACTGTGAACAGACGCGGTTTTTGAGGTTAAATAGTATCGACTAGTTTGACGTCGACAAACTCAGCTGTACATAGGTATGTGATGCGACTGTCGCTCTATCAGCACTTGCTGTGGCTGGATTACGTAAATAAGCTTTAGACTCATGCTGTGGCTCTTCATGGTTGTTATTCACCGTTTTTGAAGCGTCACCAAACGAAGCAATAAACAGCGGCAGTGTATTTGCTGTCACTTTTGCCAAGCTTGCCTCTTGTCTAAGAATGGTTCCGCCTGAAAATGCAGCATCAAAATCAGTATTGCCCGTTGATGGAATCAACTGACGATCGGCGGGCGGCGCATAGACAGACAACCAGATATCAGCTTGGTTATTTGACGAACGAGCTCGAACAAATGTACGTTGAACATCAAAATCGTTCACCGTCATACTTCCCCTCAGCTCAACACATAAGTTCGTTGCTCCGATAGCACAAGACTGATTAGATTGAAGAGCAGTGTTGGATGGCTTCGTAACCAGTAAAGAAAGGTTATGACCATTCCCGGGACTCGCCATACGCGTATTTTGAACAAAATTCCAACCGCCCGAGACACCTTCAGTACTCGCAAACCAATCGACAGTATTGATTGGTGTGTCATTGGTTGAAGGGTAAGCATAACGATGATCTTCACCCGGCATTTGCATCCAAGGGTAATAGTTTGAACCACTTCTCACCGTGATTGTTGACGTTGGAGCACTATCAAAATCAGTTTCAGTCACTGTCCAATTAACCGGAAAAACATCGCCAGATAGGTCTACATTAGTACCACCGCCTTGCGAATCTGTAAGCTGATTGTATTTCACAAGCGTGTAACCAACTAACGTCTCTTTTCCATCTTGTTCCGTCAATGCAGTCCCCAATACAGACTGATTCACTACAGCAGTTACTGGAATATCCGCAGCGAAAGCGGATTTATCACCCAGTTCAAGTGTCGAACTTGCTCGATATGCTGTAGGCACAACACCGAGTTGAGACGCACTTAAATGTGCAAATCTTGGTTGAGTGTTTGGAATAACTGAAGCGCCACCTAAACAATTGCCATTTCCTTGTTCTTTAATGACATTAAACATCCCTTGATTAATATCACCAATAAAATCTTTGTGGAAAACCTGAACAAAGACATCCCCCTTACCAGAGACCGAGCTACCTTGAGAGTCGATAAAGCCGAGATAACCATCTGCTGGCACACTGTTGACAGGAACTTTAACTACACCGCCACTAGGAATCGCGTAGCGACTTAAAAACGCACCATTGGCATCAAGTGCGACAACTTCCAATCCTTCAACTAGCGTCGGCTTACGGGCGACAACGACATGCTTAACTGTATCGGTCGATTTAACTTCATCATAACCAAAGGTCATACAACTCGAAGCATTCGACTCGAGTGTCGAGTACTGTTCAACAAAGTTAAACGTGTAATAAGTAATAGGTGCACTGCCACCACCACCGCCGCCGCTGTCACCGCCACTACAGCCAATCAATGCCAGAGGCGCAAGCGCCATCAGTGGAATAAGCTTTTTCATAGAATCCCTCGTCAGATATGCCATTCACTGGCAAAATAATTTACTGCCCAGTGTGTAGCAAAATGCTTACCAACTTATTACGCCTGACGTAAAGAAGCTTTTTATCAGTTAAACCAACAACCTGACGAAGCAATGTGCGAGACGATTATTGACTTCTTTGACGCCGAATAAGTGTCAGCCATCCTTGCGCATCGCTATCTGGCGCCATTTCAGCAAGTTGAATGAATGCTTTTTCCGCCTCCTCGAACTGGGCTAGGCGGTAGTGGCCTATGCCTAAGTAACGCCAATATCCCACTTGATAAGGATAGCGACGCGTCGCCTCTGCGGCTAAATTGGTCAGTGCTTGCCAATTTTCCGACGAAGCATGGACATATAAATGGAGGTTTAGCCATTTCAAATCGTCATTTTTTTGACGAAGAGACGATAAGATATACTCAGCTGTCGACCAATCAGCACCGTCAATGGCGTACTGCAACCATATCGCAAGATTGTCAGCCGTTTGATCAATCGCTCCCTGCGATACCCCTTGATGAAACCAATAGTTCGCTTTGAGTGGTTGCTTAGCTTCAGAGAAAAGCGCTGCGATGCGCAGATAATGATACGCCTGATTGCTTTGTCCCATTTGCAATAGCGCTATACGCGTTTCTGCCTCTGAGACTTTTCTATCCTCATTCTGGTATGCCCTCACTCGCTCCTCCAGGTCGGCAACGCTGGAAGAAGAGCTTGGTAAGATTGGCGACGCTGTTACCTCACTATTTGGCGATGACTCCTTCGTTTCAAAGCCACGCTGATCACTCGGTTGTTCGGCGATGGATACAGGCGTTTGCGTCGAAGGTGAGGGGGCAGCCGATTCTGCCTGAATAATGTCGATACTCTCTGCGCCTAACTGGGATTGCCGCCGCCATTGGTTGCACTGTTTTCTTAACGACAGCGCTTCCTCCCCAACGAAGTACCGTTGTGTTAGCGCGTTTTGACACGCCTCTAGAGCGGCATCAAATTGCCTTAATGCGGCATAGTTTAGCCCTTTTAATCGGGCGACATTTGCAGCCTCAGCCGTGGATTCAGGAGATATCGTTGAGAGGGTCGCTAACGCATCATCATAACGCTGCGTGCGCATGGCATGGTCGACATCTCCGAACTTGACATAAATCTCAGGGCGAATAGAAGCCTCAGTTGTCCCCACAAACATCAATAAGGCTATCGCAGTTAAACTGGTACTTTTCATCAAGGCAACCCACAAAAAATAAGTTAAATCATACCATTAGTCCGAATATCACGCACATAATACGCCAATGTTCGAGATGTCACTCCAAAATCCTTTCCCTGACGCTAACGAAAAGTGTCGAAAATAAACTACAAAAAAGTCAATTGGTTAAATCACTCCTTTTTTCCCACCGCAAACCCTATGTTTCATATTTGACACATTATTGAAACTAATGCTTTATTAAATGATTCATCGCGCGGTGCTTTCAAAACTATCCGCGTTGTTGACCACTATTGATGGGCTACACTCTTACATCGCTTATTGACTCGAACACTTAATAACATTAAGAAAAACAAGGACAATAAGCGTATGCACCGAATGTAACAGATACCTGCAAGCACAAGGCTAGACTTAAAAACAAGCGGAAACTATAAAATTTTTTTAGTCTTTTCTCGTTTTTTAGCGCGAGTGATCGAGATCAATTCCCCATAAGCAGGCTATCGGTACACTTCAGTAAAATTCGGTGAAACTTTTTACAACTTGTTGAAAGTATTCTTCACAGATGTAAAACGGCCAATGAGCCATATATAAAACACAAAACAATCTTCACCGAACATTACGACTTTTTTTGAACACTTTTATTGAACACTTATAAACGAGGAACGTATGTCATCAAACGCTAAAGCAGATGGCTTAGACGCAAACGCAGAGAAGAGCTATCAAGAGCTACATCGCCCTGCCTCGGAGTTTGCGAGTCGCTCAGATTATTTGGATCATGAACTTCAAATCATGAAACCACGCCGCTGGGGCTTGAACTTACCTGGCCGTGATTTCCGATTTGAGCTTGAAGATTTAGTACCTGCATTGGCTGGTACCATCGCCATTATCGCTATGTATTCCTCGGTAGCGATGTCTTGGGCTGACGGTTTATCCGCAGCATGGGATCACGTGGAGCTGGGCAAAACCTTTGCAGTAGAAGTTGCCCGTGTAGAGATGCTTATTCCTGCTCTCCTTTTCTGTGTCTTGGCTTCAGGTTTCTTGAACCCTCGCGCAAACCTTGCAGGTAACCACGGCCCAAT
The DNA here is from genome assembly GCF_019703835.1 of Thaumasiovibrio subtropicus. Lineage (NCBI taxonomy): Bacteria > Pseudomonadati > Pseudomonadota > Gammaproteobacteria > Vibrionales > Vibrionaceae > Thaumasiovibrio > Thaumasiovibrio subtropicus. Next base: position 1,013,147 of record NZ_AP023054.1, on the reverse strand, counting down.
GATCCCACTGATCGGGGCAATTGCACTGGCTGGTGCTCACCCACTAGCGTTAGCCATCCTGATCGGCGCCTTTGGTCTCCTTCTAAGTTACCTAAAAGGAGGGTCCAAACTGGTTAATTTAACCAGCGAAGGGGTTGCCGGGGGACTACTGGTCTTCCTCGGTTTCACGGGTGCGATGACACAGATTGGCGATATCCAGAGCTGGGCAACCGGATTACAAAATGCGGAATATGCAAAAGGCAGTTTAGGCTACATCGGTCTCATCGTATTAGCCGCTAACATCTGCCTATACGCTTACCTTGCAAAAGTGAACAAGCGTTGGCTAGCGATTCCAGCATGTGCGTTCACTGGTCTTGCGATTTCATTAGGTCTAGGGGCGGGTTTTGACTTAGTGTTCGAAACGCAAACAGGGCTTCCGAACCTAAACCCTGTATATTGGTGGGGTAGCACTGAACAAGGTTGGATGTTAGGACTACCCAATGTTCAACACTTTATCGCATCACTGCCATTTGCCATTCTTGCCGTTGCAATGTGGTCACCCGATTTCTTGGGCCACCGTATTTTCCAAGAAATGAACTACCCACGCGGCACAGAAAAAGTGTTGATGGATGTCGATGATACAATGACAACCTGTTCACTACGCCAAATGGTCGGTACTGCTGTTGGTGGTTGTAACATCACTTCATCGTGGGGTACATACATTATTCCAGCGGGTATCGCGAAGCGTCCAATTCCAGCGGGTGCCATCTTGCTGGGTACTTTTTGTATCGTCGTCGCTATCCTTGGTTTCCCAATGGATGTCGCAGTATGGCCTCCGGTGATGCGCATTGCCCTGCTTGTCGGTGTATTTCTACCGATGCTAGAAGCGGGTGTGCAGATGATTCGTGATAGCAAAGATGCACAAGCAGCAGGTATCTGTGTGTTCGGTGCGATGGTCGCAAACCCAGTACTTGCATGGGCGATGACAATGCTACTGGACAACAACGGTTTGATCGGCAACAAAGAACGTGCGGCTAAGTTGTCTATGATTGACCGCATCGTGATTCCGGCGGGTGCCCTATTGATTTGTTTAGGTGCCATGCTCGCGGTAGGTATGTTGGAAGGCCAATACGGTATCCCAGCACTCCTTTAATTATAAAGAACGGGCAGCTTATTGCTGCCCTGTCTTAAACTGTAACAATAACGCGGTAGCCAGAGCGAGTAACCATACGAATAATGATGTGATAACAGTTCACAGCAATTATTCTTATAGTTATTTTTTCAGAGAGTATCGCCTCTATGTTAGCCAGAGGTTGATACGTGTTTTTTCTACTAAAAAGGTAGGTATGTCATGGCAGAGCAATTTGCTAAAGCATGGGAAGGATTTGTTGCCGGCGAATGGCAAAACGAAGTTAACGTTCGTGATTTCATTCAAAAGAACTACGCACCGTATGAAGGTGACGAGTCATTCCTGGTAACTGAAGGCACTGAAGCGACTAACAAGCTTTGGGCAAAAGTGATGGAAGGCATCAAGCAGGAGAACTCAACACACGCTCCTGTTGATTTCGACACTTCAGTGATCTCTACCATCACTGCACACGATGCGGGTTACATCGAAAAAGATCTAGAAACTATCGTTGGTCTGCAAACTGAAGCACCACTTAAGCGTGCGATCATCCCTAACGGTGGTATCCGCATGGTTGAAGGCTCTTGCAAAGCTTACGGCCGCGAACTAGACCCAACTGTTAAGAAAATCTACTCTGAGTACCGTAAAACGCACAACGCAGGCGTATTCGACATCTACACTCCAGACATCCTGAAGTGTCGTAAGTCTGGCGTTCTGACAGGTCTTCCAGATGCCTACGGCCGTGGTCGTATCATCGGTGACTACCGTCGTGCCGCGCTATACGGTATCGACTTCCTAATGAAGGACAAGCTAGCTCAATTCAACTCTCTACAAGAGCGTTTTGAGAATGGCGAAGACCTACAGATGACCATGCAGCTTCGCGAAGAGATCGCAGAGCAGCATCGTGCACTAGCTCAAATCAAAGAGATGGCAGCGAAATACGGCTACGACATCTCTGCTCCTGCGACTAACGCACAAGAAGCAGTTCAGTGGACTTACTTCGCTTACCTAGCGGCTGTTAAGTCTCAAAACGGTGCAGCAATGTCACTAGGTCGTACTTCAACGTTCCTAGATATCTACATTCAGCGTGACATCGAAGCGGGTATCATCACTGAAGAACAAGCTCAGGAAATGATCGACCACTTCGTCATGAAACTACGTATGGTGCGTTTCCTACGTACTCCTGAGTACGATGAGCTATTCTCTGGCGACCCAATCTGGGCGACTGAGTCTATGGGTGGTATGGGTCTTGACGGTCGTACGCTAGTAACGCGTACTAACTTCCGTTTCCTAAACACGCTATACACCATGGGTCCTTCTCCAGAGCCAAACATCACTGTGCTTTGGTCTGAGCAGCTACCTGACGGCTTCAAGCGTTTCTGTGCGAAAGTATCTATCGATACTTCTTCTATCCAGTACGAAAACGACGACCTAATGCGTCCAGACTTCGAGTCTGATGACTACGCAATTGCATGTTGTGTCTCTCCAATGGTTATTGGTAAGCACATGCAGTTCTTCGGTGCGCGTGCGAACCTCGCTAAGACGCTTCTGTACGTAATCAACGGCGGTGTTGATGAGAAGCTGAAGATGCAGGTTGGTCCTAAGTCTGAGCCAATGCTTGACGAAGTACTAGACTTTGACAAAGTATACGCGGGTCTAGACAACTTCATGGATTGGTTGGCGAAGCAGTACGTCACTGCACTGAACAGCATCCACTTCATGCACGACAAGTACAGCTACGAAGCCTCTCTGATGGCATTCCATGACCGCGACGTACGTCGTACCATGGCTTGTGGTATCGCAGGTCTTTCTGTTGCTGCTGACTCACTGGCTGCAATCAAGTACGCGAAAGTGAAACCAGTACGTGACGAAGATGGCATAGCGATCGACTTCGAGATCGATGGCGATTATCCGAAATTTGGTAACAACGACGCACGCGTAGATGACATCGCTTGTGAGCTTGTTACTACCTTTATGGATAAGATCCGTAAGCTGAAAACTTACCGTGATGCAGTACCAACTCAGTCAATCCTAACCATCACTTCAAACGTGGTATACGGTAAGAAGACGGGTACGACACCAGATGGTCGTAAAGCAGGCGCACCATTCGCTCCAGGTGCTAACCCAATGCACGGCCGTGACGAAAAAGGTGCGGTAGCATCGCTGACTTCTGTAGGTAAACTACCGTTTGCTGACGCAAAAGACGGTATCTCTTACACCTTCTCTATCGTACCTAACGCGCTAGGTAAAGATGAGACGACGCAGAAAGCTAACCTAGCAGGTCTAATGGATGGTTACTTCCACCATGAAGAGACTATCGAAGGTGGTCAGCACTTGAACGTTAACGTTCTAAACCGTGACACCCTAGAAGATGCGGTTAAGCACCCAGAGAAATACCCTCAGCTAACTATCCGCGTTTCAGGCTACGCTGTTCGCTTTAACTCTCTCACTGCTGAGCAGCAAAAAGACGTTATCGCACGTACTTTCACTGAAACACTTTAATCGTTCAGTTTAAATGACTTAAAAACCTCGCTTCGGCGAGGTTTTTTTATTTTTGCAAACCCAATTAATAAGCTTAGTTATCAGCGCACAGCCTTCCACGTTACACACTCATAACCTCTTCGTTACCCCTCATTAAAATCACTTATTGCTTCTGCTTAATAATTCAAAAAGTTGTAAATCCTTGTCTATTGAGGGGAATTCTCATCGCGTTTGTAATACACTGACTCCTAAATTACGCACTGAGCGAGAGATGTAATGACAGCAATTGGTCGAATCCATTCCTTTGAATCCTGCGGCACCGTAGATGGCCCAGGTATCCGCTTTATTGTGTTTATGCAGGGCTGTCTAATGCGCTGCCAATATTGTCACAACCGTGATACTTGGGATCTTCACGACGGTAAAGAAGTCTCTGTTGAAGAAATCATGAAAGAAGTACTCACTTACCGACACTTTATCAATGCATCGGGAGGGGGGGTTACCGCATCAGGAGGTGAAGCGATGTTGCAACCTGAGTTCGTGCGTGACTTCTTCCGTGCAGCCCAAGCAGAAGGTATTCACACTTGTTTAGATACTAATGGCTATATTCGCAAGCATACTGACATTGTCGATGAAGTGCTTGATGTCGCCGACTTAGTGATGCTTGACCTCAAACAGATTGACAATGATGTTCATGAAAATCTGGTGGGTGTGCCCAATAAACGTGTGTTGCAGTTTGCAGAGTACCTGCACAAACGTGGCCAAAAAACGTGGATTCGCTATGTGGTCGTTCCTGGTTTCACCGATGACGAAGCCTCCGCTCATCGCTTAGGTGAATTCATTAAAGACATGGATAACATCGAAAAAGTCGAGCTTCTCCCGTACCACCAGCTCGGTGCGCACAAATGGGAAGCGATGGGCCATGATTACCCTCTCGATGGCGTTTCGCCGCCTCCCAAAGAGACGATGGAAAACATCAAAGCTATTTTGGCAAGCTACGGCCACAATGTCATGTACTGATCACTGTTGCCTCTTCATGATGAAGAGGCTCCCTATTCTTCCAGTCACAAATATCAACTTAATAAGACAAAACTATTGAATTAGTTTCTGTTCGCTTCTACGTTTAATGAGGGCGATATACAGGGATGAAAATTTGTCTTTCTCACTTCGTATCATCACATTCATTTTCTTATTGCTATTGAGCGGCTCCGCCTTCAGTAAAGAAGGTGCATTTGCCATCGTCACTGCCTCCCCAATACCGCCCGCTCAACTCTCATTGCCAAAAGCTAAGCTGCTCTTTTCTGGCAAAACTCGCGCTGTAAAAGGCATTGGACGCGTCAAATTGGCCGACTTCCCCACCGGGAATCCGATACGGGTCGCTTTCTATGACCTTTTCCTCAATAAAAACGAGGCACAAATGAACCGTCTTTGGGCGTCATTAGCATTCTCTGGGCGTGCTCAACCCCCCATTGAAATGGCTGATGATAGTATTGAAACTCTCAAACAGTGGCTAATGGATAACCCAGATGCGGTTGGGTATTTACCATTAGAGCATGCAGGAGGCTTAAATGTATTACTTGAAATTCATTAAGGCCCTACCGCTTGTTATCTCAAGTTTATCCGCTTGGGGCAGCACCCTACCCGAATGGCTTTCTGTCTCCGGTTTTGCGTCTACCGCGGCCGCTAAGAGCGACAACACAGCACCCTACTACTATTCGCGTAACATCTCCGATGAATGGTGCTTTGACTGCGACACTATCGTTGGCCTACAACTCGACGCACATCCGAATGATTGGCTACACCTCTCCGTTCAAGGCGTAAAGCGCCCAGTCGATAATTTCAGTGAACCTGCACTCGAATGGGCGTATGTCGCCTTCTCACCCACGGAGTCTTTTAGCCTGAGAACAGGGCGTTTACGCTCTCCAACCTTCATGTATTCGCAAGTAGTGTTTGTGAATCAGGCTTACCCGTGGTTACGTTTGCCCGCAGAAGTTTACGACACAACAAAAGGCTTTACCCGTTACGATGGACTGGATGCGCGTTATCAAATTGAAACCGACAATGATCTGATCATCACCTTCCATCCCTATATGGCCTATAAATCAACCATTCGTGATAATGAAATCAATAATTATAGCTGGGATGTCTATATTCATGAACACTACGGCTTAAAACTTGATATTGAGGGCATTAACTGGTCAGCCTATCTCAACCATTATCGCGCAGACATTACTGTGACGTCCGACGAACTGTTAGTGCCAAGTGGCTTTCCGGTGCTTCCAACAACACCATTTGTTCCGTTTAAGCAAGATGTCCAAACCAAAAGCTGGACCTATGGCATAAAGTACGATTGGCAAGATTGGACCTTTGTCTTTGAGGGCGCAGGCAGTGATAGCACCTCGTGGGGTGGCTATCTCTCTGCCATCTATACATGGGACAAGTTCACTCCTTATATTGTCTATGGAAAACGCTCTCCGACATCTGATGACAACCCAGAAAAGTCGGACAGCTTCAGCTTGGGACTTCGCTATGACATCAAACCCAACTTATCGATTGTTGGAGAGTGGCACCATACCAAAACTGGCGATGGCAATTACCGAGGCAGCTTTACACCACCCACTATTCAAGAGATAGAAGACCGCTCTGCAAACATTATTTCTATCGGTATTAACTACAGTTTTGCCTTTTAGCGATCGGGACGGATAAGACACCGCCCGATCACGCTATTAAGGCGTCATTCACAAAATCAAATCATCACCGCAACAAATAAAAAACCTAATTGAGTCAAATAATTCCCTTCTCAGGTACCATGAATTTCAGTAATATTCATTTACAGAAATAATCACCAAATAAACCCTTCAGAGCATTTAATTTTATGGTATAAATACCACCGCAAACGATTGCGCAACTGCTTTTGCGCCATTTCTCGCCATATACCACTCACTACGACGTTCCAAAGAGGATAGTGAATAATGAAAAGCGACATTCAAATCTGCCGTGAAGCCACACTGACCCCAATTGAACATATTGCCGCTCAGCATGGCATTCATTCAGACGACTTATCTCCTCAAGGTACGCATAAAGCGAAGATTAAACCTTCCATCCTCCAGCGTCTAAGCACGGAAAAAGAAGGAAAATTGGTCGTAGTGACAGCAATCACACCGACGCCACTTGGTGAAGGTAAAACAGTAACCACCATCGGTCTCGCCCAAGGCTTAAAGAAAATTGGTCGCTCGGTGATGGCCTGTATTCGCCAACCATCAATGGGCCCCGTTTTTGGTGTCAAAGGTGGTGCTGCGGGTGGTGGCTACAGTCAAGTCGCGCCGATGGAACAACTTAACCTTCATCTCACTGGTGATATTCATGCCGTGACTGCGGCACATAACCTTGCTTCTGCCGCACTGGACGCGCGCATTTATCATGAGCAGCGCCATGGTTATGACGCATTCGAAGAGAAAACAGGGCTGACCGCACTGCGCATTGACATGAAGCGTATCGTTTGGAAACGCGTAATCGACCATAATGATCGCGCGCTACGTATGGTAACTGTTGGCAAAAATCAGCCTGGAAAAACCATTAATGGCCTTGAGCGCGAAGACGGTTTCGACATCTCAGCAGCCTCTGAGCTAATGGCTATCCTTGCCCTCTCAAACGACCTGCAAGACATGCGTCAACGTATTGGCAAAGTGGTGCTAGCTTACAACTTGGATGGTCAACCTGTTACCGCGGAAGACTTGCAAGTCGCTGGTGCGATGACCGTAACAATGCGTGAAGCCATCGAGCCCACATTAATGCAGACTTTAGAAGGCGTCCCAACCCTCATCCATGCAGGCCCTTTCGCCAATATTGCTCATGGTAACTCCTCTGTCATTGCCGATCGCATCGCGCTGAAACTGAGTGATTTTACTATCACAGAAGGTGGATTCGGATCTGACATGGGCTTCGAAAAAGCCTGCAACATAAAAGCACAGCAAGCTGGACGCGCCCCGGATTGCGCTGTTGTTGTCGCGACTTTACGTGGATTGAAAGCCAACTCAGGCTTATATGACCTTCGCCCTGGGCAAGCACTGCCAGACACCCTTTTTGAAGAAGATGAAACCGCCCTACTTGCTGGCTTTGAGAATCTAAAATGGCACATTAACAATGCCGCCAAATACGGTGTCCCTGTAGTTGTTGCCATTAACCGCTTCCCGCAAGATACTGACAGTGAGTTGAATCAACTTAAGCAGCTCATCGAAACACTAGAGTGTCGTATGCCTGTCAACGTCGCGATTAGCGAAGCCTTTGGTAAAGGCGGCGAAGGCGCGGCGGAGCTCGCGAAGGCCGTCGTAGCAGCATGTGACACACCGGCGGACTTCCAACCGCTTTACCATCTAGAACAAAGCCTAGAGGAAAAACTGATGGCCGTTGCGGAAGTCGGTTACGGCGCCGCCAACCTTGAACTCAGTGATGAAGCCAACGCGCAACTGGCCCAATTTAAAGCACAAGGCTTCGATAACCTCGCGCTATGTATGGCGAAAACGCCACTGTCAATTACGACAGATCCGAGTAAAAAAGGCGCCCCTACTGGCTTCACTGTACCAGTGCGCGAACTTAAGCTTTGTGCGGGCGCAGGTTTTGTCTACGCCCTATGTGGCAATGTTATGACCATGCCGGGATTACCTGAAAAGCCCGCCTATATGGGGCTCGATATTGATGAGAATGGCGATATCGTTGGACTGAGTTAATCGCAAGAAAACGCTAAAACGGCACCAATCAGGTGCCGTTTTTTGTTGCAGCACCTTGACCTATTAGGAGTAATAATCCTGCTCAGAAAAACTTCGTACCCAGTGCGAGCGATAGATCACTAACAGCGTCATCACCATGCCATTGAGCAAGGCTTCAGGAAATAACAAGACAGGCATAAAAGAGAGGTAGTTATACCAAATGACCGCAAACGCCATATCATGCACCACATATTGCCATCCGCTCACCGCAAGCATGGTTACCACCATCATTAACGCACCATTAAAAAAGGCGGCAACAAACAAATAGATAAACAGATGATGCGCCAAATAACGTCGCGTCAGCTGATAAACCATCTCGCTAAATACGCACGGGATGACCCCATAACAGAGGCCATACAGGCCTATATCTTGCCAACTCACACCTTTAAACACCGCCATCGACAAGGTCGGCACTATCGTCATCCACATAGCGATGCGAAATCCATGGCACAAGGTTAACGCTGTCACCAGAAGAAAGTGAATCGCAAGCCCCTCAACGACACCTGCTTGCAAGCACCAGAGTAGCGTCACCGCCCCAATCGAGCTGTATACAAAGTGCTGGTAAGTCGTGTCTTGACGCAGTTTTGGTAACCACTCTTTTGGGAAGAAGCACAATAAAATCAAAATCCAACCCAGCCAACCCAACACCTGCCACATGATCACCGCCTCCTTATCCTGACTTTCGACGTTACTCTGTGAATACTCAGTGAAATGTTAAGGAAAATACGCAGTGACCCACATCGGGATCATGGTTTTTTTATATCAAGCTGGTACTCTGTCCCCAAATGATAATACCAATGAGGCTATTCAACATGGAAATGACTAACGCTCAACGTTTAATCCTTTCTAATCAATACTATCTGATGTCAAAGTTGACGCCAGAACTCGAAGCAAAATACCGCCGCCTTCAAACCATTGTAGAACGTGGATACGGTCTACAGATGCGCGAGCTAGATAAGGATTTTGGTGAGCTAAACGAAGAAAAGTGCCGCACCATTATCGACTTCATGGAGATGCATCACGCGATGCAGGAGTCGTACAAAATGTTAGCAGCAGAGGATCAAAGCCAAGTTGACGTCCGCCGTTTACAGTTCTTAGGTTTCGATGCGGCGACTGAATCTCAACTGGTTCACTATGTGCGTTTCTTGACCGAAGAAGAGGGGCTATACCCTCAATTTGAAAAATCTGAGCACCATTTCAACAGCCAAGTACCGATGTACGATAAGTACAGCCGAATGCTACAGACTTGGCGTAACTGCCCGCGTCAATATCACCTAAGTTCAACAGAATTGCAGCAAATTCTAGCCGCTTAGAGTGAATGCACACGCATTTAGGGGGTCAAATGTGACCCCTTTTCCTTTATTGATACTTTTTTTATTGGATCAGTCTATTAACCAAAGATCTCAACGTCGATAAACACTACAATATCGCCACATCTTTGATTACTAGTTGAGTTCATGTCTGGCAAAGTACACCCTCCGCGTAACACGATAGGCAACCGCCTCATTCTCTCCGTTGGCTTCATTGCAGGTTTAGCGGTCAGTATTGGCGTTATCGCTTTTATCATTTGGGAAATGCTAGACGACCGTGTTGAACTCCTCGTGGATGAAAAGCTTCCCACACTAACCACGAACTACCAACTCGAACATCACACCGCCCAACTGCATACTTGGCTCAACAGTGTCATGAATAGCCAAGAGCAGGAAGCGCTCCCTGAACTCAACAAACACTTTAATGATAAGTTCTCGCTTATCCATCAGCTCCTTAACGAGAACCCAGATCAACGTGACTTTGCAGTCATTCGCCATCGTTACGATAACGTGCAGAAAAACATCGATCGATTGATTGAACTTCAAGATGAGCTACTGCGTTGCCAAGTAGCATTGAATGCACTCGATCTCCAAGTTTTTGAGCTCAACCAACAAGCGACATCGTTGCTGAGCCAGATTCAGTATGAAATTGATACTCGCCAGCCCAGTGCACAGTTCATCGCGAATGAGTACATTCAGCTACAATACCTGAATCAGCTCCAAGCTAACTTATTTATCGAACTCAACAATGCGATAAAGCAATCATTATCCACCAATCAACCCGTTGATTTTGCGTTTTCGTCGTTGATCGTTGCCGTCTTAGAACGTAGTGAGCGATTCGCGATCTACCCGTCTGGCGATGAATATATCGCGACAATTACGGCCCTCAATGAACTTGCAGGGCAAGAGGGCGAGTTCCTACGTGTACTCAGCAAGATTAAAGAAGCCAAGGTTGAACGACGCTATACCTATCAATTGATCCGCTCACGCTTAGAGCACATCGAAAATCTATTACTGAGCTCGGTGAAGAGTGTCGCCGAAGAGATGTCTGTTCTTAACAACATCGTTTCGCAAATCATCACTGGCGGTAATATCGTTATCTTCATTATGATGTGTGTCACCATCTTTGCGGCCATCTTTGTGGCTATCGACATGATAAGCAAAGGTATCGTGAAGCGACTTAACCAGCTTAGTAACAACTTAATGGTGGTAAACCAAGGCAACCTCACCCAATCCGTGCTGATCGAAGGGGATGATGAGATTGCCGATATCGGTCAACACCTTGAGCATTTCCGACAACAGATGGTCGAGATGGAGCGCACCAACGCCCTCAACCTCATTAACCATACTCAAGCCGCATTAATTACCTGCAGTACTACCGGGCTGATTCTCTCCATTAACCCGAGTGCAATGATGCTTTTTGGTTCCAATGAACCGCTGCAAAAAGTCTATTTATGGCAACTTTTTGATCAAGATATCTTGCCACGCTTACGCGCTATCTTTGCACCAGATAGCAGCCTGATTAAACGCGGTGCCATGACAACCACCTTCCAGTATCAGGAGGAGAACGATGAAAAATATCTCCGCCTTGATTTCCGTCTTTTTGAGCAAAACCGCGGTCAGAGCGTCATAATTACGATTACTGACATCACTGAGCAAGAAAAGACGGCACGTTGGTTAGAAAAAATGGTACAAGAGAAAACTCACTCTTTACTTGAGAATAATGCTCAGTTACAACGTGAAGTAGAAGAACGAAGAAAGACTGAGCTTGAACTTATCAGCACACAGAATGATCTGTTACAAGCGGCTAAAATGGCGACGGTTGGCCAAACGATGACATCGTTGGCCCATGAACTCAATCAACCGCTGTCAGCAATGAGCACTTACCTCTTTAGCTGTCAACTCGCGCTTGAAAATGAGCAATATGACCATGTGCCCAATCAGCTTGAGAAGATTAATGCGATGCTTGAACGTATTAGTTCACAGATCAGTAATCTTCGTAATTTTTCGAAAAAGAATAACGATGTGGCGACCCTTACTCGCGTCAACGCATCAGAAGCAACACGACAAAGCTGGACGATTGTCGAAAGCCGAGCTCGCAGTGCGCAGGTTAAACTCATCAATAACCTGCCCGATGGGCTCCATGTCATCGCCGATTTGGTGCAATTTGAACAAGTACTGGTCAACCTCATGGTCAACAGTATTGATGCCATATCCGCAAAGACTGATCGCTCGATAACCGTCGAAGAGATATTGACCGAGCAAGAGATCACCACCATAGCTGTTAGCGATACAGGCGATGGTTTCAGTGGTGATATCATTAACAATCTCTTCACACCGTTTACCACGACTAAAGACGTTGGACTCGGTCTCGGACTCAATATCTGTCGCAGTATAATGTCGCGACTGCAGGGAAACATTTACCTCGCATCCACTCTTGAACGTGGAGCCTTGGTAGTATTGGAGCTAGAGAGAGATGATGTTGACTGAAGACGTTCAGGTATTACTGATTGATGACGACAATGACGTTCTGGACGCATACCAAAACCTGTTGCAGCTATCTGGATATAAAACCGTAGCCTGCTCTGACCCCACTCAAGTAATGGCAATGATCCCAACCAATTGGGCTGGCGTTGTTGTCAGTGACATGTATATGCCCGGTCTTAGTGGCATGGATTTGTTACAAAAGATCCAACAGTTTGATGAAGAGTTGCCCGTGGTGATTATTACCGGACACGGCGATATCCCGATGGCAGTGGATGCGGTGAAGAAAGGGGCGGTTGATTTTCTCACTAAGCCTCTACAACCACCCGCTTTACTCAAAAAACTGAAAGAGTTACTCGAACAACGCGAAAAGCTAATTGGCCAACGACGTTCCTTGTCAGATCGTGCCAGCACTGAGCTGATTGGCGACACGCCACCTATGCTACAGATAAAACAGCAAATCGCTGACGTCGCAGCACACAGTAAAGATATTCTGTTAGAAGGCGAACCCGGCACTGGGCGTCACAGTGCCGCGCGCCTCATACACAGCGAAAGCAGTGCAAAATACCAGTCTCTGATTTCGGCTTCAGGTCAATCGATTCAAAGTCAAGGTGCGCTACAGCAAGTCTTAAAACAGGCTGCTCGCGGCGGGGTTTTACTCCACAACCCGCAGCTAATGCCTGTTGAGATACAGCGTTGGCTCTGCCATACCTTGCTTGAACAAGAGCGATTAAACCGCAAAGAATATCGCATTTTCGCCATTATCGATGGCAGTGCAGAGCAAGAGGTAGAGCAAAACAGCCTATTGCCTGAGCTCTATTACTACCTATCACAGTGCAAGCTATCGTTGCCTGCGGTGCGTCATCGCATTAAAGACATTGTGCCTTTGTTTAACCACTTTTTGGAACAGAGCTGTATCAAGCTCAACAAAGAGCAACCGCGCGTTGAACAGGCCTATGTAAAACGCCTGCAACAGCACGATTGGCAAGGCAATGTATTAGAAATCAAAAACATTGCTGAACTCTATGCCATTGGTATCGTCAAGCTTGCAGGGAATGAGCGCACCCAGCCCATTGAGCAGATCAGTAGCCCTTTGGATGATCTTATCGATGGCTATGAGAAACAAGTCATCGAAGACGCACTCTTTCTCTTCTCGGGGCGCATCAATGAAGTTGCCTCTTACCTGCAAATTCCGCGTAAGAAGCTTTACCTGCGGATGAAGAAGCACAATCTCGACAAGGCAGAATACAAAGTGCGTGGGAGCTAACCCACTGCAAAACCATACCAAAGCCGACGCACCGTCGGCTTTGTCAATTTTTATCTCCATCAAATACGCCCGGTCACGGTTGCACCCTACTTGAAGAGTTTGTACACTCGCCGCCACTGCTACTCATCGGAACTCTTGGCTATGTCTTACTCTTGTCCTCTTTGCCAGCAAGATTTGATCTTAAACGATCGCACTTGGCGCTGTGAAAACAACCATCAATTCGATGTCGCCAAGGAAGGCTATGTCAACCTCATGCCCGCTCATCATAAAAATTCCAAAAATCCAGGCGATAACGGTGAGATGATGCAAGCAAGGCGACAGTTTCTCGAAGCGGGTGCGTATCAACCGTTGAAAGATGCCCTCATTGCTCAACTTAAGCAACGCCTTGATCAACCCAAGCGCTTACTGGACATTGGTTGTGGTGAAGGCTATTACACAGAGGGATTCACTCAGCTCCCATGTCCTGATCTCGAGGTGTTTGGGTTAGATATTTCTAAAGTGGCAGTTCGATATGCGGCAAAACGGTACCCAGCATGCCACTTCAGCGTTGCCTCTAGCCATCGCCTGCCATTTGGTGATAGTAGCCTTGATGCCATCATTAAAATTTACGCACCGTGCAAACCTGAAGAGCTCTTACGCGCATTGACACCTGACGGGATGCTTATCACTGTGACACCTGGTGCTCGCCACCTTTATCAGTTAAAAGCGTTAATCTACGATACTGTCAACCTGCATGATCCGTCCGCTGAGAATCTCTCTGGCTTTGAACTCGTAGATCGCCAAGACCTGCACTATGTTATGTCGATAAACAATGACATGGCCACTGCGCTGCTACAAATGACCCCCTTTGCTTGGCGTGCGAAACCATCGACATGGGAAGCGCTCCAAAGTAGTACGTCATTCGAGTGTGAAGCGGACTTTTGCATTCGCTTCTACCGACCACAACAATAAGATCGCTATACTCACACTACCTCATGATCGTGGCAACACGCTTTGCCACGATAAACCTCTCCCATTAAGTGTTTCTCAGCACACATTTCACTTTCTGTCGTGCACATTTTCTCAACAAGATCAAAATCCACCAAATTGAACAGAACTAGATTTAGTTACTAAATAAGACCCATAAAATTCAGTTTAGTCACTAAATTGATATAAATATTCAAATCATATCGCCACACGGATGGCAACATCTCATTAACAACACAGTACCTATTTACAGAAAAATACGCTAAAAAGTAGTGACGCAACACAACAGAAAATCATAATAATGAGGTGAGATATGAAAGGAATCAGTACATTATCTGCACTGATGTTAGCATCATCTATGCTACTCGCGCCGACGGCGGCTATTGCGGATACGGTTAAAGTAGCCGTATCACAAATCGTGGAACATCCGGCCCTTGATGCCACACGCCAAGGTCTACTTGATGGTCTGAAAGAGCATGGCTATGTCGAAGGGGAAAACCTCGAGTTTACCTACCAAACCGCGCAAGGTAACCCAGCTATTGCCGTACAAATAGCCAAACAGTTCGTGGGCGAACGACCCGATGTCTTAGTGGGTATCGCCACTCCGACGGCACAAGCACTCGCAGCCTCAACCAAGTCTATTCCCGTTGTTTTCACTGCTGTCACTGATCCCGTTGGTGCGAAACTGGTCTCCAAAATGGAGAAGCCGGGCAAGAATGTTACTGGTCTTTCCGATCTCTCTAATGTGGGTCAACACGTCGAGCTTATGCAAGAAATCCTGCCGGATTTGAAGTCAATTGGCGTGGTCTATAACCCAGGGGAAGCGAACTCGGTCGCACTCGTTGAACTTCTACATGAAGCAGCCAAAGCACGCGGCTTAACTGTTGTTGAAGGCACTGCGCTTAAGTCTGCAGATGTGATGTCAGCCGCGCAGATCGTCGCTTCTAAATCCGACGTTATCTACGCGCCTACCGACAACACGGTCGCTTCGGCAATCGAAGCACTCGTTAATGCAGGCAATCAAGCTAAAACCCCGATTGTTGGTGCTGAAACCTCTTATGTCAACGCAGGTGCATTAGCGGCACTTGGCTTCGATTACTACCAAGTTGGCGTTCAAACAGCCGCCTATGTCGATGCGATCCTCAAGGGAGAAAAGCCAGGTAACCTTGATGTCAAAGTCGCGAAAGGTTCTGACCTTGCTATTAACAAAGGCACCGCAGCCAAAATTGGCATTGTTGTACCAAGTAGCGTACTTGAGCGCGCAACAACCATTAAGGAGTAAACCTCCCACAGAGAGAGGCGTTATCGCCTCTCACTATAATAAGAGAACAAGGAGTTGTTGATGTCTCTATTTGCCTTCCTTGGCACACTGGAAATTGGCTTAATTTACGGGCTAGTCGCACTGGGCGTCTACCTTACATTTCGTGTCCTCGATTTTCCCGATCTCTCCGTCGATGGCAGTTTTCCCATGGGTGCAGCAGTCGCGGCGACAGCCATTGTTGCGGGTGTTAACCCATGGTTAGCAACCGCAATGGCGCTCGTAGCAGGCGCCGCCTGTGGACTCGTCACCGCATTTTTGGCGATTAAATGCGGTATTCTTCACTTACTCGCCAGTATCCTCACCATGATCGCCGCATTTTCAATCAATATTCGTATCATGGGCCGCCCCAATATGGCGCTATTGGGAGAAGAAACTATTTTCTCTCTCCTCCCCGATTGGCAATTTGACCCGACGTATACCCAACTTGGGGTCGTCGCCATACTGGTTATCCTCAGCGGATGGTTTGTCGTACGTTTGCTCAGCAGTGACTTTGGTCTCGCGCTACGCGCAACGGGGGTCAATAGTCGTATGGTTTCCGCGCAAGGCGGTAGCACCGCGTTCATGACCTACTTTGGACTTGCCCTTTCGAACGCCTTTGTCGCGTTTGCTGGTGCGCTCTTTGCTCAAACAAACAGTTTTGCCGATGTCACATCCGGCGTCGGTACCATTGTTGTCGGTCTCGCTGCGGTGATACTGGGGCAAACCTTACTTCCTGGCCGCCGTATTTGGGTCGCCGTGGTTGCTGTCATTCTTGGTTCTATCCTTTACCGCCTCGCGGTTGCCTTTGCACTCAGCAGCGGCATGTTTGGCCTTCAAGCCTCTGACTTGAATCTCATTACCGCTGTGCTCGTCGCGATCGCACTTATTGCGCCGAAGATGAAGTCCGGTATTCAAGCACGCAAAGCGTAGGAGGCAGAATGATTGACATTAACGATATTCAAGTGACCTTTAATCCTGGCACCATCTTAGAAAACCGTGCGCTTCGTGGCGTCTCTTTGCAGGTGCCAGAAAAGCAGTTTGTCACCGTGATTGGCTCGAATGGGGCAGGTAAATCAACGCTATTAGGCGCTGTCAGCGGCGAAACCCCGATTATCGGTGGTAGTGTTAAAATCGATGAGGTTGATGTTACCCGTTGGCCTGTCCATCGCCGTGCACAATACGCGGCACGCGTTTTCCAAGATCCACTCGCGGGTACCTGCGCCTCTCTCACCATTGAAGAGAACATGGCGCTAGCTTACCAACGGGGTAAACAACGCAGTTGGAAACTAGCCTTAAGCAGCCGTCGAAAGCAACTCTTCCAAGAGCGGATCAGTATACTCGGTCTCGGTCTTGAAGATCGCCTTGGTGATAGCATTGGCTTACTTTCAGGAGGCCAACGTCAAGCCGTTAGCCTTGTTATGGCCACCCTCTCCGATAGTCGTCTATTGCTCCTTGATGAGCATACCGCGGCCCTTGATCCGCGCATGGCTGCCTTTGTCATCGCCTTAACTAAAAAAGTCGTCAAGGAGTTTGACCTGACTGTAATGATGGTGACGCATTCCATGAAAGATGCATTAGCCTGTGGCGACCGCACTATCATGCTCCATCAAGGCGAGATTGTGTTAGACGTCGCGGGGCAAGAACGTGCCGAACTCGATGTCCCGCACCTACTGGAAATGTTCAGTAAAGTTCGCGGGGAAGAATTAGCGGATGACAGCCTCCTACTTGGCTAAACGTGATTGACTCTCTCGAGTTTTTACTGCACCTACAGCAAAAGAGCCGACATGATGTTGGCTCTTTTTGTCTCTATTCCCTAACCGCGTTCTATACTCGATCTTAACCAGCTCACCGGGAGATCAGTTCACCATGCTGCGCTTAACCATTGCACGTAACTTATTTGCAAGTACCTTATTAGCTGCGACCGCCACACTCTCTGCAGCCCCACTCACTGAATGTAAGACGATTAAAGTATCTGGTAACTCTGAGTACCCACCCATTTTATGGCGAGACCCAGACGCGCCCGGCACCTTAACAGGCTTAGGACGACAGCTCCTCGAAATGGCATTCCAAGACACAGGCATTCAACTCGAGTTTCTCGACGTGGGGGTTTGGGCACGCGCGCAAAAGGAAGTCAGGGTTGGGCGAGTCGATATGTTGGCCGGCGCATTTATCACCGATGACCGCCAAACTTGGATGGACTATGTTTTCCCCTCTTTCACCGATATCCCAAGCGTGATTTGGACTCGTAAAGAGACACCTATTGGTTTTTTCCAATGGGAAGACCTGAAGGCTTACCAAGGCGGCACGCTGGTCAACAATAGTTTTGGGCAAGATTTCGATGCCTTTGCGAAAGAACAGCTCAACATTGACTACAACAACTCCATTGCCAACGCCTTTCGCATGTTAAATGCCGATCGCTACGACTATGTTGTGTTTGAGTTGTATCAAGGTAAGGCGATTTTGCAAACCCTTGATCTGACCGCACACTTATCCGCACTCTCCCCCCCTATCTCGGTAGAAGGGCTCTATTATACTTTCTCTAAAAACTCGACTTGCAACACGCCCGCACTTCGCGACTACCTCAGTGAGAAAGTGAAAACCATTGTTGCCTCAGACATGTTTGATACCTTGCTCACAGAGCAAACCCACCGTTGGGCAGAGCAGCAAACATCAAAACCATAATTAACCGCGAATACATTCTCAATACAAATTTATTCGTCTTTTGTACGAAATATATTTACATACCCTTCTGCATGTTTATAGAATAGCCCGTCTCCTGTGTGCAAAGGCTAACAAACATGCTAAGAAAACCTCATTTTTGGTGGGTACTACTGCCGCTAATCCTCATTGCGGCAGTGTTTTATCGACTCAACCTCCTGAAACAAAATGCCACTTCAGAAGAAGTCGTCAAACGAACGATAAAAGTCGAAACTATCGTCCTCTCCCCACAGCCATTATCTGCTTGGGTCTTTTCTGAAGGCACAGTACAAGCACACCAGAAAGCGTTCTTAGACTTCGAACTCGGTGGCAAAGTTGAATCCATCGCCACCCTCGCCGATGGCACCCACTTGCGCGAAGGTATCCGCGTCTTTGGGCCTGCTGAAGGAACCCGCCATGGTCAGCTGCTTGCCCAGATCGATAACCGCGATAACCTGGCGGCGGTGCAAAGTTTACAAGCGCGCCTACAAAGCATGCGTGCGCAAAAAAGCGAGGCAGAGACCAAGCTACAGCAAGCAAAAAACGAGCAACGTTTAAGTGAACAGAACTTCTCTCGAATGAAGGAAGTGTATGAGCGCGGCGTTATCTCTCAAGACGAGTTCGATCGCATTAAAACCGCCAATCTCAATGCGCACGCCGCCGTGCAAGGTGCAAGAAGTGGCATTCAATCCATTGAGTCCGAGTTAGCAAGCCTGACGGCCGAACTCAATCGCGCCACACTCAACCTTGAAAAAACCAGCCTCTTTGCCCCTTTTGACGGCGTCATTACGGCGATGAACATTTCAGAAAATAACCACTACTATCCACCAATTAGCAGTAGCAGCGATAAGGAACGAGAAGCAGCATCAGCCATTGTTATCGTCGACGACTCTCAACTAGAGATCCAACTCGAAATCAACGTCAAAGAAGCAGAGCAACTGAAAGAGGGCCTGACTGTCTACCTTGCTAGTGAGGATGAACGTCTCTATGCGGCAGAGCGAAAGCAACGACTCGGTCTTGACGTTACTCAGGGCACTGTGTGGTCGGTAAGTCCTGCGATTAACTTGCAACGCCGCACCCAGACCGTAAAAGTGCGCGTCAAGCAAGAACAAACCTCCCTCAAAGAAGGTCAGTTCGTTCGCGCTTGGATTGAAACTAGCACCTTAGCAGACGCCATTTCTTTGCCACTTCATGCCCTTTCCTTCCGAAACGGTAAACCTTTTGTTTATGTCATAGACCCGCACACGCAGATCGCTGAACGACGTGACATACAGCTCGGATTACAGAGCATTGATCGCGTAGAAATCTTACACGGCCTTATCGCAGGTGAACGGGTTGTTGTCCGCGGACAACATCTACTGGTCAATGGTTCAAGTGTTACCGTCATCGGAGAGAAGTAATGCGTCGACTAGGCTATAAACTCTTTATCGATACCCTTATCGCTCGCTTATTGCTCGGCATGCTATTGCTAGCCGGGGTGCTTAGCTATAACAACATGGTGCGCGAAAACTACCCAGATCTTGAGATCCCATCCGCTATCGTGATGACCTTATGGCCCGGCGGTGCGCCTGAGCAAATCGAAAAGGAGATCACCAAGTATTTGGAAGATGAGATTGTGAGCTTGAAAGGTCTAAAAACCTTTTCTAGCGGTTCGTACAACTCATACTCAATCGTGTCCGTTGAGTTCGATGCCGATATGCCTGTCGCAGAAGCGATGCCATTGCTACGTGCTGCGGTAGATAAAGCGGCAGCCAAATTCCCACCTGGACAAGGCATAGAGAAACCTGAAATCGAAGAGATGTCAGTCTCCAACATGCCCGTCATTAGCTTCGCCTTAAGCGGTGATGTGGACGACATGCTGCTTTCCGATACCGCAAAGCAACTTGAGTCAGCAATGGAAAGCTTGCCTTTGGTGAAGAAAGTCAACATTAGCGGCCTGCGCGAAAAAAGCTTACACGTTCGCTTAAACCCCGCGCAACTGCGAAGCTTGGGGCTATCGCCACTAATCGTTCGTGAACGCTTACAGTCCGCAAACCTAGATATGGCGTGGGGAGAATTTGAAGCCGACGAAAATACGTTTAACCTTTATCTTGCTGGCCGCTTTCAAACGGTTGAACAGTTAAAGCAGTTACCTATTCTCCGTCTTGATGACAAACGCACTGTCCGCCTTGGCGAAGTCGCCGATGTCAGTCTGCGCTTAGATCGCGAAAAAAGCCGCACTTACTTTAGTCTTAACGGCGAACCCTTTTCTCGAAGCGTTACCTTGGATGTCTTAAAACGTCCGGGCGCGGATACGTTTGCCGTCATTGAGCAGACATTAGCGCTCACCGAGTCTTTGACCGCTCAAGATTGGCCCCAAGCCCTGCATTTAACCCACATCAGTGATGACGGGGAGATCATTGAGCTCGCTTTTAACGATATCTCAAGCTCCATGCAGCAAGCAGTCGTCATTGTGTTTGTTGTCCTCATGCTGCTACTCAGCTGGCGAGAAGCCCTCATTGCAGGGCTTGCACTTCCGGTCACTATCCTAGGTGTACTCGCTGTAATGGCGGCAATGGGCTACAGCTTTAACTCCATGATCATGATCGGTATGGTATTAGCGCTCGGGCTCATGGTCGATGTGTTCATTTTGGTGATGGAGGGAATGCACGAAAACCTTTATACCCAAAAGAAACGCTTTCCTGAAGCAGCAATGACGACGGTGAAGCAGTTCATTCTGCCTGCGACAGCTGGACAACTGACGACTATTTTGGCCATGCTCCCGATGATGATGGTGGGCGGCATTGATGGAAAGTTCATTCGTATTCTCCCTATCACCATTACCGTCACCTTGTTAATGAGCTTGGTGGTCGCCTTTTTAATCTGCCTCCCGTTCTCTCAATACTTACTCAAAGAGTCGCAAGCCCAAACCAAACCGCTCCTCATTGATGTCATTGCCGACAAGTATAAACATCGCCTAAGCCAATGGCTGCGTTTCAACGTCGTAAAGCATAAACGCCAAGCTGTTGGGTGGGTAATAGGGGCATTCTCACTGTTTTTTGTTTCGATCTACATTTCAGGTCTATTGCCTTCAGAAATGTACCCTGAAGCGGATGATAGAAAAATTGGCATTTCAATCGAGCTCGCACCCGATGCGACGCTAGCGCAATCACAACGTGTTGCGGATAAAGCCGGTCAGTTTCTCCGTCAGCAAAACTGGATAGAGAAAATGATTGCCTATGTCGGTGCGAAAAGCCCCATGACAACCGCAAACCTTAATGATGCGCTATTGCCCTCAGAGGCCTGGAACCAAGTCGGTTTTAGTCTAACCTTGCACCCGAAAGCCTCGCGAGAAAAGCTCTCTTATGACTACTTACCTGACATTCGTGATGGATTAAATCAGGCCCTTGCAGACGAACCGGGACTCACCATAAAACTGGTGCATATTGGTGGCAACCCTGATACATCCGCCCCGATTCAAGTCGATCTCACAGGCGAAGATTATGGTGTCTTAATCGCGATGGCCGCCGATGTGAAAAACGCGCTCAGTGAGATCCCCGGCAGCAGTGATATTGCAGATAACCTTGGCCCTGCCCTGCATGAGATTCGCTTTACCCCAAAACCCGAAATGCTTTCTTTCCACGGCATCAGTGAAACAGAACTCGCTCAACAAGTACGTATCGCCATGGAGACCGACGAAATCGGCCACTTCAAAGTCGACGGTATTGCGGATGACCCCAAAATTCGCCTCAGTATCGCTTGGCCAAGTCGTCAAGGTGAACTCGGCGGCCCACGTCACTTAGCTGAGTTGAACCTACTCCGCGTGACCAACCAACATGGCACCTCAATTCCCTTTGGCGAATTAGTTAATTTTGAGATCACAGAAATTCCACGTGTCTTTGTCCACCGTGATGGCAAGCGCACCGTCACCATTACGGCACGTGCTGAGGGGCGAACAGCCAGTGAGGTTATCGCAGCGTTGGCTGTACAAATGGAGGACATTTCCGCCCCTTGGCCAAACGGGTATCACTACCAATTTGGCGGCGAGGTAACCAAAGCCGATGATAGCTACGGACAAATGGGAATCGCATTCATCCTAGCTATATTTTCTATCTACATTTTACTGACATTGATGTTTGTGTCTTTTGTTCAGCCTGCGATCATCATTTTGATCGTACCTTTAGCACTTATAGGAACATTCTTGGGGTATTTTCTGTCAGGCACACCGATGTCATTCTCAGGTTTAATCGGCATCGTTTCCTTGGCGGGTATTGCGGTGAACAATGGTATCGTCCTTGTGGACACCATGAACCAGCACCGCAATGCAGGTGAGCGCATCATAGATGCAGCAGCAAAAGGCGCAGCAGACCGATTGCGCCCTATCATCAGCACCAGTTTGACCACCATCCTAAGTTTGTTCCCACTGGCATACAGCGATCCACAATGGTACCCACTCTGTATGGCGATCATTTATGGTTTAATTGCATCGACCATTATCGCTGTGGTGATCATCCCCGCGCTGTATGTACTGTTAACGAAAGAACACAACTAAACGCTGACAGACGCAGGTAAAAACCGTCGCTGTCAGTGCATTCAGGAGTTACTGATAGCGATGGCAAGAAAAAGTAAACAAGAGGCAGAAAAAACCCGCTTACAACTGCTTGATTCAGCTCTTATCGTCATGGCAGAGCGCGGATTAGCGAAAGCAACGCTCGCCCATATCGCGAGCCATGCTGGGGTTACTCGCGGTGCAATCTATTGGCATTTCAAAGATAAAGACGATCTACTCGAGGCACTGTGGCAGCATATCATGTCGCCGTACAAACAGCTGTTTGACCAAGTAGAAGCGACACAAGCAGAACAGTTGCCTAAGCTGATGATCGATATATTGCTTTTGTTGATCACGGAAGTGACGACCAATACACGATTGCAATCCTTAGTCAGACTGAATTACCAAGCGTTCGCTGATACGGAACATTTGACGCGCAACCGCAATAATCGCGAGCAAGAACATAACATTCTCAAGCAAGCATTTATGCGTGTCCAACAAGCAGGACTCTTGCAGCCACACTTGACTGAGCAGGAAGCCTCGATGCTATTTAAGGGTTTTCTCAATGGCATTTACCAGCAATGGATTGTCATGCCCGAGACAGTAGAGAAAGCCAACCATAAAGCGCTCGCCACTAGTTGGCATTTAGCCCTATTTAATACCGCAATGCACTGAACACGGTAATTCAGCGTCAAAACGACAAAACCCGCCGCGGCGGGTTTTGTTACATCAAAGAAAGGCGGAAAACTAAAACCATCGTTCCAAAGAAGAATCATCAAGTTGCTTAAACGCTCGATTCAATACCATGGCGAGCTCTCTATATCGCGGTTGCGCCTTCAATGGTTGTAAGGCATGTCCTTCACTGATGATTTTTTCATGCAACTCGCGGTACCAACCGGCAAGTGATGGTGGCAGTCGCGTTTCACTGCGTTTACCCAACCAAAATAATCCTTGTAATGGCATACTCAGGGCAAAGAACGCGATGACCATAGATTGAGGCAATGCTTGATAGTTATCAAACGCCATCTGCGTCAGTACGGCTATCACCGCAACGGCAGGCATCACTCGAATCGCAAACTGCGTTGCTTTGATGTAGCGGTTCTCAGGAAAAAGCGGGGCAAGCTCCTTTCGAAGTGGCCACACCGACATATATTCCTGCCCCTTACGAAACAAATTGAAGATAGAAGATTGACTCATACGCCACCACTTTTCAAAAAAAGACATAACTTTTCAAAAAATCAGAGAACAAACTTGATTCAAATTAAGTTTCTCTCAAAATCTTTTGTTATAATGCTCAACAATCGCTATCCTTAGCACGCCTATAACTCATTGTTGCCCGTAATTCAGATTACCGCAACTATAGGCATGACCTCAAGGACGAGTCGGAGCATGGGTTCTCCGTGCTTTTTTATACGGATTAGAAGAATTTTTTGACCAAAGATAAGGCAGGCCAATGGCTATTGTCTATTCTATTGGTATTTTTAATACGTTGAATATCAACTCTCAGACAGACTATAGGTAATCTCACATGTCTAAGCTGGTTTTAGTACTAAACTGCGGTAGCTCTTCTCTGAAATTCGCTGTCGTAGACGCTGTATCGGGTGACGAACATCTTACAGGCCTGGCAGAGTGTCTGCACCTGCCTGAAGCACGCATCAAGTGGAAACTTGACGGTAAGCACGAAGCACAACTAGGTGATGGCGCTGCGCACGAAGCCGCACTTAAGTTCATCGTTGACACTATCTTGGCTTCTAAGCCTGAGCTAGCGAAAAACGTTGCTGCTATCGGTCACCGTGTTGTTCACGGTGGTGAGAAATTCACTACCTCTGCACTGATCACTGATGACGTACTGAAAGGTATCGAAGACTGTGCAACGCTTGCACCGCTTCACAACCCTGCAGCGATCGAAGGTATCAAAGCAGCACAAGCGGCTTTCCCAGCACTGAAAAACGTTGCGGTATTCGACACAGCATTCCACCAGACGATGCCTGAAGAAGCTTACCTATACGCGCTACCGTACAAGCTTTACAAAGAGCACGGTATTCGTCGTTACGGCATGCACGGTACCTCTCACCTATTTATCTCTCGCGCTGCAGCAGAGGTACTAGGCAAAGAAGAGAAAGACCTCAACATCATTAACTGTCACCTAGGTAACGGCGCATCTGTCTGTGCAATTAAAGGCGGCAAGTCTGTGGACACTTCAATGGGTCTTACACCGCTTGAAGGTCTTGTGATGGGTACCCGTTGTGGTGATATCGATCCAGCGATCATCTTCCACCTACACGACGCACTCGGTTACTCAGTTGAGCAAATCAACACCATGCTAACCAAAGAGTCTGGCCTAGCCGGTCTCACTGAAGTGACTTCTGACTGTCGTTTCGTTGAAGACAACTACGGTGACAAAGAAGAAGCGACCCGCGCGATGGATGTATTCTGTCACCGCCTAGCGAAGTACATCGCTTCTTACACAGCAACCCTAGACGGTCGCTTAGACGCAGTCGTGTTCACGGGTGGTATCGGTGAAAACTCTGGCCCAATCCGTGAGATGGTACTAAACCGTCTTGGCGTTCTTGGCTTCGACGTTGACGGTGACGCTAACCTGAAAGCACGTTTCGGCGGCGAAGGTAAGATCACCTCTGACAACAGCCGTATCCCAGCTTTCGTTATCTCTACTAACGAAGAATTGGTTATCGCAGAAGATACAGCGCGTCTGACTGACATCTAATCTAGCGATACTTAAACGGCTGGCCTTGAGCCAGCCGTTTTTTAATACTCTTACCCCTGTAACTTAAGTTACATCTCCTTACTCAAGAGGAATCGATCGTGTCTCGTACTATCATGCTTGTTCCTGTAGGCTCTGGCGTTGGTCTTACCAGCGTGAGCCTAGGTGTATTGCGTGCAATGGAGCGCAAAGGTGTTCGCGTTTCGTTTTTCAAACCAATCGCACAACCTCGCCAAGGTGGCGAAGCACCAGATCTTACTACTACCATCATCCGCAAAAACAGCGACATGCAAATCGCTGAACCATTCTCTATGGCGTGTGCGGAAGAGTTGATTCGTAACGACCAGAGCGACGTACTTCTAGAAGACATTGTTGCGCGCTACAAAGAAGCGACAGCAGATGCAGAAGTGACGCTTATCGAAGGTCTAGTGCCAACCCGTAAGCACCCGTTTGCCAACCAAATCAACTACGAAATGGCGAAGACGCTCGACGCAGAGATCGTATTCGTGGTTTCTCCAGGTACTGACAACGCGCCTCAACTGAAAGAGCGCATCGAAGTCGCATGTTCTAACTTCGGTGGCCTAAAGAGCAAGCAGATTGCTGGTGTTATCGTTAACAAACTGAATGCACCGGTTGACGCTGAAGGCCGTACACGCCCTGACCTATCTGAAATGTTCGATGATGCTGACCAAGCAGAGAAAGCGAACGTTGAAGTGATGGAAGTCTTCAACTCTAGCCCGATCCGTGTACTGGGTGTAGCGCCTTGGAGCCCAGAGCTTGTGGCTACGCGTGCTATCGACATGGCACAGCACCTGAATGCGCAAATCATTAACGAAGGTGAAATTTTCACCCGTCGTGTTAAGAGCATCACTTTCTGTGCACGCTCTATTCCACACATGGTTGAGCACTTCCGTCCAGGCTCACTGCTGGTCACATCAGCAGACCGTCCAGACGTTGTTGTGTCTGCATGTCTTGCGGCGATGAACGGTGTTGAAATTGGCGCCCTACTACTAACAGGTGGCTATGAGCTTCCTGACGCTGTGAAAGACCTGTGTAACCGTGCCTTTGAAACGGGCCTACCTGTCATGACGGTGAACGGCAATACGTGGCAAACATCTCTGAACCTTCAGAGCATGAGCCTAGAAGTTCCAGCTGACGATAAAGAGCGTGTAGAATTCGTTAACGAATACATGGCAAGCCACATCAACGGTGACTGGATTGAGTCGCTCACTGAAGGCTCTGCCCGCGAGCGTCGCCTCAGCCCACCAGCGTTCCGTTACCAGCTTACGGAATATGCACGTCGTGCTAACAAGCGTATCGTTCTGCCTGAAGGTGATGAGCCGCGTACCGTTAAAGCGGCAGCGATCTGTGCTGAGCGTAAAATTGCAGAGTGTGTCCTTCTTGGTAATCCGGAAGACATCAAGCGTGTTGCTGAGCAGCAAGGTGTCGTACTGGGTACAGGCGTTGAAATTATCAACCCAGCTGAAGTCCAAGAGCAATACGTTGCGCGTCTTGTTGAGCTTCGTAAGAACAAAGGCATGACTGAAGTGGTTGCTCGTGAGCAGCTCCAAGATACCGTTGTACTTGGCACCATGATGCTTGAAGCGAACGAAGTAGATGGTCTTGTTTCTGGTGCGGTTCACACCACAGCCAACACTATCCGTCCACCGCTGCAAATCATCAAAACAGCGCCAGATGCATCGCTTGTTTCATCGGTGTTCTTCATGCTACTGCCTGACCAAGTATTGGTATACGGCGACTGTGCGATCAACCCAGATCCAAACGCAGAGCAACTTGCTGAGATTGCGATTCAATCCGCTGACTCAGCGAAAGCCTTCGGCATCGAGCCTCGCGTTGCAATGATCTCTTACTCAACAGGTACGTCTGGACAAGGTGCAGATGTTGAGAAAGTCCGTGAGGCAACTGCCATTGCTCAAGCGAAACGTCCAGACCTGATCATTGATGGCCCACTTCAATACGATGCGGCTATCATGGAGAATGTGGCAAAATCAAAAGCGCCAAACTCTCCAGTTGCAGGTAAAGCGACCGTCTTTGTCTTCCCTGACTTGAATACGGGTAACACAACATACAAAGCGGTACAGCGTTCAGCAGACCTCGTTTCTATCGGTCCAATGCTGCAAGGTATGCGTAAGCCTGTCAATGACTTGTCTCGTGGCGCATTGGTAGACGATATCGTCTATACCGTTGCACTGACGGCGATTCAGGCAGGTCAAGCCGAAGAGCAAAACGCGTAATCTCTTTACGTTAAAAACAAGGCCCTGAGAGTCGTGACTCTCAGGGCCTTTTTCTTTTAACGATGGTAAACCTTGCCAGTTCAAAAGTGCTCGCCGCTAACAGCAAAGCACAAACAGATGCCAATACAAACTCAAACCAGCTCAAGATTCCGAGTTCAAACGCGGCTTGAGTATCGCATCTCATTAAGTCAAAGAATCAGAACGCTCAATCTGCTTTGCTTGTCGCACACAACGTATCGCTTCGCTGCGACAGTGTACGTTCATTTTTTTGTATAGCTTGTAGATATGCGTTTTAACGGTACTTTCCGCAACAAACAGCTCATCGGCGATTTCTTGATTTGTCTGGCCACACACTAAACGATCGAGAATCTGTTTCTCACGACGGGTCAAATCATCAAACGGATTATGGGTTGGCAAAGTATACGTACGGTAATGGGAAAGCATCTTCTCCATACAGCTACGGGGTAGCCACATTTCTCCCTTTAGCACCGCATCAACACTGCGCGTAATGTGTGCAATAGGCGCATCACTAAACAGTATTCCTTTTAAGCGCTTCCAAGCAACAAGCTCTTCACTTGGCGTCTCTTTAGGTACGTTGTATATAATTAGGTCAAAATTTAAGGTCTCCGTCATTAAAACATCACGAAATACCTTTTGGTCGAGAAAAGCATAGTCCAGCAAAATAATGTCAATGCCATTAAGTTGAGAAATAAACTTTAACTCACCTACCGATTTTTGTTTTACTTCAAACGATGCATACTTTTTTAATTCTTGTTGCATCAATCGCGCTTGAATGGTGGCATCCCCTAAAAAGAGGACAGCGTTAGAACGGTTATCCATAATTTCACTACTCCAACAAGATACTGAAGCCGAATTAACATTGTGTTGAGCCATCTCAGTCTCTCACTATATACAACGAAGTTCTGTATCGAAATTGATACGAAATCGATTACAAAAACTCACTTTTTAGTAAGACACTGATTTATAAAGGGTGTGTAGGGGTAATTACGAGTAGTAATTCATTGTAAGTACTCACCTAATTTCTTAATTCTAGAATCATACTCATTAATTTCCAGCTAGATTTATAGTTTTATTAGTTCAAGCAAAGCAACGCACTGGCAAGAAAATGAAAATAGAATCTAAATTAGCATGCACTTTTGTCATGCTAATTTCCTTCCCCATTATGGCGAATGACAACTTATCTTTCGCGATACAGGGAGAAATAAAAAGTCGCTGTGACATTTCATTCCCTAAGGGAATAAAGATTACCTTGCATGATCAATGGGAAAGCCAATTACCTTTTAAGGTGAATTGCAATCATCCCTTTGAATTATCACTGAAGTCAGAACAAGGTGGATTAATACTAAGCGAAGGCAATAGCAATAAAAAAAACCTGATCCATCAATACAATCTCGATATATCGATGCCTGACTTGGGACTAACACGCCAATTAAACAGTGCAGACATTAATGACAATAAACTCATTAACTCGACTGAGCAGATTCCTTTTTCTACATACGGGGAACTACGTATTTCACTGCAACAACCACTCATTTATGCGGGGCGGTACGAAGATACGCTATCACTAGATATCTTCCCTCAACTGCTGGTTGGGCAGTAACAACCGAATTCCATACTTAACATGGAATATAAGCCTACTTAAGGCCAAAAACACACTCACTTAGATAAAACATAAGTCAAAACAGTAAGAAACGGAGTTTTACAATGAAAAAGTTAGCTATCTCTACAGCCATTATGACCGCAATGATTGCAGGTAATGCCTTTGCCGCACAGGTAAAGCTAGATGGTGAAGTGGCCAGCACTTGCGAGATCTCGACGCAAGATGTACTCGCTTTTGGTGACCTAACGCAAATTCAAACTCAAACCATTGAGTTCGATGTGCTGTGTAACGACTATGATGGCGCGACAATTTCACTTATCAGTACAGAAGGTGGCCTCGAATCATCGGATGTCGAAGATAAGGTTATTGGCTATGACGCAACCTTTACCCTAGGAGGCGAAGACTTCACCTTAACAACAGGTGTGGCGTCTTATGGCCAAAATGACAAAACGGAAAGTCACGACTATTCAAGCAAAGCAAGCCTAATGGCGTCTGGCGTTAAGGCCTCTTTATTGGCAGTAACAAAAGAAAAAGCAAAATGGGCAGGTTACTACCAAGACCAGCTGACAGTACAAATTACAGCTAATTAACACGCTCGCCTGCTGGAGGAGGGAAACCTCCTCCTTACTCTTTTCTCAGGGTTGCTAAGAAAATGACTACATTCGTTCGCCTACTCTCTGTACTTAGCCTATTGCTATCTGGCTGGGCCAATGCTTATGGTATTAAACCCATGGTTGCGGAGTTAACACCGTCTGGAAAGACATCGCAACTCAGTATGACGATACAAAACAATAATACCAAGCCTATTACTATCGAGATTTTCCCTCTGAAATTATCCATTAATGCATCTGGTGAAGAAAACCTTTCACCAGCAGACAGTGACCTTCTCGTTTTACCCGTGACGGCCATTGTCCAGCCTGGTCAATTCCAATCCGTGATTGTACGTTACATCGGCGCCCCTGAAATTCAGCAGTCTCAAGCCTATCGCATCGCCTTCGAGCAAGCCAATGTTGCCCTCGACGAAAACCAAGGGCCAGGCATTGGCTTGAAGTTCAATATCAGTACTTTACTGAATGTGAAGCCAGCGGAGGCCAAGGCAGACTTGCGAATCGAAAAGATCTATCGAGATGGCGAGCAATGGAAACTGACCATCGAGAATCGTGGCTCATCTTATGCGCGGTTATCAGAGGCTGATTGGCAAATCAACACACCAGATCGTCAACTTACCCTGAGTGACAAAGAGGTCCGTGCACATGTCGATGGCAATCTGATACTGCCACATTCAACACGCACCTTTGCCTTCTCTCCCTTTGGGGATATCAACCCTGAAAAAATGACGATCACCCTCGCGATGCCTTAATGGCAAAGCACGCACATGGAGGCCGTGATGAAAAAGTCCGTTTCCCGACCAATACAGACTGTGCGGCGCGAAATGCATTGGCTTTGGCTGACATTAATGCTTTTTCTTAGTCCCTCTCATGCTGTGTCGATAACCCCTACTGTGTTGACGATGGACATCCAGCACCAACCTCAAATCATTGTCACCAACAACAGTAACCGCCATTTGCCCATTGAAGTGTCACTTTGGGCTATCGACTTTCACTCTATAGAGGGGGCCGCCTCTCCCTACGCACTATCACCCGTCGCCGATGAGCACGTGCTGGTTTTCCCACCCGCATTTATGCTCGCACCACAAACCAGCCAAAGCATTCGTCTACTTTGGCAAAGTGAGCAGCAACTCTCTCACTCGCAAAGTTATTTTGTGCGCTTTTCAGAGCCCCAACTCAAGGTAACCAACAACCAGACTGATGGTGTTGATGTTCAACTTCACTACAACGCCTTAGTCCACATCACCTCAAACGATCAACGTGCAGATCTGCACGTCCTTGAAGCGAGTACTAGCGCCCATAATCTGACACTTAAAGTCGAGAACCGCGGCAATCGCTTTGCGTATTTAGAAGATTATCAACTTAGAACGGCCGAGGACGAACCAATTCTGGCTACCCCTATTGAGCAGAGTCTGGGTAACCTCTTCTTGCCTCCACAGTCGATCAGTCACCTCACCATCCCAATCACGGCAGTGCTTAACAAAACGCTGCGACTAGAGTCAACAACGTTCGCCTTCACCCCCAAAGCTGAAGACTAGAGGCTGAGATGATCAAACGAGGCAGAAAGGTTGGCTTGGGATTGCTGTTACTCATCAGTAGTCACGGCATCGCATTCGGTGAGGAACACCAAAACAGTGGATTTGTTAACCCCCTTGGTCAAACAGTCACCTTACGTACCTTGCTGCGTAGTGGAGAACGGGTGATTGGTGAAGCCGATGTCACGTTTACTGCTGACAATAATATTGAATTACCCAAATCAACGACATTAGCGTTGCTCGCAACTCTGCTCCCTGACGAGGCGTTAGAGCAACTGGCCCGTTCGAATAATGAAGATATCCTCAACATGGCGCATTTCTCGCAAGTCGGCTATCCCCTCTCTGTTGATCCCGCGACTTTTCAAATTGACATCGCGATACCACTCAATGCGACTCGTCTTCAGCGTTTAAGCTTAGCTCGGCGTAATGAGGCACAACACTACTTAATGCCCAGTCCTTTTAATGGTTATCTCAATGTTTACCTATCCGCAAGCTACGACACACTCGCTGAAGCAAACGCGCCTCATCGCCACGCCCATTATCAAGCCCATCGCTTTGAAGGGGGCATTCATCTGATTGGATGGCAGTTTGAGTACGAAAGTGAGCTCGCCAAACCGTCGCAACAACAACTTAACTATCGCCGCACCGCCACACGACTGATTCGCGATTTTCCCGAAGCAGGCACTCGCTTCACCGTCGGTGATCACTCGTTAACTGGCCAACGGTTTCAATCCTATGTCGACATGCTCGGTATCAGTGTTAATCGTAATTTTAATCAGATCTCCACCCGCAACGTCAGACCCACTGCGACACAGCAGTTCACACTGAGCCGAGCGTCATCCGTTGATGTGTTAGTTGGCGGTGTCATCGTGCAACGCCTTACGCTACCACCGGGCCGCTATAACCTCGCAGATATTCCCCTCGCCGCGGGAAATAATGATGTTGTCCTGCAAATTCGAGATGAAGCAGGAAATGAAGAGTCTCTCTCTTTTGCCATCGCAACTGGCCGTGACCTTATCGAGGTGGGGGAATTCGAGTATGCTATCGGCGTGGGTCTCCCTAAAACTCTGTCGACCGATGGCCCCAGCTATCAACGAGACGCGCGTATCGTCCATGGCTATATCGAATATGGCGTCACCCCGGCTTGGACTTTGGGCGTCAATAGTCAGCTACACCAAAGCCTAGGTACCAACAAGGTCATACAGGTTGGCCTGCGGAGTCTCTATGCGTTGCCCTTTGGGATGACAGAGCTCAACTATGCCGTTAGCGAGCATCCCATTTTTCAACGAGGTCAAGCCGTTCGCGTTGCCTACGACACACCCGACAACTGGCAGGCACCTTTTAATACCACCTTCAGTGCCCAGTACGAGTATTTTTCTTCTCACTACACCAATATCAGCCATCATGATGTTGCCCTAAGTGATAACGTGCAACCCATCAAACATGCCCTGCAAGCCCAATTAAACCTAGACCTCTCGGACAGGTTACGTGTCGGCCTCTTTTCTAACTATCAACACGGGTATGACAACCACGACACTTTCCTACAATCGGGAGCAAGTTTCTCTGGCAACCTCTTTCACACCCGAGCCACTTGGGGAGTGAGTGTGAGTTATCGCGATCACAATGTCGACGAAGATACCTTACATGGCAGCGTCACCTTGAGCATTCCTTTCAATCAGCAGCATCGCTTAGTGACGCGGTATCAAACACAGCAAGACAGTAGCCAAGTGAATTACACATTTCGTGATGGCCTCGGCAATGTTGGCGGCCGCTCTGCCTATATAAGCGCAAGGCATGACAGAGACAATGATGCCCAGATCAATGGCGGTTACCGCTATACCGCGAACCGATTCAATATAGCATTTGACCATAGCTCTCGCCTCACCGAGATACAACAGGGGGAAGAGACCCACACAACGCGTATTGATCTCGCAACAGGTCTCGTCTTCAGTGCCAAGGATGATTTTGTTGCGGCTATTTCTCGCCCTGTTGGAGAAAGCTATGCCATCATTCAACGTCATCGCTCTCTCGATCAACACCCCATTGAAATCGCCCCGTCTCACGGTTTTCCTCGCGCGACCATAACGACGGACATGCCTGCGGTTATCCCTGATTTGCTGGCTTACAACGGACAAGTCATCACCTATCAAGTGGATAACTTACCCCCCGGTTATGATCTGGGGGATGGCGTTTTTTCTCTCTATCCCGAGTATGGGCAGAGTTATCTTCTGACCATCGGCTCTGATGCCATCATCACTGTGATAGGTCAGCTCTACGATAAGCACTCAGAGCAACCGATCAGCTTAATCGCCGGCCATGCCCATTGGCTTGGTGATGACGAACAAGCGCCCATTGCATTTTTTACTAACCGACGGGGACAGTTCGCGATTAGCGGCATGAAACCGGGGCAATATCGGCTTCAACTCGTTAATGAAAAAGAACAAGAGATTCTTCTCCATGTTCCCGATGCCGACCCACCACTGGTAAGAAAAGGAGTGATCTATGTGGAATAAATACCGCTCTACCTTCTACCTGACTGTATTACTCGGCTTTCACTTATCGGAAGCGATGGCGTGTGCGCGCTTCGATGAGATAAAGACAAGTCACAGTCACTATGAATACGCCGTTTTCGAAAACTCAGCACAACCACTCGACATCCCTATTGAGGTGGATATAACGCAAACCATTGATTGTGACACCCATGTCCGCTTCGCCACCCTCAATCACGCTAAACAGTTTTCAAAAGCACAGCAGCACCTTGTTTTTGATTGGTACAGCGACGACGGAGAGCCGTTGGGAAATGGATGGGTAAAACCTGCAAACCCTAAGACGAGCACAACCATGACAATCCGGTTTCCCGTCGGACAGTTTGTGATTCATGGCAACTATCAGCAAACGCTGTCAGCCCAGTTGATCAATCAAGATAACGGCCGGATCCTCGATGAACGTCAATTCGATCTAGCGGTAACGGTTGCGCCCAGTGCGCAGTTTCACTTTTACGGCACAACGCAACGGCATATACCCGTCAACCTTGGCGAGCTCAAAAGCCACCATCTCTTCAATACTCTGCCGATACTGTTAGTCAAAAGCACCTCAGAGTACAAAATCACCGCTTATTCAGATCACCAAGGACAACTCAGGCACCTTTCTGGGAGACAGCAATGGGATATTCCCTACCAATTACGCCTTGGCGACACACCACTAGACCTTTCCCAAGATCACGCCGAGTGGCACAGTCTGCACCCAACCCATTCGTATGGAGAGCAGTTACCATTACAATTATCAATCGGTGATGTGAGCCGCCAACCTGCGGGGATATATCATGATGTCATTCACCTTTCTATCGAGCCAGCTCTCGCGTTAGCCCCCTGATTTCATCAAGGTAGCGTGTTTTGATTTAGTCCACTAGACCTTCAAAACAGGGGTTTGTAGGCAAGCCTAGAAATTCTCGCTGAACGAGCATCTTGAGGTGGTTTGAGTATATACTGTCGCCCTGCGAATCAATAAGGACATTGCTAGTGGCGTATCTGGACACGCTTGGTCTCTTTCTCGGCTCTCTGTTTGCCAACACCTTGGCCTCACTCTCTGGTGGCGGTGCTGGACTATTACAGTTTCCACTGCTGATCTTTCTTGGCTTACACTTCTCGGTTGCACTGGCAACACATAAAGTGGCCTCCGTCGCCCTCGGCGTTGGCGCTGCTATTAAGCATATCCGCGCTGGAACCCTGAACTGGGGCCTCACGGTGTATGTCATTGCCGCAGGAACACTTGGCGTCATACTCGGTGCAAATATCATCCTTGATGTCCCCGAGACCGTGGCAGAAAAGCTGCTAGGGGCCATTATTTTGGGTCTTGGCATATACTCGAGGCTGAAAAGTGAGCTTGGTCAAGTCGCCCTTCCTAAGCACCGAGATCTGACGGGGAAACTACTAGGCTGTTTGGGACTCGCGACCATTGGCATCCTTAACGGCTCACTCACGGCAGGGAGTGGCCTTTTTGTTACCCTCTACCTTATCTGGTGGTTTGGCTTTGACTACAAGCAAGCTGTCGCGTTGACTTTAGTCAGTGTTGGCCTCTTTTGGAATGGCATAGGTGCAGGTGCACTCTATGTGGCGGGGGCAGAGATATACTGGCCTTGGATCCCGGTCCTCCTTGCTGGTTCAGCCTTAGGTGGCTATGCTGGGGCGCATTTTGCCACCGTCGGCAGCAACAAAATGATTAAGATTGCCTTCGAAATCCTTACCTTCGTCATTGGCCTGAAACTACTCATAGGGATGTAACATGCTCAAAGCCAACATCGAGATTTACTATTGCCGCCAGTGCAACTGGATGCTACGTGCCACTTGGATGTCACAAGAATTACTGCACACCTTCAGCGAAGAAGTTGCGTCACTAACTCTGCATCCAGACACTGGGGGACGCTTTGAAATACACTGCAACGGCGAGTTGATTTGGGAGCGCAAACGAGATGGTGGTTTCCCTGATGCCAAACAGTTAAAGCAACGGGTTCGCGATATCATCGATCCTGAACGCGATCTCGGTCATGTTGACCGTTAGTGGGCTGAAACGCCGCTGTCTTCGCCCCCCAACAAAAAGACCAGCATCAGATGCTGGTCTTTTTATCTTCAATATACTCAAGCCATTTAAATGTCGGTTGCTGCCAAAACATTGCCTTCAAAGTCCAACACACTGAGTCGATTGTGTTCAAACAAGCCATAACTCGCTTTATGATCACCTCTCGGATAGGTCACCGACCCCGGATTAAAAAAGACATGCTCACCTTGCCATTCCGCGACCGGTAAATGGGTATGTCCATAGGCAACAACATCGCCCTTTCCTAGCGGCGGCAAGTTACCGGGATGGTAAATGTGTCCATGCGTTAAAAACAAGCGACGCCCATTTGGCAACAACACCCAGTTATAGTCCATCATCAACGGAAAATGTAATAACGCTTGGTCGACTTCGCTATCACAATTGCCCCGCACTGCAATTATCTTTTCAGCCAATGGGTTCAATAGCGCAACAACCCCTTGTGGGTCCAAACCCTCAATAATTGGGTTACGCGGGCCAAAGTTGAGAATATCCCCCAACAAGACAAGATAGTCGGCACCAGAAGCTTGGTATGCATCAACAACACGTTGCGCTGCTAGCACATTGCCGTGAATATCGGAGGCAAAAAACAGTTTCACAATAATCTCCCCTCTATTTTCGAGGATATTCTACTCAATCTGCCTTGTGATAGCGACGGTTTCTCGTGTTTAGTCAAAACGATTGAAATTCTCTACCTCAGGTAGCATGCCGTTCAGCACAATGTTGTTGTAGCTGACCATACCGATCACTTCCCCGTTCTCAATCACTGGCGCACGACTAATACCAAAACGTTCAAACAGGCGCGCACAATACTTGACGTTCATGTCCGGTGGCACGCTCAGCGCAGGTTTAGTCATGATCTCGTAAATGTTCGTTCGATCAGCAGCACGATTTTTTGATAGGACTTTTTTTGCGATATCGTTCATTAACACAATACCGTACTCATCGTCATCATCACGCTTATTGACGATAAGCGCTTTGACCATTTCACGCTTCGCAATACGAATCGCTTCTTCTACTGTCGTCAACCCATCAACGCAGGCATAGGTTGGCATCATCACTTGGCGTACCGTTGTGGTCACTTTGTTGCTCATAGGTTTTCCTCCACCACTTTCGACAAGGATTCGACCTGATGGGCAACACCTACCGCATCTTCGATATCAATCTGCACGGCGATACCTTGTCCTGATTCTGAATCTAACTCACCCACCTCTTGAATGCGCTCTAAAATATGCCGTGCAAGGTGCTCTTCCACCACAAACAGCAGCACATCCCGCTGGACTTCCAACGTTAAGCCAAAGAAGGTCTTCTTCTTGTTCAGCCCTTCCCCCCGAGCATTGTTGATAACCGTCGCACCCGTTGCTCCCGCTTGACGCGCAGCATCTAACACAGCGTCGGCTTTCGCATCTTCAACAAAAGCAATGATTAATTTAAAGCGCATGATCGTTTCCTCTGTTTTGACGACGATCTAACCACGCCGTCAATTGGGCATAACCCATCACTGAAATCATTGGAAACAGGCTTGCGAATGCAATTAGCCCGAAACCATCAATCATTGGGTTTCGCCCCGGTACTGTGGAGGCTAACCCTAAACCAAGAGCTGCTACTAAAGGGACAGTAACAGTCGATGTTGTCACTCCGCCGGAATCAAAGGCCAACGGAACAATAAATTTGGGCGCGATAAAGGTTTGGATCACCACAATCACATAGCCAGATATGATGTAGTAGTGAATCGGGTCACCGACCACTATCCGATAACACCCTAGCGAAATGCCAATGGCAACGCCGATAGCCACCGAAATACGCAACCCATTGACTTTAATCGCACCACCCGACACTTGACTGGCTTTAATCGCTACCGCGATCAATGACGGCTCGGCAATCGTCGTACTAAAGCCAATGGCAGCAGCAAAAATATAGACCCAGTAGTAGTGCTTCCAGCTCAGTACCTCATCGGCACTGGTTGCCAAGAAGCTCGGTGCCGTCAACTGCAAGGCCATGTTTTCCCCAAGAGGAAAGAGTGCGAGCTCCAATCCCATCAGAAACAGACTCAACCCAATGATCACATAGACAAAGCCAAGTGCAACCCGCCCCCAATTGGG
This sequence comes from Thaumasiovibrio subtropicus, assembly GCF_019703835.1. Taxonomy (NCBI): domain Bacteria; kingdom Pseudomonadati; phylum Pseudomonadota; class Gammaproteobacteria; order Vibrionales; family Vibrionaceae; genus Thaumasiovibrio; species Thaumasiovibrio subtropicus. The sequence continues at coordinate 974,813 of NZ_AP023054.1, read as the reverse complement.
GACAGCACGCCGTAAAACACCAATTTGAAAACCCATAATAATGGCAGCAATCGGCAACACATCGGTAATCGTCGACAACAAGGTATGAAAAAAGTGAGTCGCAAATGCCATCATGATGCCACCACCATGCCAAAGACCATCACAAACAGCATGGGCAGCAATGAGGCAAAAGCGATAAGCCCAAAGCCATCTGTCATCGGATTTCGCCCTTTAATTGAGGAGGCCAGACCAACACCAAGCGCTGTAACCAAGGGAACAGTGATAGTCGATGTCGTGACGCCACCAGAATCATACGCAATACCGATAATATTCTCTGGTGCGAAAGCAGTCATGAACACCACTAGAATGTATCCGCCGATGATCATCTTTTGAATTGACCACCCCTTTAATATGCGCAGTACGCCCAACACGATGGCTAAGCCAACAGAAAACGCCACCGTAAACCTCAGACCAACGGTATAGCTCGACTGCGCCTGAGCGCTCATTTCTATTACGCCAGCTTCTGCGGCCACTTTGGCCGCTTCGCTAGCCACCGCTGTCAAAGCTGGCTCCGCAATCGTGGTGCCAAACCCTAAACAAAACGCAAATGCCAGCAAGGAGAGCACACTGCCCTTACGCGCAAAGGCATGCGCCATGCTCTCACCGATAGGAAATAACCCCATCTCGAGGCCAAAAATAAAGAAACTTAGCCCCATCACGACCAGCAACAAACCAAGCAAGGTCTGCCCTAAATCGGGTAATGGTTGTTTAAGTACAAAAAGTTGAAAGGAGGCAATAACCAAAATGATAGGTAATAGATCTCGTAAGCTTCCCAGCATGGCCTGCCATAAGGCCAACATTGCGCGCATCCGCTTCTCCCTATCAATCATCGTTATGCTTAGGCTAACGGCTTTAATGTTTTTTTGCCGCTAGATAATAAAAGCTGACTTCACGTCACTTATTCAACCAGTTTGGCAGAATTCTCCCTTTTTTTGCGTGAGCCCAGCATCAAGTTGATAAAGCCACATCAAAAAACGTGCGCGTAAGACGACAAAACTAGCCGCAAACAAAAATTTCACCTTTAATCCCTACTCTTCGTAAATAGGTATAATCTATAGTAAGTAAAACAACATGATAGTGAGGGTTTGCGATGAAAATACTGGTTACCGGGGGAACAGGGCTAATTGGGCGAGCACTGCTGCCACACTTCACACATGATGAAGTAACAATTTTATCGCGAAACTCTGCCAAAGCTTATCAACAACTCGGCCATCACCTGAAAGTCATTGAAAGTCTTAACGCCCTACCTGACCTCAATGCCTATGACGTGGTCATAAACTTAGCCGGTGAGCCCATCGCAAACAAACGCTGGACAACAAAACAGAAAGCGTTGATTAGCCAGAGCCGCTGGGACCTCACAGCTCAACTCGTTGATAAGATCTTAGCCAGTGAGACGCCGCCGCACACCTTCATTAGCGGCTCTGCTGTCGGTTACTATGGTGATCAACAAAGCCAAGAAATCGATGAATCACTAGAAATCGACAGTGACGAATTCGCCCATAAAGTGTGCTCAGAGTGGGAAGAGATAGCCCTAAGAGCACAAACCGCGGATACCCGTGTCTGTCTGCTCCGAACTGGGGTTGTGTTATCCAGACAAGGAGGGGCATTAGCAAAAATGCTCCCTGTTTACCAAATGGGACTAGGTGGCCCCATTGGCAATGGCCGCCAGTATTTTCCTTGGATACATATTCAAGACATGGTGAAGGGCATCCTGTTTTTAATCAAAAACCCACACACAAAAGGTATCTTCAACTTTACCGCCCCAAACACAGTGACCAATCGTGAGTTCAGTACCACATTAGCAAAAGTGCTACGTCGCCCTCATGTATTAATGACCCCGGAGTGGGCGCTAAAACTGAGCTTTGGTGAAGCTGCCTGCCTATTACTTGATAGCCAAAAAGTGCTACCCAAGCGTCTTACTGAAGCGGGCTACAATTTTAGTTTTCCCAAGTTAGAGCCCGCATTGAAAGAGACCCTGTTTGATTACTAACGACAACTCAAATAATTATACTCTAGTTACCTCAAGATGCAGGATTCAGAAGCGGTCTAGCGCGTCGAAGTCAAGGTAAAGATACCAAGGCAAAGGTGTGAAGGAATGGCTTTCCCCTTTCGAACACATTTAACGCAGAAATCGGGGCGCTAGTCGCTTCCCGAAGGGCGAGTTTTCTAGGCTCGCCACCTTTGTTACTGCTTTTTGATGTAGTCGACTAGACCTTCAAAGCAGTGCCGCGATGGCAAACCTAGAAATTCTCGCTGAACAAGCATCTTGAGGTGACTTGAGTATGAAGGCTGCATTCGCAGCCCTTTCGTTTAGGTCAATGGCACCAACAAGCGCCGGATGGCACTACTCAAGCAGGCTAAGACTAATCCAGCACTAACAATGGGTAGTACAAACCACATTTGTGGGTGCAAGTTAAATGTCAGTTCTAAACGCCCCATCACGCCGAACAACGCTAACTCCGCGCCAATTACAGCCAACAATGATGCCACCACCGTCATAACGCCGTACTCATAGACCAAGGTCGCCCGTATCATCTTTTTACTTGCACCCAAGGTACGATAAAGCTTCATCTCCTGTTGGCGCTGCGCGACGCCTAACCTGAGCAGGGTGAAGACGAGTAAAAGACCACTCACCACACCAACCGAAGACAATACAGTCAATGAAGCAGAAACTTGACGCAACAAGCCTTGAACACGATCCACCATGGTACGTAAATCCATGACCGAGACCGTCGGAAACTGACGTGCAATTGCCGGTAAAAATCGACGTTCATCCGCTGGCAGTTTGTAACTCAGCAACCATGTTTGCGGCAAGTCAGCCACCACCGGCTCAGGGAAAATAAAGTAGAAATTCGGGTGCATGTTCCGCCACTCCACTTCCCTTACACTGGTCACTTCAACCTCAAACGGTACACTGTTCACATTAAATGTCAGACGATCGCCCATCCCAACCCCTAGACGCTCTCCAATACCCGCCTCAATGCTGACGCCATGAGTCGCTGTCCACTCCCCCTCCAACAACACATTGTGAGTGGGAATGCCGTCAAACCATGTGAGGTTTAGCTCGCGGCGGCGAGTTTCGTCCGCTTCAGGATAGTCCTTTACCCATTCCGCAATTTCCGTCTCGCCAATATGGGTTAAACGACCACGAATCACGGGATAAGCTTCAGAACGTTCGATATGCGCCTCATCCAGTGCTTGGATATACCCATCTCGCTCCTCGGTTGCGACATTAAGTGCAAAGACATTCGGCGCATCTTGCGGCAATGTTTGTTGCCAATCACTCAACAGTTCGGACTTGAGTAGCCAAATCACGGATAACAGCATCAATGAACACGCCAATGCCGCTAACTGCATAATCGATTGCCAACGCGTACGACGGATACGGCTCAACGCCAACATCAAGGCAGGCCCCATAGCAAAACGCTTCATCCACAGCAAGATAAGATACCCAAGCCCACCGAGTATCAACATCATCGCAACCAATGCCAGTATGACCAGCCACACCAAAGGCTGTGTGCCAAACCAAAGCAACCCGCCCCCAAGTGGGAAAACCAGTAGCCAATAGTCTTTGCGATGAACCACATGTTGTTGAGGCTGCATCACTTCCATCGCTGAGGCACGCAGCAGCCCCAACAAAGGGATCCCCATGGCGGGAATCGCCACAATCAACGCGACAACAATGGCAACAACAGCAGGTAACGCGCCGACACTAGGTAGCGTTTCTGGCAACAGGTGCGTTAACGGCAAGCGCAATGCCCACTCCAAACCGGCACCCAGTAAAATGCCGATCACCGAACCCATTAACAACAAGAAAACACTTTGTCCTAAAAGCCAATTCCGAATCCAAATTCGACTCGCGCCTAGGCTCTTAAGCATCGCAATAATGGGACGACGCGACGAAGAAAAGTACTGGCAAGTCAACGCCAAGGTCGCGGATGCCATAATGACCACTAACACTAAGCTCAATGAGAGATATTGCTTTGCTCTCACCAGAAGATCCGCAGTGCGACCTTCGGTCTCCTCACTCAGCCAACGCCTGCCTGGCTCTGGGGGATAAACCGCTTCAAGACCCGCAAGGCGACTATCATCACCACGGAAATAGGCCCGATAGGACACCCGTCCCCCGAGCTGAACCGCCCCCGTCGCCGCGACATCTTCGCTATGGATTAAAATGGCTGACATCTGATTGAAAGGATTGAAAGAGAGCTCAGGGTCAAAACTGATTTCACCACTGACTTGTAAACGGGCATCACCGACATCAACCCAATCCCCGATCGTCACGGATAACAAATCAAACAAGCGTGGCTCTAACCAAAGCTCCCCCGGCTTTACTTGAGTTTGTATCTGCTCGCTTTGACCCAACAACTTCAACTCACCACGTAATGGGAAGTTTGACTCAACCGCTTTGACACTCACCAACTGCATACCCTCATCACTGAAGGCCATGGTACGAAAGCGTGTCTGCAAACTGATCTCTGCATCTGATGCACGTGCGGCAACGAGCACGTCTTGTGGTATCACCTTGTTATTGACGAGCACCCTATCGGCCGCTAATACAGCTCGCCCTTGCTGAGTCATGACCGTTTCAATGCGCGAAGCAAGCATCGCTAAGGCACAGACGGTGCCGATGATCAGAGACAGGGCCGCCACGACAGACCACAACTGCCCATGCGCAACTTCTCGCCAACTCCAACGCCACAATAATCCTTTCATGTTATGCCTCCAACGCCTCTTCACGAATGCGTCCACCGGCAACATGAATCACGCGATCACAACGTGCCGCCAAAGCAGGATCGTGTGTCACCAACACCAAGGTCGTTCCATGGTCGCGATTCAGTGCAAAGAGCTTCTCAATGATGGTGGCTGCGGTTTGTTGATCCAGATTGCCCGTTGGTTCGTCAGCAAACAGGACTTTAGGCCGGGTCATAAAAGCGCGAGCTAAAGCCACTCGCTGCTGTTCTCCGCCAGAAAGTTGGGTGGGTAGATGACTTTCTCGGCCTGCTAGCCCGACTTCTGCGAGCAACGCCTTTGCACGTGCTTCATCAACACGCTCACCTTTGATCATCTGTGGTAACACCACATTTTCCAACGCGGTTAAGGTCGGTATTAATAGAAAGCTTTGAAAAACAAACCCGACAGAATGACTTCGCAGTTGCGCTCGCTGCTCACCATCCCATGTTGAGATAGGTTCGCCCAGTAACTCAATACGACCATCGCTAGGCAGATCCAACCCCGCCAGTAGTGTCATCAGCGTTGATTTACCCGCACCAGAAACGCCAACAAAAGCAACACTTTGTCCACTCTCGACCTGAAGCGAAACATCCTGCAAAATAGTGAGCTCTGTTGTGGATGTTGTAACACGTTTCGCAACAGCATCGGCTTTGATAACGGGAGATGTCATGAAGAAATTCCTTTTGTATTTATTGTTGTGTCTGTCTAGCCATAGCCTTTGGGCTGACGCTAAGCTACTTATCGTTGGAGATAGCTTGAGTGCCGGATATCGTATGCAAGCCAACGAAAGCTGGCCCTATCTTCTTGATAGTAAATTAGACCCACAAGGGATCACTGTGATCAATGCCAGTATCTCAGGTGACACCACGGGCAATGGCGCCGCACGGTTACCCGAGTTACTCAGCAAGCACCAACCTGACTTCGTCTTTATCGGTCTAGGTGCTAACGATGGCTTACGCGGTTTCAATCCCGCGGTAACGCAAAAACAGCTTACTCAAATGATCGAGGATAGCTTAGCCATTGATGCTGATGTTTTCTTAATGCAAGTCAGAGTGCCACCAAATTACGGCAAACGCTATAGCGACAGATTTGAAAAAATGTATCCAAAATTGAGTGACAAGTTTGATATCCCGCTTGTTCCCTTCTTTCTGGAACACGTCATCATTAACAATGAATGGATGATGGATGATGGCTTGCATCCCAACGCTGATGCCCAACCTTTTATTGCTCAATTCGTCTACGACGAAATTCACCCGCACTTGTCAAAGTAAGGATACGACATGTCTCGATCGATTCTCATCACTGGTTGTTCAACAGGCATTGGCTATGCCTGCGCCCACGCACTCCAAAAGGCTGGGTATCAAGTCATCGCCTCTTGTCGCCAGCAAGCCGATGTCGATAGGCTTATTTCAGAGGGACTAACCTGCCTACAACTGGATCTCGCGAGCAGTGAAAGTATTGCCAACGCAGTGGAAGAAGTGCGCGGCATGACGGAAGGCAAACTCTACGGCTTGTTTAACAATGGGGCATATGGTCAACCGGGGGCGATTGAAGACTTATCCACTGACGCCCTACGAGAGCAGTTTGAAACTAACTTCTTTGGCTGGCATCAACTGACCACCGCGGTACTGCCGATGATGCGCGATCGTGGCGAGGGTCGCATTGTTCAAAATAGCTCAGTACTCGGTTTTGTCGCACTGCGTTATCGAGGTGCCTATAACGCCAGCAAATTTGCTATCGAAGGTTGGAGCGATACACTGCGACTAGAATTAATGGGCAGCAATATCCATATCAGTCTCATCGAACCCGGCCCTATTGAATCTGCATTTCGCAAGAATGCCCTCACGGCAATCAAAAAGCACATCGATATAGAGAACAGCGTACACAGCGCAGAGTATGCCGATCAGTTAGCCCGATTGGGCAAAGAGGATGTGACCAGCAAATATACCTTACCCGCTGAAGCTATTGTCGCCCCACTGCGAGACGCACTGGAAAACCCACGTCCTAAAGCGCGCTACCGCGTGACCACGCCGACTAAAATCAGTGCCGTTTTAAAACGACTCCTACCAACACGCCGTTTAGATGCCATCTTGTATAACAACGACTAATAGTTCAAATGCCTTAAAGGGTTAATCAGCATTATTTTTGCGAGCCATTACACGTTCAGCCAAACGGTAATGGCTTTATAAAACGCAACAAATTTAACCACCCAGTAACACCAAGTCATTCAAACGTGCCGATAATGTCACCTCTAACTGATAAAAATGCCAGCTTTACCTAAAAATGACAAAGAAACAGCCAAAACAGATTAACTTGTCATAATAGTGTCATCTTACATCGTTATTGTGATCCAAGTAGCCTAGGTATAGTCATTTGATATACGGGCATTATGAAACTAGACTAACATCGTCTTTTCATCTTAGAACTTGTACCAAAAAGAAGTAAGAACAAAGGTCACTATATGTCATTGCGCCAAATTAATTTTATCTGTCTCGGCATTGCGCTGGCACTGCTGCTGACATTTTAGTTTTGAAGTTCCCCCCGAAAAGAGAGTGCATTCGCACTCTCTTTTTGTTTGTTTCGCTTGAAACTTTTCCTCACTACCCCCATAAATGGCTGTAAGAATGCAAAGGAACCGACACATGAACAGCCTTCAAACAGTTGCAATCACCGAACAAAATATCGCTCAAGTTATCGAACAATCGATGCAACAACCTGTTGTCATCAACTTCTGGGCGGCTTCCGTACCAGAATCCATTGAAGTCAATCAACTACTGGAAAAGATCGTCGCAGGCTATCCCGGTCTCGTCACCCTTGCCACTCTGGACTGCGAAGAACAGATGATGGTCGCGCAGCAGTTTGGCGTGCGCAGCTTGCCAACAATTGCGGTCTTTAAACAAGGTCAACCAGCCGATGGCATTGCTGGGCCTCAGACAGAAGAGAGTTTACGTGAGCTGCTAAGTCGCCATCTGCCCAACGAAAATGAACTGGCATTTAACGAAGCGAACGCGCTCGCTGAACAGGGCGACTTCCAGCAAGCGATCACTATCTATCGCCGAATTCTGCCTGCACTCCCACAAGATAGCCTCGTCGCACTGGCGTTGATTAATGCTCTTCTCGAAACACAGCAAATCGATGAAGCTGAAACACTACTCGCCACGATTCCAATGCAGGATCAGCAAACTGAATACCGAGCACTGCACTCTAAGCTTGAGCTCCTTAAACAGGCAGGTAACAGCCCAGAGATTCAGCAACTGGAAGCCAAGTTGAGTCAATCGCCGGATGATGAAGCCATTCGTTATGAGTTGGCGGTGCAATATCATCAAGTCAATCGCAATGAAGACGCACTCGAGCTATTGATGGGTTCGCTTCGCAAAGACCTCAATGCCCAAGATGGCCAAGTGAAAAAAGTCTTTATGGATATAGTGACTGCATTAGGGCAAGGTAATCCAATTGCAAATCAATACCGTCGTCAACTGTATACATTACTGTACTGATTGCGAACCGTGTCGCTTTCAAACCCGCTAATGATAGGCGTGACATTGAAAACACTTTATATTGATTAAGTCGTGTTCTCTGTCTCTTGCTGTACACAACATAGGGCACAAGTTTCAATGAACAAAGGTGCCCTTTTTGTTGTCTGCTTTTCGGTAGCAGACAAAATAATGACACGCCTTTGAGTTCAACATAACACCACTCGACTTATGGAGTAAGTATGGAGTACGCAAGTTACATCACCATCGGAATTCTCATCGTTGTTGCACTTTCAACCATAGTTAGTGCAGTAAAAACAGTCCCACAGGGCTATAACTGGACGGTAGAACGCTTCGGGCGCTACACCTCAACCCTACGCCCAGGTTTAAACCTCATTGTGCCTTTCATCGATCGTATTGGTAACCGTATCAATATGATGGAGCGGGTTCTCGATATCCCGGCACAAGAAGTCATCTCCAAAGACAACGCTAGCGTAACGATCGATGCAGTCTGTTTCGTACAAGTTGTCGATGCTGCAAAAGCGGCCTATGAAGTAAACCAAATCGAGCACGCGATTCGTAACCTCACCCTCACCAATATCCGTACAGTACTGGGTTCAATGGAACTTGATGAGATGCTGTCACAACGTGACACCATTAACTCTCGCCTGCTGACCATCGTAGATGAAGCGACCAACCCTTGGGGCGTGAAAGTCACCCGTATAGAGATCAAAGATGTGCAACCACCAGCGGATCTCACCGCGGCGATGAATGCTCAGATGAAAGCAGAGCGGAATAAGCGTGCCGAAGTACTTGAAGCAGAGGGTGTACGTCAAGCCGAAATCCTGAAAGCAGAAGGCCAGAAGCAATCTGAGATCTTGAGAGCTGAAGGTGACAAGCAGAGTGCTATTCTACAAGCAGAAGCCCGCGAGCGTGCCGCAGAAGCAGAAGCGCGCGCAACAGCAATGGTTTCAAAAGCGATTGCGCAAGGTGACCGTCAAGCGATTAACTACTTCGTTGCACAAGGCTACACCGATGCACTGAAGACCATTGGCCAAGCAGAGAACAGCAAAGTTGTGATGATGCCACTTGAGGCAAGTAACCTACTGGGTTCTGTTGCAGGTATTGCAGAGATCTTCAAGGCAAGTAAAGAAACACCAAAGGCTGACCAAGATGTTTGAGACCTTTAGCGCCTGGCACTGGGTCATCATTGGCCTAGCGCTACTCGGTTTAGAACTCACAGGCACGGCTGGTTATCTGATGTGGATGGGCATCTCTGCATTGGTGGTCGCTTTGATCAGTGCACTGCTACCTATCTCTTGGCAACTAGAAGCGATTTGCTTTGTCGGTATTGCGCTCTTTACCACTTGGATATGGTGGCGCTACCAACATCGTAGTGATGTAAAAGAAGATGCGAGTAGTACGCTCAATAAGCGGATGGATCAGTTGATTGGTCAATCAGTGGAGCTCCACGAAGATATCAACGTGGGGAATTGCCGCATTAAATTGGGCGATACCTATTGGAGTGCGATCAGTGACGGCAAGTATAGTGCAGGTACACGCCTGATCATTAAGGATGTCGATGGTACTAAGCTTATCCTCGCCAAACCAACGCCAGTTGAAAGCGCAGAGTAAGCGATAATCAAAGCGAAACAACAAAGGCCACATCGCGTGGCCTTTTTCTTTTGAGCTCCTCGCGTTACCTCATTCCTCAATGACCACACGGTTTACCTGAGAGTACCACCTCATTATCGCTGAGCGCAGACAAGATCGGGCACTGTGGTGAGCCATCACCAGGGCATTGTTGCGTCAGTGCTTGTAAGGTGGTTCGCATCGCTTCGAGCTCGTGTATGCGTTCATCAATCTCTGACAGCTTATCGAGCGCATGTTGCTTAACGTCAGCACTACTGCGCTGGGGATCGCGAGATAGCGACAATAAAGCGCGACACTCATCGAGGCTAAATCCGACCAACTTGGCGCGCTTGATAAGTGATAGTTCAGCAACGTGACTTTCATGGTAGGCGCGATAGCCATTTTCTGCTCGCTCAGGTGCTGTTATCAACGCCTTTTGCTCATAAAAGCGAATCGTTTTTGTCGTCAGTCCTGTGCGTTTCGCCACTTCACTGATATTCATGCTTGACCTTACATTAACTGGAACCTTTATACTCAGCCTATCCTAATCTTCGGGTGAATACCATGCACTATCAACTGCCGCTCGCCGGGCTCAACTGCCAGCGATGCGTAAACAAAGTCTCTGCTGCACTTCGTGATCGCGACGATGTGCAAACATTTGACGTGAGTAAGACTCAACTCTCCGTACAAGGTGGCATACCTCAAACACAATTAATCGCCTTGATCGAATCGCTAGGATTTGCCGTGCCACGCAAGCAAACCCAACATTTCACACTCACAGGGTTAAACTGTGGCCGATGCATTGCAAAAGTCACCGCACTTTTCGATAACCAAGACGATATCAGCGACCTATCTGTCACTAAGGAAAGCCTTGAGTTAACCACCTCTCTCACAGAATCAGAGATCATTGATAAGGTCACGACTGCGGGATTCGGTATTCAACCCAAAGATAAAAAAGCATCCTGTTGTGCAAGCAAACATCCTGACCAATCTCCGAATTCAACAACTGTTCTGACAACCTCAGAAACGCCTCAAGCCACACCCGTTGAAAGCGCGCCCCGCTCAACAGTAGTGAAAACGGATACGCCTGCACAGCAATACCACCTACTCGTCAATAACATGACATGTGCCAGCTGCGTTGCGTCCGTAGAACGTACCTTGACATCTCAACCCCATGTGGCCAACGCCAGTGTCAGTCTTGCAGAACATAGTGCGACGGTATCCACCCATGATGTTGAACAGGTACTGGCTGCACTTGATGAAGCTGGCTATCCTGCGCAAATTGTTATGTCGGAGCAAGAACGGCGTGACACGCTCGCTCAACAGACACAGCAAAAGCAGCGTCGCCACCTCAAAGATACCGCGATAGCGCTGGGCTTAGGTGCGCCAATGATGCTGTACGGGATGTTGGGAGGCTCCATGATGATCACCTCAACCGAACTGCAAATCGGTTGGGGCTTAGCAGGCATCGCCACCTTGATCATGCTGCTCACTGCAGGTCGAGACTTTTTTCTCAACGCGTGGATCGCACTAAAGCATAAACGTGCCACGATGGATTCGCTCGTCGCCTTGGGGACTGGCGCTGCGTGGCTTTATTCGATGATTGTTGTCATTGTTCCATTGGCGTTTCCAGAGCAAGCGCGCCATGTCTATTTTGAAGCATCAGCCATGATCATTGGCCTCATCTCTCTTGGCCATGCCATCGAAACGCGGGCAAAACGTCGCTCATCACAAGCGCTGGAAAAGCTCATCGACTTACAGCCACCCGAAGCTATCGTGCTCGACAACGGGGTTGAACGCCCAACCCCACTCGATGAGATTCAAAGCGGTATGTTGGTGCGTTTAAAGCCAGGGGAAATCGTCGCATTAGATGGCATAGTCACAGAGGGAGACAGTTATCTTGACGAATCTCTGCTCACTGGCGAACCCATGCCGGTCAATAAACAGTCTGGGGATCAGGTTCATGCAGGCACGCAAAACCAACAAGGAAGCTTGATCTATCGCGTTACCGCAACAGGACAAGCCACCATGCTGGCAAAGATCATTGACATGGTACGTTTGGCACAAAACTCCAAACCGGCCTTGGCTCGCCTCGTTGACAAAATAGCCGCCGTGTTTGTGCCGATTGTCATAGCGATTGCGCTGCTAACGGCCTTGATCTGGGGTTTGATTGGGCCAGATCCAAAAATCAGCTACATGTTGGTCACGGCGACGACGGTATTGATCATTGCTTGCCCCTGTGCTCTTGGCCTCGCTACACCAATGTCTCTCAATATCGGCGTTGGTCGTGCCGCAGAATTGGGGATCTTAGTCCGCGATGCCGCAGCACTGCAGCTTATGACGGATACCGATACCCTGGTGCTCGATAAGACAGGTACCATTACCCAAGGCCAACCCGCACTCACACACTTTGACGTATCCCCAACCAGCCCCTTTGACAAGCATGCGTTGCTGTCTGGCATTGCCAGTATTGAAGCCTTATCTGAACACCCGCTTGCGAAGCCAATGTCTCAAGCAAGTCCTTCTCGTCAACCGGTCAGCCACTTCACTGCCCATCCCGGGCTGGGTGTTTCAGGCATCATTGAAGGACAATGTTGGCACATCGGCAACCAGCAACTTATGACACGCCATGAGGTAGATACAATGGCGTTTGCAGAGACCTTTACCCAGTTTGCTAATGAAGGTGCCACCCCAGTCTTTGTTGCCATCGACAATCAACTGGTTGCGATGGTCGGGATCAGTGATCCCTTGCGTGATGACAGCGCAGAGGCGATAAAGCGCTTTAAAGCCATGGGCAAACAGGTTGTGATGCTGACGGGTGACAACGCCCACACGGCAAAAGCAATTGCCGAGCAAACAGGCATTGATGAAGTCATTGCCGGTGTCATGCCTGAACAAAAAGCCGCAGTGATTAATGACCTCGTCAAGCAAGGACGAAAGGTGATTATGGTCGGTGATGGTATCAATGATGCGCCCGCGCTTGCTGCCGCCAATGTCAGCATTGCCATGGGCTCGGGTAGCGACATCGCCAAAGAGAGTGCCCATTTCATTTTGATGCGCCACTCCCTACTGGCCGCGGCAGATACCATCGAGATCGCCAAAGCGACACTCAAGAACATGCATCAAAACCTGTTTGGTGCCTTTATCTACAACACGATAGGCATTCCCGTTGCAGCAGGTATTCTTTACCCGATCACAGGGACATTACTCAACCCCATGATAGCAGGCGCTGCAATGGCACTCTCTTCCATTACTGTGGTGAGCAATGCTAACCGATTGAGGTTATTTAGCACCTCCAAAAGCTAAGTTAAACCGTTAGCTTGAAAACAAAAACACCCGCGAAATGCGGGTGCTTTGAATAAATTCATCAAGACAATAAGTTTTCAAGAGGCATTCAGACCAGATATGAACCTTTATTTAACGTAAAGACAAATAGCCACTCACCTTGTCTCGCACGCTAAATAAGTCGGTTCCTAACAACGTCACATTAAGCTTTATCAATAATAGCCAGCGCGTTTAATATCTGCTTCGATGTGCGATTATCTTTAAATAGTAAAATACCCTTGGCAACAAACTTGAATTTATTGAGTAACTTACCAATTCGCTTCAGCTCTAACCACGCCTTGTCACTCATTGCGCTTTGCCACTCACGCAACCCGGCCAACTTATCTTGCTCGCTGATCGTCGGTAAACGGCACAAGTCCATCAACAACAGAAACATGTCACGAGCCATAAGCTGAGGATGATTACCGATTGTGGACTCTTCAAAGTCAATCAATGTCAGTGAACCATCCTCATTCAATAACATATCACGCATAGCAGGACGGCCATGCACAACATGGTTTCGATGCAATCGTGTAAAAAGCGCGAACACCTTCTGACCGAGGTCGTGAGGCACTTCTTCTGGTTTCAAGCTGTTGAGTGTTCGTCCAGCGTCCGTTGTGACGTAGAAACGGTCTGAAGATGTCACCACCGTCGGCACCGCCACACCTTTATCCGCTAAGGTCGACATCACATCAATTTCACGTGACAAACGATGCTGCGGCGACTGCACCGCATTGGTCTTAAAAAACTGCATTAACTCAAACTGAGCAAGCCAAGCTGAGAAGCGACGAATAACATTGTATTTATCTTCCCCACAGACTTTTATCCAAAACTTCTTATCTTCGATAACAATTGGATAAACACCTGCAGGTTGAGAGTCGGCTAATTGATCACAAGCAACCGATAATTCCTGCTGGTTCATAAGGCATTCATATTAATTTCATATTTGAACACACAGTATTGAAAGCAGAAAAAATGCGCAAGAAAGTTTACGCAATAAAATCAAAAGAAATATAAAGAAAGGTAAATTGAGATGAGATTCGATGATCAAATGTAAATAGTAAATATATTATTTACGCAAAGACTCACAATTATTAACAAACACCACTTTAAACACTTGATGAAAATTAAAATAACACATTTATCGATTATATGAATGATTAATCACAAACTTGCGCATTGCCGACTCAATTAGGTTAAATTTCTGATTCCCTATGGCATCATATACTCAAACCACCTCAAGATGCTTGTTCAGCGAGAGTTTCTAGGCTTGTCAACAAGACACTGTTTTGAAGATCTAGTGGACTAAATCAAAAAACAGTAACGACGATGGCGAGCCTAGAAAACTCGCCCTTCGGGAAGCAACTAGCGCCCCGATTTCTGCGTTAAAGGTGCTTGAAAGGGAAAGCCATTCCTTCACACCTTCGCCTTGAACTCGACGCGCTAGGCCGCTTCTGAATCCTGCATCTTGAGGTGGTTTGAGTATAGACTTCAAGATGTTTGAGTATATATTTGCTTGGGACCTTAACGACCATGATCATCTGGATAAAACGACTTCTCACCTCTGCGCTGTTGGCCTTTCCTTTTGTTAGCCCTCTTTCGGCCGCTTCATCACCCACCTTATGGCTAGCGAATTCTGAAAGCTCTACGTTTCTCCTAATGGGGTCCGTGCATGTTGGTCGCCCTGACATGTATCCATTGCCACAAGAAATCCATGACGCAATGGCACGCAAGTACAGCCTTGTCGTTGAAGCGGATATTTTGTCGGGTATTGTTGACCAAGGCCGCTACACGGGGCCCAAAACAAGCCAAGCGCTTTCAGCGCAACAGCTCGAATCTTTACGTGAGTTAGCATCAAGCCTGCAGATTCCTTTTCCAATGCTTTTACGCAGCCCACCTTGGCAAGTCGCATTGCAGTTACAATTTATGCAAGCGATGAAAATGGGCCTAATGCCACAATGGGGGGTCGATCTGACTCTGTTAAAACAAGCCCAAAAGAAAAATATCCCTATTATCGAGCTGGAGAGTGTCGACTATCAAATGCAACTACTCAAGTCACTACCTGACCACGGCGTACCACTCTTGGTCAATACAATCGATGAGTGGCATCTCGCTGAAAAAGCCATGGCCTGTATTGTCGAAGCATGGAGTGCGGGAGACCTTAGTGCCTTTGATGAACTACTCGCGGCTTCTTCTATAGATAAGGCAACAGATGACGCACTGATTTTTCAGCGCAATCGAAATTGGGCTGAAAAAATTGCTACAGAGTTCCCTGCGGGGGATTACCTTGTGGTCGTCGGTATGATGCACATGGTTGGCCCTAAAGGGCTACCCGCGCTGCTTGAAAAACGGGGTTTCTCGGTCCGCGAAATCTCAGCGCAGCAAAAAGTCGACTGTATAGACGCTTTACTCTAGCCCCCGCTATTTCCCTTCATTGATGCACGGCGTTTTCTGCGCCGTTTTCTCTCCTCTAGTACATACAAACGTGGTGACAAAACCACATTGTTAAAATAATTCACAAAAATCATTTGAAAATGAGAATGATTCTCATTAGTATACAAACATACTCACTTCACAGGGATAAACCATGAAAAAAACTTGGGTCGCAGGTTTAGCACTCTTGCTTAGTACCTTTCCAGCTCTCAGCGCTGAGAAGTTGAAAGTCGTCACCACCTTTACTGTACTGCAAGACATCGTCGCTAACGTTGCTGGCGAACATGCCGATGTTGTCTCAATCACTAAGCCCGGCGCAGAGATTCACGACTACCAACCAACCCCGAAAGATATCGTAAAAGTGCATGATGCCGACCTCATTGTTTGGAATGGTTTAAACCTAGAGCGTTGGTTTGAAAAGTTCTACACCCATCTCCCTAATGTGCCTAGCGTCACTATCAGTGAAGGTGTCGAACCGCTCTCTATTCATGGTGGCCCTTACACAGGTAAACCCAACCCACATGCTTGGATGTCAACCAGTAGCGCGGTTATTTATGTTGATAACATTCAAGCGGCGCTCTCCAAGTATGACCCTGACAATGCCGCGGCCTACGCGAAAAATGCCGCGGACTACAAAGAACAAATTGTTGCGCTAGACAGCCGTGTCAAAGCGGCACTGGATGCTATTCCGGCACAACAGCGCTGGCTAGTCACCAGTGAAGGCGCATTTAGTTATCTTGCCCGAGACTACAACCTGCAAGAAGCCTACCTGTGGCCAATCAACGCCGACGAGCAAGGTACACCGCAGCAAGTTAAATCACTGATTTTAAAAATACGTGATAACAAGATTCCGGTTGTCTTTAGTGAAAGTACGGTGTCTGACAAGCCAGCCAAACAAGTCGCGCGTGAAACGGGCGCACATTATGGTGGCGTACTGTATGTGGATTCACTCAGTACCGCAGAGGGCCCCGTCCCTACTTACTTAGACCTGCTCACAGTCACCGCAGAAACTATCGCTAAAGGCTTTAATCATGACTAACTCGCCAAGTGTCTCAGTGACAAATGTCAGTATGCGCTATCGCAACGGCCATCAGGCGCTGGACAAGGCGAGTTTCACACTCGACGGGGCACAAGTTTGTGCCCTTGTCGGCATGAATGGCAGTGGTAAATCGACACTCTACAAAGCCATGATGGGACTGATTTCACCTCAACAGGGCGAGATTCAGTTCAACGGTATCCCTGTTAAATCTGCACTGAAGTCCTTGTTAGTTGCCTATGTTCCGCAGACTGAAGAAGTCGACTGGCAATTTCCTGTCACGGTTGAAGATGTCGTGATGATGGGACGTTACGGCCACATGAATTTTCTGCGTCGTCCTAAAGCGGTCGATCGTGACATCGTGCAAGCATCACTAGAGCGCCTCAACATTGCCAACCTGAAGCACCGACAAATTGGTGAGCTTTCAGGGGGGCAAAAAAAGCGAGTGTTCCTTGCCCGCGCTTTAGCCCAACAAAGCCCGATTATTCTCTTAGATGAACCTTTCACTGGCATCGATGCGACAACAGAAAACAGCATCATGCAGCTATTGAAATCACTACGCAGTGAGGGGCATCTCATTCTCATTTCTACACATAACCTGGGCACAGTGCCCGATTTCTGTGATCAGGTTGTGTTACTTAATCGCCGTGTCATTGCGGCGGGGCCAACTGAAGATGTCTACAACAGTGACAACCTCAGCTTGGTGTTTGGCGGCGCGTTGCGACAAGTGCAGATCCCGACTTCACCTGTCACCATCATCTCTGATGATGAGCGCCCAGCCATTTTTTCAACCAAGGAGACATCACATGTTCACCACGTTGATTGAACCATTTCAGTTTGAGTATATGCGCAATGCCATTCTCGTTAGTGGTCTAGTGGGAACCCTTTGCGCACTGCTCTCCACCTTCTTGATCCTCAAAGGCTGGTCACTGATTGGCGATGCTCTTTCTCACGCCGTTGTGCCGGGTGTGGCCATCGCTTACTCACTCAATTTTCCCTTTATGGTAGGGGCCGTACTCACGGGTGGCCTCGCCGCTATCGCCATGGCATTGCTAAAGCAGATCACGGCACTCAAGCAAGACGCCATTATTGGACTGGTATTCAGTAGCTTCTTCGCCGCTGGCTTGTTTATCATTTCCCTCAACCCGACGTCTGTCAGTCTCAACTCGGTGATCTTCGGTAACATTTTGGCAATCGCCACGTCCGATGTAGTGCAGATCGCGATCGTAATGGCGGTTGCCTTAGTTATCATGACCCTAAAGTGGCGCGACTTGATGTTGGTTTTCTTCGATGAACATCAAGCAAGCGCGGTTGGCCTCAACGTTAGGCACTACCAATGGCTCTTTTACGTGCTATTGAGTGCAAGCATTCTTGCGGCACTACAAACGGTTGGTGCCATCTTAGTGGTTGCCATGGTCATCACCCCGGGAGCCACCGCCTATCTATTAAGTGACAAGTTCAGCCATGTGCTCATCCTGAGTACCTTACTCGGTATGGTGACCTGTTCACTCGGGGCGTACATCAGCTACTTTAATGACGCTACAACCGGGGCGTTTATCGTCTTATTGCAGACATCGCTCTTTTTACTGGCATTTCTATTCGCGCCGAAGCATGGCCTTATTCGTTTCCAATCTCTGGGCACAAAAGCGAGACTTCAGGAGCGTCGCGTATGAATGAATGGCTGATTACACCGTTCAGTTTTCCCTTTATGCAAGATGCCTTAATTGCCGCCATCGCAACCGCCATCGTCTGCGCCCTGCTCTCTTGCTACCTCGTTCTCAAGGGGTGGGCGATGATGGGCGATGCTATCTCTCACGCCGTATTGCCGGGGGTTGTGCTTGCCGCAGTCCTTGGCATTCCGCTCGCTATTGGGGCTGTACTATCCGGTCTCAGTTGCGCATTGTTGACAGGTTTCGTTAAAAACCACAGTCGCATCAAAGAAGATACTGCAATGGGGATCATGTTCACGGGCTTGTTCAGTCTTGGACTGATCTTGTTTAGCGTTATTGATACCGACCAACATCTGCAACACATTCTGTTTGGTAATTTGATGGGTATTCCCGCGAAAACCCTGCTAACCGTTATCCTGACTGCGGTCGTGACTGTCCTTATCATCGCGCTCAAAGGTAAAGACATTATGTGTTGGTGCTTTGATAATGTGCATGCCAAAAGCATCGGACTTAACACTAGTCTGTTGCACTACGGCTTTTTGGTTATCCTCGCCAGTGCCATTGTCGCCGCGATGCAGGCCGTTGGGGTTGTTCTGGTCGTGGCGATGTTGGTTGCGCCGGGACTCACGGCACAGCTCCTATGTCGGCGCTTTGCTTCAATGCAATTTATCGCAGTCAGCTCAGCAATCATCGCGGTCACGCTTGGTATTGTTCTTAGCTTTCATCTAGATGCGGCGACAGGGCCTACTATCGTATTGGTGCAAACGGCGCTTTTTTGTTTGGCATTGGGCTATCAACGCCTGTCTCTATCAGGCATCTTGATCAAACTGCTCGAAAAAAAATCACTCACACACGGCCAAGCACGTAATCAGCAATCCAAACAGAGTAAAAGTGAGTATAAACTGGGTTAGTCAGACCATGCGCATTCACGCGTTTGGCCACTATAAAAACACCCAAAAGGAACATCATGTGCAAAAAGCTCACTTTGCTCACTTTGATCGTCGCCCTTACTGCTTGCAGCAAGGAGGTCGCCGTGAAAAATGAACAATGGACAAAAAAGGTCGATTTACCCTGTGGTGACAAGCCCAACTGTGTGGCGAGTGTCGATAACCGCGAAAAATATGCTGTCGCTCCTATTGAGGTAAAAGCAGGGACAGTTCTAGCGGACATTGAAGCTATCGCTTTAACGTTACCGGGTGCAAAACTCGCCCACAAAGAAAGTGAATACTTACATATCACCTGTACCAGTAATGTGTTCCGGTTTGTCGATGATCTCGAGATACGCCTCGACGGGCAACAACTTGTACTGCGTTCAGAGTCACGCGTCGGTTACTCCGATTTTGGCGTCAACAGAAAGCGAGTGGCGAAACTCATCGCGTTGTTAAATGAGGGTAATATCATCGAATAGGTCAAGTTAAGGTGCAGACCGTAGGCCAATAAAATTGCGATCTTGCCTCAGGTGTTGAATATTCACACAAACCTCATGGTTGAAACGATAACCATTATCATTTAATAATGGTTATCACTATTCAATGGAGGTAACAATGGCCTATCAATTTCCAGAGCTGCCATACGCGTATGACGCTCTAGAACCACATATCGATGCAAAGACAATGGAAGTGCACTACAGCAAACACCACCGCACTTACTATGACAAGTTCATCGCAGCAATAACAGATACCGACATCAATGGTGAGTCTCTACACACGTTGTTTGAGAAAGTCTCCACGTTACCAGGCGCGATTCGCAACCATGGTGGTGGCTTCTTTAATCACAACTTGTTTTGGCGTTGCATGTCTCCACAAGGTGGCGGCCAACCCAGCGGAATTCTAGCCGAAGCGATTACTCGCCATTTTGGCAGCTTCGAGCAATTTAAACAGGCATTCTCAGACGCAGCAGCAACCCACTTTGGTTCTGGCTTTGTCTGGTTGATTGTCACTGAAGGTCGATTGGAAATCACGTCTACCATTAATCAAGACAACCCATTAATGGATGTTGCTGAGGTACAGGGTGAACCAATCTTGGCATTGGATATTTGGGAACACGCCTACTACCTTAGCTACCAAAACCGCCGTCCTGACTATATTGACGCGTGGTGGCAAGTGGTGGATTGGGCTCAGGTCAGCGAGCACTACCAATCCGTATTGCTCGCGACTCAGAAAGCGTAACGAAGGAGTTAAAATGGACGTCTCACGCTGGGAAGCGCACACGATGCGTGCGATAGAAGAGGAACGTAATCAACGCCCGATGCTCTCAATAGTGCATTATCAACTGGCTTTATCTGAAGCTGAAGCTTTAAATGCGGCGGCGGAAGCACAAGATGATCTTGAAATGCTTCTGACCATTCGCATTGCTTCTTGCCACAACCTTGCTGCATTTTGGCGAAAGGTCGGTGAGCATGATGATGAATTGAAGTACTTACAGCTGGCATCAGAACACGTGTTGAACCTACTGCCTCAATGCCCGAACAAAAAGTGTGATGCGTTCATCTCTTCTTTAGGCTGCTGTAAGGCCGCTTTAGTCAGCTTTTTGAAGCGCCACCCCGATCCTCAGATCGCCAAACAAGTGGAAAACTTCAATCATTACAGCCACTGTGAGTTAATTGCCCGATTCCAAATTCACTAGTGACAGCCATACAGGCTCAACGCGTATCGCACCCCGAGCCCGTTGAGTCCTACACCACTCCAACGCTCTGGTACTGCAGAGCGTTGCTTTAATTGTGACGTTGCCACTGATACCAACCTTGATCGGCAAGCGCCAACATAGGAAAGTCTTCGTGCGTATCGCCATAGGCATACACTGTCGAAAAATCCTCTAGATCAAGATGTTGCTGAATACGCCTAACTTTATTCACTAAACTACAATCCCCATCCACATAGCGCCCAGTCAGCCTTTGACCATTGACAGCCAACTCACTGCAAAGCAACTCCACGCTTTGTTGATGACACCAAACGGATAGATAAGGGTTCAACGATGCCGAGACCACCACAATGCGATCCCCTTGCTGGCGATGCCAATCCAATCTTTCCTTAGCCTCATCTCGGATAACCGCAGGCAACACCTCGTTCGCAAAGCGCGCGCCCAGCTCCATTACCTCGACTGCTTCGCGTCGCCAGAATAGAACCCAAGCCACCAGCGGCCGTGTTTTTGACGCGGGTAACACACCTGCTTTATACAACAAAAACGCCAGTATCAAGCATGGTGCACCTAGCAATAAACGCCAAGGCGTGGCAGCGAAAAAAACAAACCGGGTGAAACAGTCGGCATGGGTTATCGTCCCATCAAAATCAAACAGTGCTAGGTTCTTTGACATTAACCGTTACCCGCGATATTCATATTCAACATACTCCCAATATCCCTTCCCTACCTTACCTACACTGTGCCACCCACGTCGCTTCAATGCGCCGGCCAATACGCGATTAAAAATACCATGTCCGACCAGTAGAACATCACCTTCGTTCTTCACCATGTCGATCAACACATCAGCACCTTCTTCAGCGCGTTGCTTGGTGCATTTGAGTGCTTCACCACGACGAGAAAAGCCTACTAATCAGAACAATCGGAAAAAAATAGACCATTGTAGCAACGTGAGCTTCGGCCATCTCAAGTTGAAATAGGGCATACCCGCTTCTCGAAATCTTGCATCCACTAAGTGGATGTTGTTTACAGTGAATTGACGAGCTGATTCGATACCTCGCAGTAGATCACTGCTAACAATAATGGAAAACGACTTGGCCTTCTCCATCACCGCTTTCGGGGCAAAAGAGTCTAATGCCAATGGCGAATCTTCATACTGGGCCACGATGCACCCAAAGTCTCTCGCAGAATAACGAGTGTTCTTTATTGCATCCAAATCTAACTGTGGTCTGCCATGACGTAGTACTGCAATTCTCATCACCACCTAGTTCCTGTTCGGTTTTTGTTCAGACTACCTGCTTTATACTCAAAAATGAACAGCGTGCAAATCGCACACCTTAACATGACAAAAACTGACAGAATGACTCAAATTAACACAGAAAACTGATACTTATCCCCGCGTGATGGCGTATACAATTTATCCAGCATCGTGGTGAACTTAATCAGGCGTATCGAGAGGAAACGAGATGAAAGACAAAGACTTCTTGCAGCTGATTGAAACCATTGAGCAGTTATCACCTTCAATGAGCAAGCAACAACGCCAGACCTTAATTACTCAACTACGCAGTAACACCTCATCAACCCGACTCTCCGCTCGTGCGTTGCTTTCCGAGGCGGAGCGCGACGCGATTCAGCGCTTGTTTACCTAAGTTTGCACGTCAAGGCCCGAAGCACACATTGTGGCTTAAATTACACACCTTAAGACTGTGCAAGCTAATACGCCTTAATCGACCATCGTGACCTTTTTACTCAGGTTAATGCGATATCGAGATGAAACAACTCACACTTTAACCATACCCTTTGCGAGGCGTATCCAGATATGCTCAGTGAATCAATGTTTTTGACGATCTTCTGACAATTTATTGACGAATCATCAATAAAATAATCATCCAAATTCATAAAAGACAACCATGATGAGTGAACACGAATTTCATCAACTGCAGAAAATCCTCCCTAAGCTCAATGAGCAGCAACGCCGCCAACTGCTCAACTCGCTGATGGAAAACAGCAGTGCGCGTCATCTTCGTTACCCTACACGAAATGGCGCTGCACTGCTCACGGATGCCGAGCTTGATGCACTCAATGGGTTGTTTTCATAACACTATCTGCGCCGTTAGTGTTCTATTGCGAACGGGAGTGGAACGTTTCCCCCGCTTCTGCCATCGTAACCAGACACTGGCATGGCGCAAACCGCTCTCCGTATTTGTTGGCTAACACTTGTAGTTCAACAACCATTTCATTGATCCCCATGTTATCCATGTAGTGGAACGGCCCACCAAGGAAAGGGGGAAAGCCAATACCGAAAATGGCGCCAATATCACCATCTCGCGCAGAGCTGATAACGCCTTCATCAAAACACCGCGCTGCTTCATTCAGCATCATATAGACAGCGCGCTTGGCGATATCGTCAGCGTTCAGAATCGATTGCGGTGATATCGATAGCAGCGGATAGACGGACTTATCCACGGACTTCTTTTTCCCTTTGTAGGAATAGAAACCTTTGTTACTTTTGCGCCCTTTTCGGCCATCCTGTAGCAAGGTGTCAAACAGAGGTGGGGAACGAAAGCGCTCACCCAGTGCCTCAGTCAAAATGGGGCTAATTTTCGCGCCAATATCGATACCGACTTCATCAAGTAACGTGATCGGCCCAACAGGCATGCCAAAGTCGACCAAAGCCTCATCAAGGTGTTCAATCGGCTCTCCTTCAAGCAACATCAATGCCGCCTCGTTCATATAAGGTGCCAATATTCGATTGACATAAAAACCCGCACTGTCTTTGACCACAATCGCCGTTTTACCCTGCTTTTTAGCCAGTGCAACAGTGGTGGCGATAGTTTGCGCCGATGTGCCTTGGTGCGGAATAATTTCAGCCAGTGGCATCTTCTCAACCGGACTAAAATAGTGCAGTCCAATAACATTTTCTGGCCGACTGGCCTTTGCTGCAATGTCGCTGATTGGGATTGATGAGGTATTCGAAGCAAAGATTGTCTCTTCCATCATCGTCGCTTCTATGTCAGCGACCATCTGCTGCTTCAAAGTCAGGTCTTCGAACACGGCTTCAATAACAACATTGGCTTGTTTAAACCCTCGATACTCAAGGTCACCACTCACTTGATGCATTAGTTTTTGCACCTCAGCGCGCGATAAAATGCGCTTCTTACGGCGCTTATCTAAAAGCTTGTAGTGATAGCCAAGCGCATTATTGATGCCTTCTGGATGAATATCTTTTATCCGCACAGGAAGTTTGGCCTTTGCCGCGGTGACATGGGCGATACCTCCTCCCATCAATCCCCCGCCTAATACGGCAACACGCTCAACCGCTTGTGGTTTTGCCTCGGCTCCTGGGTCTTTTTTCATCGCTGTGGTCGCGAAGAAAATACCTCTTAACGCTCGGGATTCAGGCGTGACAACAAGCTCACCAAACGCACGTGACTCGGCTTTCAAGCCCGCTTGATAGCCATGTTCTAATCCTTCTTTCACCACCTCTAAAATCGCTTCCGGCGCTGGGTAGTTACCGCGTGTTTTCTTCAGCACACTTTTTCGTGCTTGATCAAACACCACTGATCGCCCTAGTGGGTTACCGCTTAGCAATCGCTCTTTGAACCCTCTCTTTTTCGTCCGTTTGGCACCCGTCGCCAACTGCTTAGCCACGGTATGCAAGATGGTTTGCGGCACGCATTCATCAACTAACCCCACCTTCTTTGCTTTTTTCGCCCGTAATTGCTTACCTGTCAGCAGCATATCCAATGCCGTACTAATGCCAACCAGTTGCGGTAAACGTTGAGTACCGCCAGAACCCGGTAACAATCCCAGTTGTACTTCTGGTAGCCCTAGGCGGGTTTTATCATCATCACTGCAAACCCGGAAATGACAGGCCATCGCTAGTTCCAACCCACCTCCTAAGCAAGGCCCATGAATGGCCGCGACGACTGGATAGGGTAGCGCTTCGATTCGGTCAAAAATTTTCTGCCCAGACTCGACAATGTGCTGGCCTTGAGCCGCGGTTTCACAGCGGTCTAACATGCGAATGTCCGCACCCGCAATGAAGTTGTCAGGCTTCCCGGAATAGAACACCGCCCCATTAGGTGATGAAGTGCCAAGGTCATCTAATAGCGCTTCAATCTCTGTGACGAATTCGGCTTGCAGAGTATTCATTTTCTCATTGGGAACGTCAAAACAGATCCAAGCGATGCCGTCGTCATCCAGTCTCCAATCAAACACGTTTGCTTGCTCAGTTGCACTCATTGCTCTACCTCCAGAATCATCGCTGCCCCAAGGCCACCAGCTGCACAAGCGGTCGTCAAGCCAAGTCCTCCACCACGACGGCGCAGTTCGTTAAGTGTTTGGGTAATCATTCGCGCCCCCGTCGCTGCAAATGGATGGCCATAAGCAATCGATCCACCAAGCACATTAAACTTATCCATGTCTATCTCGCCGATAGCCTCAGCACGGCCTAACTTTTCTTGTGCAAACTGCTTGCTAGCAAACATTTTCACGTTCGCTAATGTTTGAGCCGCAAACGCCTCGTGCATATCAATTAAGGTCAGGTCACTCAACGAGACGCCAGCCCTATCAAGTGCAATCGGCGTGGCGTAAGAAGGGCCCATTAACATATCCACCTCAACGCCAATGGCCGAGAACGCATACGCGCGCAGATACCCGAGAGGCTTATAGCCAAGCGCTTTTGCTTTATCCTCCCGCATCAGCAACACCGCCGCCGCACCATCAGTTAAAGGGGTGGCGTTGGCGGCTGTCACAGAGCCATGGCGTCGGTCAAACGCGGGGCGTAATTTGGCATACTGTGCTAATTCAGAATCGTGGCGAATATTGTTATCGCTAAGATAGGGCGCGTTAAAAGGGGGGACATACGCCGCCATCACCTCATCATCAAGCAATTTATCTCGCCATGCTTGAGCCGCAAGCTGATGAGAGCGATGAGCCAGCGCATCTTGATCGTGACGGGAGATGCTGTGTGTTTTCGCCATCTGCTCCGCTGTTTGCCCCATCGACAAGCCAGTTGAATACTCGGCAACCGCTGGCGGTGCAGGCGCTAAATCTTTAGGGCGAATCTGGCTTAGCACGGCAAGGCGCTGTTTAAGGCTCCTCGCTTTAGAAAGTTGCAACAGCAACGCGGCCAACTTTTTCGACACGCCGATAGGAAGCACAGAACTGGAGTCAGCCCCGCCTGCAATACCGCATTCAATCGTGCCGGACAAAATACTCTCGGCCACATTGGCCACCGCTTGAAAACTCGTTGCACAAGCACGCGTCACACTGTAGGCATCCGTAGCCACATCCATTTGTGTGCCAAGCACTATTTCACGTGCAATATTTGGCGCTTCAGGCATCTGAATCACCTGCCCAAACACCACCTGATCAATCAAACCAGCGGGGATATCGTGGCGCTGTAACAGCTCATTGACCACCATCTTGCCTAGGTCGACAGCGGGCACATCAGTATAGGCGGTTGATTGGCGAGCAAAGGGGGTACGTAGCCCTTGCACGATGGCAACACGATCACCACTGGCGGTTTTCAATGCTTGACGGGAATGCTTCA
Organism: Thaumasiovibrio subtropicus; assembly: GCF_019703835.1. NCBI lineage: Bacteria > Pseudomonadati > Pseudomonadota > Gammaproteobacteria > Vibrionales > Vibrionaceae > Thaumasiovibrio > Thaumasiovibrio subtropicus. The sequence goes on along the minus strand of NZ_AP023054.1, from coordinate 948,278 downwards.
CACGGCCTCCTTTTAAGGCAACAGGTCTGACCTCCAAATTGTAACCAAGTTGTTAAATAACTCAAACGGGCGTTTAAAAAAACCGTGACCTACGGCAGATTAATCAAATTCAAGCGGACAGATTGCCCGTTAAAGAAGCGAATTTTGCACGTTTGGCATCCAGCTGAGACAAGGCAAGCGCTGAGGTATCAAGAAAAGCGGGAAATGGGTTTAGAAAGTCACGAAATGATTTAGTATTGTTTACAAATTAGTTAATACGCTGAAAGCAGATAAAAAAAACCACACCGAAGGGTGTGGTCTAAAATTACGTGGAAAGCAATCTACGTAGAATCAATCAACGTAAAGCCAATTGTAAATCAGGTAAATCCTGATAGGAGAAAGTAAAGTCAGCCTTCAAAAGGAAGTTGTCATCTTGCTCAACAAACTGTATGTGCTACAGCAACTTACTCTAGAGTAAATGCGTAAAGTAAGCGCACACAGCTAGATGACAGGAGTTATATTATCTTGGATGGCGAGACAGAACTTGAACCAGATCAATTTTATCTTTATTAATCAGTTCTCCGATTGATAAAGCCCGGATCTATCTCGCAAATAATAGGTATGCAGATGGGAATTGCATTTTTTGGTAAGAAATCATCATCAACCCCGGTCAATGATGATATGAATAAGCAAAGACGCTACGAGGCTCTCGTCCGAGCCTGGCATCGAGATTTGTATCGCTACGCGTATTGGCTATGTAAAGATCAGCACATTGCGGAAGATCTTGTGCAAGAAACCTGTTTACGCGCTTGGCGCTCTCTCGATAGTTTACAAGACGACGCTGCGGCAAAATCCTGGCTGATCACCATTCTCCGCCGGGAAAATGCTCGCCGATTTGAACGCAAACAACTTGAACTGGTTGATATTGAAGATCATGCTGTGGCCGATACCAATGCATCGAGCGAAGGTGACGCTGAGCAGACGCAACTGCAAAAAATGATCATGAACCTATCACCTGAATACCGTGAGCCATTGGTGTTGCAAGTCATGTCTGGCTTCAGTGGAGATGAAATTGCGAGTATTTTAGGGCTCAACCGCAATACGGTCATGACAAGACTTTTCAGAGCACGCAACCAACTGAAAGAGCAGCTTGAAAAGCAAGAAGCAAAGGGGGGTATCCAGAATGGACGAGCTTGAATTCCGTCGCCGAGTGATGGCAGATCCGAACGATCTCGATGCCGAGCTGAAAGCGGCGATGCAATCGCCTAGCCATCAAGCCTTTACGGATGAGATGCAGGCACTCGATAAAGAGATCGCCAAAGCACTGAATGATGTCGAAGTGCCCGATGGGTTAGTCGACCGTGTCCTTTTCCATCAAACGGGCCATGAAAAAACACAGCGAACCCATGTCCGCTACCATGTTGCATTAGCTGCATCAGTGGCCTTTGCCTTTGGCATTATGTTGGGTCAATTCAATTGGACGGCCGCCCTGCCTGATGCGAATGCCAACACACTTGAGCAAATTGCCCTTCAACATGTCAACAATGAGTCTGAGTTCGTTGCTGCGATTGATGAGAACGTCACCCTAGCGCAAGTGAACGCGAAATTGGCCCCTTTTGGTAAGCAGTTAAATGATCTGAATGTTGACGGCAGAGTCACTTATGTCAACCACTGTGGTTTTGGTGAGACTGCTGCTATGCACTTAGTGATGAAAACAAGCAAAGGGCATGAAGTCACGGTGTTCTTAGTGCCTCAAGCGAGTCCAGACATGAGCAGCTTTGAAGATGATCGCCATAAGGGTGTCGTGATGCCAATGGAGAACGCGAGCTTGATTGTTGTCGGTGAAAAAGCGCAGCCTTTGTCGCCTATCGTCGACAATATCCGCGCTAATTTGTCACAAAGTATATAAAACCAGCAAAAACAACGCCTTCATACAACGCACTGGCCGGATAAGCGCATTATCCGGTCTTTTTTTATCCAAAAAATGCATCAGTTTCACCATTTTCATTCCTGATAACGCCAAATCGGTCATAAATCCCAACAATTTATAAAAATATCATTTCTGGTCTGATTTGTTGCCCGCAACGAAATACCTACAATCTGCGGCGAATTGTCACAAAGTGCAGTTCAAAATAATATAAAAGGATAAAAAATGAACAAGAAGCGTCTGTTTACTCCCTCACTACTAGCCTTATCGGTAGTTGGAGTAATGAGCCAGCCTGTTTTTGCCGCTGGTTTCCAATTAAATTCTCAATCAGCAACTGGCCTTGGCCGTGCTTTTGCTGGTGATGCCGTTATTGCTGACAATGCCTCAGTGATGTCACGTAACGCTGCGGCAATGAGCCTATTTGATAGCAAGGCTCTCTCGTTGGGCGGCATCGTTTTAAAAACTGACATCAAGGTGAAAGGGGCAAACTACACCAACGTTCTTGGTCAGCCCTCTTCGCTGAATGATGAAGAGATCGGTGGTACTTCTGTGGCACCTAACCTCTATTTCATTGCACCAATTAATGACCAGTTCACTGCGGGTGTCTCGTTGTACAGTAACTTCGGTACCAAAACTGAGTTCTCTGCAGACTACCCAGCCAACGAATTTGGTGGCCTGACAGATCTAAAAAGTTTCAACCTTGGTTTGAGCCTTGCCTATCGCATTGATGAGCAGTGGAGCATCGGTGGTGGCTTGGACGTTATCTATGGTAAAGGTGAACTAAAACGCTCTGCGGATCTCTTCGCTCAACACCCGCAAGCTGGCCTTATCAGTCTTCCAGACACGCCACTACTTGATGTTGATGCGGATGGCTATGCCCTTGGCTTTAACCTCGGTGTTGTCTACGAGCACGACGAAGACAACCGTTTCGGTTTCTCTTACCGCTACAGTCCTGAACTTGAAGCAGAGGGCAAAGTACAAAAGATTAACCCTGCTACGGGTGGAATGACGGAATTCAACAAATTAGTCGTACCGCTACCTGATATGGCAGAATTCTCGGGCTACCACAAAGTCGCAGACCAGTTCGCGGTACACTACTCTGTGCAATGGATCGGCTGGAAAGCCTTCGATAAGCTAGAAACCGCCTCTGGTGAGCATATCAACACCTACGAGTGGCAAAACGGCTGGCACTACTCTATCGGTGGTACTTACTACTTAAACAGTTCTTGGACACTGCGCGCGGGCTACATGTACGACACCAGTGCACAAGACGAAATCACCTCTATCTCTGTGCCTGATTCAGACCGTAACTGGTTCTCTGCCGGCTTTAGCTACCACCTCAGCGAGCAATCAACCTTCGACTTCGGTGCGACCTACCTGATCGGTAAAGACGTGGCGGTGAAAGAGACCTCAGCAATTGGTACTACCATTAGCGCAACAACCCGTGCAAACGCGCTTCTGTTCGGTGCACAATACAGCTACACTTTCTAACTGTTCACTTGTCATGAATAGCAAAAACCTCCCTGGTGGGAGGTTTTTTCTATCTGTGTCAATCTAACAGCCACCGAGTCACCTGCTGTGCAAAGGGTGAGAGAAAGAAAGACACCACAAATGCCGCTGGCCAAGCTTTCGTAAACGCATTCATCCACGCACTGACAAATGTCGCCACCATACCAAGATTGAGATAAGTCACCCATAGCGTCATCAGCAACGACAACAAGCCCGACATGATGACGGTAAACAGTATCCGATGCTTCATCCCATACTCCTTTTGTTTGAATAAACCTTAGACTCAGCCAGATTAGAAGATTGCAATTAATGAATCTATTGATTCTAATAGAAGGATAAAACCCATAAATGGAATCAAGCGAATGTTAGATGACATTGCATTGCTCATCACGGCCGCAGAAGCAGGGAGCTTGAAGAAAACGGCACAAACGCTAAAGCTCCCCTCATCCACCTTAAGTCGACGTATTCAGCATTTAGAAGACAATATTGGCTGCCGCTTACTCAATCGTAATAGCCATCACTTCAGCCTCACCGCAGAAGGAGAAATGCTTGTCAATCAGACGCGATATCATCTACTGACCGCGCAATCTGCCATTGAACAGCTTAAGCAGGACGTAAAAAGCCTCACTGGCGACATCACGGTATTGGCCCCCGTCAACTTAACGACCACCGTGCTCAGCCCGATCTTCGCGCAATTCTCTCTGCGACACCCAGACATCAACCTCAACCTGCAACTGAGTAACGAACTAGAATCCTTTCATGCCGCAAACGCCGACTTTGCCATACGTGTGGGAAGACAAGAAGATTCAGACCTAACACAAGTCCGTCTTGGGCAAGTCGCAGTGCACCTTGTCGCAAGCCCAAAGTATCTCAATGGGCGCAATCCAATCACAACACCACAAGATCTCAGCCTGCATGCGTTGATTCAATGCAAACCGATTGACAAGTGGCACCTAAAACACGCGACAAAAAAAGAGACCACATTTTTTCCGCAACACGCCAAAGTGCGCCTCAATGATTTAATGGCTGCAAAGCAATTTCTCGTCGCGGGTGTGGGGATTGGCTTAATGCCGGAATCTGAAATAAGGCAAGAGCTAGCGCGTGGCGAGCTTGTAGCGGTGTTACCGGAATGGCAAGCAGACCGACGAGACATTTATGCAGTGTGGTACAAACGGCGTTTTCTCTCACATCGCGCCGCGGCGTTGATCGATTACTTGAAAGAAAATGCGGATCAAATCGCACAAGCAGTCACAGGGCAGGCATAAAAAAAGCAGCGTTGCGCTGCTTTTCTTTTATCATCAGTAATCGTCAATTTCATCGAGATAGTCTTCCAAGAAGTCTTCTTCTTCATAGAGAGACGGGTCTACTTTACCGCCTGAAGCGCGGAAATTGCGGTTCTGAATATACGCATCACGGGTGAAGATGTATGGATCAGGTGAGTTCTCTAACATGGCTTCTTGTTGCACTAAGGCGGCTCGAGATTCCATCCCTTGCAATGCCCATTTCGCCAATCCTTGCCAGAAGTTGAGATACACCACCATGGGCATCATCCCGTCAACAAAATCACCCGCGGTTTCACGAACCGTCGATGGGCCATATATCGGATACATCAGATAAGGGCCATTCCCTACCCCATAATATCCAAGCGTGTCACCAAATTCTCGATCACTAGGGTTACCAATCTCTGCCGCTGTCGCGATATCAATCAAACCACCCAAGCCAAAAAAGGTATTGAGCCAAAAGCGATTAAAGTGTGTGACGGCAGCCTCGCCATCCAACACTAATACACTATTGAAAAAACTGACGGGCTCTTCCAGATTCGACAGAAAATTGCCGACACCACTACGCACCGGGCTCGGTACATAATTGACGTACGCCAATGAAGCGGGCCGTGCAATATAAGGGTCAAGCACATCATAGTTGAAGTCCCACATAACGCGGTTAAACCCTTCAAAAGGATCATTGACTTCACTGTGTGCTGACTCTGGGCTCGATGCGCATCCTGCGAGCAACGCGGAGGACAGCAACATCGCGAGTATTCCCTTTCTCATGTTAATCTCGCCTAGCAAATCATTATTCTATTTTAATCTGTGACGATGATAACTTTCTGTCATAAATTGATCCAGTTAGGAACCAAAGTGGTGATCAATCTTTACTTTCACCTCATCTCCTTGTGACACAGTTAACGATTCGCCAAACAAATCGTTCTCTTTCGTCCCAACATTGCCGTCGCTATCAATGCGCACTCTAATCAGCATCTCATCTAAATCCGCTAAGCTACGCCCTTGCATCATGCTGTCGCTATTGCGCAGCGGCACCGTAACGGGAAATGCACTTAAGGGTAAGCGCTTCGCCGCCACTGGCATTGGCGCGCCATCAGATGTGTGTGCAGTCACAATCAACGCACCCTGTGTCGGAATGACGACATCTTCACCGAGCTCTACCTGTACCGAGAGTAAAACAGGGTCGCCCGTCATGCTGCTTTGCGCTTGTGCAATACTACGATCGAGCATGACCGCGCGAGGGTCGTTCACATCCAGTTGCGCCCGCATACGGCTCCAAAGCGCAATAGCGGAAAGAAAATCTTGCTGTTCATAGGCATCAAAGGCGGCAAGAGACAGCACTTGTAAGTTGTGCGGTTCACTTTGCAATAGTTGCGACAACATGCGACGTCCGCGCTCAGAGTCAAAGCTATCACCACTGAGCAGCATGGCTTGCGTGAAGCCAAACTGGGTTTCAAATCTCTCAGGGGCAAGACGCAGCGCATTCTCCATCGAACTGGTGGCCATATCGACATCGCGGCTCGCCATTCCGAGTCGCCCTAACAGTAGCCACCCCATCGCATCATTCGGTTTCTCATGTAATCGAGTGCGCAAAGCAAGCGTTAAATCCGCCAACTCTTGATCACTGAGCGGCTGCTCATCTTCCGTCATCAAACGTTGCGAAAGCTCAGGAAGTCGGGCTGCGGTTTCATGCCATGTTGTCACAGCATTAAAACCACCGACCTGCATATAAATGGCGTAACTGGCGACCACGGCGATAAGACTACATCCCCATAACCACGCTTTACCACCACGTTGCGTTTCAGTTTCTTTGCTCCCCTCTGGCACATCATCTAATAAGGTGCGTTGTAGCTCAGTAATCATGGCAGCTTGATCCGCCACCATGCCCTCTTCATTTTCTTCGTTCAATTCGGCGAGTCGATCTTGATACAAGGCCTTATTAAGTGCATCACGATCAGCTTGTGCTGATGAGGCTTTTTGTCGATAAACAGGGATCGCTACCGACAACAATACGATCAGCACCAAAGCCAAACTGGCTATCCAAAATGTCATCATGGTGCACTATCCTCATCGGTATCTTTTAGTAGTCGTTCCAAACGTTGCTTTTCTTCTTCTGCGATTTCAGCGGCTGCTAAGCGCGATCCTCGGCTGCGATACAACACGCTCGCAACACCGATCAAAATGGCAAGTGCTGGCGCGAGCCATAAGATTAGCGTCGCGGGCGTTAGGGGCGGCTCATAAGTCACAAAGTTGCCATAGCGAGCGACCATATAATCAACGATTTCATCTTCGCTCTGTCCTTCTTGCAACATCTCGTAAACCTTTTGACGCAAGTCTTTCGCCAACTCTGCGTTTGAATCACCAATACTGTTGTTTTGACACTTAGGGCAACGTAAGGTCTTGTTCAACTCATGAAAGGTACGCTCTTGATCAACTGACTCGAACGTATAAGCATCAATATTGGCCCACGCCAAAGGATGGCCTAACCACATCACAAAAACAGCGACACACATGGCCTTTAACCCATTGAAGCGATTCATGACTTCGCATCCTCCAACATTTGCTGGTAGATAGGCTGCAGCCTTGACTGCCAGTTCCGCTCATTCACATCACCGACGTGGCGATGACGAATAATGCCATCGGCATCAATTAAGAAAGTCTCAGGTGCGCCATAAACCCCAAGATCGAGCCCCAGCATGCCGTCCCCATCAAATAAACTGATCAAGTAAGGATTCCCTAACTCTTCTAACCAGCCTACCGCTTTATGACGATCATCTTTATAGTTGAGCCCGATGATTTTGACGCCGCTTGCAGCGAGCTGGTTTAGATATTGATGTTCGGCGTAACAGGTAGGGCACCATGTCGCCCAGACGTTCAACAGCAAAGGTTCGCCACGAAAGATGTCTTGCTCATAGGTTTTGCCCTCATGAACAAGATCTTCTAACGTAAAGTTTGGCACGGTTTTTCCAATCAGCACCGATTCCAGTTCTGTGGGATTATTGGGATTTTCGACATTCATCACTAGCTGCACTGCAAAGATGAGCGCCAAAACAAGAAAGCCCACTAAAGGGATATAGAGATAGGCTTTCTTCATGATGACTGCTCCGCAGATTCAAGAGTGACTTTATTTGTCGATTTTGCACGGAATCGATAACGACGATCGCTGATAGCGAGACCACCGCCCAACGCCATAAGCAAAGACCCAGCCCAAATCCAGTTAACAAACGGTTTGTAGTAGATACGTACCGCCCATGCTTCTCCCTCTAAACGCTCACCTAAGGCGATGTAAAGGTCGCGGGCGATGCCACTATCAATCGCGGCTTCCGTCATCATTGAACGTTGTACCGTATAAAAGCGCTTTTCCGCTTCCAGATGTGTCACTGGCTTGCCATTTCGTGTGATATCAAACACACCGAGGTAGCCATCGTAGTTCGGGCCATCATTATCACGTAGTTCAGTGAAGGTAATCTTGTATCCCTCAATCACCATGTTGTCACCCGGAGCCATGCGGACATCACGCTCAATGTCATAATTACTGACTAAGGTAATGCCGATCACCGTAATCGCTAACCCCATGTGTCCCATCACCATCGCCCAATGGCTGCGAGATAGCTTAGTCAGCCCCACGGCAAAATCATGCCGATGTGTCGCTCGCAAGTAGATCTCGTAACTCTGCAGCAAAATGATCCACGTCGCCATCCATAACCCCAGCGCGGCTAACCATGCGAAGCGATCATAAAAAAGGGCAATCGCACCAATGCTAAACGCGACCGATACCATCGCTGTCACTAACATAGGTTTGGCAATGGTCGATAACTTGTCACGTTTCCAACGCAATAGCGGGCTAACCCCCAAAAAGAACGCAAAAGGAATCATCAACCAAGTAAACAAGGTATTAAAGAAAGGTGCCCCGATGGAGACCGAGCCCAAGCCAATTTGCTTGTGCACTAATGGCATTAAGGTACCGACAAACACCACCACTAATGCTGCAACCAGCAACACATTGTTCATCAGTAAGGCATTTTCTCTCGATAAGAGATCGAAACTGCCCTGAGAGCGAATTTTATGCCCTTGGATGGCGTACAAGAGTAAAGAGCCGCCAATCACGACCAGCAAAAAGGCAAGAATAAACATGCCACGTTCTGGATCAGAGGCGAAAGCATGCACAGAGACTAAGACTCCGGAGCGAACCAAAAATGTCCCGAGTAGACTCAATGAAAATGCGCTTAATGCGAGTAATACTGTCCAAGCTTTGAATGTGCCCCGTTTTTCGGTAACAGATAGCGAGTGCATCAAGGCTGTTCCTGCTAGCCATGGCATGAATGACGCATTCTCAACCGGATCCCAGAACCACCAGCCTCCCCAGCCAAGTTCGTAATACGCCCACCAAGAGCCTAACGCGATACCAACAGTTAAAAATGACCAAGCAGCCAGCGTCCAAGGGCGTGACCAGCGAGCCCATGCGGTATCGAGACGTCCAGTCATCAAGGAAGCAATCGCAAAGGCAAACGCGACTGAGAATCCGACATAGCCCATATAGAGCATAGGGGGGTGAATAATCAGGCCGGGGTCTTGTAATAACGGGTTAAGATCGCGCCCATCTACGGGAAAATAAGGCAAAGTCCGTTCGAACGGGTTAGAGGTCATAATGATGAACAACAGGAAACCGACGTTAATCATCCCCATCACAGCCAAGACACGCGCCACCGAAGAGAGTGGCATACCGCGACTAAACAGGGCCACCGCAAAGGTCCACAGCGCTTGAATCAGCACCCAAAGCAGTAATGAGCCTTCATGCGCGCCCCAGACAGCAGTGATTCGATAGTACCAAGGCAGCTGACTGTTCGAGTTATTCGCCACATACGCAACCGTGAAATCGTTCACATAGAAACGATGACAAAGAATCACGAATGAGAGGGCCAGCAAGGCAAACAACACCGCGCTCAACGGTCGGGCGGTGCGCATTAAACCCTCATTCCCATTTTGCGCGCCGACTAGTGGCAACAGGCTGAGCATCATTGACGCCCCTAGCCCGAGAACAAGCGCGAAATGTCCCAGTTCAGCTATCATCACTGGATTCCTTGTAGTTGATCATCACTATACTCTAGTCGAGCGTGGCCACGATCCATGGCTTCTGCGACTTCTGGTGGCATATATTCTTCATCATGTTTAGCCAACACTTCTGTTGCCTCTAACTCGGTAGGCGATATCAACACACCTTGCGCAACAATCCCTTGGCCTTCACGGAACAGATCCGGAAGAATGCCATCGTAAATCACTGTGATTGCCGGACCAACATCCGCGACACCAAAACGGACTTTTAATGACTGTGAATCGCGTACCACACTGTTCTCAACTACCATGCCACCCACACGGATTCGTTGTCCCACAACGGGCTTAGCACCATCCGCTTTGCCTTCCACTATCTCGGTGGGTGTAAAAAAGAGATCCATGTTTTGGTTTAGCGCATAGAGCATCAGACTCACTGAAGCACCGATACCAAATATCAACGCTGATACTAAAAAAAGGCGCTTTTTTCGTCTCGGGTTCATAGCGTATTCTCCATTTGCTTTGCTTCAGCAATTCGCGCGTCTCTCGCTTGTTGTTGGCGGATAAATTGTTTTACTTGTTTGTTTTGATACCAGCTCACTACCACTATTGCACCAAGTGCCAGTAGCGAGCCTCCGACACCGGCCCAGACATAAGGGGCATACCCCCCCATATTGAGAAAATCAGAAAAAGATTCGAAATGCATAGTGACCTCACTTCACCACCGCTTGCGCCCAAGGACGGCGAGCTTCATGACGGAGAATTTGGCTACGAAAACGCATTAAGGTCACCGCAGCAAAGAAAAAGGCAAACCCCAAGATATTGATGAGCAATGGCCACAACATACGTGTATCCATCGAGGGCTTTTCAAATTTGGTGATCGTCGCGCCTTGGTGCAAGGTGTTCCACCACTCCACCGAGAAGTGAATAATCGGTAAATTCACCACGCCGACAATGGCAAGAATACCGGCGGCTTTCGCTGCGGTTTTGTGATCGCTAAACGCGTTGTACAGCGCCATGACACCGATATAGAGGAATAAAAGAATCAGTTCAGACGTTAATCTCGCGTCCCAAACCCACCAAGTTCCCCACATCGGTTTCCCCCATACTGCACCAGTAAACAGCGCTATCGCGGTAAACACTGCACCGACTGGCGCCATTGCAGAGGCGGCATAATCTGAAAGCTTGATCTGCCACACCAATCCAATGAACGCAGCTATCGCCATTGAAAGGTAAGCACCCATAGACCAAATGGCCGCGGGGACATGAAAGTAAATGAGCCGAAAGCTATCACCCTGTTGGTAATCAGTAGGCGCATAAGCTAGGCCCCATATCGAGCCCGTAAAAAGTAAGATCAATGCTGTCACAGAAAACCAGGGAAGCAAGGTTCCTGCAAGCTGATAACTTTTCTCCGCCTTTGCGTAAGGGTGTAACCATTTCCACATGACGTTGTTTCCTTTATTGCACGCTAACTCGCAATGCCGCTGCAATTGCAAACGGAGTCAGAGTCGTTGCTGCTACCAACATGGCACCAAGCATTGCAAGTTGTCCTTGATATCCCATACCTAAGCTGGCCGCATCAATTGCCGCGGTTGCAAAGATAAGTACAGGAATAAACAGAGGTAGGATTAATAAGCTTAGCAAAACCCCACCTTTCTGGAGTCCAACCGTCAGGGCGACACCTATCGCACCTAACAGGCTCAAAGTGGGAGACCCTAAAAGTAAGGTCAAGACCACCGCAAGCCAGACATCCATAGAGAGTGACAACAAAAGGGCAAGTAAAGGGCTGACAATGATCAAGGGCAAGCCAGTCAATAGCCAATGTGCAAACACTTTTGCCAGTGCGAGCAAAGGCAAAGGCGTCGATTGCAACATCATCTGCTCTAGCGAACCATCGAGATAATCGTCTTTAAAGAGGCGCTCTAGCGCCAATAGTGAGGAAAGTAATGCCGCTACCCAGATGATACCTGGCGCAATCCGCGCCAACAAATTGGGTTCCGGCCCTACTGCAAGCGGGAATAAACTGATCACCAAAATGAAAAACCACAACGGGTTTGACACATCGGTTTTGCGCCTTAACGCGATGGTCAGTTCACGACGAATAAGTAAGCCTAGTTGCTTCACTGAGTCGCTCCCAACACAATGCGCCGTAGCGTGCTATTCCCTTGAAAAAGATCCTGATGACTCGTCAGTATGATACTGCCACCGCGCTGAGCATGGTCTAAAAAAAGCGTTTCCAACACAGAGATGCCACGCTTATCAATCGCCGTTAACGGTTCATCGAGGATCCACAATGCATGTTCACTTAACCACAAACGCGCCAATGCGATACGACGTTGCTGCCCAGCAGAAAGATGGCTTGCCAGCACATCTTCATACCCCGCGAGACCCACGCGCAATATCGCATCCAAAATAGACGCATCATCAGTTTTACTCGACGGAGAAATTTGTGCATAGAAACGTAGGTTTTCGAGCACAGAAAGATCGCGTTTCACGCCCGTTTGATGGCCGAGAAACAGCAGCGAGTGATGGTACTCATCACGCACTGTTCGAATGGGCTCACCATGCCAGAGTATCTCGCCCTCATCTTGACTAAGTAATCCTGTCAAGATGCGTAACAGCGATGTTTTCCCTGAGCCGTTTGGGCCTTCTATCTGAACTAGCTCTCCTTCTTTTACCTGAAAGGAAAGATCAGCAAACAACACCCTATCATCCCTAACGCAGGTAACCTGCCGAGCAGTCAACATTACCCCTTACTTCCTTAATGTTTTTATCGTTGTCGTGGCAATGGTACCACAAGGATTTTTACTTTGGTTAGCGGATACCGCTTACAATCAACACCAATACGTTAATAAATGTTATACACATTTTTTAACAGCCATGATAAATAGACCATACAGTACAAAACCGCCCCCCTATCCTTATCACTAAGCTGCAAGATATTGTTTTATAAGTCTAGTGACCCAATTCATAGATTCACAATATAGCGTCATCACGACCATTCAAGTTGCGAATAATGTGAACTCCAACCACAACATTAACAATTTAAAAACAACACAGTCCTCTGCCAGCTATCGCAAGTGCCGGTTTAACAACTTGGGCGTTAATGACCTCGAAAGGACTGCCAGACCTCGATATACTCAAGAAAGCACGATGAAAAACGAAGGAGCGAATGATGAAGTTGCCCCCGATCTCCCCCGGTCATGACACGCCCAAAATAGTGCACAGCAAAGACTCGTCGCTCTCATCGCCACTGCTTTCAAAACTGATGCCGATAGTATCGAGTCAGACGATGCCACAGTTGATCAACCTATTGCGACTAACACCGTTACTCCCTCTGTTAAGCAGCCAGCTCCAATCAGCGCCCAAAGAGATCCAACAGTTGCTCTCGCAACTATTTTTGCAACTACCTCAACAGGGCACGCCCTTTTCTCCTCAGCAGCAAGCTCAGGTATTATCGCAACTGATCACACAGCTCAAGTCACCAGATAGTGCGCTACACCTTTGGTTACGCAACAATAACCAAGACCCAGAATCTCTACTTACTGTTGTGCGATTGGTCGCAGAGCAACACGTCAGCTTACTGCGCCAACCCCTCGACGAACCTTTCTTACTGTTTGTTTGGGAGCAAAAACAACCGCTCAAGGTGCGGGTTAAAAAACGGACCACGAAACAGCAAGGCCGACAGCAGCGCCAGGTTTGGGAAATATGGGTGCACTTGCCTGTTGCAGACACTTGGATAGAGGCACAAGTGTTATGGCAAGACGGACAGACCGCCATTCATACCTATACCGACTCTGAAAAGCTACAGTCTCAACTCGAACTGGCCGGAAAGCTGATGACCAAGCGCCTTTCCCAGCAAGGCATTACAATGACAGAATGGCAGTGCCATTCGAGTGAGCATTCTCACTTCGACGTTCACGCTCAAACGGGGTTATCGATAAAAGTATGAAGAAAGCCATTTCGCTAAAATATCAACACAATGCGCCTACGGTTACCGCTAAAGGCTATGACGAACTAGCGGAAAAAATGCTTTCCGAAGCAAGAATACAAGGAAAGCTGGTTCATGAAGATGAGCAATTAATGCGCTGGTTGGAAAATCTCGATATTGGTGAAGAGATTCCTGCGGAGGTATATATAGTTATCGCCGAGCTCATCTCATTAAGCTGGTATTTAGAAGGAAAAAACCCTCCAGGATGGGAGGGTGTCAATGCTCTGGTCTGATAAATTCACGCTGTTCAGCGACGACGAGTCATCTTTTGCTGGAGACTCAATAGAAGTTCAGCTTCCGCTTTAGGTAACTCACACTCTTCCATCAGCTCTTCAATATCAGCACCAAGCTCAACCATACGGCTCGCTCGGGAATACAGCTTATTATCAGGATCTTGCTGCATCACAATCTCCCCTTGCCGATCTTCAAGCATATCTAAGTGCTGCCCCATATCAGCGAGCTTCTGGCTCATCCCTATGGTGCCAGCACGAAGCTCATTGAACTGCTTCGCCAAACTTTCTTGTTGTTGACGCGCTGATTTCAGCACTGTCTCAACCGCAGATAAACGTTTTTCAGCTGCTAAGCGCGCAGCCTTTTCTCGCCGTAAAAGGATAGCAGTCACCACAGTGACAGCTATCAACACGACAAGAGGCACCCATTGTAAAATCAGTGCCAGCATTACAAGTAAGCCATTTCATCCCACTCTTCATCAGAGAGGAGCTTATTCAGGTCAACCAAAATAAGAAGTTCACCATCGCGGTTTGAGACGCCTTGGATATACTTAGAGCTCTCATCGGTACCCACACTTGGTGTCGTATCAATCTCTGATGTTTTCAGGTAGACCACTTCAGCCACGCTATCAACGAGGATACCAATCACCTGTTTCTCGGCTTCGATAACCACAATTCGCGTGTTATCTGTCGTTTCACCTTGCAAGACACCAAAACGGGCACGGGTATCAATAACGGTCACGACATTACCGCGAAGATTGATAATACCCAACACATAATCTGGCGCACCAGGCACAGGAGCAATCTCGGTGTAACGAAGCACTTCACGAACCTGCATTACATTAATGCCGTAGGTCTCTTCTTCCAGCTTGAAAGTCACCCACTGTAATACTTGATCATTGCCATCTTCACTTTTGACTTCAGCGACAGTTGTAACCTGTGACATGCTATATCCTCTTCTTTATCATCACGCCATGGCTTTAACATCTAAACCGGCGTTAAGCATAGCTATCAGGGCCTCAACGTGAATTAAGGCACACATTTTTTCTTTAACCATTCCTGCTAGCCAAGGCCGTTTTCCTGCCTGCTCTCGCCAACGGATATTATTTCCAGTTAGCGTTTGCGTTCCTTGTAACGCATCACAAGCCATGCCCCAACGGCTAGCACCTAACATAACTATATAACTATAGTTTTCTTTGTATTCATCACCTATAAGCATATCAGGCATTGCCCAATATGCCGTGTCTACAACATCAAATTGTTGATTACGGGTCGTGTGCAAACCCAAATACCAAGGTGGCTTACCCGGTAAATTGTTTAACTGCTCTAATCGATGGATACCACCTAATTGTGCCAGTGGAACCGCGAAAGTGACATCGTTAACCTCAAAAAACAGCACTTGGAAATCGCCATCTGGCTGAATATTATCCCATTTTGCTGGAGGGGCAGCATTTTGCGTCTCTAACTCGACCGCTGTTTCAGTGTCGGTTTCGGGCTCATTCACTGCCGTATCGATATCAACATCAGGGGCGGCGTAAGCGGTAGTGGCAGGCGTATCAACTAGCGCCTCGACGACAGGTTGAGGTTCTGCAATTTCGACGGCGGGTTCAACAACCGCGATCTCAGGCTCAGCAACCGCCTCTTCCTCTAAAGCTTGATGAATTTCATCAAGTTGCTGATTGAATGCTCTCGCTTCGGCTAAAGCTTCAAGCCGCGCCACTTCCGCAAATTGCGCTTCTAGATCAGCTTCGTCTTCATGGTCATCAACGTACGTCGATGTCTGCATCTCGACAGCCGTTTCGACCTCAACCTCTCGCTCAACGTTGTCTGCCTCGGCTAACTCGAGTTCTTCAGAAACCTCTAATTCAATGTCAGTTTGCGCTGATTCCAGTTGCCCAAGCAGACGTTCTACTTCGGATAGGTCAAAATCAAGAAGCTCAACGTCAGGTTGCACCTCGTCTTCGGCTTCCGCTAATTTCGGTTGAGGTTGATAATGAAGTTCAAACTCATCTTGCTCGTCTTCTTGAATAGACAAGTCTTGCTCACTAAATGGCTCAACTTGGTCATCGACAAGATGAGGCGCAGCTTCACTATCATCCGCTTCAGCTAGCATCTGGCTTACGTCACTATCGGCAACCACTTCTTGCTCTGAAGACTCAAACTCACCCGCCTCAAATTCACTCGGTGTTAAGTCGTCTGGTAATGCAGTCTCTACACTAATCTCTGCATCTGTGCCTGCCTCAACATGGCTAATCTCTACCTCAACATCACTGTCAAACGCCTCTTCTAGCGCTTCTAGCTGCTGTTCGAGGGTTAAAGGCGCAGTGATCTCTTCGCCCGCACCATGAGGAACAGCAATGTCTTCCGGCTCAGCAAAAGGCGCGGACTCGGACGCTGGTTTGGATTCAGTTTCTTGCGGAGGGATCCAATTGTGCGTGACATACGCACTGGAAGGCATCGTAAACTGTTGACTGACGTGGATATCCTGACCGCGAAACGCACTCTTCTCTTCCTCAACATGTTCGTCAAGGAGATCGGTGAAATAGTCTTCTAGCGCTTGCTCGCTAGATAAACGATGGTTAGCGGTCATCTTGATCTAAGCGTCTCAGATAATTTAATAGTGTTTTGTATGCGAACACGCCTCGGCTACCTTTGGCATACATGGAGGGCGGCATATGTTTTAAACTCGCATCTCTAAATTTGGTATCAATTGGAATTGCCGACGCCCATACTTTTTCAGGATAGCGTGTTTTAAGCTCTTGTAACGTCTGCATTGATGCTTTTGTGCGCTTATCGTACATGGTAGGTACGATACACACTTTGAAAGGCGAACTTCGTGACTTTTGCATGATCTGCAAGGTACGAATCATGCGTTCAAGCCCTTTCATCGCCAAAAATTCAGTTTGTACGGGAATCAATATACGGTCGCTAGATGCCAGCGCATTGACCATCATCACCCCTAGTATTGGCGGGCAGTCAATCAGGACATAATCATAATGCTCTCGGATCGACAATAACGCCTTCTTCAATATCAATCCCATACCACCACGGTTACCCATTACGCGATCTAAGGTTGCCAATGACATGTGCGCAGGAATGATATCAATACCCTCGTAAGCGGTCGGCATAACGATAGGCTTCACGGTTGATTCGGTAATATCTGTTAACTGAAAAAGGTCAAAAAGACTTGCTGATACCGTTTCAGTATCGATATTAAGATAGGTTGTGAGAGAGGCATGAGGATCGGTATCGACAAGTAATACACGAGCCCCACGTTCGCACAATAGGCCGGCCAGAGAGACAGTTGTTGTGGTTTTACCGACACCACCTTTTTGGTTGGCTATACTCCAAACTATCACTCCCGCTCCTTACTGCATGCCAAGTTCAACTAAAATTCGCTCCGCAATACGCTCAAGTGGCAAGTCTTCCGTCGACAACCCGGCTTTAGCGACTGCTTGAGGCATACCATATACCACACAGCTGTCTTCATCCTGTGCCCAAATCGTTGCACCTTGATCTTTCAACATCCGAGAGCCTTCACGGCCATCCGCTCCCATGCCCGTCAGTACCATCGATAGTACGCTACTGCCATAGGTCTTTGCCGCAGAACCAAATGTAACGTCTACGCACGGTTTATAATTCATTCGATCACCGCCATCGAGAATTTTCAATCTCGATGCTGGCCCTCGGCCGTCTAGCATCATCTGTTTACCGCCCGGGGCCAGATAAGCATTACCCGGTTGTAACACATCACCATCCTCTGCTTCTTTCACGGAAATCTTACAGAGTGAATTGAGGCGAGAGGCAAATGCAGCGGTAAAAGTCGCTGGCATGTGTTGTACCAACACTATCGGCAAAGGGAAATTCGCCGGTAACTTCGTCAATATCTTTTGTAACGCCACGGGCCCACCCGTCGATGTACCAATGGCAACTAACTTGTACTTCTTACCCGTTGCTTTGAAGCGGCCTATTGACGCTGATCTTACAGGCGCAGTTGGTTTCGCCGTTGGCGCTACCGATCTTGTCCCAGTCTCTCGCGTTGCGGGACGTGCGGGCTCTGGCGCACGCGGGGTAATAGCTGGGCGACGCATGAACGCACGTTTGCGCGACAGTTCCGACACCCGTTGCTGTAGCAGGCTTACTGCTTCGTCACGATTGCGAGCGATATCTTCAAACTTCTTCGGAAGAAAATCGAGCGCACCAGCATCAAGGGCATCAAGCGTCGCTTTTGCTCCATCATGGGTTAGCGACGAAAACATCAAAATCGGCGTAGGAGACGCTTTCATGATCTCACGGACAGCAGTGATGCCATCCATAACGGGCATCTCAATATCCATGGTGATGACATCAGGCTTCAGTGACTTTGCTTTCTCAACAGCTTCTTTGCCGTTAACAGCAATATCAATGACCTCAAGGCGAGGATCACTATTAATGATTTCGCTAACTCGGCGGCGGAAGAAACTAGAGTCATCCACCACCAATACTTTTACTGCCATGTAATTACTCTTGTTATCCGCTTAAACGCGACCAGCGTAGCGTTTCAATAGATTTGGCACGTCGAGGATAAGGGCGATATGACCATCACTTGTGATAGTCGCGCCTGCCATACCTGGCGTACCTTGCAGCAAGTTATCAAGCGGCTTAATCACCACCTCTTCTTGGCCAATCAAGGTATCAACGACAAAACCAATACGCTGATGACCAATATGGACGATAACAACGTGCCCTTTGCTACGATCATTCTTAGGTTTATTCGGTGCAATGAGCCAATCTTGGAGATAGAAAAGCGGAATCGCTTTCTCACGTACTATGATCGTTTGTTGACCATCGACAACGTTCGTTTTCGTCAAATCAAGGTTGAATATTTCACTGACACTGGCGAGCGGTAGAGCAAATGGTTGCTCTGAGACACCAATCATCAAGGTTGGCAAGATAGCTAACGTCAATGGCACCTTAATATCGATACGCGTGCCTTTGCCCAGCTCTGAATCAATGCTAATCGAACCATTAAGCTGATTAATCGTGGTTTTCACCACATCCATGCCGACACCGCGTCCAGAGATATCGGAGATATCTTTTTTGGTCGAGAAACCCGGGGCAAATATAAGGTTAAACGCTTCGGTATCAGACAATCGAGAAGCCGCTTCTGCGTCCATGACGCCACGCTCTACGGCAATACCTTTCAGCTTTTCTGGGTCCATACCACCACCATCATCTTCAATGGTCAGTAGGATATGGTCACCTTCTTGCGATGCACCAAGCAACACGGTACCAATACGTGGCTTACCGTTACTCTCACGTACATCAGGCATCTCAATACCGTGATCGACAGAGTTGCGCACTAAGTGAACCAAAGGATCAGCCAACGCCTCGACAAGGTTTTTGTCAAGATCGGTGTCTTCCCCTTTCATTTCCAGCACAATCTCTTTCTTCAAGCTTCGCGCTAAGTCACGAACGACACGAGGGAAACGGCCAAAAACTTTCTTGATCGGCTGCATGCGCGTCTTCATGACAGCGCCTTGCAGGTCGGCAGTCACCACATCCAATGTCGCAGTCGCTTTCGACATCTCTTCGTCGTTGGTGTTAAGGCCAAGACTCACGAGTCGGTTACGCACCAAGACGAGTTCACCCACCATGTTCATGATGGTATCGAGTGTTGACGTATCAACACGCACCGTTGCTTCTTGTTGAACGGGCTTATTGGCTGGTGCATTGCGCTCTGCTTTTGCCGGCGGAGCAGCTTTTTTCGCCGCAACTGGCGGCGCTTTTTGCGGTTCAGGCGCAGGCTTTGGTGCGGGTTTAGGCGTAGGTGCTACGGCAGCCGGGGCAGGTTTAGGAGCTGCTGGTTTAGGCGCCGGCTTTGCAGGTACAGGCTCGGCCGGACGCGTTGCAAAGTCTAGCTCTTCTGCACTCGGCCCCGGCGCATTGCCGTTACCATGCAGTTCATCTAACAGACGCTCAAACTCGTCGTCTGTCATTAAATCATCACCGCTTCCTGATGCTGCAGGCGCAGCGGGTGGAGGCGTTGGTGTCGCAGCAACCGGTGGAGGTGTCGGCGCATCATTTTCACCCGGCCCCTTACCATTGCCATGCAACTCATCTAACAAGCGCTCGAATTCATCATCGGTAATATCACCCGACTCTGCTTTAATTTGATCAACTACACTGCCTTCAGGCTGCGCAGCAGGTGCAGACGTCGTACCTGCACTTGGGCTGCCGCCAGAACCATGAAGTTCGTCCAACAAGCGTTCGAACTCATCTTCGGTAATCTCATCAACAGAGTTGCCTTCAATCGCTGCACTCGCCGCTGGCTCGGGTACAACTGGGGCCTCTACGACCGGTTCAGGCTCAACCACTGGCGCTTCGATCACTTCAGGTTCAGCCACTTCACCCGCGAGCTCTTCTGCCGTCGGCGGTTGGCTTAAGCGGTGTAAAGCATCGAGAAGTTCTTGATCAGCCGCTTCCAACGGTTCGCGATTTTGAACATGGCCAAACATTTCATTGACCGTATCAAGCGCTTGTAAGATGACATCCATCAAATCAGGTGTCAGCTCTCGCTTATTCGTTCTTAATAAATCGAAGATATTTTCTGCGCCGTGACAGACATCGACAAGTTCTGTCAGAGAAAGGAAACCTGCGCCGCCTTTAACCGTGTGGAATCCTCGGAAGATAGCATTGAGCAGATCAATATCGTCTGGGCTTCGCTCCAGATCGACGAGTTGTTCTGAGAGTAACTCAAGAATTTCGCCAGCTTCAATCAGGAAGTCCTGAAGGATATCTTCATCTAAATCAAAACTCATAAATTATCCTCTAAAAGCCCAGGCTGGATAGCAGATCGTCCACATCATCTTGGGATTCAACCACGTCATCGCGTTGTGATGAATCAATGATGGGACCTTCTGGCGCAGTCGTTGCTTTTTTCTGTTCAGTCGGGGAAATAACCGCTTGAGCTTGGGCTTCATCCAAACCGAAGGCTCGGAGAATCTCTACCAATTGCTCTTCTACTTCCTTGACTAAGTCAATCACTCGACGAATAACCTGTCCGGTCAAATCTTGGAAATCCTGCGCCATCAAAATATCGGTCAGTTGGGTTCGTAACTCACCACCATCTTGCTCAACCTGTTGCAATAACTGATCGATAGTATGGCACAAGGCTTTGAACTCATTGAGTTCAATACGTCCACCCATCAACTTGTCCCACTCAGGGCGGACTTGCTGAAGATGATCGACAAGGCGATCGGCTATCGGAAACGTCTCTTCCACGGCATCCATGGTTTTGTTCGCCGCAACTTCCGTTTTCTCGATAACATATGTTAAGCGATCACGTGCATCAGGGATCTCTGATGTCGCTAAATCGCTAATACGTGGGTCAAGTTGGAAGTTGGTTAAAGAGTCGTGAAGTTGGCGGGTCAGTTTCCCCACTTCCTCAAAGATAGGCTGACGAGTGTCATGAACCCACTGGCCAACCAGCGCGTCAGCTTCCTCTTGGCGCCCATCTTCTAACAGGGTTACAAGCTCTTTGGCCTGGTCGAGTGATACCATTGTTATAATTATCCCTAATTCACAAACGCAGCTAAGTTACTGAATACGTTCGAAGATCTTATCCAGCTTTTCTTTAAGCGTTGCGGCTGTAAATGGTTTAACAATGTATCCATTCACACCTGCTTGCGCAGCTTCAATGATCTGCTCACGCTTCGCTTCCGCTGTGATCATCAGCACAGGTAGGTGCTTCAGCTCATCATCGGCACGGATGTGCTTGAGAAGGTCAATTCCTTGCATTCCAGGCATATTCCAGTCAGTCACGACAAAGTCGAACTCACCTTTCTTAAGCATTGGAAGTGCAGTCAATCCATCATCCGCCTCTTGCGTATTGTTGAAACCAAGGTCTCGAAGCAGGTTCTTCACAATTCGGCGCATTGTTGAAAAATCGTCAACAATGAGGATTTTCATGTTTTTATTCAAAGTTGCCTCCACTGAGGTCCCAGTGTTACTAAAAGTTCAAAGAAACTAGGTGTCCCAAGCCGTAAGCTTGGAGCGTAAACGTTGCATCGCTTGACTGTGAATTTGGCATACACGTGACTCACTCACCCCAAGAACCGCCCCGATCTCTTTCAGGTTGAGCTCTTCGTCATAATACAGCGAGAGTGTCAGTGCTTCGCGCTCTGGCAAAGTGCGAATTGCCTCAGCAAGCGATGTTTTGAAATTATCGTCGACAACATCCTGAAAGGGAAGGTTTTCCTCGCGGTTTTCTTCGTTACAGATGCTATCTTCGGTTACTCCCAAATCCTCAATACCGACTAAACGACCACAGTTAACATCATTTAAGGCTTGATGGTATTGAGAAGTCGACATTTTCAATTCGGTGGCGATCTCTTGGTCTGTCGGGTTTCTTCCCAAAGAGACTTCGAGTTCGGCTATCGCCTGAGCAATCAGGCGACTGTTTTTGTGCACAGAGCGGGGTACCCAGTCACCACGTCGAATTTCGTCGAGCATCGCGCCGCGTATACGAATCCCGGCAAAAGTTTCAAAACTTGCACCTTTTGAGGGATCATAATTTTGCTGCGCTTCGATCAAGCCTATCATTCCGGCTTGGATCATGTCCTCGAGCTGTACGTTCGGTGGTAGACGCCCTATCAAGTGATGGGCAATCCGTTTTACCAACGGTGAATATCGCTCTATAAATGCTTGTGGACTCTGTTGATTGCGCTCGTAGGTTAACGCTTTACTCACCTACATGCTCTCCGGCTTCTTCACTCGGCTTTACCAATAGGCGCTCCACAAAAAATTCCAAGTGGCCACCAGGGTTAGACGGAACTGGCCACGACAAGGCTTTATTAGCCAGTGAACTCAGTGCCAATGCGGCTGGCGAGCGAGGAAAGGCGTCAACGACAATCTTTTGACGTTTAACCGACTGTCTTACCTTGTCATCCAAAGGAATACACGCCACCAACTCTAAGTTAGCGTTAAGAAATCGCTCTGTTACTCTCGTCAGTTTAGCAAACAATTCACGACCTTCACGGTAACTTCTAACCATATTGGCTACTATTTTAAATCTCGGTACATCATACTCTCGCGATAAGATCTTAATCAACGCGTAAGCATCTGTTATTGATGTAGGTTCATCACACACCACCACCACGACATCTTGCGCTGCGCGCGCAAAACTCAGCACCATGTCAGAAATGCCTGCAGCGGTATCGACTAACAGAACATCTACATCTTGCTCCAGTGAACCAAAGGCGCGGATGAGACCAGCATGCTGTGCTGGTGTCAGTTCCACCATAGATTGGGTACCGGAGGCCGCGGGGACGATCTGAACGCCATGTGGCCCTTCCACAATAATGTCTTGCAGCTCGCATTCACCCGATAAGACATGAGAAAGGTTGCGACTGGCACGCAGCCCCAACATCACATCAACATTCGCCAGACCGAGGTCGGCGTCCAATACCATGACGCGCTTACCCTGTTTGGCCATTGCGATTGCGGTACCGAGTGTGACATTGGTTTTGCCAACACCACCTTTGCCACCCGTTACCGTGATAACTTTGGTAGAAGTAATTTGCGTCATTCGACGAAGTCCGCTTGCTTGATCATGCATAGTCGAATTAATCATAGTAATCTGCCGCCTGTGCGTCTGAGGCATCACTGCTCCAGAAATGTTGCTGATGTTTTAGTTCTTGCTCTAATAATTCATTCGCTTTTGCAACAAGATAATTGCCGCTTGCGATTTTTATATCTTCAGGAACACGCTGCCCGTCCGCAATGTAAGCGACTGGAAGCGCATTTTGGATGGTGACATTAATCAGTTCCCCTAAGCTTAAGCACTCGTCAATCTTGGTTACAATGCAACCCGCGAGAGGGATGCGTCGAAAATGCTCAATGGTTTCCTGCAATACACGACGTTGCGCGGTTGCAGGAAGAACTAAGTAGCTTTTAATTTGAGAGCCGCTGCTCTCCATTAGTGCGTCAAGTTGCTCAGACAGGCGTATATCGCGCTGCCCCATCCCTGCCGTGTCCAACAATACCAAACGACGATGACGTAACTGGTATAGTACTTCGGCAAGCTCGTCAGCATCTTTAGCCACTCTTACCGGACATCCCATAATTCGGCCATACGTCGCTAATTGCTCATGTGCGCCGATACGATATGTGTCAGTTGTGACTAATGCGACTTCATCTGGGCCATGTTCCATGGCGGCGCGTGCCGCAAGCTTTGCAATCGTCGTTGTCTTGCCAACACCAGTTGGCCCTAACAAGGCAGCAACGCCGCCGTTTTCTAAAATGCAATCATCTAAGGTGATAATTTGATCCGCGAGCATTTCAAGCAAAACAGGCCATGCTTCTTTTGGCGCGACTTCTTCAGGGATATAGCAAGCTAGCTGATCCGCCAGTTCATCAGATAATCCCATCTTTTCCAGCCGTTTGATCATCATGGCGCGCATTGGCTCTCGACGTTCAACTTCTTGCCACATCAAACCTGACACTTGATGCTCCAGAAGCTTACGAATCGCCGCCATCTCTTCTCGCATACTATCGAGCTCAGCAGGTGATACCTGAGCATTGCGCGAGTCATAGCGGCTTGGATCGAGCTTGGGGGCATTTCGCTCATCATCTCGACGTGGTCGACCAAAGTTTGTATTGCGTTTTGCTTGGCCCGCCGTATTGCCATCGAAAGCAAAGTCATTACTCTCGAAGCGACTCTTTCGTTTAGGTTGCGGCGACGCATTCTTTTGCTGCGTCACACGATTGTCATATTCCTGACGAGAATTATCTCGCGGCGATGACGATGGTGCGGAGAATCCTTGGCGCGTGTCATTATTCTGACGCTTCTGTTGTCGCGCTAATAATGCGCTCAAGCTATCAGCTTCAGTCTCATCGGATGGTGGCGCATCATTAGATTGGAAATGCTGGAGCACTTTCGCAAAACGGCCGCCATTTTTGGGCTGCTGCTGTTGCGAAAGCTCTACACGATCATCAGCCAGTTTTCGTTTAGCTGCATCATAGTTTTTAGAGAGCGCTTGAGACGCTCGACTTGGTGGTGGCGGTGGTGCGGGTTGCGCGTCATTATCTACCGCAGCCACTATTTCGATACCACCTGTCACCTTTTTGTTAGACATGATCACCGCTTCCGCACCGAGCTCTTCTTTCACTTGGCTCAGCGCAGTGCGCATGTCTTTGGCAAAAAAGCGTTTAATCTTCAATATCTTCTTCCTGAACGACAACTACTTACATGGTGTGAGCGTTGCTGATTAATTACCCACTGCATTCACGATGCGAATTTGCTTCTCGTCAGGTACCTCCTGATAAGAAAGCACATGCAAGCTAGGTATCGTGTTCCTCACAAACTGAGCCAGCGTGCTACGCAATACACCAGAAGTCAGCAAAATAGACGGCTCGCCTTTTAACTCTTGCTGCTGCGATGCTTCTGTGAGTGACGATTGCAATCGCTCTGCTAAACCAGGCTCAATACCTGTTGATTCGCCACCTGACGCCTGCATAGTTTTATGCAACATCTGTTCCAACTCTGGCACCAATGTAATCACCGGAATTTCTGGCTCAACCCCGTTGATTTCCTGCACTATCATACGTTTCAGTGAAATACGTACCGCTGCTGTTAAGATGTCGGGATCTTGACTCTTCCCCGCATACTCCGACATTGTCTGCACTATTGTGCGTATGTCTCGAATCGGTATCGCCTCATTGAGTAAGTTTTGCAGAACTTTGACCACAGCGCCTAACTGAAGCTGATCAGGAATGAAATTCTCAACCAGTTTCGGCGCCGATTTCGATAGCATCTCCAACAAATTCTGTACTTCTTCATGCCCGAGTAACAAAGAAGCATGATTCGTCAAAACTTGGCTGAGATGGGTTGCGAGCACAGTCGCTGAATCCACTACCGTGTAGCCTAGCGCCTGTGCATGTTCTCTCTGACTCTCTATGATCCACGTCGCTTCAAGATCAAAGGCAGGGTCTCGCGTCGGCTCACCTTCAATCTGCCCAAAGACTTGTCCAGGGTTTATTGCGAGTTCCATATCCTGACGAATATCCGCTTCACCAAAGGCCACGCCCATTAGCGTGATGCGGTACGA
The DNA here is from genome assembly GCF_019703835.1 of Thaumasiovibrio subtropicus. NCBI lineage: Bacteria > Pseudomonadati > Pseudomonadota > Gammaproteobacteria > Vibrionales > Vibrionaceae > Thaumasiovibrio > Thaumasiovibrio subtropicus. Next base: position 922,221 of record NZ_AP023054.1, on the reverse strand, counting down.
GTTCGGCGGTAACTCTAAGTTATCTCGGATATGAACTGGTGGCACTAAAAAGCCAAAGTCTTGTGATAGCTTCTTACGTACACCTTTCACCCGCTCTAGCAGTTCACCGCCTTGCTCTTTGTCCACCATGGGAATCAAGCGATAGCCAACTTCTAAACCGATGATATCGACAGGCTGAACATCATCCCATGACAGCTCACGCTGCACAGGGGCTTCTGGCAAACTCTCTTCTTGTTCGACAACCGCAAGCGCTTGCGCTTTCTGGCGCTTAGTTTGCCAATAAGCCAAACCGCCAGTACATGCGGCCAATAGCAAGAAAGGTATGTGTGGCATCCCCGGTACAATGCCCATCACAAACAAAATACCGGCGGTAATCATCAGCGCTTTCGGGTTGGCAAACATCTGCATAAACATCTGCTGCCCCATGTCTTCATCTGTATTTTGACGCGTCACCATCATGGCAGCACCAATGGACAACAACAGAGAAGGAATCTGCGCGACGAGACCATCACCAATGGTCAACAAGGTAAAAACTTCAATCGCGGAAGAGAACGGCATGCCATGTTGGCTCATACCGATAATAAGACCGCCCACGATGTTAATAAGTAATATCAGGATGCCGGCAATCGCATCCCCTTTCACAAACTTGGAGGCACCGTCCATTGAACCGTAAAAGTCCGCTTCTTTTGTCACTTCACTACGGCGCAATCTTGCTTGGTCTTGATCTATCAACCCTGCATTCAAGTCTGCATCGATAGCCATCTGTTTACCCGGCAACGCATCCAAGGTAAAACGTGCGCTCACTTCTGAAATACGTCCCGCACCTTTGGTGACAACCATAAAGTTAATGATCATCAAAATCATGAAGACCACAAGACCAACCGCATAGTTACCGCCAATAACGACGCTACCAAAGGCATCAATCACCTGACCTGCAGCACCGGGGCCCGCGTGACCATGCAGTAACACCACCCGCGTTGAAGCGACGTTCAAGGCTAAACGCAATAACGTCGCGATAAGCAGAACAGTGGGAAACGCAGCAAAATCGAGTGGACGACGGGTATAAACCGTGACCAACAGCACCACTAAGGAGAGGGCAATATTGAAGGAAAACGCCATGTCCAATAGCAACGGCGGCATAGGCAGTACCACCATTGCCAGCGTCGCCAAGACAATAATAGGCGCACCGATTGAAGGTAGCGCTTTGAGGCGATCCATTGGCAGTTTGTTAAGAAGAGGCAGAGACGCTTTCATAATGGAGGTATTGCTTTCCTATACTTCACAAAGGGTTAGCAAAGGCTTTCGCCAAGCTTGTGTCAGTTCAGGACTAAACAGGCAAGAATCATGCCCACTTTTGTGATGGAAAGTTGACGCCTGTCGTTTAGTTGTCGTAACGCATATCTGTTGGCGGCTCGAAGTTACGCTCTTTAACGTTCGGACGCTTACCTCGCCCTTTACGGAACTCTTTAAGCTGGAAAACATAAGCAAGTACCTGAGCAACGGCCGTAAACAGACCGTCAGGAATTTGTTGTTCTAATTCAGTAGTGTGGTACAACGCCCGAGCCAAGGGGGGAGCAGGCACAATATCGATCTCATTTTCATTGGCAATTTCTCGAATTTTCAATGCGATATGATCAATACCTTTGGCAACAACAATTGGCGCAGAATCAAGATCTGGGTCATAACGTAATGCGACAGAGAAGTGCTCCGGGTTAGTAATAATGACATCAGCTTGCGGTACTTCAGACATCATCCGACGCTGCGCAGCTTCACGCTGCAACATCCGGATCCGCCCTTTCACTTCAGGTTTACCTTCCGTGTCTTTGTACTCGTCTTTGACTTCTTGCTTGGTCATCTTTAGCTGCTCTGTGTGCTGCCAAATCTGATAGGGAATATCAATCGCCGCCACCACCAGCAACGAGCAACTAATCAGCAACACAAAACGCAATAGCACAGAGAGCGCGTGGAACAGATTATTGGGGAATAGCTCGCGATTGATTTCGAACAGATCTTGCATACTAGCGCGCATCAGCCAAACAGCGACCCCAGCGACCAGAATCACTTTTAAAATCGACTTCACCAGCTCCATCAGGCTCTGCATACCGACCATACGCTTTAAGCCACTGAGTGGATTCATCTTCGACCACTTCGGCATCGCCGCTTCGAGAGACCAGTTAATTCCCCCGATGCCTGCTGCGCCAATAACTGCAGCAACAAACAGTGCACAAAGGATGATCATCAGCGGCCATACGATGTGCCACACCGATTGGGTGAGAACGGTCATGAGCACACTAAAATCGAAGATTTCCTCACGGGTCAGCGTGAACATCCGCCCCATGAACTCCATTAACGCCATGCCAAGAGTGTCACCCATCAACATCATAATGGCAGCACCAGCCACCAACAGCGCGACGGTGGCGAGCTCTTTCGAGCGTGCAACCTGACCTTTTTCTCTTGCCTGTTGCAGTCGCCTCGTCGTGGGGTCTTCCGTGCGTTCTTGACCGTCAGATTCTGCCATCTCAGCCTCCTTAACAGTCCATTCGCACTAGACTACAAATCTGCTCAATGCCGAGCTGCCAATGAAACTCATACTTAGGAATAATCCCCAGCACGATATACCAGCTGATCAGTAGACCAAGTAATAGGGCAAACGAAAAACCCAGTGCAAAGATATTTAATTGTGGCGCGGCACGTGTCATCACACCAAAAGAGAGGTTCACCGTCAGCAAGGCAATAATACCCGCGACAGCCATGGAGAGTCCGGCCTTGAACATGTGTCCAAACCAACCCGCAAGCTGTTGATAGTCAGTTGTTTCGAGCATCAGCTCTCCAACCGGCAAGGTTTGAAAACTCATCACAACCACTTGCAGCATTTCTAGGTGCCCGTTGGTCACCAAAAATAACATCAGCGCCAAGAAGAGAAATAACTGACCCAGCACCGGGGTATTTTGTCCGTTCGAAGGGTCAACCATAGAAGCAAAGCCCAAACTCGATTGCATACCAAGGATCTGGCCCAGCAAAACAAACGTTTGGGTGACAAATTGCGTCACCATACCCATTGCAACACCAATCACCACCTGCTGCGCGGTGATCACAAACCCTTCAACTGAGAACAAAGGGATCTGGACAGGCATTGCTGGTACACCGCCACTTACTGCCAATGTGATCGCGATAGCAAGATAGAGACGAATGCGCGGCGAGACAAACTGAGCACCAAAGAAGGTCATCGCCATCATCATTGATGAGATACGCGTAAACGGCCAAAGCAAATTGGCGAGATACTCAATAATGACGTTAGCGGGATATTCCATACTGGAGCAACACAGTTAATGGGCCACGAGGCTCAATAGAGAAGTAAAGGAATACGTTCGATCAGGCCGAAGAAATACTCCATCAAAGTCTGCGTCATCCAGTGACCAAACAACATAAGAGCCAACAGCGTAACCACAAGACGAGGCAAAAAACTCAATGTCTGTTCATTGATCGAGGTCGCGGCTTGGAAAACCGCCACCAATAGACCAATAAGAAGACCCGGTATGACGATGGCACACACCATCAGCAGTACCATCATCAAGGCATCTTGGAATATTTCTACAAAAGACTCAGGTGTCATCGCACTCCCTCATCATTTCTCCCAAGATCACATGCCAAAGCTGCCTGCCAAAGTCGAAAGGATTAAGTTCCACCCATCCACCAAGACAAACAACATTAACTTAAACGGCAAAGAAACAATCATGGGCGATAGCATCATCATACCCATTGCCATCAAAATAGAAGCGACCACCAAGTCAATCACCAAAAACGGTAAGAAGAGCATGAAACCAATTTGGAAAGCGGTTTTTAACTCTGAGGTGATAAATGCTGGAATCAATACCGTCATCGGTACCTCTTCTGGCGATGTCGCATCACTGCCAGACATACCGACAAAGGTTTCCAGATCTTTTACTCGGGTCTGTTTCAACATAAACGCGCGAAGTGGTTGCTGCGCACTATCAAACGCCTGACGTGCGTTAATCTCTTCATTCATATAAGGTTGCAATGCTTGCTGATTAATTTCGCTAATCACAGGCGACATGATAAAGAAGGTTAAGAACATGGCGATACCAATGATCACCTGATTCGATGGCGTTTGTTGCAAACCCATGGCCTGCCGCAGTATCGACATAACAACAACGATACGGGTAAAGGAGGTCATGAGAATCACGATCGCGGGCAGAAAACCCATTGCAGTCATGATAGCGAGGATCTGCAAACTTACTGAATAGTCTTCACTACCGTCAGGGTTGACAGTCATTGTCACCGCTGGAATACCACCCGGCCCGACATCGAGCATTTGACTGACGCCATCGCCACTTACCGATTGCATCTCACTCACTGTGATATTCTCTTGTGTCGCCGCGGCAGCAGGTACCGCAGCAGCAACCTCTTCTTCTGCAGCAAGAGGCGACATCCACAACAAACAAATAGCCGTCATCATGACAGCAAACCATTTAATCCGTTTCATTTTTCTTCATCAGCTTGGCAAACTGTTTAGCAAACTCAGGTGGCGAATCTTCAGGTAACGGTGTATCAAGTGATTTTAGCAAGGTGATATTGTTGGCCGTAACACCCAACAGTACTTGCTCACCATTCACATCGACCACAACAACACGCTCTTTTTGACCGAGTGGCAGTTGTTTTACAACGCGCAACGGACCTTGATGTCCCGCAATCTGTGGTAAGCGCATGCGTTTCATTAGCCACGCAAGCAAAAAGATCAGCGCGATCACCATGACAAGCGATAACAGCGTCGTGGCGATGTTTAAATCTGGACCAGCAGCAAAAACGGGCATAGAAACCATGCCCGTCAAACAAAGTAATGCTTTGTTATTCCTCATATTATCTAAGCTTCTTGATGCGTTCAGTCTGGCTTATGACATCGGTTAGGCGAATACCAAACTTGTCGTTGACCACAACCACCTCACCATGCGCAATCAAAGTGCCATTGACCAAGACATCTAATGACTCACCGGCAATACGGTCTAACTCAACCACCGAACCTTGGTTAAGTTGCAATAAATTACGAATACTGATTTGCGTGCGACCAACTTCCATTGAGATGGTGACGGGAATATCAAGAATTGAATCAAGTCGCTTACGCTCATCATCACTGATGGGGGCAGGATCATCAACCAGCTCATCAAGTGGTGCAGCTTTCACACTCTCTTCAACTTCTTGTGCGGCTAGTGCGGCAGCCCATTCGTCCGCCATTTGTTGATCGTCATTTTGATCCATGGTGTTACCTATTCAATTAATCATCATGCTCATCGTTCTCAGCACTTAGGGCTTCACCTAAGGCATCACGATCGAGAAACGCCAGATCTGTTTTCACCATATCAGGTCGCTTCAGTTTTTCTGTTACTTTGAGCGCAATATTGTCATTTGACTGACCCATCTTGGCTCTAAATGTCGGTAAATCTTCAATAAAGACGGTTGCCGCTTCGGGCATTTCGACCGGGATGACATCGCCCGGTTGAAGTTCCATCAAGTCCCGAAGGCTAAGATCGACATCCAGCAAAGTCGCGCGAAGATTAACGGGCACATCCATAATTTCATCACGCAGTGCCTTACTCCAACGGACATCTGTTTCCATTTTGTCACTCTGGATACCCGCATCAAGCAGCTCACGGATTGGTTCGACCATGGAGTACGGCATCACGACATGGAAGTCGCCACCGCCACCATCCACCTCAATGTGGAACGAACTCACCACGATAACTTCGGTCGGGCTGACAATGTTAGCCATCGTCGGGTTCACTTCAGAGTCAAGGTACTCAAATTCCACCCCCATTACTGGTGACCACGCCTCGCGATAGTCTTCAAAAACCAGTTTTAGCAGCATTTGAATAATACGGCGCTCGGTTGGCGTGAACTCACGTCCTTCGATTTTGGCATGAAAACGGCCATCGCCACCGAAGAAGTTTTCCACGAGGATAAAGACCAAGCGTGCTTCCATGGTGATCAAGGCCGTTCCTTTCAACGGACGAAAGCGCACCATATTTAAACTAGTGGGTACATAAAGCGTGTTTTGGTACTCACCAAACTTCACCATTTGTACGCCATTAATCGACACTTCGGCTGTTTTGCGCAGCATGTTAAATAAGCTGATTCGCATGTGACGCGCAAAACGTTCATTAATCAGCTCAAGGGTCGGCATCCGACCACGAACAATGCGATCCTGTGACGAGAAATCAAAGACGACGGCACTTTCTAGGTTACTACTGCCACCATCATCTTCATCTTCTACATCATCAACCCCATGAAGTAGCGCATCAATTTCATCTTGGGAGAGAAGATCGCTCACAATAACCCCTTATTGCATTACAAAGCCGGTGAACAACACACGTTCGACGACGTTTTCACCCGCTACTTTACTCATTGCCGATTGCAGCGCCTGCGTTGCGTTAGCTCGTAAATCCATGCGTCCAGTTGGATTGCGCAGCTGCTCGACTGTTGCCGCACCAAATGCAGAAAGCAGTGTCGAGCGAATCAAGGGTAAATGGCTCTTTGCCAACTCTTCATTTGCTTCGCCACGCACAAGTAACTGAACGTTCACTTGGACAAGACGGTCTCTCGAATCGCCAGTCACGTTAAAAATAAACGGCTGAGGCAATGTCACATACAATGCTGGTCCACTGACAATCGGCTCTGGCTCCGCCTCGGCCTCAGTCATCGGCGCAGGCTCACTTGAGCCAAAAAGGAAATAGCCAGCTGCACCGCCCGCGGCAAGTAACACTACACCGAGAATAATGAAAATCAGAATGTTCTTTTTGCCGCCGGAAGGTTTATCTTCCAGCATATCACTGTCATCAGCCATGAACTCTCCTTGAATAATCACTCATGATTCATCTGTTATCTGGTAACGCACCAATGACAACAGTATAAACCACTGCTACCGATTATTATGCATAATAATCAACGCCTTCTTGCCGTTCGTCGACAAAGAGTTCAATCTGCTCATCACTGGCCGCAGTTTGTGTCCAATCCGGTGTACCATTTTGACCACTACCACCTTGATTTCCTTGGTTACCATTGCCATTCGCCATATTCATCATCCCGTTGCCCTGCTGTTGAGACTGACGACCACTGGCATCTTGTTGAACATTACCTTGCGCTAGCTGCAACCCCTGCTGGTTCAACATCTCACGTAGTCGTGGCATGGTTTGCTCTACCACTTCTTTTGCCTGACTAGAACTCACCGTAAACTGCACACTCGCCTGATCTTGGTTGAGATTCAGTTTGATCTGCATTCTACCCAACTCAGGTGGGTCCAAGCGGATATCGACTTGTTTAAGGTTATTAGACAGCATCATCTGCACTTTTTCCGTTATCGCTTGCTGTCCTTCGCCCGGCTGCATATTCATTGGTGGTTGAGCCGCTTCCGCACGGAGCCCCTGTGCCCCTAACGCTTGTTGCAATCCAGCTTGGAACTGCCTTGGCGCGCTTTGCGCAGCATCAGTAGCACCATGTTCATCAGCAACGTGACCGACAGCTCTCGCAGCCGTGGCGGTTTTAATCGTCCTTTCTGCGGCGGCACTCAATGGCTGCGTCGACGCACTGGCTGCTGCCACTGTTGGCGCTGCACGTGCTGCTGTCAGCAGGTCGAGCGATGGCTTTGATTGGGTTTCCATCACATTTTCACTCGTCTTGGCCTGCACCTCGCCATTAGGTTGGCGGAGCATGCCTTGAGTAAGATCTCGGGTTGTCGCTTCATTACTCACTTCTTTGGGTGATAGCGTATTACCGCTGGTCACACTTTGTGCCGTCATATGTGGGCTTGCCGATTGCCGTCCTGCACTCTCGTCCAATGCCGTATCATCAGCCACAACACCAGCACTCATCATGCTACTTGCCGGAGTACCCTTGGTACGCTCTGACGACATCTGGCCAGTAGACACAGTCTGACGCGCAGCCACAGGCGCAGAAACACCCGATGCGACCGCCACAACAGCTGGATCCAAGACATCTGTTGCAACGTCAGATGTCGCAAACTCAGGTTGTTGTTCGCCAATCAGTTCTTCACTACCACCTGTCATCGCGGTAAATGCCTGAGCTGACTGCACCGACGTTGAAGCATCAAGCTCATTGACCTGCCACGGAATGTCATTGTGAGTATTTACTGACGCTGTGACACCCGCCACATCAGCAAGACCTTGGTGCGACTGCGCCCCCAAGCTGTCAACTTCAACATCGAGTTCGGTTGGTATTGGCACGACATTAAGCACATCACCTTGATCAATTACCTGTTTGGGCATCTCCGCTACAGAGGCCACCTCTTTCTCACCTTGGAAAGGCACATGTGCCAATGTTTGCTTTTCCAATGCAGGCCAAGCCAACTCACCACTTTGCATTCGCTGGGCTGGATCAACGTGATTCATCGCCTGTTGTTCCCCCCCAGGGAACTGTTTCGACAAAGAGATCGCTTGAGGCGCAGCTAGCCCAGAATCCACGAAAGGTTGTGTTGACTGTTCCGCGACCAATGGGGTTGCCCCTGCGGCTTGTAGTGGGTTGCGACTGACCGTGTGTCCAAGCTCTCTCTCTGCGATAACGGTTTCAGAAGCAACAGCGTTCGAGGCGACGGTTTGTGATAAGGCCGTTGGTGATAAAGCCGTTTGCGAACCTGCTAAGCGAGCTAATGGCAACTCAGAGTGTTCTGGGAAATCTGTCGTCGCGGCAAGCCCTTTCTCTACATCTGTTTGATGCCACTGCGAGTTCAATGTGCTATCCAGCTTATTACTTTGCGCCCCCTTCTCTGCTAGCGGCTTGATTGTCTCTGCGTCGGACTTAACTGGCTTTGTCTGAAGTGCACGGTCCATCCCGTCGCTATCCAATACGGCAGCAGAAACCACGGCCTTATTTAACGTCTCTGCCTCAAGGTTAGAGGCGTGTCGAGCAGGCTTAAAAGGTGTACCTGTTTCATCAGTGCTGCCAACAGTCCCGTTGTCGCCACTCGTTTTCCCCTGAGTTTTTCCCAGCCCCGATTGCATTGTCATCGCTTGAGCCACACCCGCTTGTAACGCTGACCCTTTTATCGGTGATGAGGTACTTGGTTGAAGCTCTGATGAACTCAACTCAGCGTTCAAAGCGCTCACCCCTTGTTCAGACGGTGAAAGTCGAGAAGAGGATACTAGGTTAGAGCCTGCTGCCACGTTAGCCGCACCTTTTCCGTGCTCACCTTTGACAGGCTTAGACTCGTCCACTGTTGTCATCTCTGCCGGTGTTACAGTGGTCGTTTTACCACCTGGGCTGAGCCATGTGTCATCCGCAACTTGACCCGTAAGCGTTTGACTCGATTGCTCATTCCCTGTTTTTACGCCGACCACAGGCGCGGTGAGATTAGCTTGCGAAGCTTTGTCTCCAACCATTGCCACCTTGGTTTCAGGAGGCAAGCTATTGCCTTTTTGAAGTTGCTTATCTGCCTCTTTTAGGCGATTCAGCACGACTTCTCCTTCTCCCATTGCATCCGACGCGGACGTTTTTGTCACATCAGCGGTCGCAATTTCTGTTGGTTGAGTTATCGTGCCTTTTGCCACCATCGACGCTGATTCACTACTACTGTTGTTCACAGAGGCAACCGTTGATGCGGGAGTATTACTGGAAGGGCTAACTTGTTGAGTAAAAGGCGATTTACTCATATTTTGTTGCCCTTGAGGAGCACTAGACAAAGAGTGAAGTTGAGATGCAAATACGCCCGGAGCAGACTGTGTCCCGGATTGGGAAATAGGGACTGAGGTATTTAATACCGACCCACCCCCACCTGTTTTGGTCGGTACGGATGCATCAGTTGAAAATAGTTTGGCTAGGTCCATCAGACATCTCACTGCAGATTAGTTCACCAACTAAAATGCAAGAATCGAACCAATATACTCACTCCACCTCAATGTGCTTGTTCAGTGGGAGAAAAACTCGATATAACTCAGCGCATCATGATTTTACGCGCCGCTTGAAGGTTAGCGAATTCATCCATCTGACGCTGTTCACGCTGTTGCGCCAACTTGTTTTTTTCCGCTTGTTTCTTTTCCAGCAGCCACTCTACACTGCGCTTTTGTTGACGCTTTTCTTCGAACGCGGCTTGGCACTCCACAACTTGCTCTTCAAAGTGAGCACCCGCTAACTTTTGTTTTGCTAACGTTTCATCCAACTGGTTAATGAAGCGCTGAAGGTGGCTGTATTCGCTTGCAGTCAGTCCAGCCTGACCTCGCGCTGTCATCTGAGAAAAATAATCTAGTCGATACTGTTCGATTTGCGCCACTTGTTCGTGATAGTTCGCTAACTCAACTTTGGCACGCTCTACTGCCAGCAGTGCATCTCTCTCGTCTTGTTCCGCGCGCTCAAGGATAAGTTGTAATGCATTATCTGCCATAGCTTGCTTCTCAATAAGAACCTAAAAACATCATCTCCAACTCAACCAGCAGGTTGAAGCGTGGCCCGCAACATATTGACGCACATTTCGTAATTCACCACCTCTTTCATGCCTTGCTGCAAGTATTGATCCAGTCTCGGCTTGTAGGAGAACGCCTGATCGATCGCTTGGTCTGTACCCGGTTTGTAAGCACCAATCGAGACTAAATCTTGGTTTTTGCGGCAAATGGAAAGAATCTGACGTGAAGCTTTCGCCATCAACATGTGTTCATCATCAACAATATTCGGCATCACACGACTCACCGAACGTTCAACATCAATGGCTGGATAATGCCCCGCATCGGCCATCTCGCGAGACAACACAATATGACCATCCAAAATCGCCCGCGATGCATCTGCAATCGGGTCTTGGAGATCGTCACCTTCCGTTAAAACGGTAAAGAAGGCAGTGATAGAGCCTTGATTTTCATTGCCATTACCAGCCCGTTCGACTAACGCAGGCAGTTTAGCAAACACGGAAGGCGGATAACCCTTGGTTGCGGGAGGCTCACCAACAGACAAGGCGATTTCACGCTGTGCCTGCGCAAAACGGGTCAACGAGTCCATCAGCAATAAAACATCTAAGCCTTGGTCACGAAAATACTCCGCGATCGTCAATGCGGTTTGGCAACCTTTTAAGCGCATCAGAGGTGATGCATCGGCTGGAGCCGCCACAACCACCGCGCGCTCACGACCTTCTGTACCGAGAATTTCATCAATGAATTCTTTTACTTCTCGACCACGCTCACCAATCAGCCCAACCACCACCACCTGTGCGGTGGTACCTCGTGTCATCATGCCGAGCGTGACCGACTTACCGACACCGGAACCCGCAAACAAACCGATACGTTGCCCTTTGCCCACCGTCAGCATGCCATTAATCGCCTTGATGCCCACATCAAGCGGCTCTTTGATCGGCTTCCGTGCTAAGGGGTTAATAGGAACGGCATTGAAACTGGCTTGCTGCTCAGTAAAGATTGGCCCAAGGCCATCTAAAGGCTTACCCACGCCGTCAATAACGCGACCGAGTAGTTCCGGCCCTACCGATAGGCCATGCTCTTCACTGATCGGGGTCACTTTCGCGCCGGGGACAACCCCAGTTAGAGGCTCACTCGGCATCAGGAACAGCGTGTTATCGGCAAACCCAACAACCTCTGCTTCCATTTTCCCACTCAAGGTTTCAACTTGGCATAAGCTACCGACGGGCGCACTGCAACCGACGGCTTCCAAGGTTAAACCAATCACACGGACTAACCGGCCGGAAGCTACCGGTTTGGTAATGAGACTTTCTGTCTTGTAGTTAGCGAGTCGCTGAGCGAGTGTTTGCGTCATACAGCATCTTGTCCCATACCGTTATGACCTAAGAAGTTATGAAGTAGCTCTTTGACGCGATTTGCCATCAAGTAATCGACTTGTGAGTCTTGCGCTTGAACAACCACGTCACCGCGCTGTAAGGCTGGCTCAGCAATCAGCACCCAATTGCGACCTTCGAGGTTGGCTTTGCCATAAGCCTCTTCCACCAATGCCAAATCTTCAGGGTGAAGCTGTAGGCTGGTTTTTCGCCCTGCAATCGGCAAAGAGGCGATCGCTTCACGGAGCGTTTTAAGGATTATCTGTGGATTCGTCTGCAATTCCACTTGGAACAGCTCACTGGCAAGCTGCATGACCAAATTGACCATCTCTTTTTCGACTTGCTCATCCACTTGTGCCATCGGTGCTGCTAGTTTATCCGCTAAGGTAACAAGCTGCTCGGCTTGCGCGGTAATAGTTGCTTGACCTTCTTCAAGACCTTTTTCAAGGCCTTCAGCCTGACCGGTCTCTAGCCCTTTTGCATGCCCTTCAGGCTCACCGGCTTCAAAACCAGCCTGATACCCTTTCGCTTGGCCATCAGCAAACCCCTCATCATAAGCAGACTGACGGATTGTATCGAGATCCGCAGCCGTTAGGGGCGCGGGCATCTCTTCCTGTTCTTCCGGCTCTGGTTCGGGCGCTTGCCAATTAGGATCGTAATTAAGCGCGGTTTCCCGTGGCAGCTCATCCACTTCACCATAATCAGGCAAATCCCACTTAGCGAGCTCTGGGTTTTGCTCTTCCGTGACTCGGATGTAACCGCGACGACGATCAAAGGCCATAACCGCTCACCTTACAAGAATTCATCTGCGCCGCCGCCAGATGCCAGCATAATTTCACCTGCATCGGCCAAGCGTCGAGCAATAGAAAGGATCTCTTTCTGTGCGGCTTCCACATCTGAGACGCGAATAGGCCCCATGGCTTCCAAATCATCAGCCAGCATTTCAGCAGCACGTTTCGACATGTTACGCATGATCTTATCGCGCAAGCCATCATCTGCACCTTTAAGCGCCTTCTGAAGCTGCTCTTGAGGCACATCACGCAGCAAAGCTTGAATGCCACGATCGTCCACTTCGGCAAGGTTTTCGAAGACAAACATCAGGTCTTGAATTTGCGTCGCCATGTCTTCGTCGTTGTCGCGAATCTGCTCCATCAACAAACCTTCGACATTGTTGTCGAGGTAGTTCATGATCTCCGCTGCAGCCTTCAGGCCACCAATTTTCGCCGCTTGCGCACCCGCCTGACCAGCGAACTGCTTCTCCATAATCTCATTCAACTCATGCAATGCCGCAGGTTGAACTTCTTCCAAGTTAGCGATACGCATCATCAAATCGAGGCGGACACGTTCAGGGAACTGAGACATGATTTCGGCCGACTGCTCAGGCTCCAGATAAGAGAGAACAATGGTCTGAATTTGGGGGTGCTCATTAACAATGATGCTGGCAACTTGACGCGGATCCATCCACTTCAATGAATCCAATCCTTTTGAACCACTTCCCATCAGGATTTGGTCAACGAGGTTGCTGGCTTTATCTTCACCCAAGGCAGCAATCAGAGCTTTCTTAACAAAGTCCTCACTGCCCATACCAATTGAGGTGTATTTCTGAATCTCTTCGATAAAGTTGCGATGCACCGCGGCAACTTTACCCTGATTAAGATCTTGCATGGTGGCCATAGCACCACCAACACGCTGTACTTCTTTAGGCTCCAAGTGACGAATGATCGACGCGGCGTCTTCTTCACTCAAGCTCAATAATAGGATCGCTGCGCGGTCAATACCGCTCAAGGTTGCAATATCAAATGGGGCACCTTCTTCGCCCGGTGCTAGATCATCAGCCATCGTTCGTCACCCAACTTTTCACTACTTGTACTGCGAGATCCGGTTCGTTCGCTACCAGCGCCCGTACCGCTTTCAACAAGTCTTCATCTTTATGTAAGTTTGGCAGATCAATTGAGCTGCTGCTAAATTCAAAGCCCTCGATGCCATCAATGTCACTGCCAAGTAGGCTAATTTCGTTGTCTTGTGGCAGAGGGAGACCATCAGGCCCAAGTGGCGTGCCATCTTCAGCCACATTCGGGTAGAGCAGTTTGCGCATGGCAGGACGAATCAGTACCAGTACCACGACAATCATCACTAAGGCGGCTGCAAGCCAGCGTATCCAGTTATTGAAGTTCGGATGATCCCAAATCGGAACATCGCCAATTTGATCCATTTCTGGTGAAACAAACGGCACCGAAATCACTTCAATCATGTCACCACGCATATCTGAGAAGCCGACACCGCCCATCAGCAAGCGACGAATATTCTCTAGCTCAGCTTCTGTGCGTGGCACCATGCTCATTTCGCCCGTTTCAGCGTTCACTTCTGGGCGATAGTTCACCGCAACAGACACGGTTTGACGGTCGATAACGCCTGTTTGACCGCGGCGATGACTAATCGTGGTATCAAGTTCAAAATTTCGGGTCGCTTCACGGTGTACAGAACCACCCGTGCCCGTGCCATTCTGCATATCAATGACATCTTGCGGAATCGACGAATCTACCGGTGGTTGATTACTTAACGCGCCTGGAATACCCGCAACACGGCTGCCGTTGTTGATGTCTTCGAGGGTAAACTCGCTTCGCGTCGCAGGTGTTTCAGGATCAAAGCGTTTGCGCGTCTCCTCGACGGCACTGAAGTCCATCGAGACATCAACCTGCGCGGTGTAATTACCAAGGCCGAGTACAGGGATGAGGATAGAATCTATCTTATCGCGCAAGTTCGCTTCTTGCTTGCGCACCATCTCGTACTCTTTGCGGCGTGCCATTGCAGTGGCATCTTGCGTACCTGAACTTAGCAAACGACCATGTTGGTCAGTCACTGTCACTCTTGCAGGTGTCAGCCCGGGCACGGCTGTAGCCACCATATCAACAATGGAGTCGACTTCCTCTTGGCCTAAGGTTGCCCCTGTGCGTAGGGTAAGAAATACGGTTGCCGATGCATCTTGGTTGTGACGTACGAAGACGCTTTGCTTCGGCATCGCCAATAACACCTGCGCCTTACTGACTTGGCGTATCTGTTCAATGGCGCGCGCTAACTGGCGTTCACGGCTCAACTTAAGGCGTTCTTGCTCTAAACGTTGCGAGACACCAAATCCCATATCGTTAAGCAAGATATCATCACCCGCCTGTGTACGTGTGTTCAGTCCAGCGCGAGTGAGGTTGAGTTGAAGCGAGGCATATTGGTCGACAGGAACACGAATCGTATTGCCATCGATGCTGTATTCAATTTTTTGTTGATCGAGATAGTCGAGAACGGGGATCAGTTCCTCGGTTTCATAAGTCCCGAGCGGACGCATTTCTGGCGTTTTAATCCAGAAGAAGAGCATGACAATCAACGCCACACAGATGGCGACAGAGAGCACCAAGATAATCTGTCTGACGATATCAAGATCACCCAGCAACCCTTCCATCTTAGACGAACTCGTCTCATTGATGTCTAGGTTCTGGCTATCTAGCGTATCGTCGACCGTTGCAGGGACGGCTGCTGCATCGCCAGCCACTGCAAGATCTTGTTTCACCGATTCCTCTGCCACTGCATTCGTCCTAACTCTGACTTAACTACTCAACATGACTAACAATGTCGATTAAACCGGCATGCTCATCAGTTCTTTGTATGCTTCAACTAACTTGTTGCGCACTTCTACCGTGGCTTCAAATGCCACACTAGATTTATTTCGCGCAATCATCACATCTGACAGTGACACTGAGCGATCACCGGAATCAAAACGTGTTTGAAGCTGACTAGATTGCTTTTGATGGTGATTGACCGTGTTGATGGCATTGGACAACAAGTTGCCAAAGTCTTCACTCACTTGCTGGCCTGTTGCTGGGCGCGTTGTACTTTGTGCTTCCAAACGCATGCTTGCCATTTCTGCTTGAAGATCACTCACTTTCATTTTCGCATTCCTTCTAGTGCCAGAACCTTGGCGCTACCGCCTAATACTACTGTTACTGCAATTTTAACGCCAACTTTTTTAAGCGTAATTTGTCCACATAAGATCAACAAATTGCCTGTTAAGCTGGGATATCGATCCCAGCATCACGCATCTTCGCAAGCTTATATCGCAAGGTTCTTGGACTAATCCCCAAGCGTTCTGCCACCTCTTTGCGGCGTCCATCACACGCTTTAATCGCATCAAGAATGATATTGAACTCCTGAGATCGTAATTCGCTACCTAACCCTTCTGCGCCATTGGTTGCTTGAGCGCTCTCTTCTGGGTGAGCAACCGGCGCAACCGTCGGCGCGACACCTGTTGGCGCTGCGACGATAGACTGCTGCCAATCGCCACCTTCTAGCAAAATATGTCCCTGCTCAATCGGGCCATTGCCTGCCAGAATCAAGGCACGCTGCATTACATTATCCAGCTCTCGCACATTGCCCGGCCACGGATATTCGAGCAAAGTGTGTTGCGCACATTCGCTGATAGTGACAATCGCACTGCCTTGCTTGCTGCAATGTCGTTCAATCAAGTGATTAGCCAAGGGTAAGATATCGCCTGGGCGGTCACACAGTGCTGGCCACGTGAGTGGGAATACATTCAAGCGGTAGTAAAGGTCTTCTCGGAAGTTCCCTTCAGCGACGTGTTGGCGTAAATCGCGGTTACTGGTCGCCAGCACCCGTACATCCAACTTGATGGTTTTGCGGCTACCAAGTCGTTCTACTTCGCGCTCTTGAAGCACACGCAGTAGCTTGGCTTGGAGGTTAAGATCCATCTCACTGATCTCATCCAGTAAAATCGTTCCGCCTTGTGCCTGCTCAAACTTACCCGGACAAGCTTGCACCGCGCCGGTAAATGCCCCTTTCTCATAGCCAAACAATGTTGCTTCCAGCATATTGTCAGGGATCGCCGCGCAGTTAATCGCCACAAAAGGCTGTTCTTTACGAGGAGAATGCTGATGTAGATGGCGAGACAGCACCTCTTTACCACTACCACTCGGGCCAAGGACCATGACGCTTGCTTCAGTCGCTGCCACCTTCTCCGCCAAGGCCATTAACTGCAAGCTTTTTGGATCGGCCACCACCGTTTGATGGGTCTCCGTTTTCACTGGCGCATAACGGCTCACCATATTGAGCAACACTTCCGGCGCAAAAGGTTTGGCCATGTAATCAATGGCTCCCTCTTTCATTGCCACCACGGCATCTTGGATGTTGGCATAAGCCGTCATCAACAACACAGGCAGTTTCGGCCAATTGTTTTTAATGGTTCGCAATAGCCCGAGACCATCCATGCCCGCCATCTGTACATCAGAAATCACGATATCGACCGCATGTTGTTTCAATAACACAATCGCTTGTTCTGCACTGTCAGCTTCTATCCATTCATAGCCGGCTAGAGAAAGCGTGTCGACCAGCGCCTCGCGCAAACCTTCATCATCTTCAACAACTAATACACGACTCTGATTCATGACTGACCTCCGGTCTGAATTGACGCAAGTAACGGGAGCGTTAGACGAAATGTTGCGCCTTCCCCGACTTGAGATTGAATTGTTACGACACCTTTATGTGCCTTAGCGACCATCTGCACAACGGCAAGACCTAGTCCTGTTCCCTGTTGGCGCGTTGTAAAAAATGGCTCTAGAATTTTCTCCTGCATTTCAGCCGAAATACCGGGGCCATTATCTATCACTTCAATCAAGAGCTGCTCATTTTTTACAACACAGTGCAAGGCAACGCGACATTCGTTTCCAGCAACTTGAATCGCATTCACAATCAAGTTACTGATCGCACTCGCTAGCGCGTTAACATTGCCTAAAACCTGTTGAGATTCATCATCGCAATCGATGCTGAAATCAACGTTATGACGTGCGATGAGGGCATCGACCATGCTTTCTACTTCATTTAGCAGATCTTCGATGGAAAAAGGTGCAACAACCTTGTTATCGCCCCCTTTTGCGAACAACAACATGTCGTTAACTTGCTTTTCCAGATCATGCAGGCGATCAACTAACTTACCTTGAAAGCGTTGTCTGGTTGGTGCATTGATATTATCTGCCCCTAAATTCTGCGCATAGAGCAACGCACTGGATAAGGGAGTACGAATTTGATGAGCAAGCGAAGCGACCATCCGGCCTAAAGAAGAAAATCGCTGCATGTCACTGACTCTCGCCTGCAGCAAGCGCGTCTCTGTCATATCAGTGATCAAGATCAATTGGCCACTGTTCGACGCCGAAATTGCTAACTTGACCTTTTTGCCATCGCGCAATGAGATTTCATGCCCATCGTCTGCCTTCGGGTCGAAGGAGCGCTGAATGATCTCATACCATTTCTCACCGACAAGTGGCGCACCAAGTAAACGCTCAGCTTCGGGGTTCGCCTCTGATATGCCTCCTTGAGGATCCAGCAAGATAACGCCTGCTGGCATAGCATTCATCACTTGTTGATAGCGCGCAACTTGCGCAGACAACTCATCCAATTGCGTAGCGACTTCCACTCTGACCCCGCGTTCCCATTTTGACACATCTGATTAAGGTCATATTAAGCATGAATCGTACCAACTGAAAAAAGGCTTTTTTTTGATTTAAATACAGAAAGTTACATTTATTAATCACATAAAAAAAGGGAGTCATAAAATTGACTCCCTTATGTAATCATAGCGAAAAATACGCTTAATCTTTGCCGAGTTGGTACTTTCGCATCTTCTCAACTAGCGTTGTTCTACGCATACCCAACATGTCTGCTGCACGTGCAACTACCCAATCTTGAGCTTCAAGCGCCTGAGTGATCATGTCGACTTCTAACTCAGCCAGTAACTCTTTCAAGTTTACCCCTTCTGGAGGTAACTCAGACAGTGACCCAGCGCCACTGAAGTCATCAAACTCATCATCGAAACTATCAGCAAACATATCAGACAGCGCTTCTCGCTCTGCCATTTCCGTATTGCCATAGGGCTCTGGCTCAAAGTCCGGCACATCCCCATAGCGATACTTAGCTGGCAACTGATTAATATCAATCAATCCATCCGGACAGATGATCGACATGCGTTCAATCAGATTTGCTAACTCACGCACATTGCCAGGCCAATCATGAGACATCAGAGATTTAATTGCGCGTTGGCTAAAACGCAGTTGGTTGTTTACCCCTTCCGCTTCCATTCGCGCAAACAGCTCTTGAATGAGCAAAGGAATATCTTCCAATCGCTCACGCAGCGCTGGCATCTCAATCGGGAAGACATTTAATCGATAAAAGAGGTCTTCGCGGAATGTCCCCGCATCGATCATCGTTTCGAGATTGCGATGTGTCGCGGCGACAATACGCACATTGACTTTAATGCTCTTGTTGCCACCCACTCGCTCGAAGGTACGCTCTTGAAGTACACGCAACAGCTTAACCTGCATCGCGGCTGGCATATCACCGATTTCATCGAGAAATAGCGTCCCGCCATCAGCCAGTTCAAAGCGCCCTTTACGTGCAGAAATCGCGCCTGTAAATGCGCCTTTTTCATGACCAAAAAGCTCACTCTCCAGCAGATCTGGGGGAATCGCACCACAATTAACAGGCACAAATGGCCCATCACGACGAGTTGAATGATAGTGCACGTTACGTGCAACCACTTCTTTACCTGTACCAGATTCACCTAAGATAAGCACATTGGCATCACTGCTCGCAACTTGCTCTATCATTTGACGAACTTGGACAATCTGCTCGCTACTTCCCACCATACTACGGAATAACGGAGAACGACGCCCAAGGGTCGGAACTGGGCGAGTCACTTGCCCTAAGAACTCTTGGCAATGACGCAGCGCTTCAGAAAGTTGATGATAGTTCAGTGGACGTTTTAGCTCACCGACATAATTAGAGAGAGAAGAAAGCGTGTCATGATGCTCTTGATAACCAATTAGTGGGATATGCTGTTCTTTGAAAAGCTTCTCCAACGTTGGTATCAATTGCTTTTTCGCGGTGATCTTACCAATGAAACAGGCACACCATGTACGAGTAGATAGCGTCTCATCGACTTGCTGCAACGGCACAGCCTGACACTGCTCACCGACAAAGTCGAATATGACACTCAGATCGTGACGACTTTGTGCATCATCATCGATAACGAGGATCTTTGCTACACCTTGCATTGAAAAAATTTGCCTGCCTTTATTACATTATTTGTTCTTGGCTCGTATATCCAAGTGCGACAAGATACTTTAATTCGGCCACCCAAAATTCGTTATTATCTTATCACTTACTCAGCAATTTGAAGAACGCAGTGACAATCGAGATACACCGTACATTAAAATGAAAACGGCTTCACCTTGAGATAGATATGCCACTGAATTCATTAAGCTGAAGTAACTTGGGTATAATGCTTCAACAAAAAGTCATCAAGTTAATGTCTATTGTAATTAAACAGCGAGATATGGCAACCGAGGACACAAAAAAGCTGTGACCTCAGCTGGATAGATGAAAAATAAAAATTGGACAATTATTCAACAAAATTCGTTAGAGCGTGGTACTCCTCGGGAATTTGATCCCAAGCAGACTTAATTTCACGCAACATTTCAACCACATCATCAATGGGTTGTGGATTATTGTCTTGGTTTGCCAAGGTGATCTGACGAATCATAAAATCATACAGTGCGTCTAGATTTTCAGAAATCTCTCCGCCCTCTTCCATCGACAAACAGGCGCGTAGACTCATCACGATATCCAACGCTTTACCCAGTCTTTCGCCTTTCTGTGCAACCTCGCCCTGTGACATTGCCGCTTTGCCTTGGATCAGACGCTCAATGGCCCCCGCCATCAGCATCTGAATAACGCGATGCGGCGATGCGGATGTCAACTGACTATCAATCGACACCTTCTTGTAGGCCTTTAGGGATCCTCTCATTGCCATAGATTTGGTCCTATCTTTCTTAGCGAAATTTATTGTACAACTTAACCGAACGTTGTCCGTGATTAATCTGCTTTAACTGCGATTTCATCTCGGACTGTTTGACTGACATTGCGGCAACTATCGCTTCAGTGCGTTGCAATGCCTGCTGCCATTCAATCGGATCTACCGTCGGCAGTGCCGCAATCTCATGCAACAACTGTTGCCGACGTTGGATTAACTCCATTAATTTTTCTTGCAAATCTTGTGCCTCTTTTGATTCATTGAGGCAAAGATTTATCTGCTTATCTAACTCAGACAGCTGATTCATTAACATGGACTACTGCCCGCCGTTGCCGGTTGGGAACATACTCTGCATATACGTCAATTGAGAGTTCATTTGACCCATTGCAGAATCCATGGCGGAAAATTGATCGTAAGTGCGCTTTCTGACACTTTCGATCCTGTCATCTAGCTTTGTCTGTTCAGTCAGCAGTCTTGTCTGCTGTTCATTAAGGCTATTTTCGCGTGAACGAATACTCCCCGTGATCCCAGTATAGCTATGGATCAAGTCTTCGACGCGTCGCGCAAAGCCATTTCTCCCACCAAAGAAATCATTTAAACCCGCAAAGTTTTGATTCAACTGACGATCAAGCACGTCATAATCTATCTCTAAGCGCCCTTCTAAGGTGGTCGTAATCCCGAGCTGGCTCAAGGTTTTTAGGCCTTCCGGCGCTTCCTCTACTGGACTGACAAACGCTTCGCGCAACTGATTGGTCGAGCTTCTTACTAAGCTATCCCCCATCAAGGGGCCACCACTTTGCGTTGCTGGATCGTACTTCGACAACTCTTGAGTCACAGAGAAATACTGGTTGTAGGCCATGACAAACTGTTCAAGCGCCATACGTGTGGTATCACGATCATAACTCACAGACAAAGTCGAAGGCTCACCTTCAGAGAGGGCTTTCAGCTCTAAGTCTACACCTTCAATTGCGTCTTTAACTTGATTACTGTCACTGGTAATCACCGCCAGACCATCGAGAACAACCCGCGAATCCAATGCTTGTTGCATTTCATTCATCGGGTTAGAAGCATTACTGGCGTTAAATGAAAAGCGTTGAAGGTCGCTCGCAGGATCAGCATCGACAGAGACGCGCACTTTATTGCTCGCCCCTGTTTTGTCACCACTCAGCACCAAACGTGCACCCAGATCATCTTGAATGACAGACGCCATAATACCTGGATTATCAGGTGCTCGGTTGATCTGCCTTACAATATCAATCAGTTTGTCGTTGCCGGGCTCAATGTCGACATTAAAAGAGGTTGTCCCTAAACCAATGCGCAGCGAACCTGCACCGAAGTTTGTGGATTCATCAATGGAGTTAGAGACAATCTTGTGAGAAGTTGCTAATTGCTGGACATCGACACTGTAGCGGCCGACAGCAGCAGAAGAGGTTGCGGAAACCGAGATTTGGTCTGAATTATCCACATCAGCACGCCTTGCGGCCAATGCGTCGTTATTGCGAAAGTCAGACATCAGAGATTTCATGGTGTCGAGCGACTCTTTTAGACGACCATAAGCGCTGATATCCGTCTGGATATCGCCCATCTGGCGATCTATTCGCTCCTGTTTTGGCGCTTTTTCAGCTTGGACAAGTTTATCAACCATACCGTTGATATCCATGCCTGACGCCAACCCTGACATTTGTATTGCCATAAAAATTCCGATTGTGCTGCTTTACACTTTGGTGGACATCAACCCTCCATGAAATTCTGCTATCTGCTTCGAAAGCTCCAGCATCTCTTCATTCGGAATTTGTCGCACCACATCCCCACTCTTTACCTCATAAACGGTGACTACATTTCGCCCTGACTGTTCGTCGATACGAAACGATAACCCTTTATTAAAAGTAGAGACAAACTCATCCATTCGCTCGACCAATTGTTCTAATTGGTCACGCTGCAATTCTCTTTGTTTATCAAGCTTGTCCATCTGCTCTACTCGACGAGTTTGCAGATCAGCCATATCACTGGCTTGCTTAGTACGCGCTTCACTTAAACGCCGAGAGACCGCGGCCGCGTTATCAGAATTATCTTTAGCAACTTTCGTGCCAGAGGCACTGTCTGTGCCCTGTGTTCCAGTCTGGTACGATGGCACAGATGAAGAGGAAACGGATTTTATGTCCATAATCGTTCACCTTTGCATACTGAGGGGCGGCAAGTTGCCTCTGCCGCCCTTATCATTATGGCTCAGAACTTATTAACCTAACAAGCTCAGTGCTGTCTGCGGCGCTTGTTTCGCTTGCGCCAAGATAGACGTACTTGCTTGTTGTAGGATTTGGTTCTTCGTCATGTTCGTCGTTTCTTTCGCGAAGTCTACGTCACGGATACGACTGTTCGATGCGTTCACATTCTCATTAACGTTGTTCAAGTTGTTAATGGTGTGATTCAAACGGTTTTGCGCAGCACCTAGGTTTGCACGGTTCGAATCGATATACTTCATCGCACCATCAAGTACCGCAACCGCTTTCTGAGCACCACCAACGGATGTGACATCAAGGTCAGCAACCGTCGTTGCCGTGTTCGCACCACCGGTTAGGTCAACAGCAACAGGGGCTGCATCGTTAGGGCCTTGAACATTCAATGCACCAGCAGTGAAGGTAACATCACCAAACTGAGAGAAAATCTGTAGTTCACCGGTTTCAGAAACCGACGCATTCACTTTGTCAGTCTGACCATTAATACGGGTTGCAATCTCTTCAACGTCGTCGCCAGCTTTCAAGCCAACCGTCACATCAATCGCTGTACCACCTGCGTCCACATAATCTGCAAGGTTTAGCGTGACATCTGTATCAGCAGTCAGTGTTTGGTCTGATGCGATAGTGGCACCGGTCGCATAGGTAGTACCACCCATCTTAGATTCATCAGCGCGGATGTTGTTAAACGAGATTTGAACCGCTTCACCAGAGTCAGAACCCACTTGGAACGAGCGTGAGCCAAAGGTGCCGTTCAATAGTTTAGTACCACCGAAAGAGGTTGTTTCCGCAATACGGTTAAGCTCTTTCTGCAATGCACCAATCTCTTCCTGAATTGACACGCGGTCTTCATCAGAGTTTGAGCCGTTAGCGGATTGAAGCGATAGATCACGCATACGTTGCAGGATATTGGTCGACTCTTGCATCGAACCTTCTGCGGTTTGCGCCATTGAGATACCGTCGTTTGCGTTACGAACTGCAACATCCAAACCGCGGCTTTGCGTCATCAAACGGTTCGAGATTTGCAGACCTGCTGCGTCATCTTTTGCCGAGTTGATACGTGAACCTGAAGACAAACGCTCCATAGAACGTGCTGTATTATCAGTTGCTGCGTTAAGAAAGCGCTGAGCGGTCATCGCAGAAACGTTTGTATTTACTGTAACTGCCATAGCAATTCTCCTTGTGTTTCCTGGGTTGGCTTTGACCAGCTCAGCCGGTTAAAACCCGAATTCTAATTCATTCAATTTCTTTAGCGGCGACACCCAAAATATCTTTAGACTTTTTTTCCACTTTTTTTTGCGGAAGACCGCTTGCTTCGAATAAGGGTTTCGGCGGCAAAAAGAAAAAATTGAGCGCTTTTTAAGAAAAAATAGAGATTCTTTGCGACAAGGATCAAAAAAGATCAACAAAGTCAACTGACAAGCAAAAGAAGGCGAAGAACAAAAAGAAGTAACTGACACTTTCTAACAACGACGGTGACGCCGATTTTAGGCGCATGAGGGACAAATCGCGTGATTCAAAGAGCAAAAAAAACGGCAAACTGTTGCCAGTTTGCCGTCTTAAGTCTGAATTGATGAAGCTTACTGTAGCAAGTTCAATGCAGCCTGAGGAACCTGTTTCGCTTGAGCAAGAATCGAGGTTGAAGCTTGCTGAAGGATCTGGTTCTTTGTCATTGTGGTGGTTTCTTTAGCAAAGTCAGTATCACGAATACGGCTGTTAGACGCGTTTACGTTCTCCTGTACGTTTGCCAAGTTATTGATAGTGTGACTGAGACGGTTTTGCTTCGCACCCAAATCAGCACGCTGGCTATCAATGTACTTCAACGCGGAGTCAATGATACCGATAGCTTGTTGCGAACCACCCACTGTTTCAACATTGACTTCACCGACAGTGATAGCACCAGACGTTGCACCACTGGTCAAGATGTCAGCAGCACCACTGGCTGGGTCATCTTTGTCCACCAAGCCTGGAGTGATGTTTGTCGTCCCTTCAATGGTGATGACTTCCCCTTCAGCAAACAGCTGAAGCTCACCATTTTCAGAAACAGAGGCTGCCACTCGGTCAGTCTGACCATTAATACGTGTTGCCACCTCTTCGATATCATCGCCTTCCGGCAGTTCAATCGAGACAAGGTTATCAGGGTTACCTGTATCACCAACATAGAAGGCAACAACGTTGTTCGCGCCTGTTGTCCAGTCGGCATCAGCTTGGCCTGCCCCCACCATGATCTGGCCGCCCATATCATCATAATCAGCACGGATGCTGGTCATGCCCATGATAATGGCTTCACCTGAGTCGGCACCAATTTGGAACGCAGCGTTACCAAAAGTACCATTCAGAAGTTTACGTCCACCAAATGCGGTCGTTTCTGCGATACGGTTAAGTTCGTCTTGCAGATCCGACACCTCTTGCTGAATCGCAACGCGGTCTTCATCTGAGTTCGCGCCGTTAGACGACTGAATAGACAAGTCACGCATACGCTGCAAGATATTGGTTGACTCTTGCATTGCACCTTCGGCTGTCTGCGCAATGGAAATACCATCGTTGGCATTTCGCATCGCCACATCCAAACCACGGCTTTGAGCAACCAAACGGTTCGAAATTTGCAGACCCGCTGCATCATCCTTAGCACTATTGATTTTGCTACCAGACGACAAACGTGTCATCGACTGGTTAAGCCCATCAGTAGACTTATTCAGGTAACGCTGCGCAGTCATCGCAGACACGTTGGTGTTTACTGTTACACCCATTTTGCTCTCCTTTGACTTTTCGCTCAGTGCGAAACAGCCTACCCGCATTCATCGAATGATAGGGACAATGTAGCGGGACCAGCTTTAAGTTTTCACATAGAGGCAAGGAACACTCGCCTCACCCTAATTCACACAAAGCAAACTATATGCCAGTTTTTATTTTCAATAATAATCAGTGATTTAGCTGTACTGATTATTGACTTTATTCCTTTGCGGCAATCCCCTGCCTGCTCTTTTCGTCAAAGCGGCAACGATTTATGCATCGTTGCCGCTTTGTTAATCGGTTTTATTAAATGAAATTAAACAATGTTAGCTCTTTGGTTTTAGCAAAAGCTTGCTGTGATGCTTGCAATGCCAACATATTTTCGTTCAATTCAATCACGGCTTTTGAGTAATCCAAATCTTGAAGGCGACCACGAGATTGTGCCAACACTACTTTAAAGTCTAGATGCATATTTTCCTGACGATCTAAGGTTTGCAATCGTGTGCCTAGCTCCGATCTCACTCGGTTGAGATGCTTGAACGACTCGGACATCACTTCCGCCGCATGATGTAGCTCCGCATTGGCAGAGGCATCATTATTTTCCGCTTCAGAAAGTTCGATCACACGCTTAAACGCATCGAAAATATTGACGTGTTCTTGTCGATTAAAGGTGATGGCATCGCCGTCTTTCATCTCACCTGAAAAATTGAGCTGCAAGGTATTAAACTGAATGCCCGTTTGCGCATCGTAAAGGCCAGATTGTACAGACGCACCATTTTGAAACAGTTCATAGGTCACCCCATTCGGTGTCGTTTGAAACGTCACCTGATATTCACTGTTATCTGCATCGTTACTGTTTTGGCCTTCCACCAACAGCAGGTTCGAGCCCTCAGTCAAGCTGTAACTTGGTTTGTAGTCGCCATATGGATTACGCACTTCGAGAAAGACTTTATCACCGGCATCATTGACGGGAATATCGATAGCTGGGGCAACTTGAGACATACGCTGATAGCTATCGCCAGCATAGGTCACTTGATTCAAATTATCGCGGAAAAAAGGCTGCTTGTTATATTGGGTACCCGCAAACAGATAGTTACCCGATTCATCACGGGTGTTGGCTAAATCCATAAACGAGTTATACAGACCTTGCATATCTTGCTTGTGCGCTTCGCGGTCTGCGGTAGCCAAGGATCCGTTGATCATCAGCATGGTTTTTCGCTTGGCACTGTCGGCAATTTGCTCAGCTTCACTGATCGCCGACTCTGCATTCGTGACGCGATTTCGTCCTAAGGTGATCGCCTTTAGATACTGATCAATCTGAACTTCTTGCTGCTCAAAATTCTGAGTATAGATGGAAGCAACAGGATCATCGCCTGCAGTAAGCAAGCGCTTACCACTTGCGAGCTGTTGTTGATTCTGATGAACATTGAGTTGCTGACGGCCAATATCGGCAGCTGTCGATTTGTAATCGTGAAAACTAGCAATACGATTAATCACTTAGAGCTCCTTAGCGCGTCGAATCCAACAGGGTTTCGAATGTCTTATTGGCAGCGGTCATGATACGAGAAGAGGCCATATAAGCTTGTTGAAACTTCATCAGGTTGGCCGCTTCCTCGTCCAGGTTGACGCCGGAAATTTCCGCGACTTTGCTTTCTGCTGCGGTTTTCTCCACTTCAGCAACATCGCGAAGTCGAGAAGCCGACGCCTTCTGAACACCAATATCCGTTGTTAAACCTTGATAAATATCGATGAAGGTCGACTTGCCATCATTCATCACTTTATCGCGCTGGGTATTTTGCATTCGGATCAAGTTGCCGTTGTCACCTTCCGCGGGATTGAAATGGAAGGCAAACACATCGCCACCTTTTGCACCATCACCGAGCTCGATCACGGTACCATCGACAACAATCGGCGTGGTAGGCGGATACGCCTGAGGCGGCTGCAATATCGTGCCATCACGATCGAGAACGGCAAACTGACTCGCATCCGGGGATACCATCACCTTGAACTCAGAGCGAGAACCAATGGCCGCGACATTGACCTCGGCATTGCCTTGCATGCGCGATTCTGAGCTCAAAAAGCTCTGCGCTGCAATCTGGCTTGCGTCATCCATCGTCACTTGAATCAAACCAGCCGCTGAACGGCTCGGTCGCAATAAGATTTTTTCATCGGTTGCAGGCGGTACGCCGACTTCAACACGTAACCCATCCAACTCAAAACTCGGCGGCGTGCCCGTCGCGACAACTTGTTGGCGATTACCATCAGGCAGGGTCACGGTATAGGTAGTACCATCATATCGCAGCGCATACTCGCCCATTTTGAGCTGGCTAAGGTCATCAATGAAGACACTCATCTGCGCATTGGAACCAGCAGGGATTACAACACGATTGGCTGCGGCATCTGGGTCATTAATGTCATTGAACATGTTAACCCCAACTTCACCATTGAGATCAAGCCCTTGATTTTGCAAGCGGTTCATCGTCTCGGTAAAACCGATTGCTAGGCGGCCTAACTCATCCATCGCTTGTGGAATCGTTTTATCTCGCTGCTCTAATGCCGCCGCTAACTTACCGTCTAGGTCCGCCGTTTGAATCACCTTGGTCGCTTTACCCTCACGCAACGCCAGTCGTGTTTGTTGTGGGTCAGGACTGCCCTCCACCATCAGCAACTCACTGGATTCTGTGCCCGACACCAAAGTGTGGCCAGTACCAATCATGACGTTGTAGCTCTCTTTACCCTTCCGGGTCACCGTCACTTTTGTGTATTGAGAAAGTTCATTGATCAACTGGTTGTGACGGTCGAGTAAGTCGTTATCGGTGGAAGGGCTTTTTACCAACGCTTTATGGATGTCGACAATCTCTGCGCCAATATCGTTGATGCGAGAAAGCGTCGCGGCGAGGCCATCATTGGTGTCTGCGCGCTGGCTGACAAGCTGAGCATAGTTGTGGTTCAAACCACTCGCGACCATACGTGCTTTCTCAAGCACCACTTTTCGCGCCCCCATATCATTCGGGGTATCTGCCAAGCTTTTTACCGCGTCGTACCAATCATTGATATCTTCGGGAATTTTCTTTGCACTGTTTGCTAACGTCGTATCAAGTTGACCAAGCTGAGCCTCGCGCTCTTCGGCATAACTCAAGTTTGTCGTGGCAAGATTTACCTCGTTAGCGGCAAACTGGTCAAAAGAACGACTAACAGCGGCAATATGTGACCCCATGCCGTGCTGATTGCCGCCCCACCATAGGGGGTCATTGGTTTGTTGTATAACAGTTTGACGGCTGTAGCCCTCGGTGTTCACATTACTGATGTTGTGACCCGTGGTATTTAGCTGCCGTTGCGCTGTTAATACACCTTGAGCGCCCAAATTGAGCAGATCAAACCCCATTTTGCCTCCGGAAAAACCCTTCTTCTAGACGGTAAAATGCAAAAAGCGCGCCAACTGTCGTTAGTGCGCTTTCTGAAGATAAAAAACAGAGTTTATTGATTTATTTTCAATCAGTTACTTAGAATTCCATTCACACGATTCATCACACTGATCACCTTCTCTGAATACTTAGGATCCGTTGCATAACCCGCCTTGTGGAGTCCACGAATGAACTGCTCTGGTTGGCTAGATTGTGTCAATGCATCACCGTATCTAGGATTCGTTTTAAGGAAGTGAACATAATCATCAAAGCTCGATTGAAAATCGTCATATGAGCGGAATGCGGCACGCTCTTGCACTGCGACGCCATCGTAGTATTCGAGGGTTTGCGTTGCCATCTTATCGCCCTGCCAACTCGGCTGCGCTTTGATGTTAAATAGGTTGTGACTTGAGCCACGTGCATTGGTGATCACTTTTTTACCCCACCCTGTTTCAAGTGCCGCTTGGGCAATCAAAACAGCAGGGTCAGTGCCCAACGAACGGGCAGCACGTTCCGCATAAGGCTGCATGCGCGTCACAAACTCTTCTGGTGAGTTGAAAGGCCGCGACGGTTCTTCAACAGATGGAGAGCGGCCTTCAACCACCCGCTGCATCGCGGCCCTGACGGCCATTTCGTGATCCGTATCGCTCACTGGTAATTCTTTACGCTCGAACGGTACAGCTGGAGATTGTATATTCAATGGCATCGCTTCAGCAGTCTGCTCAAGTGGAACGGGCTCACCTTGACTCTCTGGACGCTCCATCTCTTCTGCGGCACTCAACTGCTCGACAATCAAATCAGCTAACCCAAGTGAGCCTGTTGAACTCAGCTCTGAGGCCATCTGCTCGTCGTGCATCTGCTCATAAAACTGGGTGTGACGGCCACTGGTTAAGTCAGATTCAAATACACTGTTCGCATCACGCATGGACTTAAACAGCATGTTGGTAAAGATAGCCTCAAACTGGGTGGCCGCTGAGCGCAGTGAGCCATCTTTATCCGTATCAACCCCCGCACGAAGGCGGTCTAAGCTGCTTAAATCATGAATAAAACCAGGATCAATATTATTGTTCATATTGCCACCTAGATAATGATCAACTGGCCTTGAATCGCACCAGCTTTTTTCAACGACTGTAGAATCGCCATGAGATCGGATGGCGCAGCACCCACCTGATTCACCGCTCTGACGAGATCATCTAAGGTAATGCCTGGATCAAATTTGAACATCCGACCATCTTCTTCGGTGACTTCAATTTCTGTATCAGGCACCACAACTGTCTGTCCACCCGCCATCGCGTTTGGTTGGCTGACATTCAAATCTTCACGAATCGTCACCGTCATCCCACCATGTGTCACCGCAGCAGGACGCAACTTGACATTTTGTCCCACAACAATGGTGCCAGTGCGTGAGTTGACAATGATTTTTGCCGCGCCATCAGCAGGCTCAAAGGTGAGATTTTCAATGGTTGAGAGGTAAGCAACACGCTGGCTGATATCACGTGGGGCACGAACACGGATTGACGTCGCATCAACGGCCGCTGCCATTTCTGGACCAAGAAACTCATTGATGGCATCCGCCATACGTTGTGCCGTCGTAAAGTCAGACTCAAAGAGGTTAAACGTCAGGAAGTCGCCGCGACCAAAGGGATTGGCAATTTCTTGCTCGACAATCGCACCATTAGAGATACGGCCTACGGTTGGCGTATTACCGACAACACTTGAACCATCCGCACCTTGCGCGCTGAAGCCACCCACAACGAGGCTCCCTTGCGCTATCGCGTAAACATTACCGTCTAAACCCTTCAAGAAGGTTTGTAGCAAGGTACCACCGCGCAGGCTCTTTGCAGAGCCAATCGAAGAGACGGTGACGTCAATCGTTTGGCCTTGCTTAGTAAAAGGCGGCAACGTGGCATGGACGGCGACGGCGGCAACATTTTTAGTTTTCGGCTTGGTACCTGGCGGCAAAGTGATGCCGAAGTTTTGCAGCATGGCGTTAAAAGACTGATCGGTAAACGGGGTTGATTCCCCAGTCCCTGGTAAACCCACCACTAAACCGTAACCCACTAATTGGTTATCTCGAACCCCTGCTACCGCTGCAATATCTTTAATTCTCGCAGCTTGAGCAGGCATCATGGCAATGGTGAGTAACATTGCGGTGATAAGTTTAAGCGCCTTTTGCATGTCAAAACTCCAACACTTCATCTAACTTAATGGCTTCCTAGAGAGCTACATTGAAGAATCGTGCCAAGAATCCTTGCTCTTGCGTATCTTGTTGATCTCCCGTACCTGAATATTGAATTCGAGCATTTGAGATACGTGTTGAGGCAATCGTATTGTCTGGCGCGATGTCATCCGGACGAATCGTGCCGCTCAAGCGGATGTATTCATCCCCTGTATTGAGGGTTAGCCAACGTTCACCGCGGATCATGAGATTGCCGTTGGGTAACACATCGATCACCTCGACAGAGATGGTGCCTGACATACTGTTACTTTGATTCGCCGACGTCGTGCCACTGAAGGAGTTATCGTTAGACACGGCATAAGACAAAGTACGATCGCCAATGGTGATTTCTTGCCCACCGAGAGAGAGCGGATCCATGGAGAGATCAGTCGTTTTACCTAGGTCAGCAGTTGCGCTCTTTTTCGCTTGCGTTTTCTCTTCCAGCATCACAGTGACGATATCACCCAGCCCACGTGGACGTTTATCATCGTAAAGATCTTGCGAATCGCTCACACTGAACAGTGAACCGGTGGCGGTAGAGTAGTGATCAGGCTTTGATTGAGGACGCACAGGTGCCCAAGCAGGATCGCCAGCAACCGCCTCTTCCCGACTACGCAGTAGGTCAATCAAGCCCGCAGAAGAGCCAGTATCCCCTTCGACCGCGTCTACCTCACTGGTGACTAATTGACTATCATCGCCCACATCTTCCGGTGGTGATGCACAACCTGCCACTAATGCAACCAATCCGATAAAGCACAACTTTTTCATGCTACGCCTCCATTAAAGCTGCTGATTCACATAGCTCAGCATCTGGTCAACGGTTGAAATCACTTTCGAGTTCATCTCGTAGACACGCTGCGCTTCAATCATGTTAACGAGTTCTTCAGTCACGTTAACGTTTGATGTCTCTAGCATGGACTGACGAATCTGTCCTAAACCATCAAGCCCCGGCACACCTTCCTGAGGGTCACCGCTTGCCCCTGTTGGCAAGAATAGGTTCTGTCCAATTGGCTCCATACCGCCTGGATTGATAAAGTTAACCGTAGTGATCTGACCGAGGCCCGCATTCTCTTGTTGGCCACGGATACGCGCTGATACTTCACCATCAACCCCAACCGTGATTGCGACTGCATCTTCCGGCACTACGATTTCTGGTTGCACGACATAGCCCGAACCACTGGTTACAAGCTGGCCTTCCGCATTCACAGTGAACTGACCATTGCGGGTATAACCAATGTTGCCATCAGGCAAGAGGATTTGGAAAAAGCCATCCCCTTCAATCATCATATCAAGGGCGTTATTGGTCGTTTGCGTGTTACCTTGTGTGTGCACTTTCTGTGTCGCCACAACCTTTGAACCCGCACCTAACATCAACCCTGAAGGCAGCTCAGTATCCTGAGTTGACTGAGCTCCGGGTTGGTTAATGTTTTGGTAAAACAGATCTTCAAACACGGCGCGGCTCTTTTTAAAGCCGATCGTGGAGGCGTTAGCCAAGTTGTTCGAGATCGTTGAGATGTTGGTCTGCTGGGCATCAAGACCGGTTTTACTAACCCATAATGCTGGATGCATAGTCTAATTCCTTCTCACTTATCCCATTCTCAACAGAGAAGCTTGCGCTTCATCCATCTCTTCGAGGGTTTTCATCATCTTGACCTGCATTTCAAAATGACGTTGAAGTTCGATCATACTGGTCATTTCACCCACGGCATTCACATTGCTGCCTTCCAAGGCACCAGTTAGCAAGCGTACGCTGCCGTCGGCTTCGAGAAATTGGTTCGGCTCTTTGAGCTTAAAAAGGCCGTTGGTGTCTTTGTAGAGTTCGCGATTATCTGGGCGAACAAGCTTAATTCGGTCAACCAGTTCGATGGCATCTGGTGGCGCACCTTGCGGCAAGATGGAGATAGTGCCATCGCGGCCTACTTCAATTTTGCTGATTGGCAAAGGAATAAAAATCGGCCCGCCATTTTCACCGGCAATGAGATGCCCACTACTATTGGTCAACATCCCAGTTTGGTCGATTTTAAGATGACCTGCGCGGGTATAGGACTCTTGTCCGATGTTATCCACGACGGCAATCCAACCATCACCCTCAACAGCAACATCAAGATCGCGCCCCGTCGTCATCACAGAGCCTTGTGAGAAATCAAATCCTGGACGCTCTGTCATTGAGAACACGCGGCTTGGCATCCCTTCGCCATAGGCTTGCATACTACGCGCTTGTTCCAAGTCCGCACGGAAACCTGTAGTTCGTACGTTAGCCAGGTTATTGGCATGGGCCTGTAACCCGTACATATCTTGTTTTGCGCCGCTCATAGCGAGAAATAGTGCGCGATCCATAATGCTCTCCTCGGTTGACAACCTAGATAAAGCAATAAAGATGCCAGTTTTAAAAGTGATGTAAAACCAAGGGATTAATGGCGTTTTCGGCGACTTTTATCCTGATTCAAGGTAAAGGCTTGCCGGAGAAGAATAAAGAAGAGAGGAAAAATTGCCGCGGCAAGCTTGCCGCGGCAAAGTACAGCAAAGGACTATCGGATTTGCAGTATGTTCTGTTGCAGCTGGTTATCTACATCCAAGGCACGAGAGTTCGCTTGGAAGTTACGCTGCGCGGTGATCAAGTCCACCAGCTCTTGGGTCATATCAATGTTCGACTGTTCCAAGGTACCACTCTTAATCGAACCGAATGCACCTTGTGTCGCTTCACCCCAAATCAGCTCACCCGAGTCTTGGCTGGTTTTCCATTGCGTACCACCTATCTGGCTCAAGCCTTGCTCATTGGCAACACGCCCCATTGCAACACGGCCTAACGTGACGTTCTCGCCGTTACTGTAGGTCGCCACAATGCTGCCTTTCGCATCGATATCCACTTTCGCTAGGAAGCCAGTGGTTGCACCGTTCTCATTGAAACGACGGATTTCAAAAGGTGCCGCGTATTGGGTTGGATCATCAAAGTCCATCGAAATCGTTTGTGTACCATCCGCACCATTTAGGGCGAGGTTGGCACCGTTTGGCCCAAGCTCTTCAGAAATAATTGGCTGGCCCTGGTTAATAGAGGCAACAGAACCATCTGAGTTGAAATCCAGTGTTGAACCACTATGCCCTGTCGCGTTCGACGTTGTACCCGGTAAGATATTTAACGCTTTCTCACCTTCTGCATCCGTCATGGTGTAGAACACATTCCAGCGGTTAGGTGTTAAGTTATCTTTCACATAATAAGTCGTCATCTTGTAAGGCTGACCTAGTGAATCGTAGGTCGTCACCGATGTTGACTTGTTATAGGTTTCTGGATCGCTGAAGTTAAACGCCGCAGGATCTTTAGGTTCCCCTCCCGCTGGCAAGTTTAAACTAATGTTCACCTGCGTAGAGGGACGCGGTTGGCCGTACTTATCTGGTACTTCCAACGCTTTTGGCTCATACGAGATAACTTGATCTGTTGCCTGATCCACGTCATATCCCATTAGGAACTGACCTTCAGAGTTAACAACATAGTTATCTTTGTTGAGGTGGAACGCGCCATTACGTGTCAGGCTATTTTGGTTTGGCTGCAAACGATCATCTGCCACCGCAAAGAAACCTGTGCCTGAAATACGCATATCTAGCGGGTTATTGGTATAGATACTCGAGCCTTCATGGAACTGCTGCGCGACAGTCGAGGTTTGTACACCTTGGCCATTTGTCGTTTTCGCGTTCGAGAAAATCGAGGTTGAATACACATCACCAAACTCAGCACGCGATTGCTTAAAGCCAAAAGTGTTGGCGTTGGCAATGTTATTACTGGTGGTGTTGAGGTCTTTTTGTGCGGCACCTAAACCACTAAGTGAAATATTAAAGCCCATTATTGCCTTCTCCTAAGCTCATTATACCTTGCCAACTTCAAGCACTTCGGCGAGTCGGAATGGTGAATCAAAGCCTGCTAAGTTCAACATGACGTTGCCATCACCCTGGCCCAGCAGCACACTGTTTACGTTCGCATATGTCGACACATCAAAGGATTGGCTTTCGCCATTCACTAGCCCTGAGGCTTTCACGACATATTTACCGGCTGGCAATGGATTGCCGTTGGCATCTTTGCCATCCCACTCGATACGATGCTCACCACCCGGCTTCGCGCCCATATCCAGTGTTTCAATCAACTGTCCTTGTTCATCTTCAATACGGACAAGTAAATTGTTCAATGCTTGCGGCAAGTTCACCATGGCGGCAATGCCACTATCAGCCTGCTTCATCGCAGTGCTGTTTGGCACAAGGACATCACGACCCACTAAGCTTGAAGCTTGTAGCGCCTGATTTGATGTCATTGCCGAGTTAAGGCTGGTGAACTGCTCGTTCATTTTGTTGATGCCGTCGACAGTGGCAAACGAGGCCATCTGCGCGATCATCTGATCATTTTCGACCGGCTTGAACGGATCTTGCTGCGCTAGCTGTTGAGTCAGCAAGGACAGAAAGTCCTCTTGCTTTAACTCATTGGTTGCACTTTTCTCCTGCTTCTCTTGCAGTTGTTTTTCTTGCAACCCTTTGAGTTGATCCATGTAGGATAAGCTAGTTGAGCCGGTGCCGTTTATATCAGCCATGGCGGTTGCTCCTCACTTATTGACCCATTTTCAGGGTCTGCGTCAGCATCTGTTTGCTGGCTTCGGCGACCTGAACATTTGTCTGGTAGGCACGAGAGGCAGAAATCATATTTGCCATCTCTTCCATCACATTGACATTCGGTTTAAAGATATACCCTTCATCGTTCGCTAACGGATGATCAGGGTTGTATTCTGCACGCAGTGGTTTTTTGCTCTCAACGATACCAAGTACTTTCACTGGTACTGACTCGTCGCGGTTGTAGCTGGCACTTTTCAGCTCAGCGGCAAACACAGGGTGGCGTGCGCGATACGTCTCTTGTGCAGAGCTGCTCACACTGTTGGCATTGGCAAGGTTACTTGACGTTGTGTTCAATCTGACCGCTTCTGCGCTCATTGCCGAGCCAGTGACATTAAAGACGTTAAAAAGACTCATAAATTACTGCCCCTTAATGGCTTTGGTCATGTTCTTGAACTTACTACCTAAAAAGTCCAGCGACGCTTGATATTCCAATGCATTCTGCATAAATAGATTTCGCTCCAACTGAGCGTCAACCGTATTGCCATCCCCCGTATCCGGTTGATGTGGCACACGGAACTTCTGTTCTCCGCTACTGCTACGGCTGGAGGCAACAATATGCCGCTCATGCGTGCGAGACATCCCCATTTGACTGCCAGATGTTGCCGCGGTAAGCGCACGTTGAAAGTCGATATCTTTCGCTTTAAAACCCGGTGTATTCGCGTTTGCTAGGTTACTCGCCAGCGTTTCAGCACGCTTAGCACGGATACCTAGTGTGTGTTGGTGTACACCCAACGCTTTATCGAAAGATATGGCCATCGTCTGCCTCCTAAATCACTCTGGGTATATCAATGCAAAGAGAGTGCCAAAAAAAAGATATCGGATGCTAAAAAGAGTCATGTGGTAATGAAGTCCTTAAAAACAATACGATAGAATCAGGTTTCTCACTAATACATAGCGAAAAACGTACCAACCTTGCCGCAGTTCCAGCATGTCGCCTCCATCAAAGCGGCAATGTTCATCCCTTAGAAAAGAAAAGGCCCCGCATTACTGCGAGGCCATCATTCATTTCACTGAGTAGCAGGTTAATTACTTCAATTTGTAGATAATGCCTGGATTGCAACGAATCATCTCAAACTTATCAGTCAGTCCGGTTAAAGATTCAGAAGCACCAAGGATCAAATAACCACCGGGATTAAGACTGGCCGCCATTTGGTTCAATACTTTGGATTTCATTTCCGGAGAGAAATAGATCAAAACGTTACGACAAAAAATGATATCGAATTTACCCAACAGGGCGTAACTGCTCATCAGGTTCTGCGGTCGAAAGTTCACCATGCGGCGTACTTTCTCGACAATACGCATACTGCCACTGCCCGCATCCTCAAAAAACTGGCGCTTGCGCTCAAGGGACAATCCTCGTCCAAGGGCCAATGAGTCGTAGATCCCCGTTTTACAGGTGTCTAGCATCGCCGTCGAAATGTCTGTCCCAGTGATTTGTACGCCCATTGGCAACATGCCCGGCTTTTTAATCTGCGTCTCTAGGGCAACCATGGCGATAGAATACGGCTCTTGTCCAGACGAACTCGCTGAAGACCATATCTTAATTGGGCGCTTATTGGCGGCCAATTCAGGCAGAAGTTTCTCCGCCAACACCGTATAAGGATAAGTATCACGAAACCATAAGGTTTCGTTGGTCGTCATCGCATCCACTGCAGCGACTTTAAGCTCACTGTTGCGTCCGGTGACCACTTGCTTAAGCAGGTCAGAGAGGGTACCGGTCGAAAATCGACTCACTAGTGGGCTAAGGCGACTGCGGACAAGGTATTGCTTACTGTCCCCTAACACAATGCCACATTGTGCCTCTAAAAAACGGCTAAACTCCCGATACTCTTGATCGCTGATCGTTATCGCTGTCATCAATTACTCTTTTACTTCTGGCACTCGGCTAATACCGCCGCGCCCAACTCATCGGGATTGAACTTAGGAATAAAGGCATTCGCGCCAACGCGCTCTACCATCGCCTGATTAAAGACGCCACTTAATGACGTATGCAGAATGACATGCAAATCTTTTAGGTCTGCATGGCCTCGAATTTCAGCGGTAAGCGTGTAGCCATCCATCTCTGGCATTTCAATATCGGATATAATGAGGGCGAGTTGGTCGTAGATGCTACCCTCTTTCGCCATCTCTTTGAGCAGGTCGATGGCTTCTTTGCCGTCTTTTACTAACACACACTCGTAACCAATCGCTTCAACCGCGCGTTGCACCTGTTTGCGCGCGACAGAAGAGTCATCAGCAACAAGGACGCGTTTAACCACTTCGGCATTTTTCTGTGCTTCTGCTGCTTCTTCGACGAGTGCTTCAGAGACTTGTGCTTTGATTGGTGAAATCTCATCGAGAATCTTTTCCACATCCAGAATCTCAACCAGCTCATCATCTATTTCTGTGACTGCAGTAAGGTAATTACTTTTACCCGCCCCATCTGGTGGCGGCAGAATCGCTTCCCAGTTCATATTGATGATACGTTCAACCGACGACACCAAAAATGCCTGCACCGTACGGTTAAACTCTGAAATGATCACGAAACAGTTTTCTAGATCATCGATAGGGCGGCCACCTGTTGCCAGACTCATATCGATAACAGAAACCGTTTGACCACGAATGTGCGCGACACCTTTCACCAATGGATGAAGATTAGGCATAGCAGTCAGTCGAGGGCACTGAAGTACTTCTTTGACTTTAAAAACATTTATGCCGTAGCGCTGACGGCGATTCAGCTTAAATGTTAACAATTCCAAACGGTTCTGGCCCACTAATTGCGTGCGCTGGTTGACCGAATCAAGAATGCCCGACATAGGGAGACTCCATCTAATACATGGTTATAATTACAACAGAAAACCAAGAATTTCGTTCCGATTTCCTTTAGTATGCCTTGTAATTCGAGAATTTAATAATAGTAACTGCAACGAAGGTGTTAACAAAGTGACAAACAAGCCATTAATGCGTTCTTACACTCTCGTTTTCATCATGTTGCTCACGTGCTTCACACGGTTAACGTTAGCTGATACTGAGCAAAACAGTGACAATATCTTAAATCTAGTACAACAACTCGCAGAAAACTATGTTGAAGAGCAAGTGATGTTGCCTGACTATGGCGAACTCAACATTCAAGCAACACAGTTAGACTCACGTTTGCGCCTCAGTGAATGCCAAGTCCCACTCGAGCCCAGTATCCCCGGCCGACAAAACCTCACGCACAGCGTCAACGTGCTCATTCGCTGCCCACAACCCACTTGGCAAATTTATGTCCCAGTGCGTATTCACGTAAAAATGCCGCTCGTTGTCGCGACCAGACCTCTCGGACGAGGCGAAGTTATTCAAGCCAGTGATGTTCAGGTTAGTATGACAGAAAGCCGCTTTCAACGTGGAATGACCTATAACGAGACAGAGTTAGTGGTTGGAGCAAAAGTTCGCCGTGGCTTAAACCCGGGTGAAATCATCAAAGGGAATGATATTTGCTTGGTCTGTCGTAATGACACAGTGCGTATTATTGCCGCTGGTGGTGGACTCAATATCATCACACCGGGTAAAGCCTTAAGTGACGGGCTGCTCGGCGAGCAGATAAAAGTACAAAACAACAAGTCCCGGCGAGTAATTGATGGTAGAATAACCGGCGTTGGGGAAGTTAGCGTTGATTTCTAAAATACTGCTAAAGTTAACCTAGTCAACGCCGATAAATAGACAGTTCAAGAATTTACCATTAGAAGGCTTTCAATATGGCCAGTATCGATCAACTACGTAGTGGGCAGACATACTCTACTCAGCGTAGTGCACAAGAAAAACCGGGAGCATCGCGCAACTCGGGCAGTGAGGCTAGCTCGACAAGCAGCTCACCTCGTAGCGATGCCGTCTCTCTCAGTGCGCAAGGAAAATCTGTGGGTCAGATACATCAACAGCTTGCTGCAGAACCAAGTTTTGACTCTGCGAAGGTTGCATCGATAAAAGAAGCGATTTCAAATGGCTCTTACGTCATCGATGCCGATCGTCTTGCATCGAACATGATGCAATTTGAAGAAGAGTTACGCGGTTTTTAAGTGTAAGGCGTCAGTATGCAACTTTTGACGCTGCTAGAGCAGCAAAAACAATTGCTCAATGACCTCCTCGTCATTCTCGATGCAGAGAAAGACGCTATCGCTGCACGTCAGTCAACCGATATCGAACAGCAAGCCAAAGAGAAGCTGGCCAAGCTTAACCAAATCCAACAGCAAGATGCCATCATCGGACGTCATCCGGATAAAGCGCAACTGAAAGAAGATGACGCGCTCAAAGGCCTTGTCGGCGAACTCGAAGCACTCCTTAATACCTGCCACATGCACAACGAAGTGAATGGTGAAGCACTACAACGTGCTCAACTCAGCTTTCACAAACTGAATAACCTCTTTCAGCAGTCACGCGGCAAATCACAAATGGGTTACAACAGCGAAGGTGTCGCCACCAATATTCGCTCTCTCGGCACCAATATAAAAGCCTAGCCACTACTCCAACTGCGCTTCGAACGATTTCTAGTTGTACTCCCTACATCATTAATAGGCACAATCGATAGACACAAAAAGGCCGTCGAAAAATTGACGGCCTTGTGGTTTTTCTGTCGCTTCTGAAGAGAACGGCTGCGTAAGCGATTCCAAATCCCGAGATTTAGAACATAGTGACCGAATTTTGCGGTATGGAGTGCACTTCAGCATTATCTTTAAGGCGATCCATCATATCGAGATCCAGCGACATCTCTGTCACATAGTTATCACCCACCACATAACTGCGTACCACCTGCGCACCGCGAATCACGCCATCTACAGCACCATCGGTAAACTCAGTACCCAGCTGTTGATCTGTCATATCGGCACGCGCACTTAAGCGCAAACCGTAAATTTGCTCAGTCAGTTCTCGGTAAGCATCTAGCTTGGACGCACGCATTGCACGGATCTTTTTCTCATCTTCTGTGGTACCGCGTTGATCACTGATTGAAGCAAAGCCCACAGCGGTAACGATATTGTTGTTCTGCATCTCTGACAAAGGCTGGCAGGCAACCAATAAAAACATGCTCGCAATCGCGAAGATTCTTCCCATCATGGTTCCCGCTCCTATGGTTTTAAAATCACGTTTCCGCGATCATGGCTATTAACGTCATTGCGAATGATAGAGCCATTCTCAATTCGCATTTTGTTCAAGTTATCGATATCACGTCCAATTCGATCTGCGGGCAAAAAGCCCTGCGCGGATGCAATAACCACGCGTGAACGCATACCGATAATTCTGGCATTGACCAACACGCCTCCGCCTTGGCGAAGCATAGTGCCAGTAAGCACGTAGTCTACAAGTTGTTCACCAGCAAGGTCTTCCCAGTTGCGGCTGACGGCAAAATCCCCTGTCTCGGTCACACGAATGGCACCTGTCGCTTTAAAATCGACCACTGTATATCCACGCTGCTGCATCTGAAACATAAATGCTTCTGAAACACTGTTGCCGAGCCAGTTAGTTTCATCCAGCGCTTGAAGATCAACAAATGACGTCACGGCTAGCGGAGTACGTGCGGTTAAGTACTGATTCGAATCCACCAACTGCTCGGTTAGGCCTTCCACAAAGAAATCCATGGTATGGCGTGGTGTTTCACTCAACATAAAACTACTGCCAGTGTAAGGTTCTTTACCATTATAAATAGGCGCATATGAGCAAGACACAACCAGAATAGAAAGCACAATCACACTTATTCGATAGGTCCAATTTTTCATGTTACCGCTCCAAAGTCATCAATACGGTTTCACAGTTCCCTGTATCGCAGGTCGTTGTTCCGGCTCAATTTAAGGTATAGTCCTTGCATAGCCATCTCAGATTTAACGAGCTGCACCGTTGCGTCAAAATGTTGTTGTCCGTTAAAACTAACTCTGCAGTTTTCTGGATTTTGCTTAGTAAAAGCAATTTTCATACCGAAAATGGATGCCTTATGAAAAAACGATTCTCAGCTTGGCTGCTTGCCTTATGTTGTCACCTTCCAGCACAGGCGACGTGGTTTGAAGTCACCGGACAAGCCGATCTCTTGGAGAGTAACCTTGCCGCCCGCAATAACGCGTTAAAGGATGCCGTATTCCAAGCGATGCAGTACTCAGGGGCAGATCTATCGACCTTTAACTACATGCAGCCCATCCTTGAGCAAGAGCGTGACCAATACCTGTTTTCAGACAGCGAAGTCCGGGAGATTCAAGTCGTAGATGTCAAACGTGGTGGCGGCAAGTACTATGTAACTGCACGTATTGATATCTACCCAACGGCAAAAACTTGCCATAAAACACAGTACAAGAAAGCGGTGCTTATCAGCCAGTTTGGTATGCAAACACCGCAACACGCGGCACTGGGGGGGATTTATCAACTCGGCGATGATTTCAGTGAAGTGCTTAATCGGCAGATTAATCGTCAATCGCAGAGTTTCATCTCACCGGCGGTCACGCGGGTCGATGTCAATCCCAAGTTTCCACAAGCCGCAACCATGCTGGCCCAAGACAATGATGCACAGTACATTGTTGTGGGTAATTTAACAGACCTCTCCGCAACGATAGAAAAACGCACGTTAAGCAAAGACAGAACCAGCCGTCAGTTTGCCGCTTTCATGCAAGTATTGGATGGCAACAATGGTGAAGTAGTTTTCCAGCAGGATTATCGGGACATTGCGGAGTGGCCATTTGAGCGTACAAGCCAAGTCGATACGAAAACGGCCCGTTTCTGGCAATCGTCTTACGGCCAAATGGTATTAAGACTAAGCCGACAGATGATGCTCGATCTGGAAAATCAGCTCGCGTGTCGCGCTAGTCTGCCTGAAGTCGTCAATGCGCATAACAGCATGGCACAAGTGAATGTCGGCAGGATCCATGGAGTAAGAAGTGGCGACCTGCTTATGCTGTGGCACCGTGCCGCCTTTGTTGATCAAAGTGGTATTCCTCGCAGCAGAATGGTGAAATCTGATATTCGTTTAACCGTCGACCGCGTCTATGAATCATCCGCCGAGGTGATCGTAAAACAGCCTGAACTCGCTGGCAGCATCCAAGTTGGCGATGTGGTTACGAAAGTCGTGTCGGGGAAATAAGTCGCGAGATTTCAGTTGAATAGGGAGTTTATAAGCAGCTGATTTTGTTATAAACTCCCCAACTATGCGTTCCTATAGCTCAACAGGATAGAGCAGTCGCCTCCTAAGCGATCGATCGGGGTTCGAGTCCCTGTGGGAACGCCACTCAACCAAATTAAACCTTAAAAATCAGCAACTTAACAAAACCACTTTCACACCAGCCCAACTAAAGCCCAAGCCTGACAAATTGTCTTTATCGCTATTCGGATTAGAATAAATCAAGTGAATCGGCATTTGTGTGGTTATATCACTCTTCAAGCACTTTGGTATAAAGATAGGTTTTACAGTTTGGGCAATAGCGGTGGCTATCCCCTTCCCAACACTCACCACACTCTTCACAGTAAAAGATGCACTTAGTTGAAGTCACCTTTCGTTGGGGTCCATGGAGAAAATCAACAAACTCTGCGTATCGTTGGTTATCACTCACCTCCTCTTGGCCTGAAAACAAGAGCTGGTAATCGGCATTATGCTCAGAGACCTGAGCGTGCAGTGCTGACTGCGCTGCTTTCAGGCATTTATCATAACGCGGATGATAGACCCAGCGTTTAAACTCGGTGCCTTCTTTCAAGAACTCGATTAACACATCTTTGTATGTTGTCTCTTTGCTTTTCTTCTCTTGAAACAGCGCGAGGGTTTCACACAATTCAATCGCTACCACGCCACACTTTTCATGATGAGGCGGCACCAACGACCAAGGAACGGATCGCCCTTGGTAAGTACAATAAAAAACTATCGTGTAATCACCAACATTTGCCACCGCATCCACACTTGTGCCTTCAAACTGGGTGTCAGATTGAACGTTCGTTACCGTGACGGTTTTACTCTCTGTTATTGGGAAAGTATGGGTAAGTTGGCGACCTGTGAGTGTCGAGTGTTCTTCTATCGTATCTTCGTAGCTAGGAAGCGTGATATCCAACTGGCCTTGCAGCAATTGATGCAGCATCAAACGCACAGACACCGGAAA
Organism: Thaumasiovibrio subtropicus; assembly: GCF_019703835.1. Lineage (NCBI taxonomy): Bacteria > Pseudomonadati > Pseudomonadota > Gammaproteobacteria > Vibrionales > Vibrionaceae > Thaumasiovibrio > Thaumasiovibrio subtropicus. The sequence continues at coordinate 878,253 of NZ_AP023054.1, read as the reverse complement.
TGAATACTCACACTCTTTCTCTGTTTTGTCGTTTACCGCTTTCGTCGCGTGAGCAAAGTGCCATTCGTTAACATCACCCTGCCTCGCTGTCAGTGGCGTTTTACAGGAGGGGCAAATACAGCCACTCTTGCGCCCTCGCGGCACTTCATGGACATCCACAAGTTCTTGATCTGCTTCTCGCAATGCAAAAGGAATGAGCGTCATACCAACTACCGATACCCTGACAAAGAAAAATGTATTTTTAAACACTGCTATCTATAAGGTTATACAAAAATACATACCAATACGTAGTGACTTAGCGCAATATTGTCTTAAATCTCGGCATTGAGATGAATAGCAGTGATGTATCAGAGAAAGGTTAGTGTAGGTTCATAAGCTTAATTTAACTTTAAATCTCAAAACCCATTCGCGGCTTCTAGAAAGCGCATCTTCCATCGCAACTTTCGGGCTTGTACGCAAAGAAAGTAATGCTGTTTATCATCTTTAAGTTGACGAATGATGGCTTTTCGAACCTCTTTCGTCAACCAGCTAGAAGGATTTGCACCGACTGGCATCGGTCTTGGTACTAAGTCCATAAGATCCGAGCATTTTTTAGATTCTTCTAGCATCAAAAAAGTAACATCAAACATTTTTTCGTTTATTGGCCATTGCTGAGCTTCCACTCCCCAAAGTTGAATAAGAAAAGCTTTTAACTCATGTTTTTCGTTCTCAGTTAGCATCGTGCATCCTTAATTGGTTAACTAGGTTCTGGTAAAGCTCTTCATCGCGAGTAACTTCGATTCTTTGCACCGAATGGTTTGAAATCATGAAGAGATGACCCGTGTTTTCTGATTTGGAGAAAAAGTAATAAACATGTACATCTTCAATTGAAAAGTTATCGACGGGCAAGGTAATGCCGAAAGCTTCACGCTGTTCTTTTGCTAGCGCTATCATCCAATCAGGAAGTGTTTCCAAAACTTCAGGCTTAAAAAGAGCACTAAAAAAATGAGGAGTCACACCAGTAAGGTTGATTGTTGGGGCAAACACCCTCTCTGGATCAATATGCTCATGCATTATAGAGCCCTTATCAAAGCGCATAAGTAAAGCACTCATAGTATGAACAACTGAGTTTGGCTCTGAGAGTGTAAGAGTAATCTTTGGTGTTAGTTTTAGATCCATATCTGCCAATGAAGGAGAACTAGCCAACAAGAGAAGTAACCCAAGAAAAATACTGCGCATCATCGCAACCCTAAATCAAGAAGAGATAGCGACTATGATATTCAGATTCTTACTTTCTTCTTTATCTCTAACGTTGTTTTTGAGGATATTGCGCAAAATTTTGTATTGCTCGTTAGCATTGCACTGGCTAGCCGGAGAAGCGTCACATAGAAAGCACTACTCTGTTCCACATGTCTAGCACGCTTCTCGTCAGTATTGGTAACAGGTAGCGTAAATCATAAATGTATAACAGAATTCATTTTATTAATAAGTGCAATTTAGTTAGCTTAAGCCTCAAAAACAACTCAACGCTTCATCCAAAACTAGTGTTATAAACATACCGTAGTGATTATCGCAGCTATATAAATCTAACCCTAGCGAAGAAAAACACCGCCTTCACTGCCTACTAACTCTCATACAAAAATATAATCTAAAGAGCGATGTTCGTCAGCAATCTTTCCCCAGTAAGTTTTTAAAATCAAATATCCAGTTCAACCTTCTTCCTTATTTTTCTTTTGGGTTTTGCATTAACACCTTTAAGACTATTCAGATACTGCATGTATTCATGATGTTTCAATACGCTTGTGTATAAAGAGCTCTTCCAATCCCTACATCTTTCTTCATCAGATCTCTCATCAATACGAGTTTGCAGTGCAGCGGAAATATCAAAGTCTGATGCTTTCAAAGCATTCTCCCAACGTTTCATTGTTCTGGCACTGTATTTAATTATTCTACTCTTTATTTTAAGTGCTTTAAAATGTGATAATATCCTCCTTTGATCTTTCTTTGAAAGATTATTTGGAATAACAATCTTAGGCAAGAAATTAATAGATTTTACCTCTTCATTAAACTCAATTTTTATCTTAAACTCGACAAAAGAAAGCAATTTACTAAATATTGGATTTAGAAATATGGCATGTCCATTATCGCTGTGATAATCATCGCCTTTGATTGGAGCACATTCTTTACATTGAGGCACCAAGTTATTTTGTAAAATGGAATATTCAGGCCAACTATTTTTAGGTATAAAGTGGTCCAACGTCCCAGGAGATACAGGCTTGCCACAAAATGGGCATTCGTTTAAACCATGATTATGTCGTCTATCACAAATTAAAGAATCAAGATTGCTTGGTGGTTTATTGTAAAAATCAAGCAATACAGTATAATTATCTTTTAATTTAGATTGAGAGAACTTACTTCTATAGCTTCTCACTTTACTATTGTACTTTCTGTAGTCTTCTAATAAAGGTTTCTCAATATCATATAAAAGTATAGCCCGCTTCTTTTTAGATGATTTTGCCAAATCGAACCAATCTTTACACTCTGTTGCTTTTACTTTAAGATTATCTAGGTATTTCATTATTTTCTCACAATCTCAATTTCATCTTCATCTTCATTTGAATTGATATATGCAAGAGCTTCATCTCCAAACTCGCGAGAAGAATCAGATATTAAGGTCTGAAGATTTTTTCCCGATTTTTTTAACCCGTCTATCTCATACTGGAATGGCTTATGAGTACTATAGTCATCAAATGCTTCACCAATTATCACTTCTAGTGATTCACCAAATGTTTGTATTTCTGCTGGGTGAACTGTAGTGAAACCCTCATTTCTTCTCAGTATCTTCACCCCATCTTCCGAAACTTCACGAGTAATCAGCGCAGAGTGAGTTGCAATTATAGCTGAAGAATTGGTATCTTCTAAGAGGTGTTTTAACATGTTGATCAACCCGATTTCCAAAGTGGGGTGGAGATAGAGCTCAGGCTCATCAATTATAACTAAACTTTCCTCTTCAATTTCAGCAGCTAGTGATGGGATCATATAAGAGAATATTTCCTGCCCAGAGCTTAGAGTTATCGACTCATCATCCTTGATAAAAAACAAGCCCTCTTTTTCATTAATATCATTTTTTATTTGATTGAATTCTATGTAAGGGTTGTCTTTGATTATATATAATTCCCCACTTTTCATCTTGACAGCAATATCATCAAATTTAATACTTAGAGATAGCGTATCTTTTAAAATGTGTAGCCTAGTTTGCTCTTTCCACCAATTCTCTTCTCTATCATATTTAATTATAGACTTCAAAGATTTTACGCTAAGTTCTTTTGGCCAGTTAAGATCAAATTTATTCTTGTTATTTTTAAACCCCAAGTACGCATATTTATTGATGTGAAAGTTTCTTCTACTTCTGTCTGATTTATTAGATCTGGGTTTGTTTTTTTCTTGTCTAATAAATCTAAAATTTCTTCTTTAGTGTGAAAGTTTTCAAATGGAGAGTATGACGTGATGATTAGTTTATGAAAAAAGGCCAATCACTGGAATTCTCTTCAATCCCCAGCATCACTTCAGATATTTTCTTTAAAATATGTGTTTTTCCTGTTCCATTTTCCCCTATGATTAAATTAATATTTGTTCTTGCAATTTCTTTAGATATGTCAAAGTTAAATGTTATTGGTGAAATTGTAGGAAGCGGGGCATCTAAACGAAGCTCAAATGATTGCTCTCTTTGATATGTCCCCAGTGCAATGTGGTAGCCCTTTTTTATAAGGGTTTTTGCTGTCTCACCATCACGCATAATAGTATTCTGATAACCTTCATATCTAGAGTATTCCGGCTCTTTCGATATTTGGTAGCTAGCATCATGCAAAGAATATAGTAATGTTTCAATTTTTCATTTATTTCCTTCAAGAACGAAATTTATCTTTTGGTAATAACTAGCACTTTCTCCTAAGGAAACTGCTTCTAACGTACTAAGCAAAGATGTAATATTAGATATTTTCTTTGATACCAAGTCTCCCTTAGGGAAAAGAAAGTCCGTCGTGTCCATTTCACCATTGATCAACAGTTTGATGGAAGTAATTTTAGTAACTGCACTATCTAAGACATGATAAAGCCAAAATGTCACATAGTAGCCATAATCATTCCATGGGTGGGGATGGTTTGTTCCTATGTGATCTTGGACCAAATGGAAGCCATCATATTCATTAATAGCTAAAGTTTTTGATATGTAGATTTTCATTATAGAAGTTGCTCAACTTACTACGGTTTATTCAATACTCTACCTGATGCCTAACTAGAAAGAAAGCTGACTGAATTACAAATCGACATCTTATCATCAAAGCAAGGTCGTTAGATTACTAAGAGATACACTGTTAATTTGATAGCGTGAACTCGGTTTAACTCTTTTCAGAGGAAACTCACAATTACAACATGAAAATTTACTCTGAGTGATTATGGGGAAAAGGCAAGTTAGCAAAACCTAACTGACTCGCGGTAAAAAATCACTTCCAGAAAATCATACATTAGCAATCACTGAACTAGTACGAGTAAGGATAACCGTCTAGTTCTGCGTATAACAAAAGTGATACGGATAAATATCTACTCCTTTCATACTTCTACCAAGACACTCAAGCCCACCTCCCCGCTTCTATGACCACTGGAAGAGAAGAACGAATCTGCTAGAGTACCTACCTTTCATTCACCCATTCACCACTTATTTATAATCAAAGACTTAAGTAGAGTGAATGACGAATTTCAATCCCTTTCTTTCACCACTTATTCACCATTTTTCGCCTATCATCTGGTGAAAGAGTATTTGAGCCAACTCATTCACCACCTCATTCACCACACCTAAACCCATGATTTTATTAAAAGTGGTGAATGGATGAATGAGATTTGGCAACTTAAGGGAAATGAGGTTGTTGAGGTTAAAAAAAGCCCCGCAATTGGGGGCAAGTCGAAGGCTTCTTTCTCAGTGGTTGCTTTCAAGGATGATGACTTTCAGCGATTACAGGGATTTCATAGTACGTCGCACGAGAACGGCGCTGCTCTGATTTAATCATGCCGTCAGCGGCGAGAACCTTGAGTGCTTTGCCAACCTGACGGCAGTAGCTTTGCTGAATCTCAAAATAGCCGCATACTTGCGCTGAAGTCATCCACGTCAGGTAACGCCCTTCCATGTCTTCAATATCCAGCTTATCTTCCAAGAACTCTTGCCAGTTCGTTTTCACGTTATGCCGCTTGTTAATGGCAGAGATCATTTCTAGCTCTGCGTCGGTGAGATGCCACGAGGCACCGTCGTCATACATGGCTTTAATCTCTAACCAGAACTGTTTCAGCTCTTGAGGGGCGACCAAAGTCACGCGCCCATCTCGGTATTCATAACCTAATAGGCTATTTACCGCATCCATATCCACCGCGCTTAACAGTTCAATCACCGCATAGCGGCTTGAACCCGTATCATCACTTAGAAACTCTGAGCCGTTAACCGTGGCGATAAAGGTTGTTTGCCGTGCTTTCTTGATGTCTGCTCGCGCATAAGGTGGCCGGACAGTATCCAAGATCTTAGTAATGAAGGCTTTTAAGCTCCCTTGTGAGTTCTTGGAGGTACGTTCAAGCTCTCCCAGTTCAACCACCCAGCTTTTGATGCACGATAGCACTGAGTCCTTGTTATCAGGGTTTAGCTCTGCCCCTTCTAAGAACGCCCCGTACAGTAAGTTGGCAAACCGACTGATAAACGCCGTTTTCTTAAATGATTGCCCGCCCTGCAATACCGGAACAATCTTGCAACTAAACTGCGCTTCATAGATTGCAGCGACACAGGCGACCAACCACTTCACCATAACCGCTTGCGCTAAGTTGCTGTCTTTGGCGTTCATGGCATCAATCAAGCGGCTAACACGTTGTTGGCCGTCCCATTCGTCGCCTTCTAAGTAAGCGGCAACAGGGTGATACTCATCTGACTCACACAAGGCAACAAGGTGGTCATCAATTGCCGCCTTCGGCATACCGGCTTTTAGGCACTCACTGACTAACAAACTTCGCTTCACTTCGAAGCTCACCGCCAAAGGTTTGCCATCTTCCAGTAGCTCACACTCTAGATTCATTTTATTGAGTGCGGGCATAAAGCCGAGTTCATCAAGAAGTACTTTTAGGTTTGCTGCTGTTCCTAACGGTTTCGCATTTTCGTTGAGGTCGGGGAAGCTCATGTATTTAGACAATTTCGAACGGCTATAACCGCTTGAAGCCGTATTATCACTCGCTTCAGTATTCGTATTATTTTCAGCATCACTGGCTTGGCTAGCCGACGCTAAGCCGCTTGAAGCCGCGTCATTACTGGCTTGAGCTGTTTCTGACGTAACCGAATCATTCGGCTTAGAAGCCGAGCTTAAGCCGCTATCCGTGTTCGGCTTCTTCGGCTTACTTTCCGGTTTAACTGCTGCTGGGGAAACCTGTGTTTGCTGGGCTTCGTTCGCCTTTAACCGTTCGTCCACTGCATCTTTGATGCTATAACCTAACTGACGGTAGTCATCCCAATCCGTACCTTCATCATCATGCGAAAAAGGTGGGGCAATGACTGCCTCACCCTCTATGCTTGCCGCATTAGCCCCTCTTAGTCCGGCTTCATCTTTATCTGCTAGAAACGTCATAGGCAATCCTAGCCCCCTAAGTTCACTGCCTATCGCCTTTAAGTTTCCGGCATCAAAGCCGATTGCAACATGCTCTTGCCTGTCGTAGGCAAGCCAAACCGCGATAGCGGTGGCATACCCTTCACAGACAAAGACTCTTGTCGGCTTCAAGCCGCTTAGAATCTGGTTACAGCCTTGCTTTAAACCGCCTTTAAGGTAGCGTTTTTCTCCTTTACCGTTGATGAGTTGCAGGTTCATCAGTTCGTGGGCTTTAAACAGTGGAACCAATAAATCTCCTGCTTCAAAGCGAACACCACCGACAAAGTAAGGCGCTGATAACACTTCAGCTTCAACACCTTTTAGATCACGGCAAGCCAAATACTCAGGATCAAGCTGAGTTTTCGCGGCTTGCCATAATGTCAACGCGGTTTTAGCCACAGAGAGATGTTGTTCAGTAACGTCTACGGGGTCGGTTTGTTCGGCTTTGGAAGGCGGGTGTTCCCCGCCTTGATAACCTATAGGTTCAATATTGCCGGAAACACTTTGAATCGCCTGTGCAGCCTGCTTGGGGTCGTTGCCATAGCACTTGGTAATCAAATCAAAGCAATCACCGCCACCGCATACACGGCAGTTGTGTAACCACTTATCTTTGACCGTCCACGTAAAACGGTCATGGCCTTCACCACAGGCAGGACAGGGAGCTGCAAGTTTAGGTTTAGAGGGAACATTGATGCCCAAGGCGTTTAATGTGGGCAGTTCGCAGCCATTGAGATTGCGGCGAATGTCTTGAAAATTCATGCGCCACCTCCCCAAAAGCCAAATAGGACTTTCGGTAATTCAATTTTCATCATATTATTTCCTTGTAGCTGTGATGAGTTCGGACGCCAATCTTCGTCATCACAGCGTGGGTTAACCCTGTTGCTTTCGAGTAGCGGGGTTTTCTTTTTTTAGCCGTATTTCATAGTCACCTTGTAAGTTAATGAGCTTTAGGACACCCATGAGCCTAAAAGGTCTGAGTTTGAATGTTGTTCTCCATGAAGGCATCAAGGTCAGATAGGCGGTAGAACACCCTATGGCCAACCTTAATAAAGGGTAATTTGTTTCGCCCTGTCGAAGCCCAAGTAGCAAGGGTGTTTTCCTTGATACCTAGATATTCTGCTGCTTCACGTCGTGTCATTTTGTCGCCGAATTTACCTTGTGTACGAGAGTGGATCATGATGTTTTCTCCTTTGGGTTGTTGAATCATTCTCGATGTAGCTATTGTTGATTAGCCAAACATATCTCGCAATTAGATCGCGGGGACGGAAATTACACCTGCCCATTCACTTACCTCCGCCAATCCCGCATAAACAAAGGCTTCAACACAGGGACGGATTTTTATCCCCGCTTGTTTTTTAATTTTTTGACCTGTTCAGAAAGGGCTTTAGCTGTCAATTTATTCACTTCTGTAACCGTCTGTGTACCGTCTTTGAGCGTCACAGTCAGCTCTATATGATCACCACCTTCAGCCGCTTTATTCGCCTCATCTCCCTCTAGCGTTCGGCCAAGATAATAACGGCGATAGTTGTTCCTCACTCGCTCTGCGCCTTTGGCGCTGTATTGACCTTCAAAGCAAATGGTCAGATACAAGATAAACGGCCCTGTCACGGTAATGGTGTTTTCTCTCCCTCCGGCACACCAGATTTTGGTGAGCGCATCAAAGCGGCGGAAGTTCTTACTTTTGGGCGTTACAACCCTCGTATGATGCCCACCTTTCTCATCCGTCGTTTGCATGGCTGTGGCCTCAAAATAATCGAGTGTTGACCCTATCGCTGCGGCTTGCTGTGCGAGCTGATCACCCGAAATGAAACACCCCGCGTTAATGTCATGCATCAGCATTGGGTCTTCGTGCTCTAGGGTGAGCGCTGCTTTCGCGGCCTTTTCCAAGCTAGTCTTTAACTGCTGTAGTTGCTGCTTGTTCGGGGTTTCAGGGATGACATCCAGAATAATGCTAATGTCATTGCATTCATGCTCTGATAGCCCCAATCCTGTTAACTCTTGAATTTGACTCTCACTCAATGGCATAGCCTTGATCCAACTCCGTTTGAATAAATTCCAATAACCGTTGTTTGTCTTCGTTCGATAACACGGAAGCGCGATGCATCGCTTGTTCTAGCGGCGTGAGTAACGTTTGCTCGCCAAACATGGCATTTACGGCTTGCTCTACACTACCGCGAACATGATCAACGTTGAGGTGGGCATAGGCGCGATCAGTCACAGAGATATCACCATGGCCGAGCATATCGCTTGCTACTTGAATTGAACCGCCTTGCTGCACTGTCCAACTCGCCAAGGTACGCCTGAGATCATGCACCCTTAGATTTTTATCTGCATTCTCGTCATACAGCCCCGCTCGCGTAATAACGCGTCGCCAAAAACCCCCTTTAGAGGTCTTTTCCGAGATATGGCCGGAGCGACTTCGCTCACTGGGGAAGACAAACGGCGACTCTGTATTGCGCTCATGAAAACGCCTTTCCAAGATCGCCATCACTTCATCAACCAGTGGTAAGGTGTGCGGCTTTTTCGCTTTCATCTTTGAGGTTGGGATTGTCCATGAACGGTTATCCCAATTGATTTCTCTCCACTCCATCGACAACACACACATCTTGCGCTGTCCGGTAAAAAGCAAAACAAAGATAACGTCTTGGTAAATCTGGTCTTCAAACTGAATCGCTTCAAAGAGCTTGTTCACTTCCTCACGATTGAGATAGCGATCTCTCGCCATACCACTGTCGTCAATCTTCTTAAGGTTACTAAAAGGGTTTTGGATGTCAGCACGTGTAAACATACTTTTCAGTAACGAAAGACAATGGTTATGGATGGCGTAGGAATTCTTGGATTTGAGTCCAGCCATGAATTTTCTAGCCTTGGCCGAGGTGAAGGACATCGCATCACTTTTGCCTAGTGATGGTTGTATATGAATGCGGTAGTTTCGTTTGGAAGCATCAAGGCTAGATGCTCTGCGTTTCTTTGCCGCAATATCAGCTTCAAAATCTACGCAGTACGCCTCAAAGAGCTGATCAAATGTCAGTATTTCCTCTTCTTCAGGCTTCTCATTTGGGTCAATGCCTTGCGCGATCTGTAATGCCGCTTCACGGGCAAGGTTTCGGGCGTTTTCAACCGTCAAAATAGGAAAATCACCAAGGTAAACCTCATTGTACTTTCCTTTATAGAACTTACGGTAGTAGAACGCCTTTTTACCGGATGAGTAAACGCGAAGCATCAAGCCGGGAATAGAAAGATTTGAGCCACTGTCCTTGTACCTGACCCTTTTGTCAGTTGGCGCTATACTTTCGATGGCTCTTTTGGTGAAGGGAAATTCATTTTTCACAATCCGTTAGCCTTTCATGTCTGCTTTTTAAACAGCTTACCAGAATTGGCCCTGCTAAAGCCCAAGTTCTGAATGAAATTGGGGCTAGGATTAGCTATATTTATATAACTAGGCCAAACCCCAAATAAAAGCTAACTCAATGTAAATAAAGAAAAATTTCATTGGATAGAAAATAACATGTGGGCCCGAGTCACTACCTGTGGGAACGCCACATCTTACTTCTTCTATAAGACCTCATGCCCACCGTTTTGGGTGCAGCTATGCAATGGCTGATAATCGACTTTTCCGTTGGATAGCTCACAGTTTACCCAAGGGCCTAACGCGGATGCACCTTCTCCAGCAAATGTCGGCGCGGAAAAAGCAAAGAGCAGTGCGAGGGTGAATGTTGTTAACGTTTTCATAGTTACCTCTTTAGTTTTCTTTTCGAAAACAAATGTTGTGTTGTAAGAGGCATGCCTACTTTAAAAGACCTTGGCAAAAGCGGGAGATTTCAAAATACGCGAATAAAAAAGGCCGCTTTAAAAGCGGCCTTAAGTATCAGTTAACTAGCTAGCTTACTGCTGAGCTTCTCGCGCAGCAATAAATGCTAGTGCTTTTTCGATACGTGCAACAACACGATCCTTACCCACCAGCTTCATCACGGCATCCACTGAAGGCGACTGACCAAGACCCGTTACCGCAACGCGCAATGGCATGCCTACTTTGCCCATGCCAAGCTCAAGCTCTTCGCATGTCTCTTTGATAACATTATGCAGCGCTTCTGTTTCCCAGTTCTCTAGGGCAGCAACTTTGCATTTAGCCAGTTCCAACGCTTCTTTCGCGACGGGACGAAGATGCTTCTTCGCTGCGCCCGCATCAAACTCTTCATAATCTTCGTAGAAGTAGCGAGACTGCTCTGCTAGTTCAATCAACGTATTGCAACGCTCACCCACCAACTGAATCACGTCTTTAATATCTGGGCCATTAGTAATATCAATCTGCTTCTGATCGAGGTGCCATTGCAAGTGCTCTGCCACATAAGCAGGATCCGCAGTCTTTATGTAGTGGTTGTTCAACCAAAGAAGCTTATCGGTGTTGAATGCCGAGGCTGACTTACTAATCGAGGTGAGCCTGAAGAGGTCAATCATCTCTTGCTGCGAGAAGACTTCCTGGTCGCCATGAGACCAACCCAGACGTACAAGGTAGTTCAGAAGTGCTTGCGGCAGATAACCGTCATCACGATACTGCATCACGCTCACTGCGCCGTGACGCTTCGATAGTTTAGCGCCGTCATCACCAAGAATCATCGCACAGTGTGCAAACGTCGGTACTGGAGCACCAAGCGCGTCATAGATATTTATCTGACGCGGTGTGTTGTTAATGTGGTCTTCACCACGAACAACGTGAGAGATACCCATATCCCAGTCATCAACAACAACACAGAAGTTGTACGTTGGGCTACCGTCAGTACGGCGAATAATCAAGTCATCAAGCTCACTGTTAGCAATTTCGATGCGACCACGCACTTGATCTTCAAAGACAACCGTACCTTCTTTTGGATTGCGGAAACGGATCACAAAAGGCGAAGCCTCAGTCGCGGCATCATTCGCAGCTTTGATTTTTGGATGATTCGCATCGTAACGCGGCTTGACACCTGCAGCCATCTGCTCTTCACGCACCTCGTCCAAGATCTCTTTCGGGCAGTAGCATTGATACGCTTTGTCTTCAGCAAGCAATTGATCGATAAGTTGGTTGTAACGATCAAAACGCTTGGTCTGATAGTACGGACCTTCATCCCAATTCAAACCTAACCACTCCATGCCTTCAAGAATGGCATCGTTCGCTTCTTGTGTAGAACGTTCAAGGTCGGTGTCTTCAATACGCAATACGAACTCGCCACTTTGGCCTTTCGCGTATAACCAAGAATAGAGTGCAGTACGTGCACCACCTACGTGTAAGAAGCCCGTCGGGCTAGGAGCAAAACGTGTTTTCACCGTCATGTTATGAATCGCCTCAAAAAGAAAGTGCAGCGATACGCTGCACTTAGGATGTCTAATCTCTGTATTCTACCATTGCTGACGAGATGTACAATTTCGTTGCGATAGAATCAACGCAATTAATCTTACTGCTGTTTCGCCCAGTCGAGGAACATGCGTTTTTGCACTTCAGACAAACGAAGGAAGTCTGCTTGGATAAGAATCATGGCGTTATCACCGGAAACAGGTGCTGAAGTGGTCACTGGCGCACTTGCTTGCACAGCGACAGGCGCTGCGGCTTGGACTGCGGCGGTGGTAGGTGTCAATATGCGCTCTTCAACCTGCCCACTTGGAATATAAACCGCTGCACCACCAGTGGCATTGTAACGCGCAAGCTCATCCTCAGGATCAGTGAAGACATTAAACCCTTCTGCTTCAAAATAGTCGTGTTCATGCGGGAAGGCCTGACCATTTTTTGTCAATTCAATGGTTGGTTGAACATTGTAGTTAATACCGTGACGAACAGTATCTAGTCTCACAGGAACCGACATTTCTAAAGACGTATCATATGCATCAAAAAGGACGACTTGCCAATGAGAGTTAAACTTCTTTCTCACACCACTCTCATGTACTATTGCAGAAACTCGATAAAAAACTTGAGAAGTACCATTATCCAACGTTAACTCTCTATTGCCCATAAAACCAACATCAACTTCCTGCCCATTGACTAGTTTAATATCAATCTCACGATCAAAGGTCAGCGTCACGCTGGCTTGTGCTGTAAAACCTAGCGCAAGCATAGCGCTAGCGACTAGAACTTGTTTTAACTTCATGATTGTTCCTTTCTACTTAAATCCTCTACAGGATGTTTTACCTTGCTTTTGCGCCAAGAGCAATCCACTAGGATCAAAGAATAAAAAAATCAAAAAAATAGAAAAAAGCGGCAGCGGCAAAGGCGAATAAAAAGAACGGGCACTAGGCCCGTTCAAAATTTGGCAGTTTATATCTTTGAGTACAATTAGAAGTAGTACTCTACACCGATACCCCAACGAGTGGCGTCTTTATCTTTGGTGTTACCGTTCATGTCGTAAGAACGGATATCAGAGTAAATTACTGCTGATGGGTCTACGAAGTACATGATACGCGCAGTGATCGCTTGGTCATCAGTTTCAGCAACTTTAGAGCCGCCAGACTTAAGCTTGTCAGTGTACGCATAGCCTAGTTTGTACAACCAGTCACCTGTTACGTACTGAGCAGTAACAGAGTAAGAGTTTTGGCTCTCTTTATTGTCGCTAACTACAACACCTGGAGCAACTTCGTACTTAGACTGCATGCCTTTCCACGCACCCACTACAGAGAAACCGTTCTCAAAGTGGAACTCAACACCTGCTACAATAGTTTGACGATCTGCAGTTTTCCATAAAGTTTCTTGAGTTGTACCTGCAGCATCATACTTGTCATTCTTGATACCGTTATCAAGTTGGAAGCCTAGGTGACCGGTAAAGATACCTTTGGTGTAGTGCGCCGCTGCACCATAGAAGAACTCATCAGTCGTGTTGGTGTCATGTGCACCAAACGCTAGGTCGTAGCTAAAGCCGTTATAGTTTGCAGAATCAAAGCGGAACTGATCGCCATGACGGTCGTGGTGTGCACCCGCCATAATATCTGTGTTCCAGTCAAATACTGGACCTAGACCTGGGTTAGTGTAAGGCCAGTCAATGATCTCGTATGCAGGTGTCAGTACGCGACCAAAGCGGAAACGCGCACCATTATCCCACTCAAAACCACCGAAGGTATCACGCGCACCAAAACGGCCGTCTTTACCTTCATCGCCTACGTTGCCGCTCTCCATTTGCCAAATGAATTTTGGGCCAAAGTTTTTGAACTGCTTAGAACCGCGGAAACCAATACGAGATTCGTTATCAACATCAGTAGAAGTTTTAGCGCCTTCAGCTTTGCTGTCGATTACCCAGTAAGAGATTGCTGCTTGACCGTAAATTTCTACATTATCATTCGCCATTGCAGGCGCTGCTACTACTGAAGCTGCTGCGATTGCCGCACCTACCAGTGAACGTTTAAACATTTTTTCCATGGAAATAACTCCTGAACTAACTCGCTGTTATTATGATTTGCACCTAAAAGGTTGGCCGCCGTAGGTAACAAATCATCTCCTCAAAATCTCAGTCTTTCTTATCCGTAATAAAAAAATGACTAAAATCTGAATTTCTGCGGAACTTAACCTCCGCTGACAGCTCTAAGACTACGTTTGCGACGAAAAACATCAATAGGATCTTTATTTGCGAAGTGAAAAATATGAGGCATCGCAAAGTTTTCCCGCTTCAGTGATCTAGATCTCCTTTCTCTTGCTAAAGTTAACGAAACACAAAATACCCCATACATAACAACAAGTTATGGTTATCCGTATTTTCTTTATGAGATCGCCGTCACTATATTGTTAATTTTGTTCGCAGTCGTTGCTTGCTCCGTTATCAAAGCAAGCAAACGATTACCCCGCATGTTAATACGCACCGAAAAGATACCTCAAAGCCATATATGCGCACAAAAAAAGCACCACAAGGGTGCTCTTCATAAACAAAAAACCACAGAAATTAACGCAGCATGGATTGAAGCTTCTCTTCATCCCAGATTTCAATCCCGAGATCTTGCGCCTTAGTCAGCTTTGAGCCCGCAGCTTCACCCGCGACGAGAATATCTGTCTTCTTCGACACGCTACCTGTCACCTTAGCGCCAAGCGCTTGCAATGCAGCCTTAGCATCACCACGACTCATGCTCGATAAAGTACCCGTCAATACGACAACTTTGTCAGCTAAAGGCTGTGGCGCATCCTCAGGCACATCTTCGATGTCTGGCCAACAAACCCCAACATCGAGCAACTGCTTAACGACTTCCGCGTTGTGACTATCGGCAAAAAACCGCAAGAGATGCGCAGCCACAATCTGACCAACATCGGCCACCTCAAGTAATGCTGCTTCATCAGCAGCGCAAATTGCCTCAAGGCGCTTAAAGTGATTAGCCAAATTTTGTGCGGTCGCTTCGCCGACTTCACGAATACCCAATGAATAGATAAAGCGCGCTAACGTTGTCTGTTTAGACTGCTCTAAAGCATTGACCACATTCTGTGCCGATTTTGGCCCCATGCGTTCAAGGATGGTTAACTTACCAGCGGTTAGCTTATAAAGATCGGCTGGTGTCTCCACCATCTCTTTATCAACCAGCTGCTCAATCACCTTTTCCCCTAAGCCATCAACATCTAACGCTTTTCGCGAAACAAAGTGTTTTAACGCTTCTTTACGTTGTGCCTGACAGAAAAGGCCTGCGACACATCGGGCGACCGCTTCACCTTCAATGCGCTCGACAGGGGAGTCACAAACCGGACATTGCGAAGGAAACTTAATAGCTTTTGCATCAGCTGGGCGACGTGAAAGTACCACTGATGTCACTTGTGGAATCACATCACCTGCGCGGCGAATCACAACGGTATCGCCAATCATCACCCCTAAACGGGCAATTTCATCCCCGTTGTGCAAAGTCGCATTGCTCACAGTTACGCCACCGACAAAAACAGGGTCGAGTTTTGCGACGGGGGTAATCGCGCCGGTGCGCCCGACCTGGAACTCGACGTTTTCCAGTAACGTCATCTCTTCCTGAGCCGGAAATTTGTAAGCGATAGCCCAACGAGGCGCGCGCGCGACAAAACCTAGCGTTGATTGCTGGGAAACGCTATCGACTTTGATCACCACACCATCAATTTCGTATTCGAGCGATTCACGTTTATCACCAATCCCCTGATAATAAGCGATCACTTCATCTAAGCCTTGCACCGCTCTCACTTCTGGCCCCATCGGTAAGCCCCACGCTTTAAGTTGCACAAGCGCGTCATATTGGCTATCGGGCATGTCATAACCTTCAACGACACCATATGAATAAGCATAGAAACTCAATGGACGCGTTGCGGTAATGCGCGAGTCCAACTGGCGTAAGCTCCCTGCCGCCGCATTACGAGGATTAGCAAACGTCTTCTCACCCTTCTTTAACGCCTTTTCATTTAGCGCATCAAACCCCGCTTTGGGCATAAATATCTCACCACGCACTTCAAGACGGGCTGGCCAGCCTTCACCGCGCAGCCGCAGTGGGATCGCACCGATCGTACGTACATTCTCGGTAATATTTTCCCCCGTAGAGCCATCCCCACGAGTTGCCGCCTGCACCAATACGCCATTTTCATACATCAAGCTCACCGCGATGCCATCAAGCTTAGGCTCACAGCAGTAAGTCAATGTCTCTGCGATGCCTAAGCGATCCAACAGGCGCTTTTCAAAGGCTTGTAGCATGTCGTCGTCAAATGCATTGTCCAATGACAGCATCGGAACTTCATGCGCAACTTGTTCAAACCCCTCTAATGGCGCACCACCGACTCGTTGACTCGGGGAGTCTGGCGTAACCAGCTCGGGGTACTCAGCTTCTAGCGCTAGAAGTTGCTGCATCAAGCGGTCATACTCAGCGTCAGGGACTTCAGGCGCATCTTCAACGTAATAAAGGTAACCATGATGGTTAAGCTGCGCGCGCAGTGAGGAAAGTAGTTGTTCTGGTGTAGACATAGTGATTACCTAAAATAAAGCAGGCCCCAATAAAGGAGCCTGATTGTTATTGCTTAATGGGAAAATTATGCGGATTGATAACGCTTTATTTTCTCTCGATAGCTATCCAGTTTTTGTGGGGTGATCATGTGGCGCTGATCATCCATCACCAGGCCACCCAAGTCATCGGCGATCTGCTGCGCGGTTTGTAGCATTAGCTTAAAGTTTTGATCCGCTTTGCCATAACACGGCAATGTCATAAAGAATGAAATGCCAGGAGTTTCAAACTCTACATTCTGGTGAAACACGCCTGGTTTGACGATATTTGCCACACTAAAGATCACTTTTGAGCTAGCCGTTTCGTCGACATGACGGTGGTAGATGTTCATATCACCAAACGTGAGCCCATACTGCTCCATCGAATTGATCAAGCGAGTGCCTTTAAAAATCTCGCCTTGGTTCGCATGAACATGCAGCACCAATACTTCCGGCTCTTGCTCTGGCTCGGCCTCTGAAACAACAGGCTCGCTCTCAGCCAACGCAGGCTCAACCTGTGGCGCCTCTTCAATTTCAGGCTCAACCTCTATAGGCTGCGATTTCTCTTCTTCTATATAAGGAGAAGAATCAACGGTAACGGGCTCAGCGCTCCGTTCTACAACCGCTTCTGCATTGTCTGTTGGTGGTTTTGACGATGGCGCTTCAACAGCAGCTTCTGTCGCACTAAAAGAGAGGACAGGCTCGGAAGCGGGCTGCACGTCTTGTTGAGCTGGTGGTGTCTCTTGTGGTTGCTCTAGCAGAGGATCATGAGAAAGGGACTCACCAAAACTGAATTCTGGTTCCTGACGTTTCTCTTGATTACGAGTGACGACTCGTACCTCACCGATACCGTCTTGATCAAAGCCTTGGTCATCCACATCAGACATCTTCTTCAGTGGTTTTTCGCCAAACTTTGCGGGCTGTTCTTTCCGGCTTGTCCATAAACCATGAATCAATAGTGCGGCAATCGCTAACACACCTACGACTATCAGAACTAAGCGCAATTCCTGCATCACATTATCTCTGCTGTTGTTGTCCTTAAACGCATTCATCATGAAGATGACAATGAGGCGCTTTCAAACTGTTACCCTACTCAACTAACGTGTCGGTCAGGTCTAAATCTAACTATGGCTGTTAATGTACCAAATCTCTCTACAGAAATAGAACCTCTATCTCACTATTCGAACCCGAATGTGTTCGTCCGTTCAAAAAATATTCATTGTTTAACAAGGATTTTGGACAGAGTGATTATGGGTTGAGAGACAATTCGCTAACCGTTACCATGTTAAAAATTGTTACAAAGCTGATACTACTAAGAAGAGCATGTCTGGATTTCAATACTTTTTAAAAGGTTTTTCCCTTGCAACCTTGCCAGGGATACGCCGCTTCGTCATATTACCGCTCGTCGTCAACCTCTTCCTTTTCGGCGTTGCCTTCTACTTCCTATTCTCAACCCTCAGTGAGAAGCTCAACAGCCTAATACTCAGTTGGCTACCCGAGATGCTCCATTTTCTCTCCTTTATAATAGAGCCTCTTGCTTTTATTGCCATTCTGGTTGTCTTCGCCTACTTCTTCAGCACAATCGCCAACCTCATTGCCGCACCTTTCAATGGATTATTGGCCGAACAACTTGAAGCGAAGTTAACCGGAAAACCTTTACCGAACGAAAGTCTCAAAGACCTTTTAAAAGACTTACCCCGCATCATTAAACGCGAATGGCAAAAACTGGCCTATTACATTCCTAAGGCTATAGGGCTACTACTGTTACTGCTCATTCCAGCCATTGGTCAAACAGCTGGGCCTGTGCTGTGGTTTTTGTTTAGCGGATGGATGATGGCGATTCAATATCTTGATTACCCTTTTGACAATCACAAAGTCCCTTTTAGAGAGATGCGTGATCAACTTGCCTCCCCTTACTCAACGAGTATCAGTTTCGGCACCTGTGTATTGCTATGCACCATGATCCCCGTGCTCAATCTGGTCGTAATGCCCGTCGCGGTCTGCGGCGCAACCGCACTCTGGGTAGACAAATATAAAGCAGAATCAGTATGACACAGGCGAATTTATTGTCTTAATACAACAATAACATATAACCATTTGTTCCTTCGCAAAACACGGATTCCGAGTATGCTAAAACCTACTTATCCCGTGTAACGAAGGAACGAATTCAATGAGCAAGATCTACGAAGATAATTCTCACACTATTGGTAACACTCCTCTTGTAAAACTTAACCGTGTAAGCAAAGGCAAAGTCCTGGCTAAAGTTGAAGCCCGTAACCCAAGCTTCAGCGTTAAGTGTCGTATCGGCGCAAACATGATTTGGGACGCAGAGAAAAGTGGTAAGTTGAAGCCAGGCGTCGAGCTCGTAGAACCTACCAGTGGTAACACAGGTATCGCGCTCGCTTTCGTTGCTGCGGCACGTGGCTACAAACTCACACTGACGATGCCTGAAAGCATGAGCCTTGAGCGCCGTAAATTGCTTAAAGCGCTAGGTGCAAACCTTGTGCTGACAGAAGCGCCTAAAGGTATGAAAGGTGCGATTGCAAAAGCTGAAGAGATTGTTGCTCAAGACCCGTCAAAATTCTACATGCTGCAACAGTTTAATAACCCAGCAAACCCAGAAATCCACGAGAAAACCACTGGTCCAGAGATCTGGGATGCGACCGATGGTGAAGTTGATATCTTCGTTGCGGGTGTCGGGACAGGTGGCACAATCACGGGTGTAAGCCGCTATATTAAGCAACAAAAAGGCAAACAAATCACGTCTGTGGCGGTAGAGCCAAGTGAGTCACCTGTTATCACTCAAGCGCGTGCTGGCGATGAGATTCAACCCGCTCCACACAAAATCCAAGGTATTGGTGCAGGTTTCATCCCTGGCAACCTCGACCTAGATCTTGTCGATGAAGTGGCGCAAGTTTCGTCTGAAGATGCGATTGAAATGGCACGTCGTCTAATGGAAGAAGAAGGTATTCTAGCGGGTATTTCTTCTGGTGCCGCGGTCGTTGCAGCAAATCGCCTAGCAGAACTACCTGAAAACGCTGGAAAAACCATCGTTGTCATCCTACCAAGTTCTGGTGAACGTTACCTATCAAGCGCACTCTTCGCTGGTATTTTCACAGAGCAAGAACTGCAGCAATAATCATTACAACCGCATCAGCAACTGGTTGCGAGCGGATATTCAAAAGTGTGACGAAAGCCCCTTTTTTGGGGCTTTTTTATTGCTTTTTTATGACCGTGAGCTTATAACGAGGGGGATTTATTTTCAGGCTCGAAATAAACTTGTTGTCTCCGACAAGATCAGTTTTGTGACGACTTGCTCACAAAATAAAGGTCTGAAATAAGTACAAATCGGGTAAGATTCTAACACAGAAATTCGCTGCGACGCCAAAATGCGTTATGCTACATCAAGCGAATCATAATAAAGATTTTATTAACAATCGGGGTGAAAAAATGTATCAGAAACAAGTTGAAATCACTGCAGAAAACGGCCTACACACTCGTCCTGCTGCACAGTTCGTAAAAGAAGCAAAAGGCTTCGACGCAGACATCACTGTTACCTCTAACGGTAAAAGCGCTTCTGCAAAGAGCCTATTCAAGCTTCAAACTCTAGGTCTAGTTAAAGGCACTGTTGTTACTATTTCTGCTGAAGGTGCTCAAGCTCAAGCAGCTGTTGACCACCTAGTCGCATTGATGGATGAGCTGCACTAAGCAGCTCTTTTACATCACTTACACTTGTTTTTTTTAATTAAGGTACAGTTATGATTTCAGGAATTCCGGCCTCTCCGGGCATTGCTTTCGGAAAAGCCTTGCTGCTGAAAGAAGAAGAGATTGTTTTAAACCAGTCTCCTATCAGCGACGTAGAGAGTGAAATTCAACGTTTCTATGATGCGCGTAGCAAATCTTCTGAGCAGCTAGAAGCGATCAAAGAAAAGGCGCGTGAAACTTTCGGTGAAGAAAAAGAAGCTATCTTCGAAGGCCACATCATGTTGCTTGAAGATGAAGAGCTGGAAGAAGAAATCATTGCATTCATCAAAGAGAACAACGCAAGTGCAGACCTCGCGATCCACTCTGTGATCGAAGAGCAAGCAACAACGCTTGAGTCTCTAGATGATGAGTACCTTAAAGAGCGTGCGACCGATATTCGCGATATCGGTTCACGCTTTGTTAAAAACGCACTCGGCATTAACATCGTCTCGCTAAGCGCGATTAACGAAGAAGTTATCCTTGTTGCTAACGACCTAACACCTTCAGAAACAGCGCAGATTAACCTGCAGTATGTTCTAGGTTTTATTACCGATATCGGTGGTCGTACATCTCATACCTCAATCATGGCACGTTCACTAGAACTTCCTGCCATCGTTGGTACTAACGACATCACTCAGCAAGTTCAGAATGGCGATATGCTTGTTCTTGACGCACTTAACAACCAAATTGTTGTTAACCCAAGCGATGCTGAGCTAGACAAATTCAAAGCGATTCGCGACCAACACAACGCGGAAAAAGAAGAGCTTGCAAAACTGAAAGATTTGCCAGCTATCACACTTGACGGTCACCAAGTCGAAGTATGCGGTAACATCGGTACTGTAAAAGACTGTGACGGCATCAACCGCAATGGTGGCGAAGGCGTCGGCCTTTACCGTACTGAATTCCTGTTCATGGATCGCGACGCGCTTCCAACAGAAGAAGAGCAGTACCAGGCATATAAAGAAGTCGCAGAAGCGATGCATGGCGAGCCAGTGATCATCCGTACTATGGATATCGGTGGTGATAAAGATCTACCTTACATGGATCTGCCACAAGAAATGAACCCATTCTTGGGTTGGCGTGCAGTGCGTATCAGCCTTGACCGCCGTGAAATCCTGCGTGACCAGCTTCGTGGTATTCTACGAGCATCTGCGCACGGTAAACTTCGCATCATGTTCCCAATGATCATCTCTGTTGAAGAGATTCGTGAACTGAAAAAAGCGATTGAAGAATATAAAGCAGAGCTTCGAGCTGAAGGTCTTGCATTTGATGAAAACGTTGAAATCGGTGTAATGGTAGAAACCCCTGCTGCTGCAGCGATTGCTCACCATCTGGCGAAAGAAGTTGCTTTCTTCAGTATTGGTACGAACGACTTAACTCAGTATACTCTAGCGGTAGACCGCGGTAACGAGCTGATTTCACACCTATACAACCCGCTGTCTCCAGCTGTACTGACAGTGATCAAACAGGTCATCGACGCTTCTCATAAAGAAGGTAAGTGGACTGGTATGTGTGGTGAGCTAGCTGGCGACGAGCGTGCAACCCTGCTTCTTCTAGGTATGGGTCTGGATGAGTTCAGTATGTCTGGCATTTCAATTCCACGTGTTAAGAAGATTATCCGTAACGCAAACTTCGCTGAAGTGAAGCAAATGGCGGATGAAGCATTGGCAATGCCAACTGCAGCTGAAATCGAAGCACACGTAGAAAAATTTATCGCAGAGAAAACTATCTGCTAATATACCAGCAGATAAAATAATCGCTTAGGAGCAACATAATGGGTCTGTTTGACAAACTAAAAAAGCTAGTTTCGGACGATAGCGCAAACACAGGTGCAATTGAAATCATCGCGCCACTTTCAGGTGAAATCGTAAACATCGAAGATGTGCCTGATGTCGTATTCGCAGAGAAAATCGTTGGTGACGGTATCGCAATCAAACCAGCTGGTGACAAAATGGTTGCACCAGTAAGCGGTACTATCGGTAAAATCTTCGAAACGAACCACGCATTCTCTATCGAGTCTGATGACGGCATCGAGCTTTTCGTTCACTTCGGTATTGATACTGTTGAACTAAAAGGTGAAGGTTTCGAGCGCATTGCTGAAGAAGGTCAAACAGTTAAAGCTGGCGACACAGTGATCAAATTCGACCTAGCGCTACTAGAAGAGAAAGCGAAATCAACGCTGACACCTGTTGTTATCTCTAACATGGACGAAATCAAAGAGCTAACTAAGCTTTCTGGTGCTGTTAATGTTGGTGAAACTGCAGTACTTAAAGTAACTAAGTAAGATTCAATGGTTACTGACAAAACGCCGCTTTCTGCGGCGTTTTTTGTTTCTGTCGACCTTTCTCCGTCGTCTTTCTATCGCACGACACTTACCCCACTACGAAAGGGAGCACTTTCTAAACACTCTCCAATACCGGACGTCTCAATCCACCATGTCTCTATCCACAACGCCTCAAAGCCAATCGGCACCGAATGGCTATAACCAGTCTCTGAGTGCTTTTTACCCAAAACTATCAGAACCTTAGTGGTTAACCTTTCTGCTACATCAAACTTGATACACCGTTTAACTCGCTGGCATGAATCTAACTGTCTAAGCTTTGCGTAGACACTAAGAGGAGGACTGCTATGCGTACCTTTATTATCCTGACCTTTTTGGTGCTACTACCGGGTATCACCGCGGCGTACCCCCATCACTCACTCCACTGGAATGCGCGTACTCTGGTATTCTTTTTACCGGAAGATGTCGCCCAGCAAAGGCAGCTGATGAAAGAGGTGCTGTTTAACCAGTGCCAACTCACGGCCAGAGATGTTGACATCTATCTTGCTGACAATAACAACACTTCGCCAAAAGAGCTGCTCGTCAACAAACAGCGACAAACCACACTACCTGACAACTTTCACGCCCTAAAACTGTCCTCACCTGACTATCAAGCCGTACTGATCGGCAAAGATGGAGAAGTAAAACATCGATGGCAACATGCCATTGACTGGCAAGAGCTCAATACCATCATTGACGCTATGCCCATGCGGAAAAGAGAAATCCAAAATGGCCAACGTCGGCATTGCAACATCTAAAGTGGGACGACCCATTAACGTAAAAAACCCTGGCGGCCAAACCAGGGTTTCGTTATTGCTTTATCGGAACAGCTCGATTAAATCGCTTATTTCACGTCAATCACTCGACTGTGACGTTCACCCGATGCTGAGATTGAACGTACAGATACGTTACCTTCAACCTTTGGTCTCTCAGCACTGTTGTAGTCCAGCCATTGCTTACCGTCTAGAGAATACTGTAGCGCTACCCCTGGGAACTGCACATTCATCTCTAGTTGGCCATTCTCAATACGCGCACCCGGTACAGGTAGGCGATAATCAATGCCCGATTTCTCCAATTTAGCGAGTTCGCGCTGACCCATGACATTTGCGAAGCGTGTCCAATCATCATGAAGCGCAGCTTTGTTTACTAACTCTGACTCTTGTGAGTATTCCACACCGACTTGATAGTCATTTTCCCACTCAGCACGGTGCCAGGCGCGTTCCGCAGCGGCAAGTACGCGAGGGAATACCATGTACTCATACTGCTCGTCAGTACGGACAGTCTCAGACCAGAGCTGCGCTGAAAGACCATAGAATGGAGCACTTTCCACTTCGCCTTTACCAGTGAAGCCATTCCCATCGCGATCTAGCGAAGTTTCTGCATTCTGAGGCAAGTTCTCTGGTGCAAATCCAAACATCTTACGCGTATCTGTTGCACGCGTCGCCCAGTAATAACCACGCTCTTTCGGGTCGATTTCATAAGGCATATCCATGTAGACATAGTCTGGATTAGATACAATCACATCATAGCCATTTGCAGACCACTCATATGCAGAACTCGTCCCGCCCCAGTAAAGCACATCCCAGAAGTTGACACGTGTGTCAGCCGTCGCGAAGGCATCAGCACCTTCACTGTACTTCAGGCCATCTTGCCAAGCTTGAAATGCGGGAATACCTTTTTCAGCCACAATACCCGACACCTGCTCAGCAAAGTAACTAGGTAAGTAACCCGCATCTTTTACCGTGCCTTCAGCGATCAAAGTCTGGCATTGTGGTGAACGCGCAAACGGCTTATCTTGTTTGCTAAGATCAATATTGCCTTTCCAAGCCACTGGATCTTCCGCATTGATATCTTGAAGCCCAGCACCAAGCTTAATGTTCTTCGCTTCATCGCCACCAAAGTGCCACGTATTCAAAGGCACACCCGCTTCTTGGTGCATCGCAGCCACTTCGCTGATCACCTTATCGACAAAACGAACGGATGAATCTAGACAAGGGTTAATGAAGCTATGACGGTCATAGAACTGTACTGTCGTCACATTAGAAGTATCTTGCGGATCCAACAAACGATAAGCTTCCGCAGCGGCTTGATCACCTTCGGCCATGTATTTGTCATAACGCGCTTCCATCGACATCACAGCAGCACGCGCATGCGCTGGCATATCGATCTCAGGAATCACTTCAATATGACGAGCCCGTGCGTAGTTTAGAATTTCAATATAGTCTTCTCGGCTGAAGTAGCCGCTACCAAAGTTATCCGTTGTCGCCCCCGAGCCAAGTTGAGGTAGTAGGCAATGCTGCTCTTCTAAGTCAAAGCAACGTTTCGCACCTACCTCGGTCAACTCTGGCAGACCCGGAATTTCTAAACGCCAACCTTCATCATCGGTTAGGTGAAGATGCAGCTTATTGAGCTTGTAGGCCGCCATTTGATCAAGAGTAGCGAGAATAGCGTCTTTCGAATGGAAGTTACGGGCAACGTCAACCATCACACCACGGTAGTCAAAGCGTGGCGCATCTTTGATAGAAACCGTCGGAACAACAGTCGGATTGGTGCTATCAATCAACCCAAACAGAGATTGCACCGCGTAAAATGCGCCGACACTATCAAAAGCAATCACCTCCACTGCCTCTGACGTAACATCTAACCGATAAGCGCCAGAACGTGCGGTGTCATCAGAAAAAGCACCAGGTTTAAGTGTCACATTAACAGGAACGGTACCATCGATATCGACACCAATAACGTCCGCACGCGCTTCAATGGCAGCTAGGTGATCTGTTGAAAACACCCCTTCTTTGATCGCCAAGCCCTGAGTAATCGAAAGCTCTCCCCCTGTTGCTTCGCTATGAAGTGGGGTCGGGATAACCGCAGTACGGACATCCTGTTGTACAACATCAGCATTTTTCTCAAAACGCGTGGCAGCAGTAGCAAAGATATTGTTATCGTCTGGCGTGCGTTTTAAGTTATCACCCTCTAATCCACTCACGAAGCTCGCCACATCTTCAGTATCTAACGCGACAATTTGCTTCGGCTCTGAGTTAGGTGCTGTTACAAAGGCCCCCGGCATAAAGTCCGTTTCAAACAGTTGCCAGAACTCGCCGATCAGTGGCAGCTCAATCTTTTCACCGGCTTCGAAGCCAGTAAATTTCTCGGTCGGCGTCAATTTATGTAGATCGCCTGTTACACGGCTAACGGTAAAGAGATCACTGTCGATATCTAGAATTAAACGGATGCTATGGAAGTAGATCACCCAGTCGTGACCTTCGACCGCTTGTCCTTGATTCTCCAATGTCATTATCACTTGATTACAAGACGCCCACTCGGCACCGAGGGCCTGACAAGCTAAGCCATCATTTGCGCCATGGTTGGTCACTACTTGATAATGAATATCCAAATTCTCTGCTATGGCATTAACACGCTGTTGTTCGGTTAACTCTGGTGTTGATGTACATGCAGACAGAGTCGCTATAATCGAAGTGGCTAATAGGGTTTGTTTTAACATCTTCCGTATCCTAATCATTCCGGTAACGAGAGTCGTGACGCTGACTCATTCCAACTGGCGATAGATTAAGCCCAGTTATTTCCTTGCGCGAAATTAATCAATACAGAAAGTGATCTGGTTCAAATCAGACATTAAAGGGAGGAAATTAATCCATTAAAAACAGAAAGTTAAGTAAAACGTCAAAACTGAGAATATAAAAATGACGTAAAAACTCGATCTGAGTCACGTTAGATGTGGGATTTGAAGTGATTTTAAGTGATCTAAATCACTTAGTATTTATCCGTTATTCTAGGATTAAATATTTTCGCGTTTTAAATAATGGCTTGAGATCACACTTTTCAACGTTAAAACTCGTTAAATTGCGTCGTCAAAAGTACTTTGACGTGTTTATTTTTAATGAAAATTAAATCAAAACAACCGTGTAAACCCCATAAATAAAGGCCTCGAAGAGTAACCCTTCAAGGCCCTATGGTGCTTACAGTCAGGAAATATTCTCTTTAGGAATTATTCAGCGAGAATGGCAGCCAACATTTCATTCGAAGGCGCAAAATAGTAACCGCCAGTTACCGCTGTAGTGAAATCTAACAAGCGATCTGTCACGCCATCCACTTCACCGTACATACTTTCTAGCATCTGCTTGAAATTATGCTGCGTATTACAGTACGCAATAAACAGCAAACCGTGAGGACCACTAACGGAGCCGTATGGCAGACTGTGGCGGACCAGTTTGAGTCCTTTTCCTTTTTCTTTGATATCGACACGGCCCACATGAGAATTGTTTGGCACGTCATCTAACTCAATCGAGTCAGCTTTAGTTCGTCCTACTGCCGCTTCTTGTTGAGCAATCCCCATTTTGTTCCAAGCTGGCAAATTGTGCTCAAAGCGTTGCAACATAACGAAACTGCCACCGGCTAAATCGCCCGATGCAATAGCAGCAACCTCTTGGCGTTGAGCGTCTTCCTTTGGATTCTCGGTCCCATCAACAAAGTCGGTCATATCGCGACTGTCTAAGTAACGATAGCCATAGGTTTCGTCGGTTATCGTAACGACATCAGCGATAGGTGCCAAAAACTTGCGCAGAGCAAGAAAATGTAAATCATGTCGTGTCGAGTGAATATGTATTAATACATCCGCTTCTGTCGCTGGCGCAGTCACCTTACCCGCACCCAGCGGCTTAAAGGTATCGAACGACGTCCCTTGATATAGCTGCTGCCAACATTGCTGACCAAAACTCAATGTTGCACATAGATCCGCTTGATACTGGTCATTAATATCAGCGATAAGACGGTGAAAGTGACCAAGCTGCGCTTTTACTGCGTCAGTGAGGTTCTCAACATTCAGGGTTACATACAGTGCAAAAGGCCCTGCATTCGGCAAAATACCTGGCTGCATCGTTGCCATAGTTTTGTTCCTTTTATTATTAAGACAAAGCTCACCACTTAGTGTACACAAACCGCTTTAAAAGATATTGATTTCGTATGGTGTTGTGGTTTGAGTAAGAAAGAAAAAACCTTCCAGACGGAAGGTTTCTAAGTGCTAAGTTGCGCGAGACTTAATGGGAAGAGACAGAGATTGCTAAGTTCAATGTTTGCTGGTTATCATCATCCGCTATGGCGATCTCAGCAGGCGTATCAATGCCCGTCGACACTATCGGCTTGGCAAAAGTCACCCAGTCGCCATTGTCCGCAAGTTGCTCGACGGTGAAAGCGACGGTTACCGTCTCTGCGTTGACATCGAGCAGTTCAGCACTGCCTCTCAGCGGTAGCTCGCTACTAGAAGACTCTAAGAAGATCGCTTCTTCACCCGGCGACAAATGAATGGAAGACTGACTCGTTTGCTCACCGACGGGCGCACTGAACTGCAAATCCACATTGAGCTGCCAATCCGCCATCGCCAATGGACTGAGCAGGGCACTGAATAGTATTAAACCTTTACTTAACTCTTGCATATCTCTAACTCATTAATTGTCGTTGACGCCTCTCCCCTCTTCCTTTCTAGAAGCATCTGATGGAATCATTGTAAACGTCATGTCGACACGCCAGCTTCTCACTAAATACAGGGCAAACCAGAGTGTCAGTACTGCCGTGACTAGCATCGGCAATGTTGCGGTTAACGGCGCATTGGCGATGGCGTAGCCTTGAATAACAAAATCGCTCACTAGTACCACTAGTGTTATCCCTCTGCCTTTTTGCCAGACTCTGAGCAACCAAGGAGGCAGCTTGTGTCGCAAGCCCGACAGCCACATAAACACCACCACCGGGGCAGCGAGTGCCATCTGCTGGTATAGCTCCATCTGCTTGGGGTAAAACAGTTCAAGCAGTGCAGCACCCTGCTCTCTGCTCACCCCTGCAATGACAACCAACCACCAGCTACGCGAAAGCAATACCCAGCCGAGCCAAAGCCATATCGGAGGCACAAACCAACCGTGATTATCCAAATGAGCCATCCAATGCTTCACTTCTTACCTCTACATTGCGATTTCTTAATAAAGCACTAACTATGAGTGACTGAGAAGAAAAAGAGAAGTCATTACGACAGCACCTTTGCAAAAACGCTACTAACACCTTGATAGTGAAGATGTTAAGCCGTGCAGTTTACGCAGGTATAGCATCCATCGTATGTAACAGCGCGTAGAGATTCGAGCAAATCATGGGAAAACTGTGCAGTTGTACATTTTTGATACATAAATTCGTGCACTAAGTCACACCAGCTGTAACGGGTTGAATAGGCGGGAAAAGTCATCGATTCTTGATACAATAGCGCTAAGACTAGTCAATAGGACACACTATGGCGAACCCAAAGACCTCCCCCAAAACACAACAAGAAGCCATGGCTATCGCGAAGGCGACGCAAAAGCCGGGACAAACGAAAGAGCAGACGAAACTGATTGCCGCAGGTATTCAAAAAGGCATAGAGCAGTACAAAAAACAACACAAAGCCAAAGCACGTGAGCGAGACAAGGCTCAAAAGAAAAGGCAGAAAGCAAAAGCAACACAGGTAGAGACTGCCCCTTCAGTCGCGCCAGACACCACTGCAGAGGTAACACATATTGAAACGCATGCCCCTTCTAAACTTCCTTGGATCTTATTGGCACTATCATGGGTGGGATTTATTGCATACTTTTTGAGTCAGTAAATAGACGCAACTGGCAAGAAGGCGCCTTGCCAGTTGCTATCCTGCTATTGACCCGATGAAGTCAGGTCAGGGAACTCGCGAACGACTTCATGGCCTTTCGGCAATTTATGTGCAATCCCTTTGTGACAGTCGATACATGTCTGGCCATTTTCTTCTGCTAAGTCATGAAGTTGCGCGGCGACTGTGCGTTGCGCCGTGAAGTCCATATACTCAAAGTTATGACAGTTTCGACACTCCTGTGAATCGTTCGCCTCCATCCGCGCCCATTCACGTTCAGCCATTTTTAACCGATGATCCTCAAACTTTTGCGGGGTATCAATCAGGCCAAACACCTTACCGTACAACTCTTTCGATGCTTGAATTTTACGAATCATCTTTGGCGTCCACTCTTTAGGGACGTGACAATCTGGACAGGTTGCACGTACACCGGAGCGATTGGTGTAATGAATCGTGGTGACATACTCTTCGTAGACATTCACTTCCATTTCATGGCAACTAATACAGAACGCTTCTGTGTTGCTCATCTCCATCCCGGTATTAAAGCCCCCCCAAAAAATGATACCCGCCACGAAGCCTAAACTGAGTAAGGTGCCAACAGCGACATTGACGGGTTTCCTAAACCAGCGCCAAAAGCGTTTAATCAATCCCATGTTGCCTCCTATTCACCGAATTTACCTGCGGGGACAAAATCGTTGCCAATAAGAGGCTGAGTATCACTCTGCGTTACATGGCACTGTAAGCAGAAGTAACGACGCGGTGCGACCTCGGTCAACATAACATCATTGCGATCCATGTAATGGGTCGGACTGATCCTTGGCGCACCAGTCTGACGATAAGTATCGACATCATGACACTGCAAACACGCATTATTCGCTTGATTGATTTGATAGTTTTCTACCGCATGCGGCACCAGCGGCGGCTGATTAACATAGTCCAACGCGTACTTATCATGCTGCTTCGGTACCACCTTAATACTTGGTGCCGTATTCGTATCACCAATATCTTGATTACCGCGCAACGATTGCACTTGTGCCATCACTACCGCAGAAACGCTGCCCAGCATCAGCAGCACTAGGATCATTCGTTTCATCATCATTCGTGACTCCCTAAGAGCGTTTAAATCAAAACAGTTTTGCCTATCCTCACCAACCGTTATCGATAGGCAGAATGAGTTAGGCTTTCATCACTTTTACCGCACACTTCTTAAAGTCGGTCTCTTTAGAAAGTGGGTCAGTGGCATCGAGTGTCACTTTATTTACCAACTGGCCAGCATCGAAGAAAGGCATATATACCAACCCCTGCGGTACTTTGTTGCGGCCGCGTGTTTCGAGATGCGTTTCTACTTCACCACGACGGGAAACCAGTTTGACCTTATCGCCACGACGCAAGCCGCGAGCTTTCGCATCTAGCGGGTGCATATACAGCACAGCATCAGGGAAGGAGCGATAGAGTTCGGGCACGCGACGGGTCATGGTGCCGGTGTGCCAATGTTCGAGCACACGCCCTGTCGAGAGCCACAAGTCATACTCAGCATCTGGTGATTCCGCAGCGGGTTCAAAGGGTAATGCAAAGATCACGGCTTTCTTATCAGGCTTACCATAGAACGCGAATCCATCCCCTTTTTCCACGTAGGGATCATGCCCTTCGGCATAACGCCACAATGTTTCTTTGCCATCGACAACAGGCCAACGCATACCGCGCGATTCGTGGTACATATCAAAAGGAGCAAGATCATGGGCGTGATCGCGTCCAAAGTAGGCATACTCTTCAAACAAGCCTTTTTGAACGTAGAAGCCAAAGTGGCGAGCGTCGTCATTGAGGCGATCATCTGGGATCTCATCAAGCTTAAATTGATCGGCTTTTCCATTAGCATACAGCACGTCATAAAGCGTTTTACCGCGAAGCTCTGGCTTCTTAGCAAGCAGATCTTCAGGCCAAACCTCTTCAACCGTGAAACGCTTAGAGAACTCCATCAACTGCCAAAGATCAGATTTTGACTCGCCAGGTGCTTTCACCTGTTGGTGCCAAAACTGTGTTCGGCGCTCGGCGTTACCGTAGGCTCCCTCTTTCTCAACCCACATAGCCGTCGGCAAGATCAAGTCCGACGCCATGGCCGTGACGGTTGGATAGGGGTCAGAAGTGACAATAAAGTTTTCTGGATCGCGATAACCAGGCAAACGCTCTTCATTGATATTTGGCCCCGCCTGCATATTGTTGTTACACATCACCCAATACGCATTCAACTTACGATCTTTCAGCATTCGATCCTGCAAAATTGCGTGATAACCCGGTTTATCAGGAATGGTACCGGCCGGAATGTTCCACTGTGTCTCACACATTTCGCGATGCTTTGGATTCATCACTACCATGTCTGCAGGCAGGCGGTGTGCAAAAGTCCCCACTTCACGGGCGGTACCACAGGCAGAAGGTTGACCCGTCAATGAAAATGGGCCATTCCCGGGCTGAGAAATTTTACCTGTTAGCAGGTGAATGTTATAAACCAAGTTATTACACCACACACCACGCGTGTGCTGGTTGAATCCCATGGTCCAGTAAGAGACAACTTTCACTTTTGGTTCAGCGTACATCTCGGCGAGCGCGATCAGTTGATCTTCTGGCACCCCCGACATTTTTGAGACCGTTTTCACATCGTAATCGGCGACAAACTTTGCAAACGCTTCAAAGCTAATTGGCGTTGCACTGCCGTCATTCGGATTCGCTGCTGCTTTCTCCAGAGGGTGATCTGGGCGCAAGCCATACCCGATATCTGTCGCGCCTTTCACCAGGTTGCAGTGTTTTTCAACAAAGTCTTTGTTCACTTTGTCGTTGCTGATGATGTAGTGGGCAATAAAGTTAAGAATGGCGAGATCAGATTGCGGGGTAAAAATGATCGCATTGTCAGCAAGTTCAAAACTGCGATGTTCAAACGTTGACAGTACCGCGACTTTAACGTGTTTCGCAGAAAGGCGACGATCGGTCAGGCGAGACCAAAGCACTGGGTGCATTTCTGCCATGTTTGCTCCCCATAGGACAAACGCGTCAGCTTGCTCCAGATCGTCATAACAGCCCATCGGCTCATCCATACCAAAGGTGCGGCCAAACCCCACAACTGCCGACGCCATACAGTGACGCGCATTTGGATCAATATTGTTAGAACGAAAGCCAGCTTTATAAAGCTTCGCAGCGGCGTAACCTTCCCATACCGTCCATTGTCCAGAGCCAAACATCCCCACCGCCGTTGGGCCTTTCTCTTTCAATGCCGCTTTAAACTTATCCGCCATCACATCAAAGGCTTCATCCCAACTGACCGGAGTAAATTCGCCATTTTTATCGTATACCCCATCCTTTTTGCGCAGCATAGGTTGGTTCAGACGATCTTCTCCGTACATGATCTTGGGTAAAAAGTAACCTTTAATACAGTTCAACCCCTTATTAACCGGGGCATGTGGGTCTCCTTGAGACGCAACGACTCGGCCATTTTGTGTTCCCACCAGCACACCACATCCAGTACCACAAAAACGGCAAGGTGCTTTATCCCACTTCACCGAATTGTCGCCTTCAGCAGCTTGCGCTATCGCAGTTGGAAGCGATACACCCGCTACCGATGCTGCCGCGACTGCGGCATTCGCTTTTAAGAAACTTCGACGCGATACTGTCATGGCTACACTCCTCTGGCTGGCTCAGCCAACGAATTATCTTGTTGATGGAAGACCAAGGTGGCAGCAAGTACCCCTGGTAACTGGCGAATGGTTTCAAATTGATCAACGAGGCACTGGCGACTATCACCTTCAACCACGACGACCATTTTGCCCACCTCACTTACCGCCGGTACTTCTGTCCCCGGCATTGCTTCTAACTGGCGCTTTAGTGTTTCGACTTGATCCGTTGCAGCATGAACAACCAAGCTGCTCACGTGATATTCACTCATGCTGATACCACCTCAATTGCGTTTGTCGGGCATACAGAGACACAGCTACCGCACCCAGTACATTGATTTATATCTATTTCCGGCGTCGCTTCCTGCTTTAACTGTAACTGGAATCGAATTGCTCTCGTCTCACAGCTATCACTGCAACTGCGACAAGTCACTTGCTGATAGGGCAGGCAGACAGCATCAAGCACTTGGACCTTATGCTGCCAAGGTGTCTCGGACTGAGAAGAAAACAAACCATCAACGTCACAATGTGCTGCGCAGGCATAGCAGAAAGTGCATTCACCTTGTGATAAATCGACCACAGGAAAGCCGCCATCACCGACCTTGATAACAGCCGTTTCACAAGCATCAACACACGCTCGGCAGCGTGTGCATCGCTCTGTGAAGTCCGCCTGCGTCCACGGCAAACTCACTTCATTTGGCGACCGTTTTTGACCGAGCGCGCGCTTCCAAAATTGACGTTTTGAAGAATCCATGACACCGCGATTGATAAATCGCTCAAGAAATTGATCATTACTCTCTAGTCTAGAGGGCAAAGAAAAAGGAGATATAACCCCAAAGGGGTATTTGTAGGGTAGACTTGTACTAGGTCAAAGAATTTAACCGATTGAGATCACATATTTAACGTATTAAAAATGAATAGTCGGACGCCACGCATGGCCAAGAGAGGAATCACCGCAAGATTGGCGATGATGCTCTTCAGTATTATTGGTTTCTCTACGATTACCGTCGTTATTGCGATCACTTTCTATCTCTCCAGCATCAATGATGCTGAAGCAATTAACGTCGCGGGTTCACTGCGAATGCAGAGCTACCGCCTCGCCCACTCCTTTACGTACCATCCAGAACTATTGGTTGAATACCAGCGAACGATGTCGGCCAGTTTTACGCATCTGGGCGAAATCATTGATGTTATTGCCCCCGATAGCATCCATCACCAGTATCAAGCGCTACATGCACAATGGTTTGCACTGCTCGATGTTATCCAAGCGCAAGACTATGCCAAGTACAATCAATACTTACCGCTATTTGTGGATCAAATTGACGCTTTTGTGCTGCAACTTCAGCAACATACTAATCAAAAACTCCATATTTTGGCGGCAATGGGCGGAGGAACGCTTCTCTTGATTGTTCTGACTGTCATCACGACTTTGCAGTTCTCCAAACGCCATATCGTCGCGCCTCTCCATCAAATGGTCGCAGCAAGCAAATCACTTTCCGAAGGCGATTTCTCAACGCAACTCCACTTACCCAATCATTTCGAGTTAACAGAGTTAGCCAATACCATGAACACCATGTCGACCTCACTGGCGCAGCTCTATAACGAACTGGAGATGAAAGTAGAGGAAAAGACACACCGACTCGCCCACAGCAACCATACGCTACAGCTATTGTATGAGTGCTCGGCGGCCATGGCACAACACCCGATAAAAGTTGATCACTTCGATCTCGTGCTAGACAAACTAATGATGATCGAGGGCATTCGAGCACTTAAGCTCACCATCATCACCCCGAACACGTGGACATTGACTAAAGGCGCCCCTAGCTCAACAAAATGGCAGCTCGCGCCAATCTATGCAGAAGGACGCCACCTTGGCGATCTCCAGTGGCAGTTTGATCTACCCTGTCCGGATCAAGCGCAACTTCTCCACGCCTGTCAACTACTCGCGCGGAGTGTCCTGATCACTGAAAGTCAGCATAACGCGCAACATCTTGCCATGATGGAAGAGCGCAGCCATATCGCCAGAGAACTTCATGATTCGCTAGCACAATCACTCTCTTTCTTGAAAATCCAAGTGTCGCTACTAAAGCGGCATTACAGTGCACCACCTGATGCCCTCTTGCAGTTAGAGCAAGGGCTGAATGACGCTTATACCCAACTGCGCGAGCTACTCACCGCGTTTAGACTCTCTCTCGAAGATACACCTTTTGCTATCGCGCTCAGCCAAATGCTCTCGCCCTATCAACAGCAAGGCAACCTCATCATTGAAAATCAGGTAAGCCAGCTCACGTTAGATAAAGCAACACAACCACATTTACTGCATATCATTCGTGAAGCGGTCGCGAATGCTATCCATCACGCAAATGCATCTGAAATAACCGTCAACATTCATCAATCAACAAGTACTTTAACCGCAGAGATCACAGATAACGGGATCGGCTTTGACCCTCGGATTCCCGTCGATAAACATTATGGCCTGACGATTATGAATGAACGCGCCGCCTTAGTCGGGGCGAATATCGCGATTGAGAGTGACAAAGGGCAAGGGACAAAGATTACAATTACCTGCCCCATCAATGAGGAGCAATAAAACAATGTGGCAAGTCTTAATTGTCGATGATCATCCCCTATTACGAAAAGGGCTACGTCAACTTTTAAATGCTGAGCCTGATTTTGAGGTATGCGGTGATCTTGCCAGTGGTGATGAAGCCATGCAATTTACGCAACCCTATGACCTCGTGTTACTTGATCTCAACATGCGCGGCCTGAATGGCTTAGAGACATTAAAAAAGATCAAAGACATTAACCCAACGACTTGGGTCGTTATCCTCACCGTCTCCGATGATGCCAGTGATATTCGTCAAATTGTTCAAGCGGGCGCGGATGGCTATTTACTTAAGGATGACAACCCTGATGATATGATCACCCAACTGCGCCAACTCATGACACACGGAAACCACGCTTATAGTGCGTCGGTAAAAGCGCAACTCACCGACATCCTCAATGCACACCCTCAGCTTCCTGAGCTGACCAAGCGAGAAACAGAAGTACTGAGATTTGTCGCGGAGGGCTTTCGCAACAAAGAGATCGCCGATAAACTCTTCATCTCTGAATCAACAGTCAAAGTCCACGTCAAAAGTGTCTTGAAAAAGCTTAATGCACCCTCAAGAGTGGCGGCAACTTTACTCTATCTGGAGTCACAAAAATGAAGAAAGGCCTTTTGGGGGTCTTTTGCTTGGCGGTGGTGGGGTGTTCTGTTACCCCGCTAGAGTCTGGCGCAGAGAATGTCACCATCGTGTTTGATAACACCGTTACCCCTCAGTCATGCGAACCCATCGACACTTGGGTCGGCTCTGAAGGCCACTGGTACAGCTATTGGTTTATTACAAACTTCAACCTCACCACAGGGGCGCTAAACCAGCTTCGAAACCATGCCATACATATTGGTGGCAATCGTATCGAAATTTCGCCTCAAATGGAGTTCGAAACCTCTGTGACCTTCATTGGTCACATCTATGATTGCCCATAATGGTCAGTCAAAAGCGCAAAAAGCCAGCTTTCGCTGGCTTTCTCATCTCGATATGCCTTTAAGTAAACAGGGTGTTTTCAATCAAGGCTTGTCTGTCGCTGACCCAATCTTGATCAAATGGCCCCCAGTCACACAACTGATAGTACCCATCATTATGGCGTTTGCCATCTTGAATAAAGGTCAGTTCGATACCAATTCCTGGCAAAGCCTTTAAGACATCTTGGATGGTACGACGTGGCCAGCCTGTGCACTCTATTAACTTAGGCACATTCGGACGCTCAATCTTGTTGACCAACAGTGCTAGATAAAGACGACGAGCAAAAACAGGATTCAGTTCCATTGAGACCTCCAACAATCATATAAGTCACATTATTCAGACTTCCGCTATCAAGATGTTGAGTTTGATCAATGGAGTGACGGTTTCATTACCAAGAAAAGTGCGCATTTTTACTGACATTCAATACCTATTCATAGCAGTAGTCGTTTTGTAACCATCCATATACACCGCAGAGGGTAACGAGAAAAAGTGGTGACAAATTTGTGATCCATACCGATTATCGTTATAACTGTGGCATCAAAAACCGAACAGACCGAGTGAACAAAATGGAAGTCACCATGTATGGCATCGCTAACTGCGATACCATCAAAAAAGCCAAGAAATGGCTAGAAGCCGAATCCGTTGCGTACCAATTTCACGACTACCGCAAACAAGGCATAGATGAAGCGTTACTGCGCTCTTTTGT
Organism: Thaumasiovibrio subtropicus; assembly: GCF_019703835.1. NCBI lineage: Bacteria > Pseudomonadati > Pseudomonadota > Gammaproteobacteria > Vibrionales > Vibrionaceae > Thaumasiovibrio > Thaumasiovibrio subtropicus. The sequence goes on along the minus strand of NZ_AP023054.1, from coordinate 841,060 downwards.
TGATGCGTTAGGCTGGGAAATCCTGCTCAATAAACGTGGAACAACGTATCGTCAGCTAGACGAAGCCGATAAAGAGAATATTGATACGGAAAAAGCGATATCTCTGATGCTTGCTGCACCGGCGATGATTAAACGCCCAGTGCTCAAAGTAGGCGAGCAACTCCATGTAGGCTTTAAGGCCGACCAATACCAGACGCTGTTTAAGTAAGGAACACGAATGTCAGCTGTAATCGAACTCGCGAAAGAGTTCATCTCGAGAGAATCCGTCACGCCGGAAGATGCCGGATGTCAACAAGTCATGATTGAACGCCTAGAAGCACTAGGGTTCAAAATAGAGGTCATGGTATTTGAAGATACCACTAACCTTTGGGCTCGTCGTGGTACTGAAGCCCCTTTATTTGCCTTTGCTGGACACACCGATGTCGTCCCAGCTGGCGATCTAGCCCAATGGCATACCCCACCTTTTGAGCCAACCGAAATTGATGGCTACTTACATGGTCGCGGTGCTGCCGATATGAAGGGGTCACTGGCCTGTATGATTGTGGCCGTGGAGCGATTTCTCGCTGAACACCCAAATCATCAAGGCTCTATCGGCTTTTTAATCACCTCGGATGAAGAAGGTCCTTTCATCAACGGGACAACACGCGTAGTTGACACCTTGATGGCTCGTGATGAGATCATCGACATGTGTATTGTCGGTGAGCCTTCAAGTACGCACTATGTTGGCGACGTTGTAAAAAATGGCCGTCGTGGCTCTATCACGGGCGACTTAATCGTTCATGGTACCCAAGGACATGTCGCTTACCCGCACCTTGCCAATAACCCTGTTCACCAAGCGCTCCCCGCTCTTGCCGAACTTGCGGCAGCAAAATGGGACAATGGTAATGCCTACTTCCCTCCGACCAGTTTCCAAATCCCCAACGTGGCGGCGGGAACAGGCGCATCAAATGTGATTCCTGGGGATTTTTCAGTCCAGTTTAACTTCCGTTTTAGTACCGAACTGACCGACACCGAGATTCGTCGCAAAGTACATTCTGTACTGGATGCTCACGGGCTAGATTACACCCTCAACTGGACCTTAAGTGGCCAACCTTTCTTAACCGATGCAGGTAGCCTACTTGATGCGGTTGTCGATGCTGTAGAAACAGTCAATCATAAGAAGCCAGAACTCCTGACTACGGGCGGGACGTCCGATGGCCGCTTCATTGCACAGATGGGTGGACAGGTCATTGAGCTTGGTCCCGTCAACGCAACGATTCACAAAGTGAACGAGTGTGTCAGCATCGCTGATTTAGAAAAGCTGACTGATATGTACCAAAATGTCTTGGCAAATTTGCTGAAATGACCCCAGCACAGCTCGCCGGGCTCGATGACAGCCACTTAGAGAAAGAGAGCCGCCTCCATCCAGAGGCGGCAACGGCATTTCGTGCCATGTGTGATGCAGCGAGGCGGGATAACATTCATATCGATCTCGCCAGTGGTTATCGAAACTTTCACCGCCAATGTGCCATTTGGAACGGCAAGTTTAACGGCGAGCGCCCACTTCTTGACGCCCACTCTCACCCTATTGATGCCTTAAGCTTAGAGATTGGCGAACGTGTCCATGCGATCTTGCGTTGGTCAGCACTGCCAGGTGCTAGCCGTCATCACTGGGGGACGGATATCGATGTCTATTCAAAAGCACTGTTACCCACAGACACAAAGCTGCAACTGGAGCCTTGGGAGTACCAGAAAGGCGGCCACCAATACCCTTTATCCCAATGGTTAGCCAACTACGCGCACCAATTTGGTTTCTTTTTTCCTTATCGTATCGACTTGGGTGGTGTTGGTATCGAGCCTTGGCACCTTTCTTATGCCCCTATCAGTAAAAAGTGCCTTTCCCAACTCACTCCAACTTTCCTTAAAAATCTATTGGCAACCGAGAATATTGCGGGAAAAGACTGGTTAATCAATCACCTAAATGATGTATACCAGCGTTACATTTGTAATATTTCCGAATGACGAGTTTTGCAAACATTGTTTACTTTACCGATCTATCAAAAATAAAACCATCTAAATAACAATAAGTTAAAAAATAAACCTTTCTTTTATTGTGGTTAAAAATGCCAACTCACGCCCGAAATCAAATTTACATATTCGCCCAATCAGAAAAACCTTGTTACAGTTAGTTTAAATAACAAACAAAGTGAGGCAGATGATTATGGCGCTACTATTCAACCCTTGGGTACTCAGTATTGTTGTGATCAGTGTTCTGGTCGGCAATATAATGGCGTTAAAATACACAGCAAATATGACGGTACTTCCAAAGAACCGAGAGCTGGATGCGTTGTTAGCAGCAGACAAGAAAAAGTACTCTGCCAAACACTAAACTCCGTACTACCCTACATATAATAAGCCTCTTCGACCTCATTCTTGGATTAGAGTGAGTGCAGAACAAAGGCAGTCAACATCGCAAAAAAAAGGAGCCAATGGGCTCCTTTTTTGTTTCCAAGTTCACGTGATTTCCAAGCTCGCATGACTAACTGCGAATTAAATAGTCAGCTTGACCCACCCACTTGTAACTCGTCAGCTCCGTTAACCCCATCGGGCCTCGTGCATGCAGTTTTTGAGTAGACACCGCGACTTCGGCACCCAGGCCAAACTGAGCGCCATCGGTAAAACGTGTAGACGCATTAACATAAACGGCCGCAGACCCAGCTGCATTCACGAAACGTTCTGCAACCCCAATATCATTCGTCAATACGGCATCCGAGTGGCTCGCATTATGCTCTCGCATGTGCGTCACTGCTTCTTCGACACCATCAACCAGTTTGATGCCCAAGGTAAAGCTGAGCCACTCTGTATCAAAATCTCCCGCTTCGGCGAGACGCAAGGTATCTGCCTTACCCTCTAGCAGCCCAAATGCCTCTTCAGTCGCAACGAGGGTCACAGATTTTTCATTCATACGGCTAGTCAGCAGCGGTAAGAACTCTGCGGCGACAGCGCGATCGACCAAAAGGGTATCGAGCGCATTACATGCCGACGGACGTTGCGTCTTACTGTTATCCACTACGTCTAAAGCGCGTGGCAAATCTGCACTTTTATCGACATAAATATGGCTTATTCCAAACCCGCCAATGATGACGGGGATGGTGCTATTTTCCTTACACATCTGATGTAAGCCTGCACCGCCGCGCGGAATAATCATGTCGACATATTGATCCATTTTGAGCAACTGGGAAACCAGCTCACGATCAGGGCGACTGATATACTGGACAGATGCCATCGGTAGCGCGGCTTTCTCAAGAGCGGTTTGAATCACCGCCACCAGCGCCATGTTGGAATGAAAGGTCTCTTTACCGCCACGAAGGATACTCGCATTACCTGTTTTTAAACAAAGCGCTGCAATGTCGATAGTGACATTCGGGCGCGCTTCGTAAATCACACCAACCACACCTAAAGGGACGCGGCGACGTACCAGCTTCATCCCATTTTCAAGGATACGTCCATCGAGCTCTTCACCGACAGGGTCAGGCAATGCAACAACATTACGGACATCGTCAGCAATGCCTTGCAAACGCTCAGTGTTCAACATTAAACGATCGAGCATTGCTGCGGGGATCCCAGCCGCCTCTGCTGCTGTTAAATCTTTCGCATTGGCCGCGAGAATGGTCTCCGCATTTGCTTCCAGTTCATCCGCAATAATCAACAGTGCTTTGTTTTTCTGAGCGGTTGAAGCAGTGGCAAGTTCAAAAGCGGCTTGTTGGGCGGCTTGCCCCATAGTAATCAGATCCACGATGTCTCCTTGCATGTGTTAATTCACTTTAATATATACTCATATATGGTCTTCCCTCTATTGGCAAGATACCAATGTCGATAAAAGGGACAGGTTGCTTTCATATATCCGGCCTATGCGTGAAGCTCGTGTGGCTTCTGGCCTTGATGACACTTCGCGCATATAGCCCTTATCAAATTAACGGTTTTGGTAAACCTTTGAGTATATCAGGGTCCCTATATGCTGGTCTTACCTGTTTTTCATCTAAACTGCTATCTACGCAATATCTGGTGTGTGACGCTTTAGTTAAATCTTTCTGTTAAACCGCCGCTGGCGCTTTATAGCTTTCTCCTCGACAGATAATGACCCACGCGATACGGATTATCTTATTCGCCAGCGCCACCACAGCCTTGTTAAAACCTCGCCTTTCAACCAGCCGCAATATCCATTGACTAAGCCTGTCTGTTTTGCCATCGGCTCGACTCACAACCGCTCTTGCACCATGAACCACGAATGACCTTAACTGCTGATTCCCTCGCTTTGTAATGCCAAGCAATACCTCTCGACCTCCCGTGCTAAATTGCTTGGGCACTAAACCTAAGGCTGCTGACGCATCACGCCCTCGTTTAAATTGCTCACCACTTCCCATCCAGGCTCTTAAGGAAAAACTCACCACGGGACCAATACCTGGCACTTTTATCAAACGCTGACAAACGTCTTTTTGCTTCACTTTTTCGGCCAACCTTTCGTCGTACCACTGTAGCTCTTCGTCAAGCCTTTCGAGTTGTGTGTATTGCCTGAATAAAAGCGCTCGAAATTCGTCGGTTAAGCCGTTCTCAACATCTTCTAGAATAAAAGGCAGCGATTTACGCAATACCTGACTTCCTCTCGCCAGCACTACCCCATACTCCGCCAGCAACCCTCTCACATGATTGATTAAGCGCTTTCTGTCACTACTCACGTGTTGACGCATGAGCAAAAAAGTTTGGTCGTCTTGCTGCGCTAGGGATTTGACCGCAACGGGGCGAATCGCACCGTGCTGACACGCTTCTGCGATGGCCTTTGCATCGTTATAGTCATTCTTTTGGCCTCGTAAATAGCCTTTCACATGCTGAGCGGGAAGTAATACAACAGAGTGCCCTAGCTGGCCTATTTTTCGTCCCCAGTAATGCGCTGTACCGCATGCTTCCATCGCAATGACACAAGTCTCTAGCTTCGAGAGATAGCCAATGAGCTGTTGTCGATTTAATTTCTTTCTCTCAACTTGCTTACCCTGTTTGTCCAACATGATGAAGTAAAAAGTATTCTTTGCTAAATCGATACCAATGGTTTTACACTTATTCATGGTCTTCCCTCGTTTTTAGATAGGCGATTTATCAACGCTATCTTGGCACATTGCGATGCCGATTAGTGCGAGGGAAGACCATTACATCAAATCACGACCATATCATCGCGATGAATCGCCGCTGGCCCATACTCATAACCTAAAGTTTCTACGATATCTTGGCTATGCTTTCCAGCTATCTTACTCAAGTCTTCAGAGCCGTAACGGCTAATACCGCGCGCGACTGTTTGACCCGTTGAGGTGTTCACATGTACGACTTCACCACGTGCAAACTGCCCACTGACAGCAACGATACCTTTGGCCAGCAAACTACTCCCACGTTGGGTGACAGCAGTCACGGCCCCCGCATCAATAATTAACTGACCTTGTACTGCGGGACCACCGAGTATCCAACGCTTACGGCTCTCAAGCGGCGATTCCAACGGTAAAAAACGTGTCCCTACCGCTTCTCCAGCGGCAATATCGGTAATGACATCAGGACGACTTCCCGCGGCAATAGTGACTTCAATACCTGCACGCCTTGCAACGTCGGCAGCTTGCAGCTTTGTCGCCATGCCGCCGGTGCCAAGGTTTGTACCACTGCCACCCGCCAACTTGTGCAGCGTTTCATCAATCGTATGCACTTCTCGAATCAGCTCTGCTTCTGGGTTATTTCTCGGATCGGCGGTAAAGAGCCCTAGCTGATCAGTTAACAGTAACAATTGGTCCGCTTCAGCGAGAATCGCGACCAATGCGGATAGATTGTCGTTGTCACCCACTTTTATCTCTGTGGTTGCAACAGCGTCATTCTCATTAACCACAGGGATAATGCCGTGTTCAAGCAAGGTTTGAATCATATCTCGTGCATTCAGATAACGCTCGCGATCATCAAGATCTGCCCTTGTTAACAGCATTTGACCGACATTGAGGCCATAAATAGCAAACAGATGTTCCCATTCTTGGATAAGGCGAGATTGACCAACTGAAGCCAACATCTGCTTTGTTGCGATGGTATTGGGTAAGGCGGGGTAATTGAGATGCTCTCGGCCAGCGGCAATTGCGCCTGAGGAAACGATAACCACTTTGTGGCCTTGGCGTTGTAGCATTGCACATTGGCGAACCAGCTCAACCATATGGGCACGATCAACTTTTTGCGTACCCCCAGTTAACACACTGGTTCCCAATTTTACGACAATAGTGTGACTGCGCATCATTGGAATCAATATTATTAAGAAAACCTAGCTTTCTTTTATCAATCCCAGCGAGAAATCACAAGAAAATACCGCGTTTAAGCGAAAATTAGCTCGATATCGCTAATTCTTGCAATCTATTCTCGTCAGCCTCCGTTGCTTTTGGCATTTGAATGTTAAAATGTTCTAACATTCCCGCTGAAAGTAGTTTTTCGAACTCCGCCAAGTTGGCTTCAACCTCTTCAACCACATTTTTAGGTAGCGGATCTGATTGCCAATCACCACTCAAGTCATAACGACCGAAACCATATTGCGCGACAAAGTTTTCATCCTTGGTATCCAAAATTAACCACCAGCCCCAGAACTCACGCTCTTCGGGTGGCTTCTTCGCATTGACACAGCTAACTAGGGAGTCAAAGAAATAGCGCTCTTTTTGACTACGTTTGTCGCGCAAATAAGGGCCAATCGCAGCCAACTTAATCATCAAGCGCCCATGTGTTGGAGTCGTCATATTCCCTTCCTTAGGCTTAATAGCACAAAATTACAGCAGTTATTGATTATCTACGTTGTATTTATACTATTTCAGTATGCGTATATCCATGTGTTGCGCAAGTGGTATTAGTCAAGTTTGGTGGTTAACGCAATTTTTCTTGTAACCATTGAGTAACGGCCGTCATACAACGATGGTATCCCGTATTCAATGGTGAGTCAGGCAAAATGATGGCTTTACCATCACGACTAGACGCAGCCAGCAGATGGTTGTCCGATGGCGGACAGAAGCTATCCCCTTCCAAACTTACCCCTAACATAGGCACAGAACAGGCGCGTCGCCCTAATAACCCTTGCTGTTTCAATGAAAAAGTACAGAGCTGACTCACCAACGTTGACTTTGGAATCGTCGTTTTACCCAAACGAGAGGCAAACACATCAAAATACATCCGAGGTAATGTATCGAGTCGATGTCCCCCCGTATAGAAATCGTGTAGGGTGCCACCTAAACTGACTGCGGCTTTAATCTTATTACTCGCTAGGAAGGCGAGTCTGATAGCGGCATTCGCACCAACTCGAGTACCAAAGGTGGCGATATTATTTTGATCAACCCAAGCGACCTTTTGTAACTCTTCGAGCAGGGTCATGTGTAAAACACTCGTATCTTCATTAAACGGGCAGTTATGGCTATGTCCCATTGATGGCATATCGAGTGTCACCATTGCAATCTCGGCTGGCGCAAAGTAATCGGTATAGGTTTTCCAAAGTTCCGTTTGAAGCGTATCCAACCCGCCACTGGCGATCACCGTAGGTAACGCTTTATCAGTGCGCGGCAAATGCAGATAAGCCTGAACCGCTTTACCCTTGTAATTGAACTCAATTGTTTTAATTGTTTGATGCATTAAGGACATGGCATGTCGGTAGGCTTGCATCGCTAATACATCCGCTTGCATTGCCAGCTCATCACCACGGAGGTGCGGATACGCTGCGATACCGTAATGTGTACTTGCTCTTAACCAGAGTGACGCGACTTTCTCGGGATCAAATCCAGCTTGCTCCTCAGCGTGCATCGCCTCTTTTTGATAACGCATCCCAAGCTGCACCCACTCGTAATTCCAGTTACCGTGGTGATAATCTTTCACTGTATCGATCAAACGCTCATCACTTCGTTCGTGTTCAGACGCAGACATTGAAGCAAAAATCGCTTCCATTTCTACCGGGTCAACCCCTTCCCATGCCCAAAGTGGTCGCTTCAATACCCGATAAAATCCGCGCCCATCATCATGGCTAGTCGACTCATGACACGGGGTATCTGGCGCACCCTCTACACGAATAATTGTCGACGTCTCTTTCTTCGATTTAGTGGGCTTAAACAGCACTTCAGACAGGTTACTCGTAGGCATAATTAGAACTCGGCGAGAAATAAAAAGAATAAAATCGATAACGGTCAAAGCACTATAGGCGATTTTGCCGTTGCTTGAAAAGTGATGTTACAAAAAAGCCCCCACCTAAAGTAGGTGAGGGCTTGCAAACTTAGATTGTGTTTTATCAATTAGCTGCGCTTGCTCACAGGCTCTACGTAGCTGATACCCATATCCCAAGGTTGTTCAATCCAAGTATCTTGTGGAATGTCAACAACATACTCGTCCACCAAGTGCTTACCTGCTGGCTTAGCACATACAGTAATGAACTTTGCCTTCGGGTACATATTGCGAATGACTTCTGCAGTACCACCGGTATCCACAAGATCATCGACGACAAGGAAGCCTTCACCATCACCTTCTGCTTGCTTCAACACTTTCATATCGCGCTGGTGATCGTGATCATAACTTGAGATACACACGGTATCGACATAACGAATACCGAGTTCACGGGCTAAGATCGCCGCAGGAACCAAACCACCACGGCTTACCGCAATGATACCTTTCCATTGATCAGCAGGAAGTTGCTTTTCTGCTAATTGGCGGGTGTACACTTGCATGTTGTCCCAAGTGATCACGAATTTATTACTCATAACTACAACCTCAAAAGCGATAGGTAATATCGGCGAAAAATTTGGCTAATAATAAAGAACCAACTATGAGAAAGCCAGTTTAGCTGCAAACAATGCTGCAATGATCCACACACTGATATTCACATCACGGCCTTTACCACTTAGTAGCTTAATCAGAGCATAAGCGATGAAACCTAAACCGATACCATCAGCAATAGAGTAAGTCAGTGGAATTAGCAAGCAAGTGACCATCACAGGTGCGGCTTCAGTGAGATCACGCCAGTCAATACTCACCAAACCTGACATCATCAAAATAGCGACATAGAACAGCGCACCTGCTGTTGCGTAAGCTGGGATCATGCCTGCTAGTGGCGCAAAGAAAAGTGACAGAATAAACAGCACACCCACGGTTACCGCGGTAAGACCAGTACGACCACCAACAGCAACACCAGAGACACTCTCAATGTATGACGTGGTGTTTGAGGTACCAAACAGAGCACCAATAGAAGTCGCAGAACTGTCTGCTAACAGCGCGCGGTTAAGGCGAGGAATGTTACCTTTTTCATCAACAAGATCCGCTTTTTGCGCAACGCCGACGAGCGTACCCGCAGTATCGAAAAGGTCGACAAAGAGGAAAGCAAAAACAATAGACACAATACCAACTTCAAACGCACCAGCAAAATCAAGTTGCATGAAGGTTGGCGCAACACTTGGTGGTAAAGAGACAATGCCAGCGTACTCTTGATAACCAAACAAGACACTAATCGCAGTTACCGCGAGAATGGCAATCATCACGCCACCTTTCACGCCACGAACCACTAACGCAATCGTCAAGAAGAAGCTCAGAGCCGCCATGATAGCGCCCCACGCTTTCATGTCACCCAAACCCACTAACGTCGCAGGGTTGTCAACAACAATGCCAGAGTTCTGAAGGGCAATGAAAGCCAAAAACAGACCGATACCCGCTGAGATACCGGTGCGCATAGAAAGCGGAATCGCGTTAATAAGCCACTCGCGTACTTTTAAAACACTGAGGATGATAAAGCAGATACCAGAAAGGAAGACCGCGGCGAGTGCGACTTGCCATGTATGCCCCATTCCCAAAACAACGCCATAAGTAAAGAAGGCATTCAGGCCCATACCTGGCGCTTGCGCAACGGGGTAGTTTGCCGCTAGACCCATCACAATACAGCCAACAGCGGCTGCAAGACAGGTCGCAACAAACACTGCGCCATGGTCCATGCCAGTTGCAGACAACATGCTTGGGTTAACAAAAATGATATATGCCATGGTGAGGAAGGTTGTCACCCCGGCTAAGATCTCGGTACGTACAGTCGTACCGTGTTCCTTAAGTTTAAATAGTTGCTCTAGCATCGACCTATCATCCAATATGAAATTAAACTGCTATCAAACAAGCACGCAATCGTTTGTGGAAAACGTTTGCGTGCCTTTTAAAAATTGGCCGAGATTATATTCTCAAGATAAGAAGATTTCCAGTTTATCGACTCTTTACTCAATTAATTAAAGGCAAACGTTTGCGTCAACATTAATAAAAACAAAATCTTTAAAATACAGTAAATTAAAAGCAAATCACTTTTTCATAGACCTAATATTCAAGGCACTTTATCTAGAAAATTATTCGCATTAACTGGCCAAATAATCTATGTAATCGAATACATGAGTGAAATAGAGGCAGTAGATACGGCATTATTTGCGATCAAATGTTGTCACTTTAGTAAATAACGCAAGAAACCGTTTTCACCTTCAACATAATAGTAAAACATCTTGATATGCATTTAATTTACAAGTAATCCTGCTAAGTCACAGAGCCGTAAATGCCAGTTGGCATTTCTCTCCTTTACAAGGGGGCATTTACTCAAGGGACTTCCTTTAGGGAAGATGCACATTGGCGTAAGAAGGGAGGACGAGTATACTCAAACCACCTCAAGATGCTTGTTCAGCGAGAGTTTCTAGGCTTGTCAACAAGGCACTGTTTTGAAGATCTAGTGGACTAAATCAAAAAACAGTAACGACGGTGGCGAGCCTAGAAAACTCGCCCTTCGGGAAGCGACTAGCGCCCCGATTTCTGCGTTAAAGGTGTTTGAAAGGGAAAGCCATTCCTTCACACCTTTGCCTTGAACTCGACGCGCTAGGCCGCTTCTGAATCCTGCATCTTGAGGTGGTTTGAGTATAAAGATAAAAAAACACCGGCAAACATAGGCCGGTGTCAGAAAAAGTTATTCAAACATCGCAATAGAATAACAAAAGGGGGAAAAGTTTAGGCCAATTTAACGAATTGGCGAACTGATTGGCTGTGGGTACTTAAAGTTATTGGTGTAGTTAGTCGCGTGCCATACAGTTTTAAGCGTCATTGTTTGCATATCATCACCTATCTTTACGCTAGCGGTTTCAGTTATCGAAGCGCGTTAACAATTCATCGACAAGTCGTACTACTCGGTTCCATGGAGGCGATGGTTTTTCGGGTTCATCCTGAACAAAAGAGCTTATCTTTAACAAGTCTGTGCACTATACCCACACCGTAATTAAATTACAACCAAAAAATGATCAAGTTCACAAAAACGTGTTTTATCATCATGATTATTCCGTCAATAAATAATAACCCTGCACAAAATGTAATTAAATTACCAAAAACACCAAGGACAAAACTAATCCGTATGCATATCCAAACGCAGAACAGAAGCGCTACCCCTCCCTCACCAACAGTGGTAAACTTGGCACATAAAAATTTTGTTGTAATTTTGTTCTAAAACGAAACTTATAGGCAAACAATTATTCTGGACATTCATTGCCCATTCACAGGCTAAAAGGAAAATACCGTGTCTGAGATCAGCCAACTAACACCGCAAATCATCTGGCATTACTTCGATAAAATCTGCAGCATCCCTCATCCGTCCTATCATGAAGAGCAACTTGCCCACTACATTGTTGAGCAAGCCAAAGAGAAAGGTCTTGAGGTACGCCGCGATAAAGTCGGCAACATTATTATCAAGAAAGCCGCTACCGCAGGTATGGAGAACCGCCGTGGTGTTGTCCTTCAAGCACACTTAGATATGGTGCCACAAAAAAATGAAGGCACTGACCATGACTTTACCCAAGACCCAATTCAAGCTTATGTCGATGGCGACTGGGTAACCGCCAAAGGGACAACGTTAGGCGCGGACAATGGCATGGGTATGGCCGCTTGTCTTGCTGTCGCCTTTTCTGATGATATTGAACACGGCCCACTCGAAGTCCTGCTGACCATGAACGAAGAAGCCGGCATGGATGGCGCATTTGGTCTCGAAGCGGGTTGGCTAGAAGGCGACGTCCTTCTCAACACGGATTCAGAGCAAGAAGGCGAAATTTACATGGGATGTGCCGGAGGCATTGATGCCGAACTCAGTTTCGTACATGAAACCGAATCCGCGCCTGCTGACCAAGCATTTTTAACCTTAACCGTTAAAGGTCTGAAAGGGGGTCACTCTGGGTGCGATATCCATACAGGACGCGCCAACGCCAACAAACTGCTGGCACACTTCCTGTTTGAAAATGGCCCAGCACTCGATATTAAACTCATCGACTTTAAGGGCGGGACGTTGCGTAATGCCATTCCTCGTGAAGCCAAGGTCACCATGGCATTACCACAAGCGAATGTAGAGCAACTTCACCATCTCGTGAAGCAATACGAATCAACTTGGCAAGAGACCTTAGGTAAAGTGGAAACGTCACTGGTTTGCTTGCTTGAAGAAGTAGAAGCGACGGAACAAGTTTGGACGCCGGCCCTTCAACAGCGCTTCATCGCCGCACTTCATGCTTGTCCGAATGGCGTGATTCGCATGAGTGATGACATTCAAGGTGTTGTTGAAACCTCACTGAATGTCGGTGTTATCTCTGTAGAAGAAGGAAAAGTCAACATCCTCTGCTTGGTGCGCTCTCTCATTGATGCTGGCCGAGAGCATGTCGAAAGCCTGCTCAAAGCGACCGCACAACTTTCCGATGCAGAAATCAGCTTTAGTGGTGCCTACCCAGGCTGGAAGCCAAACCCTGATTCAGAAATCATGGCACTGTTCCGTGAAACCTATGAAGGTATCTATGGACGCCTCCCTAATATCATGGTTATTCATGCAGGCTTAGAGTGCGGTTTGTTCAAAAAGCCATACCCTGACATGGACATGATTTCATTTGGACCAACGATCAAATTCCCTCACTCTCCTGATGAGAAGGTAGAGATAGCCTCCGTTGGCCTATTCTGGGAGCAGATGATTGCTATTCTAAAGGCGATTCCGGTTAAGCAGTAATAGTGATCGACTCATGCTGATTGAGTCCATGCTAATCCCCTCAAGCGCTGGCAACATTGGCTTGCCAGCTCTTATACCAGAGTTTTAAACTCTCCAAAGGTTTCGGCGTACACATCAAAAACCCTTGCAAAGACAAACGCTCATAGTGATTGGAAAGATAGTCCAACTCACCAATATGTTCGATACCTTCCGCGACAAGATCTGCATTGATCTCTTCGGCGATCTCCGCCACTGATTTCACCACCAATTGCGAGAAACCATCCTTATCGATATCAACAATCAAAGAGCGATCAATTTTAATCTCACTGAACGGCAAACTGCGCAATTGCTGTAAGTTAGTGAAACCCGTACCGTAATCATCCATAGAAAGCCCATAGCCAGCCATTCGTAAACGATTTAACGATTCCAATTGTTCTGTGCTTTTCAGTGCAAACTCTTCCGTTATTTCAAGCACAATCGAGCTAGTGGGAATGGTATTTGAATCGAGCAACACCTTTAAACGCTTCGGAAAACTCAAATCAGTCAGTTGCGTGGGGCATAAGTTAAAACTGATTTTAAAATCATACCCAAACAAGTCACTGAGTTCACGGTAATCTTGTACCGTTTTTTCGATAAGCTGCATGGTCAGCAAATCCATCAAGTTATGGCTATTTGCTACTGGAATAAAACACCCCGGTAAAATGGCATCTGGACACCCCGGTTTCACGATCCGCGCCAAGACTTCAACACCTTTCACTCTGTTCGTTAAGACATCGAGCTTTGGTTGGTAATATGGCACCACTTCTTTGTTGCAGATATGCTCAATAAGTTCAGCTTCACTGATTTTTCGATAATTAGAAAAATTAAGCTGCTTGAACTGATCAAGCTTGTTCATCATGCGGCGCAAATCATCCACAGCCACCGGCTTACTGATGCTACCCAGCAAGGCTGTTTTATGTTTTTTAGCAATTTCACAGGCAAGCGAAACAATACGCTCATCAATACCTGAAATAATGCCAACGCCACCTTGGTAGCCAATTTCCCCTAAGAAGCGAATCACCTGCATGCCATCCATTTGGGGCATATGTAAATCGGTCAGCACAGCCGCGTATTTTTCAGGGCTCCGAGAGATGGCATTCATTGATTTAGAAGGGGAATCAGAGGTTACAACATATTGAAAGCCAAGCTCTGTGAGTAACGCTTTGATATGCATTAGCACAGACTTCGAGTCATCGATTACAACGATCCATTTGCCATCATTCATGAGTCAATCTACCACAGTGAAATTCTTACCGAAGTAAATGTGCTTACTCGCACATCACTCAGCCAACTAGCAGCCGCTGATTTCACTTTTCTAGTCAATATAACCAGAAGGAGGACTAAAGTTGAAACAACACAGCGTTGGGAGCCTAGATGCTATCCCTTTTTATGAGACTAGTTGAGTTTCATTTGCTGTGCAAAAACGAAATAAAGAAGGTGTTGAGCGTACGACATTATTCTATAACGACAGCATCAATTGCTCAGCATCCGCTTTCGGCTTCAGGCCCGCAAAAATACCCAGTAGGCGAATTTCCCGTTGGTGTTGCCGCGCGATTGCTTGAGACAAGAGGTGTCGAAAAGGCTCCAGCTCTAGCTGCGTGTAGTGATGCTCTACCGTCGTTTGCTGAAAGTCGGCAAACTTCATCTTTACTCCAAGTTTAGTGATGGTTCTATCAACCAATTTTGGGGCCAAGCGACGCTCCAACTCCGCAAAATGCCCCTCGATGAATGCCCAGCACTCATCAAACGAACAAATGTTCTTAGAAAACGTACGTTCGATGCCGACCGATTTAGGATCCCTAACGGTGACAACATCGCGAGTATCGATACCGTGTGCTCGCTCCCACAGGGATTCACCAAATTTACCCAACTGCATGACCAGATTGTCACGCCCATACTCTTGCACATCGGCACCACATCGCAATCCCATTGCATGTAGCTTTCTAATCGTCACCTTACCCACACCGGGAATTTTGCTCAGCGCCAGCCTCTCGACAAATGCCCCGACTTCCTCCGGTGTCACGATATACATTCCGTTAGGTTTATTGAGATCAGAGGCAATCTTGGCGATGAACTTCACTGGCGCAACACCTGCGGACGCGGTAAGCGCTAGCTCATCATAAATATTCTCTCGGATAGCTTTGGCAATGAGTGTCGCTGAACCACTATATAACCCAGAGTCAGTCACGTCTAAATAGGCTTCATCTAAAGAGAGAGGCTCTATTTTGTCGGTATAGCGTTCGAATATCGCACGAATTTGCTTAGAGACTTGTCGATAAACCTCCATCCTCCCTGGCACAACGACAAGATCAGGACAGAGCTTCATCGCCTGTCCCGTCGGCATCGCAGAGCGCACACCAAAACGGCGTGCTTGATAATTACACGTACTTAGCACGCCACGCCGATCGGATGGGCCACCAATCGCAAGCGGTACCTCACGATAAGCTGGGTTATCGCGCATTTCGACGGCAGCAAAAAAGCAATCCATATCAATATGGATGATTTTTTTTGATGAAGGGTAGAGATCAGAATTGCACATAGCTGTATATAATTACAGTTCTGTCTCAAAGTCAATTCAGATTTACTGCAGGAATAAATTGATAACCATCTATTCACAATCTACTATTAAGCTACTTAATTGTTAATTGTTGAGGTCTTTAAGTGCTTGATAAAGTGCTTGTTGTAGAGGACAGCCGTGCATTTCGAAAACTGCTAGAAAATCAACTGATTGATGCAGGCTTTGTCCCAGTACTTTGTGAGTCCTATGCGGAAGTCAAACGATTGCTCCAAGAGCACGATGATTACCTGTGCGCGGTGCTCGACTATTGTTTACCAGATGCTCAGGATGGCGAGATCATTGACCTTGTTTTAAGTTATGAGATCAAGTCAATTGTGCTGACCGCGAACATGGATTCAACCATCCGTGACCGCGTGCTTGGCAAAGGCGTCATTGATTACATTCTTAAAGATAGCCCAGCCTCAATATCCTACTTACCCGTATTACTTCGTCGACTCAGTGCTAACCGCCAGCACAAAGTATTAGTCGTAGATGATTCACGCACCGTTCGCTCACATCTCGAAGCGCTTCTGAATCGCCAATACCTGACTTGCCTAACGGCAGAAAACGGCCAGCAAGCCCTTAATGTGTTGGCACGGGAAAAAGATATCGATTTTGTCATTACCGACCATGATATGCCCGGCAAAGATGGCATAGCCCTCACTTGGGAAATTCGTCAACAACACGATCGCAGCAGCATGATCATTCTGGGATTATCAGGTAGCAACGACAAAACCATGACCGCTCGATTCATTAAAGCGGGTGCCAATGACTTCCTCTACAAACCCTTTAACCCAGAAGAGTTTTACTGTCGAATACATCAGCTGCTCGATATCAAAGAAGCCACGTCTGAGCTCTATAAGTTAGCCAATCAAGATGCATTAACTAACCTTTGGAACCGACGCTACTTTTTCACCCATGCGGAAGAAGCAAGCGGCTACCATATTGCGATGATGGATATCGACTTCTTCAAATCCATCAATGATACCTATGGTCATGATGGTGGCGATATGGTGCTGATTTATGTTTCGAAGTTGCTGAAAAAACACTTCCCCCAAGATGTGGTTGCGCGGTTTGGTGGAGAAGAGTTTGCTATCTGTTCGACCCAAAACCTTGCTGAGTTTAAGCAGCGCTTAGAGTTGTTTAGAGAAACCATTCAAGAAAGTGTGGTCAATTATGGTGACAAAGAAATCCAGTTCACGCTGAGTATCGGCATCGCGACTGGTGACGGATGTGTAGATAGTTTGCTAAAAGTGGCTGATAACCATCTTTATACAGCAAAAGAGACGGGCAGAAACCGCATCGTCTACGACTAGCTGCCCATTCGAAAACCGCTGACACTAAAAAGCCGGCTCAATGGCCGGCTTTCATTTATAAGATACGATCTTTTTCCCACTGCGCTTTTATCGCCGCTTTGGCTTCGCGCGCTTTTCGCTTGTCACACGGCTCTGGACAGTCGCACTCTTTCTCAATGCCTACCGCACCCAATCCACCACAGCTACCACTGATGGTTTTTTTCTGGATGATATAACCGATAGCCATCGCGGTAATCACCAGCAAAAAAACACCAAAGGTCGAGAGAAACATCACCATACATCACCTCACTATTGCACAAATGGCTTAAAGCCTTCTGACATATAGCTTTCGTAACCATTGTCAGTTTTTCTAATTAAGTACACGTTAAGACCGTGCTTGTCTGCGATCGCTTGCGCTTTTTCTGGCCCAACAATCATTAAGCCTGTCGACAACGCATCTGCCGTCATATTGGATGGATGAATCACGGTCACAGAAACCAGACGATGGTCGATCGGCTTAGCGGTTTGAGGATCAATCATGTGTGAATAGCGTACGCCTTCAAACTCATGATAGTTTCGGTAATCACCAGAGGTTGCAATGGAGTTGTCGCCAAGGCTAACAATTTCTTGCACCGTACGGCCTTCTTCAACTGGCTTTTCAATTGCGATTCGCCAACCGATACCTTCAGAATTCAACCCTTTAACTCGCAGTTCACCACCAATCTCAACGAGGAAATTATCAATGCCCAATGACGTCAAGTAATCGGCCACTTTGTCAACACCATAGCCTTTTGCAATGGACGAGAGGTCCACGTAAAGCTCAGGAATTGATTTGTGCAACTCATTGCCATCAACGTGTAATTTTTCAATCCCCGTCACAGCACGTCGTGCAGCAATTTCCTCTGTCGATGGCACCTTCTCAGGCTTCGCTTCTGGACCAAAACCCCATAGGTTCACTAACGGTCCTACCGTCACATCTAGCGCGCCTTCAGTCACCGCATTAATGCGAATCGCTTCCGTCACCACTTTCGCGGTCGCATCAGAAACAGCAAAGCCTTCAGCACCACGATGCTGGTTAAATTGACTCAACTCAGAATCTGGACGGTAAGTCGACATCTGATCATTAACGAGCTCAAGCACGTCATCGATGCCCGCTTTAATGGCTTTATTATTTGGTAAATCATCCTGTTCGATAAACTTCACGACGTAGTAAGTTCCCATCGTTTTTCCGTCTATCTGAACCATTGCTGCTTTGTTATCGCTACAAGCAACAATAAAAATCGTTGTCAAAACAAGAGTTAATGATTTGAACAGCTTAGTCAGCATTTGCTCACCCTAAATGAGAAAAAGGCTGATCGTCGAAACGATCAGCCACTACCTTAGTCAGATGGTCCAGCGATTAACCGCCGAAGTCATCCAGTAGGATGTTTTCATCCTCAACACCAAGATCTTTCAGCATACCGATTACTGCTGCGTTCATCATTGGTGGACCACACATGTAGTACTCACAGTCTTCAGGCGCTTCGTGATCTTTGAGATAGTTCTCGTAGATGACGTTGTGAATGAAGCCAGTGTAACCATCCCAATTATCCTCTGGCTGAGGATCAGAGAGCGCGACATGCCACTGGAAGTTGTCATTTTCTGCTTGTAGGCCGTCGAAATCTTCTACATAGAACATTTCGCGCTTAGAACGTGCACCATACCAGAATGACATCTTACGATCTGAGTTGAGACGCTTAAGTTGGTCGAAGATGTGTGAACGCATCGGCGCCATACCTGCACCACCACCGATAAAGACCATCTCATTGTCAGTGTCTTTCGCGAAGAACTCACCAAATGGGCCAGAAATCGTACACTTGTCACCCTCTTTCAGCGACCAAATGTAAGAAGACATGATACCTGGTGGTACATCCGGATTATTAGGTGGCGGCGTAGCAATACGCACGTTCAACATAATAATACCTTCTTCTTCCGGGTAGTTTGCCATCGAGTAAGCACGGATAGACTCTTCATTCACGATTGACTCGTAACGGAACAGGTTAAACTTGTCCCAGTCTTCACGATACTCTTCTGGCACGTCGAAATCTGCGTATTTAACGTGGTGAGCTGGTGCTTCAATCTGAATGTAACCACCCGCACGGAATGGAACAGACTCACCATCAGGGATCTGCAGTTTAAGCTCTTTAATGAAGGTCGCTTTGTTATCATTAGAGATAACGCTACATTCCCACTTCTTAACACCGAAGATCTCTTCTGGAAGTTCGATTTCCATGTCAGATTTCACGTTAACCTGACAGGCTAGACGCTCACCTTCACGGGCTTCACCTTTCGAGATGTGATCAAGCTCAGTCGGTAGAATATCACCACCACCTGATTTCACTTTAACGCGACACTGACCACAAGAGCCACCGCCACCACACGCCGATGAAACGAAAATACCAGAACCTGCAAGTGCGCCCAGCAGTTTGCTGCCCGCTGCAGTTGCGATCGCTTTCTCAGGATCGCCGTTTACTGAAATAGTGATGTCACCTGATGGTACCAGCTTGGATTTAGCGAACAGAATCACTAAAACCAGTGCCAGGATAATCAGAGTAAACATTACTACGCCAAGAATAATATCCATTGACCTTTCCTCTTATCCTGATTACAGCTGAACGCCAGAGAATGACATAAAGCCGAGTGCCATTAGACCAACCGTGATAAAGGTAATACCTAGACCACGAAGACCTGCTGGTACGTCAGAATACTTCATCTTCTCACGCAGACCTGCTAGCGCAACAATCGCTAGCATCCAACCGATACCTGAACCGATACCGTATACCACTGACTCAGCGAAGTTGTAATCACGCTGAACCATGAAAGATACGCCACCGAAAATCGCACAGTTAACGGTAATCAGCGGTAGGAAGATACCTAACGCGTTGTATAGCGGCGGGAAGAAGCGATCTAGAATCATCTCTAGAATCTGCACCAATGCCGCGATAACACCGATAAACGTGATGAAGTTCAGGAAGCTCAGATCAACACCTTGAACTAGCACACCATCGCGTAGGATCAAGTTGTAAATCAGGTTATTCACTGGTACTGCAATAGCAAGAACGAATGTAACCGCAACACCTAGACCGAAAGAAGTTTTCACCTTCTTTGAAACTGCTAGGAAAGTACACATCCCTAGGAAGAAGGAAAGCGCAAGGTTCTCGATGAAAATCGAGCGAACCAGCAAGCTAATGTAATGTTCCATTAGTAAATTACTCCTTCGCTTCTACTTGCTCTGGGCGAATCGTACGAATAGCCCAAATCATAAAGCCAATCAGGAAGAATGCTGACGGTGCAAGTAGCATCATACCATTCGGCTGATACCAACCACCTTCAGCCACTGTAGGTAGCACTTGCATACCGAACAGTTGACCTGCACCGAATAGTTCACGGAAGAAACCAACGGTGATAAGAACGAAACCGTAACCAAGACCGTTACCGATACCATCCATTAATGATGGCAATGGTGCAGACTTCATTGCGTACGCTTCAGCACGACCCATAACGATACAGTTCGTGATGATCAGACCAACGAATACCGAAAGCTGCTTAGAAATTTCATAAACAAACGCTTTCAACACCTGGTCAACCAGGATTACCAGAGAAGCGATAATCGCCATCTGACAAATGATACGCACACTGTTTGGAATGTGGTTACGAATCATCGACACGAACAAGTTAGAGAACGCGGTAACGAAAACAACCGCAATCGTCATAACAAATGCAGTTTCAAGCTTTGTGGTCACCGCTAGCGCTGAACACACACCAAGAACTTGAAGTGCAATCGGGTTATTGTCGACTAGTGGCGCAAACAGCACCTTTTTCATTTCTTTAGAATCAGCCATTGTTCAGGCCTCCCTCACGTACTTTAGCCAGGAACGGACCAAAGCCATTCTCGCCTAGCCAGAAATCGAAGGTATTTTGAACACCGTTAGCGGTTAGCGTCGCACCAGACAGACCGTCTACTGCATGTCTATCGCCTTCAGGAGCGCCACCTTTTACTACGCGAATAGCAGGTTGGCCTTTAGCGTCAAACAACTCTTTACCTACGAACTGACCACGCCAGCGTGGGTTCTCTACTTCACCACCAAGTCCAGGGGTCTCACCCTGCTCGTAGTAGGTGATGCCTGCGATAGTGTTACCGTCAGTCTCGATTGCAACAAATGCGTACATCATCGACCACAGACCGTTACCGTGAACAGGCAGGATGATTTTGTCAGTTTTGTCGCCATCTTTTACTAAGTAGATTTTTGCTAGGTTTGAACGACGACCGATTTTCGCGATGTCGTCTGCACCAAGCGCAATAGACGTAGCAGGATCTTTCGCTGAAGCGCGCTGATCAAACGTTGCTGCATCAATAGACGTGTCTACTTCACCTGTCTCTAGATTGATAAGCACAGGCTCAATGTTCGCGTCGAATGTCTCAGCGATGTCAATGCCAGCTTCGTACAAGCCCGCAACAGAAAGAATGTTGCGCTGTACATCTTCTACGGCGTTTTTCTGCTGCATTGGACGCAATGCAACCGCTGCACCGGATACCACGATTGAACACACTAGGCTCAATGCGATAACAACGGTCAGCGTTTTCTTCATGCTATCGTTATTACTTGCCATAGCGAGCGAGTCTCCGTTTCACGTTGCCCTGAACAACCAAGTAGTCAAATACAGGCGCAAACAGGTTTGCAAACAGGATGGCTAGCATCATGCCTTCCGGATAAGCTGGGTTGACGACACGAATCATCACACACATCGCACCAATGAGTACGCCGTATGCCCACTTACCTTTGTTAGTAAATGCTGCAGAAACAGGGTCCGTCGCCATGAACATCATACCGAATGCAAAACCACCGAGAACAAGGTGCCAGTGCCAAGGCATGCTGAACATTGCATTTGTTTCAGAACCAATGATGTTAAACAGTGTCGCCGTTGCCGCCATACCCACTAGGGTACCGAGAATGATGCGCCATGAAGCAATGCCCATGTAAACGATCATCGCACCACCAAGAATGATAGCTAGCGTAGAGACTTCACCGATTGAACCCGGTACGTTACCGATGAACGCATCCATCCACGTCACCGCTTCGCCAGTCACGTTATGAATAACGCCACCTTGACCTGCATTTGCCCACTGGCCAAGCGCTGTTGCACCTGAGAAGCCATCAGCGGCTGTCCACACAAGATCACCAGAGATCTGTGCAGGGTAAGCAAAGAATAGGAATGCACGACCAGCCAGTGCTGGGTTCAAGAAGTTACGGCCTGTACCACCAAAGACTTCTTTTGCCACAACAACACCGAAAGTAATACCCAGTGCTGCTTGCCATAATGGCAGCGTTGGCGGAACAATTAGCGCGAAAAGAATCGAGGTAACAAAGAAACCTTCGTTCACTTCGTGCTTACGCACCATACAGAAAAGGACTTCCCAGAAGCCACCGACTGCAAATACCACCGCGTAGATAGGCAAGAAGTAGGTCGCACCTAGCAACATCTTCGTACCCCAACCTGCTTCGGTTAGGCTACCTGCTACCATTTCGGTCAACCAGTAGTGCCAGTTGCCAGCGATAACAGTCGCGAGTTCGTTACCAGCATAGAGGTGAGTCAGCGCTGTGATAGATTGGTGACCAGTGTTGTACATACCCCAGAACATCGCTGGGAATACTGCAAACCACACCATAATCATGATACGTTTTAGGTCAACGCTATCACGTACGTGTGATTTTGCTTTGGTCACTGTACCTGGGGTGTACATTAGGGTTGCAAACGCTTCATACAGCGCAAACCAACGCTCATGTTTACCGCCCGGCTCAAATTGATGCTCGATTTTCTCGAGGAAATGCTTGAGGCTCATGATTACCCATCCTTCTCAATTGTGTCCAAACACTCACGCAGCATCGGACCAAAATCGTACTTACCAGGGCAAACGAACGTACACAGTGCTAGATCTTCTTCATCCAGCTCTAATGCACCCAGCGTCTGAGCGCTGTCTATATCGCCGGCACACAGATCACGCAATAGCAGTGTCGGTTCGATATCCAATGGCATGACTTTCTCATAGTTACCGATTGGCACCATGGCACGATCACTACCGTTAGTGGTGGTTGTCATATTAAACAACTGACCGCTAAACAAGTGACTCAAGAAAGAACGGGTAATAGAGAACTTATTCTTACCTGGCGCAATCCAGCCGAACAGCTCTTTTTCACGGCCTTCGCGTAGTGCAGAAATCTGCAGCGCGTAACGACCAAGGTAAGCATGGGCATCATCTGCACGCACACCGCAAAGCACTGAACCCGCGATCATACGCACTTCACCTGGCATCAGCTCACGATCAGTCAATTCAGTGATAGACGCACCACGAATTGTCTTGAGCAGACGAGGATTGTTAACAACAGGACCACCCAGAGAAACCACACGATCAGTGTAAATTTCGCCGGTGAGGAAAAGTTGACCATAAGCAATCACATCTTGATAGTTGATGTGCCAAGCTTGGTTTTCGATGTTAACTGGGTATAGGAAGTGCATGTGAGTACCGACTAGACCCGCTGGGTGCGGACCGTTAAATACATGCTCTTCAACATTGGCTTGATCAGCGCGAGGCAGGCTGCTACCCGCTTTACACACGTAAACCTTACCTTCAGTCAGGCGAGACAATACTGTCAAACCTGCCGCGAAAGCTTCTGCGTTCGCGTTGATAATCACTTCAGGATTTGCAGCCAGCGGATTGGTATCAATCGCTGTTACAAAAATCGCCTGAGTGGTCGCATCAACAGCAGGAACTTTGCTGAAAGGACGGGTACGTAAAGCAGCCCATTCACCTGACTCAGTCAGCTGAGAAACGATCGCTGCACGATCTAAACCCGCTAACTGTTCACGTGAATAAGCGTCGAAAGTGATTTGCTCTTCACCTTCAACTTCGATCACGACCGATTGCAACACACGCTTTTCACCACGATTAATCTCTATCACTTTACCGCTAACAGGAGCCGTGAATTTAACGCCTGGGTTCTTTTTGTCTTCAAAAAGTACCTGACCTTTTTTCACTACATCCTCAACGCGAACATGCATTTTGGGACGCATCCCAACATACTCTTCGCCAAGCAAAGCGACGCGCTTGATGGCATTACCATCACTAATCACCTGAGTTGGAGCACCCGCGATTGGGATATCCAAGCCCTTTTTTATTGTAATCATACGCACTTGCACTACATTTTATGGATAAAAGGAATTCTGTTGTACATCTAAGGCACGACATTGAGACCATGCCGCATTAAATTCCATCCTCGGCTGGTCTCATTAAGGCCTCTACAAAACAAAAAATTTTTGTAGAGATTAAATTTGAGTCGGGATGATAACATCAATCACCGTGAGCTTGCTATGACCGAAAACGCTATTCGGTGCCAAAATCATCAAACCTCACGCTTGACTTGAAAATAATCACCACTTCCTTGAGCTAGCGCACGTTTATCGCAATTAAAGCCGCTATTTAGGCTTGCATAATTGCCCACTAGTTTTTGTATGAAACTTCACCAATTTGGCAGTAAACGTACGAGTATCCTGTGCGGTTTTGAAGAAAAATGTCTTAAGTCACATGCTTAACACAAAGCTTCTTAATTTACGTAGTTTACCTGTATGTGCGCTGTACGACATATAAATCTTGTGAAACTGTGGGTCATGCCCTGCCAATGAGAGTAACAGTCTTTTTGTGTGTTGTTGAAGTGACTGCAGTACCTCCGGCGGAAATGCCCTCAAGACAACACCGTGCTCTTTCAGCAAAACCTCGAGTGCTTGTTGATTCTTCACCAAGTAATGTGCTTGCATTTGATTATTTACCGCATCCATCGCATCAACTAAGAGCTGCTGGAGATCGTCTGGCAATGCATCAAAGGCAGACTGATTAACAATAAACTCCATCTGGGTGCTAGGTTCATGCCAAGCGGGGTAGTAGTAATATCGGCCCATTTTATAGAGCCCAAACGCTAAATCGTTGTATGGACCTATCCACTCGATCGCATCCAATAGGTTATTTTGAAATGCATCGGGTATATCTGTTGCGGCCAATGAGATCGGAATCCCGCCCACACTCTTTACGACACCTGCACCAAACCCAGGAATACGCATTTTCAAACCCAGCCAGTCTTCCATTGACTCAATAGGCCGGTTAAACCAGCCGCCCATTTGAGGACCACTGTTCCCTCCAGGAAAAGGTAGCACCCCATAGGGCTGATAGAGTTCTTGCCACAACGCCATCCCATCAGCCTCATAAAGCCAACTTGTCATTTCAGTGGCATTCATCCCAAACGGGACCGCTGAAAAAAAGGCGGCTGCAGGGAGCTCATCTTGCCAGTAGTAAGCACTGGAATGGCCCATTTCAACTGCACGATTTGATACCGCCTTAAAGAGGTCAAACGCAGGCACAATTTCTCCCGCACCATACACCGTAATGACAAACCGTCCATTACTCGCTACGTTGACGCGCTCCGCAAGCTGGCGCGGTGCATCCCCTACCCCTGGAAACCCCGTCGGCCACGCGGTAGAAAGACGCCACTCATACTCCACAGGGCTTGAAGTTGGTGACTGCTCACTACACCCCAACAAACTGAGTACAAGTAAAAGCATGCCAACAGCGCGCATTCGATCTCTCTTTACTGCATAAAGTTGCCAATAAGCATAGACGCATGATGCCATTTTGGTATGAGGTTTTTGCGAATATGCTATTAAGCGCAGCACACATCGCGTAAAACTGCATGCGACAGGCAATAAAAAAGCCGCTCCATGAGCGGCTTTATCGAATCTTGTTACCTTGTTTAGGTTTCCGTCAGTTTTGCCCCACCTCGACAAGACGGTGAATTTGGTGCACCTTGATACAAATTTTGCCACTCATTTCCCGTATAGGTATGGATAGCAAGTGCATGAATGTGGTCACTTAACTCCGTCGCCAAAATCGTGTTTATGGCGCGATGGCGTTGTAACAGACGTTGTCCATCAAACTCATCACTCACTACAACGACTTTAAAATGACTCTCTGCACCCGCAGGGACATTATGCATGTAGCTTTCGTTTACGACCTCTAAGTGGCTGGGCGTAAACGCATCTAACAGCTTCTGTTCAATAGTTTCTTTAATCATATTACCTACCACAACAAATAATTGAACACGCCCGTGTTGAGCCCTTACTGTCGCTTTCACTGCACAGTGAAACACGATGCAAAATGCTCTAGAACAACATCTAACGCTCTCTACGCTTCAAAATGAAAGCGTTTGTAGTGCCTTAGTCATGTTTTCTATTGCAGTTGATTTTTCTTCTGCGACAATGACCGAGTCCTTAAAAATAGCGTAAAGAACCAGAGAATGAAACCGATACTCAGCATTCAAAACGAGGAGCTCATCTTACAACGCTACCCCGCTCGTGAGAATGACACGTTACAAGCATGGGATTCAGCGGACGAATACCTGATCAACACTTTGGCAGAGCGGAATCTAGACCCAACAAGGCCGATATTAATTTTTAATGACAGTTTTGGCGCATTAAGTAACTGGCTATCAACACGTGGTTGTATCTATAACATTAGCGACTCTTTTATCGCTCAACAAGCTTGTCGAGAGAACCTAAAAGAAAACGCTAAGGCCAGCATTAACTACTTGAACTGTCGAGATTCTTTGCCGAAAAACCCGCAAGCCGTCATCATAAAAATCCCGAAAAACAATCGCTTGCTAAAATGGCAGCTCGACCAAATAGCGCAAGTTGTTTCCGCAGATTGTGATGTGATAGCCGGAGCAAAAACCAAGGAAATTCATACCTCAACACTACGTTTGTTCGAGCAAAAGTTAGGGGAAACCCACACATCGCTGGCGGTAAAAAAATCACGACTGATTTTCTGTCGGCCTAACTCACACCGACCTTCAAACCCATCAACCGAGCAAGCAACTATTTGGTCGGTGCCGGAATATAACTTCACACTGTTCAACCACGTCAATGTCTTTGCCGGGGAAAAACTCGATATTGGGGCACGCTTTTTTCTAGAGCACTTACCTCAAGACCCTGCCGCCGAACATATCATTGATTTGGGCTGTGGTAATGGTGTCATCGGCTTACAGTGCGCAAGGCTCAACCCTGATGCGCGCGTTACCTGTGTCGATGAAAGTGATATGGCTGTTGCCTCTGCACGAGAAAATGCTGACAGGAACCTAACCAACCCCGATCAACTCAATGCGATGATGAACAACTGCTTAACGGGTATGCAGCCAGAAACAGCAGATTGGGTCGTTTGCAACCCGCCGTTCCACCAGCAGAACACCATTACCGATCATATTGCTTGGCAAATGTTCTGTGATGCAAAACATGTTCTTAAAATGAAAGGAAAACTTCGTATTATTGGAAACCGTCATTTAGGCTATCATGTTAAACTTAAACGCCTCTTTGGCAACGTCACGACTATTGCTTCAAACAATAAGTTCGTTATTCTTGAGGCAGAAAAAAGACCAACAAGGACGACATCATGATCAAAAAGCTAGTACTGACTCTGGGTCTGGCCGTACTCATAACTGCTTGCTCAGCGCCACGAGAGCCTCAGTTGAACTTAACGCTTCAACCCTATTCAGGCGCTTCATCAATGGGACAAGGTACCGCAATCAGCCTCGAGACCCAGGATTTGCGCAGTGCCCAGTTTATTGCCCTCGTTGATACTGGCCGTGAGCAGAAGCAACCAGTCCATGCACAGCAAAACCTTCGCGTTGCATTCGAGCAAGCCTTAACGCGCCAACTTACAGCACAAGGATATGTTGTGAGTGATAACAGCCGCGGTACCATGCGTGTTGACATTCTCGATACGTTACTCAATGTTCGCCATAGCGTGATGAAGCATGAAATGGAAGCAACCGCTAACGTACAGGTCGTTGTTGAAAGCCCACGAGGGAAGTTTGTGA
Source organism: Thaumasiovibrio subtropicus (assembly GCF_019703835.1). Classification (NCBI taxonomy): domain Bacteria; kingdom Pseudomonadati; phylum Pseudomonadota; class Gammaproteobacteria; order Vibrionales; family Vibrionaceae; genus Thaumasiovibrio; species Thaumasiovibrio subtropicus. The sequence goes on along the minus strand of NZ_AP023054.1, from coordinate 813,187 downwards.
AACGCTTCACTGGACGTTCTTCCGCTTCAGGTATGACAAGTGCCTCAGTAGAAGACATGGAAGTGATCGTCAACGATCTCCTCAACAATGTCCTTGCTGAAATTGGCAATGACCGCGAACTCAATGTGTACATTCTGGAGAACCTCTAAATGCGTCTCGCCTCTCTTTTGCTCGTTGGCCTGCTCAGCAGTGCCACTGCATTTGCCGCGCAAGTGGAAGTAAAAACTAACTTGGGCAGCTTTGTCGTCGATTTAAACGAAGAGAAAGCCCCTGCAAGTACCCAGAACTTTCTCCGTTATGTAAAAGATGGCAGTTACGAAGGGACTATTTTCCACCGCGTTATTCCCAACTTTATGGTGCAGGGCGGTGGGTTTGACACAGAGCTGAATCAAGTCGATACCTACTCACCAATCAAAAATGAGTCTGCGAATGGGCTGAGTAACAAACGCGCTACCATTGCGATGGCTCGCACGCAAATTGTTGATTCAGCGACACGCCAGTTCTATATCAATGTGGTCGATAACCCTTACTTAGACGGTAGTCAAAGCAAGCCGGGTTATGCGGTGTTTGGTGAAGTGGTTAGCGGCATGAATGTGATCGATGCCATTGCCGGTAAACCGACGACAACAATCAGCAGCAAACACATGCAAAATGTACCGATAGAACCGATTATTATTGAATCGGTAACGCTGCTCGAAGAGTAATCACCCTTCTTAAAAAGCCACCCAGTGTGGCTTTTTTCATATATTTACAAACAATTAAGCGAAGAAATTTCTGAGTTAAGATATACTCAAACCGCCTCAAGATGCAGGATTCAGAAGCGGCCTAGCGCGTCGAGTTCAAGGCAAAGGTGTGAAGGAATGGCTTTCCCCTTTCAAACACCTTTAACGCAGAAATCGGGGCGCTAGTCGCTTCCCGAAGGGCGAGTTTTCTAGGCTCGCCACCGTCGTTACTGTTTTTTGATTTAGTCCACTAGATCTTCAAAACAGTGTCTTGTTGACAAGCCTAGAAACTCTCGCTGAACAAGCATCTTGAGGTGGCTTGAGTATACTGCTATCAAGTGCTATTGAACTCGCTCTCCCTTCATCGGTCTTATCAGCGATTTCAACGTAAACTCGCAACACCAGCGATTCTCGCTGACAAAGGAATGAACATGGTATCAGCAAACACCCCGTCCGCTTGGCGTGTCTACTTAGAAAAGAAAGTGCTCATCATGCTTGCGCTGGGTTTTTCTTCAGGGCTCCCCATCTTACTTGTCTTTGGTACCTTGTCATTCTGGCTCCGTGAAGCCGATGTCAGCCGAACAGAAATTGGTTTTTTCAGCTGGGTTGGCCTTGCGTACGGCTTTAAATGGATCTGGTCGCCGCTAGTCGACCGTTTCCCTCTCCCTGGTCTCGCTAAGCTTTTTGGTCGGCGCCGCAGTTGGCTATTGCTTTCGCAGGTACTTATCGCTGCCGCCTTAGTGGGCATGGCGACAACAGATCCCAATAAACACCTCGCCTTACTCGCTATCTTTGCCGTCATTGTCGCCTTTTCATCGGCAACGCAAGATATTGTGGTTGATGCCTATCGTATTGAACTCGCCGAAGAAAGATTACAAGCCGCACTGGCAGCAAGCTATATGACGGGTTACCGCTTGGCAATGATCCTTGCTGGCGCAGGTGCATTGTCTATCTCGGCTTTTGTGGGTTCCGATGCAGAATACGTTATCGCCGGGTGGCGGATCTCTTACCTCGTGATGGCAGGCTTTATGTCAGTCGGGATCATCACCACCCTACTCATTAAAGAGCCAAAAATTGATATGGCAGAGATCGCCGGACAAGAGCAACAGGTGCGTCAGTCGATGCTCAATCGAGGCGTGCACCCGCAACTCGCTAAACTGGGTGCTTGGTTCTTCAGTGCCGCCATGATGCCATTCATTGATTTCTTTAAACGTTATGGCAAGAGTGCACTTCTTATTCTTGCTCTCATTGCAACTTATCGTATCTCAGATGTGGTGATGGGTGTCATGGCCTACGCCTTTTACGTTGATGTTGGCTTCACCAAAACAGAAGTTGCTTCTATTTCAAAAGTCTACGGCGTTATCATGACGCTGCTCGGCGCTGGTCTGGGTGGCATATTAGTCACGAAATTTGGTACGTTACGTATTCTTGCCGCGGGTGCCATCATCGCAGCAATTACCAATGCACTCTTTGTCGTCCTTTCCTATACAGTCGATGCTAACTTGCTTGATTACCTTACCCAATATACAGGCAACAGCGAACTTCTGATCTCTTTCGCTAACTATGTCAATAACAGCCCTGCTCTCTACAACATCTTGCACCTACTCGGTGATAAGCGCTCCTTGTTGATCGCGGTGATCAGTGCCGACAACCTCGGGGCAGGCATTGCAACAGCGGCCTTTATCACCTACATTTCGAGCCTCACAAACGTGGCTTTCTCAGCCACTCAATATGCCGTGTTCAGCTCCATCATGTTACTTTTCCCTAAGTTTGTTGCTGGTTTTTCAGGGCTGTTTGTTGATCAATTTGGCTACGATGTCTTCTTCCTGTGCTCAGCACTGATCGGCTTCCCTGTGCTCGTTCTCATTTATCTGGTTAGCCGACTCCCTACCCACACTTCATCAGGCGATGATCAAGGTAAAGAATCAGCCCAAAATAAGCTCGCCACTTAATCAACACACGTAAACTGGGGGAATATCACTTCCCCCACCTCAACATAGACAGTAATCATTCCACTTTTTAGACGGCCATTCGCCCTCTTCTTGTTTAAAACATCCGCAAACGCCATTTCTCTATTCAAAAAAAAGCCCTCACTGCTGTCCAAAATCGAGCCGGCTTAGTCATCGACTGCAAATATTTGTTCAATCAATAAGCAAAAAACATGACACGCATCACTATTTTTTCGGATTTGAAATCGATTACAGTCGATCTAGATCACATTTAGAAATCGTTTGCGCAATCGTTACATTCCAATTTGTGACTTTCCACCATAGAATGCCCAGCACCTATTCAGGGTACGGATACTCCTGAACGAAACTCCCTATTGAACTGATGAGACAAGCACTATGCGTAAAACACTTTTAGCTATGAGCCTAATGGCAGCCACTGCTGCTGTACCTGCACACGCTGAATACCTATACGGTTTCGGTAGCCTAAGCGTTAACCACCTAGATTGGTCTAAAGGAACAGAAGAGCGCGCTGGCGGCTTCAAAGAAGATTTCCTTTACGTTGAAATTGAAGGCGGCGCAGGTTTTGATTGGGGTGAGCTTTACGGCTTCTTCGATGTAGAAAATGTTCAAGATGGCTCTAGCGAAACACGTGTTGCAAGCAAAGGCTCTATCACTTACAAAACTGGCCTAGATGAGCTACGTCTATACGCTCACTCTTACTCGACCGAAAACGGTGGCTGGCACATCCGTAACACCGTTACTGGTCTATCGTACAGCTTTGCTGGCGAAGGTTGGTTCTTCAACCCATTCATCGGTTTCCACCACACTAACACTGCTGGTTATGTTGGCATGAACGGTGGTATGGCTGGTTGGGTTGGTGGCTACAACTTTGACGCATTCGGTCAAAGCTTCAGCATCAGCAACTGGAACGAAATCGAGTTCAGCCGCAAAGATGAGTACCTAGCCCTGAGCGAGAAAGACAGCACAGGTCTTAACGGTGCACTTGCACTTTGGTGGAACGTGACTGAAGACGTAACCACTGGTGTTCAGTACCGTTACTCTAACAACAAGCTAGGTCAAGAAAACTACGCGAACGCGTTGATCTACACAGTGAAGTACAACTTCTAATCGAAGTCACTACTGCCCTTTTCAATGCCTCAGCTCGCACTGGGGCATTGTTGTATTTGTGATAAGCTGTGCCTATTAACCTCATGACATACCCACGCTAATTAACATGGGAATAGAGAGATAAGCATGAAAATCACCGTTGTTGGCGCAGGGGCAGTTGGGTGCCTGTTTGCTTGCCAACTTCAAGAAGCTGGCCATCAAGTGCACCTTTGGACAAGGCGTACCCCAGTCACTTCGCTCAGCTTCACCGCGCTAACAGAGCAAGAAACAACCTATACCTTTGCCAGTAATGATCCCCAAGCGCTCACCGCCAGCGAGATGGTGCTCATTTGTGTTAAGGCCTTCCAAGTAAACGCCGCTATCAGTGCTATTCGGCACTACCTCAACGCACACGCCATTGTCGTTGTCAGTCATAATGGCATGGGCACAACCGCTGATTTACTCCAAGCGCTGCCACACCACCCACTACTCTTTGCCACCACATCGCAAGGGGCACTCAAACCTCAACAAGCGAAAATTATACATACGGGTCAAGGTCCGACGTTTCTGGGAGCGCTAAATACGGCAGGAGAACAACCGCAACTCGCGGCGCTTTTCCATCAAGCGACTGGGCACTGTGAATGGCAAGCAGATATTCACGCGAAACTCTGGCAGAAACTGGCGATCAATTGTGCAATTAACCCACTCACAGCACTCGAACAAGTCGCTAATGGCGAGCTTGCCGCATCACAATACCGGGGTCAACTCATCGCTCTCTGTGAGGAGATAGCTTCTGTCATGGATAAAGAAGGTTACCCGACATCCGTCGAGTCTTTAATGACCACCGTACTGAGCGTTATCAAAGCTACAGCAGCCAACTATTCCTCAATGAATCGCGACATTCATCACCACCGACAGACCGAAATCGACTATATTAGCGGTTATCTGATCCAATGTGCGCACCAACACGCCCTTTCCGTGCCAAACAACAAGGCACTTTGGCGCGCCATCAAGCAACGAGAACAAGTATGACAACACCGCAACCTGACACCCAATCTACCGCAATCAACGTGGCGGTATGTATCGCGCCTGGCACTGAAGAGATGGAAGCGATCAACACTATCGATATGCTTATCCGCGCCGGATTTCGCGTGACGATTGCCAGTGTAGCGTCAAATGGCGAGCTCATTATGCCGGGCTCGAGAGGGATTAAACTCGTCGCGGATACACGTCTTGTTGATATCGCGGATGAGCAGTTTGATGCCGTGGTGTTACCGGGCGGTAAACCGGGCGCAGAGTGTTTCCGTGACAATCCCCTATTAGTGGAATTTGTTACCCAACATAAGTATGACGGCAAACTCATCGCTGCTATTTGCGCAGCCCCAGCTCTCGTATTAGAGCACCACCAGCTGTTCCCTGAAGCGATTATGACCTGCCACCCTGACTTCATGGCAATGATTCCCAAAGCACGCTGTCGCACAAAGCGTGTCTTCTTTGATGTGAACTTTAACCTCTTAACCAGCCAAGGGCCGGGCACATCTCAGGAGTTTGCACTCGAAATCATTGTTCGTCTTGCAGGTAAAGATAAGGCGGCCGAGGTCGCTAAGCCGATGGTGGTATGGCCTAACATGAATTACGATATTTTAGGCAAGGAATACCAAGTGTAAGTCACCTCTTAGGCAACTTTTCACAATAAAAAAACCCGGCGCGATGCGTCGGGTTTTCTTTAGCAACAGAATCATCAAAGCGCTTAAGGACGGTACACCTTCACGTTCGCAAAACCGTTTTCCTGTAGGTACAACGCCTGTAAACGACTCATGACACCACGATCACAGTAGAGCAAATAGGTTTTCGATTGATCCAGATCGCCGAACTGTGTTGCCAATTTGTAGAAAGGAATGTGTTTCACTTCAACGCCATCGATCTCTAATGGGCTTTCATCTTCCTCATCCGGGCTTCGGATATCCAGCACCACTTCTTGATCGGTGATCTCCTCAACCATTTCAATCTCAGGTGCTTGCTCTTGGCTCTCTTTCTCGATGGTACGAATATCGATAATCCGAGCATCTTGAACCACTTGTTCTAGCAAGCCAAAGTCGAACTTCGCTTCTTCTGTCTCTAACTTTTCTTTCACTGCTTTAACAGTCGGATTTTTGGAAATAACGCCACAGAACTCTGGCATTGTTTTCGCAAAATCTTCCGTACCGATATCGCGCGCAAGGTTGATGATGTCGTTCTTATCCCAGTTGATTAACGGGCGCAGAATCAAACTATCGGTAACACCATCGATGTGACGCAGGTTAGTCAAGGTTTGGCTTGATACTTGCCCTAATGCTTCACCTGTCACCAGTGCTTGGATACCAAAACGCTCAGCGACCATACCAGCGGCGCGCATGAACATTCGCTTCAGTACCACACCCATTTGACCATCGTCGATTTTCTCTAGAATTTCAGCGACAACGGGCTCAAAATCAATCGAGATAAACTTCACTTTTGCAGATGAGCCGTACTTATTCCAAAGGAATGAAGAGACTTGCTTTACACCAATCTCGTGAGCTGGGCCGCCAAGGTTAAAGAAACAATAGTGAACCTTACTACCGCGCTTAATGTGTAAGTAGCTTGATACCCCAGAATCGAAACCACCAGAGATAAGGCTAAGTACGTCTTCTTGTGTCCCTAGAGGGAAGCCACCAAGGCCTTCATAACGTGCCAGTACTTGGTTTAGCTTTTCGTTATCAACCTCAATGTTTACCGTAACATCAGGCTTCTTCAGTTTCACTGATGCAGAGGCAACTGCCTGATTTAGGCCACCACCAACATATCGCTCTAGCTCAATCGAGGTAAAGTCATGCTTACCGCGTCGCTTAGCACGCACACAGAAGGTTTTGCCTTCCAACTGCGGGGCAACCAGCGCTAGCGTCTGCTCATAAATATCATGGAGGTCGGTGAACTCAGTTTGTTGCACTTCCAATACATGGTGAATACCCGGTGTGTTGGTCAGCACTTCAAGGACAGTTTCACGCAGTGAAGCTTGTTTAGGAACCACTTCAATGTGATCACGACGGTTATACACCGCTACCGCATCCGTTTTGCGCTTAAGAATAATTCGGATATTACATTCCAGAATTTTAGTGAAACGCTTACGAACTGAATCACTTTTTACAAAAATTTCTGGGTGCGGCTTAACAATAAATTTCATGTCACATTCGCTAGTTGGTTCAAGAAGAAAGGCGCGGATTATACAACAAGCGTAGGATGGGGTGAACTGATCACACAATAAAAACAGGGCCGATATTGTCGACCCTGTTATCTATCAAGAAGATGGCTCACTCGTCACTTCATCGGAAAAGTGCGGTTTACCTTGGTTTACCGCTATTTCTACTCGTCGATTGGCTCGACGGCCTTCTTCCGTTTTATTGTCTTCAAGAGGCATAGTATCTGCCATTCCGACAACGCGTAAGCGGCTATGATCAAAGCCTCGTACCCCTTCCATCTCTTGCGCCACCGAGACTGCACGTTGTGCGGAGAGATCCCAGTTTGAACGATAAAGTTCTGAATCTAAAGGGCCGCTGTCGGTATGCCCGGTCACGGTGACTTCACCGGGAACATCTTTAACCAACTCAGCTATCTGACGGACAAGTGGACGAAACTTGGGTTGCAAGAACGCAGATCCAGAAGGAAAGGCACCTTTCTCTTTGATACGAATCACCAACTGCTGACCAAGGCTTTCTAGCTCAATGGCCCCTTCGACGATCTCGCGTTCTAATGCTTGTTGAATCACTTGCATGAGTTGCTCTTGCGCCTGATCCATTTCAGATTCACTGTTTTCATTCTGCTGAGTCGCGACCGTTTGCGATTGACCACCCGTCAACTTACCCTGCTCACGCTGCGTACCACTCGCACGATCGGTTTCCCCTTCATGAAAATCCAGCGAACGCTGCGTCATATCGATCGTTTGCTGCATGATCACTTCAATCGGAGTTGGCTCAGGACGGCCCGGACGAAACTCTTGGGCAATGACGCTGGTGCCTTTGGGAATGTCTTTTACTTCCAACATGTTTTGCACACCAAAAGCAAATTTCATGGAGCCCGCAATTTGCTTAAACTTCAATACATCCATCTCTGAAAACGAGAGCAGAAGTACGAAGAAGCACATCAACAAGGTTGCCAAATCGGCAAAGGTCGCCATCCAAAGCGGTGCACCGGGTGGGCATTTACAATTGTCTTCTTCTTCCATCTCTGCGCTCCGTTAACCCGCGTCCGCATCAACGGTTCGTTTTTTCTCGTTGAGATAATTTTTCAAGAAACTATCGATCACTCTGGGGTTCTGACCATCTTGTATCGCTAGCACACCATCCATGATCAGACGCCGATTAAGCTTTTCCTCCTCTTTGCGAAGCATCAGCTTATCCGCAATAGGCAGACAAACCATGTTGGCAAACATTGAACCGTAGAGTGTTGTTAAAAGTGCAACGGCCATTGCCGGACCGATCGATTTCGGGTCATCCATGTTCGAAAGCATCGCAACCAGACCGATAAGCGTACCGATCATGCCCATCGCTGGCGCGACATCGCCTAACGCCGACCAGATACCTGCGCCCGTTTCGTGACGCTCCGTGGTCATGGTAATGTCTTTAGAGAGCGCATTACGAACAACATCGGCATCATGACCATCCACTAACAAGTCGATGCCTTTTTGCATGAAGCTATTCGTAATCTCCATCTCTTCCAGCGCCAAAAAGCCACCTTTACGTGCAGCATCGGCCATCTCTACAATCTTAGCGATCAGATCTTCGGGCTTGTCCGTTTTAAACATGAACGCCTTACCCATGATCTTAAACCCGCCTAAGAACTGGCCAAGGTTATATTTCATTAGGGCAACGAACAAACTACCACCAAATACGATCAAGACTGACGGTATATCGATGAACATCGAGAGACTACCGCCGAGTAACATCGCCATGATGATGAAACCGAACGCTCCCAGCATCCCTAACAGCGTAGCTAAATCCACACTTATTCCCCTTACGTGACGCGCGTAAAACTCGTATTCTTAAATTACCCTAACTGATTCATACCGATCAGTTTCTGAATAGAAACGAGATCTTAGAGTAATCACAACCTTTTTATATTACCGATTATTCGCTCTATCGGCAGTAGCTATTCGCAGTTTAGTTATTTTCCTGTCAATCGGTTAACTTTGCGACGTTTTGCGTATGAATCATTGCAGCATCTCTCTTATTAACTGCGATACAATTTACATTTTAAGATCACTACGATAAATTTTCCGCACTTTGACCAAAACGAAACGAGACTATGGCGAGTAAAAAACCCGAAAACATGAGCTTTGAAGCAGCAGTCACCGAGTTGGAACAGATCGTGGCGCAGCTCGAGTCCGGAGACCTGCCCCTCGATGACGCTTTGAAGAAATTTGAGCGCGGCATTGCTTTGGCTCGCCACAGCCAGCAAACCTTGAGTAGCGCGCAACAAAAGATTGATATTTTGATGCAAGCTGATGATACCGCTCCGCTCGAAGAGTACCAACGTGACTGATATTACGGATTTCAAAGCACACTTATCGCAATACCAGCAACGTAACAATCAACAGTTGCTTGCTTGGTTAGATGCCCAGCCTCATCAGGACAATGCGTTAATCGACGCAATGCGCCATGGCGCGCTTCTGGGTGGAAAGCGCGCCCGCCCTTACCTCGTCTATTGTGTCGGCGAGATGCTTGGCACGGCAATAGAAGATCTTGATGCGCCCGCCGCTGCCATTGAATGCATTCACGCGTACTCCTTGATCCATGATGATTTACCCGCAATGGATGACGATGACCTCCGCCGAGGGCAACCGACTTGCCACAAAGCATTTGATGAAGCGACGGCCATTTTAGCGGGAGACGCGTTGCAATCGTTGGCCTTTGAGATTCTCGCCGATGGCACAATGCGTCAAGATGCGAAGCGTATACAAATGGTCAGTGCACTATCGCGCGCTGCGGGCTCATCCGGCATGTGCCTTGGCCAAGCGCTCGATTTACAAGCAGAAGGCCATCAAGTTGGCTTAGACGCACTAGAACAAATTCACATCAACAAAACTGGCGCGCTGATTCGTTGTGCCGTAAAGCTTGGGGCGCTTGCAAGCGGTGACATCTCGAGTGACGTCATATCGCATCTCGATCGTTACGCCTATGCCATTGGCTTAGCATTTCAAGTTCAAGACGACATTCTCGATATTGTTGGCGATACTGAAACACTCGGTAAACCGCAAGGTTCTGATTTAGAGGCAGAGAAAAGTACCTACCCTGCCCTGTTAGGATTGGAGCAAGCGCAACAAAAAGCGCAAAACCTCTACAAAGAAGCGCTACACGCTTTGACTCAGATCCCTTACAATACCGAACCACTGGAAGTTTTTGCCCGATACGTCATCGAGCGTAACAATTAAACCCACAATAAACAGCGCTGTAATATATGACATTGGATATTTCTAAATACCCGACATTGGCTCTGGCCAATACACCAGACGAGTTGCGATTAATGCCTCGAGAGTCACTGCCGGGTCTTTGCGACGAGCTACGTGCTTATTTGCTCAACTCCGTCAGCCAATCAAGTGGCCACTTGGCTTCTGGTCTCGGTGTCGTCGAGCTGACCGTTGCGCTGCATTATGTCTACAACACCCCATTTGACCATCTGGTTTGGGATGTGGGTCATCAAGCTTATCCACACAAGATTCTGACAGGTCGACGCGATGCGATGCCGACCATTCGCCAAAAAAATGGCTTACACCCTTTCCCATGGCGTGAAGAAAGTGAATACGATGTGCTGTCTGTCGGCCACTCATCGACCTCCATTAGCGCAGGCTTAGGAATGGCGATTGCCGCCGCGGCAGAAGGCAAAGGACGTAAAGTCGTCAGCGTTATTGGTGACGGTGCGATCACAGCGGGCATGGCCTTCGAAGCCATGAACCATGCGGGCGACGTTCACGAAGACATGCTTGTTATCCTCAATGACAATGAAATGTCTATCTCTGAAAACGTCGGCGCATTGAACAACCGTCTCGCACAAGTGTTATCCGGCAGCACCTATGCCAGCATCCGCGAAGGCGGTAAGAAAGTGCTTTCCGGCGCGCCACCAATCAAAGAATTGGTACGACGCGCCGAAGAGCATTTGAAAGGCATGGTTGTACCAGGCACGCTATTTGAGGAGCTCGGCTTTAACTATATCGGCCCAATTGATGGACACGACGTTGAAGAGCTAGTCAAAACCCTGAAGAACATGCGCAACCTAAAAGGCCCGCAGTTCTTACATGTGATGACCAAAAAAGGCAAAGGCTACGCGCCAGCAGAGAAAGATCCTATCGGCTATCATGGTGTACCGAAGTTTGATCCCAAAGCGGATTCACTGCCTAAGTCGGCCGGTAAACCTACCTTTTCCAATGTGTTTGGTGACTGGCTATGTGATATGGCCGCACAGGATGAGAAGCTGATGGCGATCACGCCAGCGATGCGAGAAGGCTCTGGCATGGTACGTTTCTCAAAAGCGTACCCTAAGCAGTATTTTGATGCCGCGATTGCCGAACAGCACGCTGTTACGCTGGCTACTGGCATGGCGATTGGAGGGTACCACCCTGTGGTGGCTATCTACTCGACCTTCTTGCAACGCGCTTACGATCAGCTGATCCATGATGTGGCGATCATGAACCTCCCCGTCATGTTTGCGATTGACCGAGGCGGTTTAGTCGGCGCAGACGGTCAAACACACCAAGGCGCATTCGACCTCAGCTTCATGCGATGCATCCCTAACATGGTGATCATGACGCCGAGTGACGAAAATGAGTGCCGCCAGATGCTCTACACTGGCCACCAACATCAAGGCCCTTCTGCGGTGCGTTATCCTCGTGGTAGTGGTTGCGGCGCTGATATCCAACAAGAGATGACCGCGCTTGAGATCGGAAAAGGCCGTCTCATCCGTGAAGGTGAGCGTATTGCAATACTCAATTTCGGCACCTTCTTGCCGAGTGCGCTCGCGGCGGCAGAAGCCCTCAATGCGAGCGTTGCTGATATGCGGTTTGTTAAGCCTCTCGATGAAGAACTCATCACCAAGCTGGCCGAGACTCATGATGTCATCGTCACCTTGGAAGAGAACGCGGTAAAAGGTGGCGCGGGCAGTGGCGTTATTGAACACTTAATGGCGACCAAACAGCCTAAGCCTGTATTGACACTTGGCCTACCTGACCATTTCATCGAACAAGGCACTCAGCAAGAGCTTTACGCTATGCTCGGCCTCGATAGCGAAGGGATCGAGCGACAGATTCGTGACTATCTCGCAGATTAGTGCCTAATCAAACGATGCTTTAAATGCCTGCAAGTTGCAGGCATTTTTTATTTCACCAGTACCGCTCCTTCATAGGGTGACAGCGTTAACGTATCGCTGGCCTCATCAACACTGCCATCCCAGTTCACGCGACGGTATCGCGCTGGCAACAGCAAGGTCTGTGGTTCAGTTTGCAGTGCACGTTTATCAGCTCGGCTAGCACCGGCAAAATACACCACGAGCCCGTTCTCAAACTGCCTTGCTATCGCGCGAGCAGGTTCGGACCAAGGCCAAGCTTTTTCCCCTGCAATCCAAAACCAACCGGAAGGCTGCTGTTGTAACAAGACACCGACTTGCTCCGCTTCTTGTCGATCTTTGAGTACCCAAGGCACAGGATCACGCTTTGTTAAAACAGGTTTGCCTAAGTCATGTTCTAGCATGGCGGTCGGTCGATACGCTTGATTTTTCGCGATACCTGTTTGATACCAATTGCGGTTATCTGTTGGGCCACTACCGTAATAAAAGGTCTGATTCCAACTGTGGTAATAAGTGAGTTCGGGATGGTGGAACAGGTAATACAATGCGAGTCCGGTCGCGATATCTTGATGCCATACTTGCTCGCCCTGCTTTTCTTGAGCACTGCGGCTAAAGCGGGTGGTTGTCATCAACAAGCTTTTATCGCCCAATGCCGTCAGGGCAAAATGTTCCCATCGTCGCTGCAATGCGTGTAACCCCATTCCCGGATAGAGATAGTGTTCGCGCAGCCACACGTCAAAGACTTCTCGCAACTCGGCAGGCCAGTGGCGATATCGCCATAGGTTTAACTCGGAGATATTGGCCGCGAGTTGTACCTCAGGAAGCTGTTGCTTGAGCTGCGTGAAAAACCGTGCCATCTGTTTCGCATATTCAACGGCAGCTTCATCGGTGCCTAATGGGGTGGTCATTTCAGCAATCGTCCCCCCCTGAATCACCGCGAACTGATTTCGCCCGAGTAGCTTAGCCATATCATCATTGTACGCACCACTGAGCCCTTGACGCTGCCAGTCATATTGATACCAAGCTTGATGTACTCGATTGACCTGTGGATGACTAAAGTTAGTCCGCATCCAACATGTTCCGGGCCACATATAACCCACGGGCAATAGACGTGCTTGAGAGGCAAATCTTGCTGACGCCTGGGTATTCACCCGTTGCGCATACTCTTCATCATCCAAATAGCCATCGCCATCCAAGTCATTACGCCAGTCCCAGCCGGGAATGAAGAGTTGTTGCTGCCCTATACGTCGCACGCCATAATCAATAGTCAGACGATCGACAACGATACGCTGCGACCAACTCAGCCGCGCAACATACACGGGCATTTGTGCGCTTAACGCCACATGACCGGTATTAAACACAAACTCTCCGACACGCGGATTGACTGCCATCATGCGGTCACTTAACCACCACAACTGCCGTTTACTGTCTCCTTCGTCGGCCAAGATCTCCCCTGTTAAAGGTTGCCAACCACTGATCTCATCGCCCGGCTTTGCTGCTAAAGCGGCGGTAACAGTCAGCGCTTCAGGCATGACGGTGTCAATGGCGAGGAAAGGCTGTCCTGACACGAGGATTAAAGCTTCATCTGCGGCTAATTGGAGGGGTAAACGCGCAGTACGCAGCACTCGCCCTTTTTGAATCATCAGATGAAGCGGCTTACCTGCAATAAATGCATCAGCACGGGTAGACAGCGCGTCAAAGGCAAGTACCGTGTCAACGCCTGCATGAAGATAAAGATGCTCAGGATTAATTTCTTGTTGCCACAGCTTGCGATGCAGCCATGCTTCTTGCTCTCCCGCTAAACAGTCGAGTTTTTGGGCATACATGTAACCGAGCGCAGTGGTCTGTCGGTTCAAGGCAACATCTTGCAAACTCCCGAACACCATGTCGCTGTTCTCTGCTTCCCACTGTTTGACCGCCTCAGCGCGCTGTCCTAGCTTCTCCCATCCTCCGGGTAGCACCAAGCCATACTTGGGCGCTGCATTAGCGCTGCTATATAGAAAGCCGATTGAAACAAGAAGTATTAACTTGATGATAAGTCGTGCCATTTTGTCATCCCCCGCATCATGAGTGTAGACGCATGTGACGCCAACCAAGAGACGACTGAGTAGCTAGAAAGAAAAAAGCCAGCAAGTGGTCGCTTGCTGGCTCTATCTTTTACCAAATTTAGGCCGCACAGGGCATTACCACCAATAGTGGTCGAGACCCCACAAGCAAACGGCCGTCATCACACCAGCAACGATATCATCAATCATGATGCCAAAACCGCCATGTACATGGCGATCAATCCAACCTATTGGCCAAGGCTTCGCCATATCAAAAATACGAAATAGGAGGAAGCCTGCCAAAATCCATTGCCAGTTCACAACAGGGACAAACGCCATGGCAAGCCAAAAACCGACAAACTCATCCCAGACGATACTACCATGATCATGGACCCCCATATCATCCGCCGTTTTTCCGCATATTCGAATACCTATCACACCCGTGATAATCACAATGGCAAGATAGATAAACAACGGCAGCTTTACTAAAAGGAGGTAGAAAGGAATGGCAGCCAAGGTCCCCATAGTGCCCGGAATAATTGGAGACAAGCCACTACCAAACCCAACCGCTAAAAGGTGCCATGGATTGCTTAACTTTAGTTTCTGCTTAGGATTCATCTGTTTTTCCAAAATGATCATAGCCCTTCAGTGGCCAAGTAACTGGCTTTCCAGCCGTGGTTATCTCAAGATGTGCCGAGTCGGTAATATGTCCAATGCAATGCACGGGTAGATCATGGAGTTCGAGCGCTGCTGGTGCGGTAAAGCACAAGGCATATTCTTCGCCACTCGCCAGTGCCATCTGCTTCGCACGTTGCTCATCCCCCTCACAATGGGTAATCAACTCAGCACTCAGTGGCAGCTTATCCGCATCGATAACAGCGCCAACTTGTGATGCCTTTAGAATATGACCAAGGTCTGCGATCAGCCCATCCGAGATATCAAGCGCACAACAAATCTTACCGCTAAGAGATTTAACCAAAGACAGTGGAGGATAACGTCTGAAATGACGTGAGAGCAATGTCGATTTCACATCGCTTTCTAAACGAGGATCCAGAACATAATCTAATCCTGCTTGACTATCGCCAAGTTCAGCAGAGACATAAATCTTGTCTCCTACTTTCGCATTGCACCGCAGCCAAGCTTCTCCACGAGGCACAGTACCATGAATGGTGACGGTAATGGCTAATGGGCCACTCGTGGTGTCCCCCCCCACTAATGTCACGTTGTAGTCCTTGGCCAACGTAAAAAAGCCATCGCAAAAGCCTTGCAGCCACTGCTCATCAATGGCTGGCAAGGTCAACGCTAGAGAGACCCAAGTCGGCGTTGCGCCCATCGCGATAATATCGCTCAAATTAGAGCTCAATGCTTTATGCCCAACCCAAGCGGGGTCTGCATCAGATAAAAAATGCGTTCCGAGTACCATGGTGTCGGTACTGACCACTAACTGGTGACCATCAGGCACCGTCATCAAGGCGCCATCATCACCAATCGCGAGATCCACGTCTTCTCGATGGCTTCCTTGTTGATTGAAGTAGGTCTCGATTAACCCGAACTCCGTTTTCACTGCGCTCGTCATGCACCTTAATCCCGACGATTAAAAAAGGCCAGCAATGCTGGCCTTCCATCAACTACTCTGTGCTTATTTGCGGATAGAAACCGCAACTTTATCCAGCACACCATTTACAAATTTGTGGCTGTCTTCTGCACCGAAGGCTTTCGCAAGTTCGATACACTCATTAATAACCACTTTGTAAGGTACGTCTTCACGTTTGATCATTTCATAAATGGCCATACGTAACAGCGCCAGCTCCATCTGATCCAGATCTTGCAGCGGACGAGACAGGTATGGACGCATCTTGCTATCCAACTCAGTGTGGCACTGTACAACGCCCACTAGTAGGTCACGGAAGTAGTTCACATCCGTTTGCGGCTCTGCTAATGCAGGGGCATCCGCTTGATGCTCTTCTTCTTCAAAATTGTCACCCGATAGGAAGTGTTGCTCGATGTTTGCAACATTTTCCTGAGTGATTTGCCAAGAGTAAATAGCTTGCGCAGCAAATTGACGCGCATTTCGACGTGCGGCTGGTTTCACACTAACCCCCATTAGGATTCAATTTGGGACAGGACATTAACCATTTCAAGCGCGCTCAGTGCAGCCTCTGCCCCTTTATTACCAGCCTTGGTTCCAGCACGCTCGATGGCTTGTTCGATAGTATCAACCGTCAGTACACCGAAGGCAACTGGCGTGTTGAACTCCAGCGCAACCTGCGCCAGACCTTTATTACATTCACCGGCAACGTAATCAAAATGTGGTGTACCACCACGGATCACTGAGCCTAATGCTACGATCGCATCGTAACGATCACTTTTCGCAACTTGCTGAACAACCAAAGGCAACTCGTAAGCACCAGGACAACGCACTACGGTGATATTGTCATCGCTCACCTGACCTTGACGTTTTAGTGCATCTAGCGCACCTTCAAGCAGGCTTTCGTTGATAAAGCTGTTGAAACGAGAAATAACAATCGCAACTTTCGCATTTGGTGCCGCAATGGCGCCTTCAATTACCTTCATGGGCCTTCCTGTGACGTTTTCCGGTGAAGAATAGAGCCCGATAGAATAGTGCTACCGGGAAACCGCGGGAGTCTATCACATTTTGACAGACTCCGGCTATAACCAATTAAGTAGGCAGCCGCTTCTCATGACGGCTGCCACGTTGAGCAAATAACTTAGCAGACGCGTCGACTGCTATTACTCACAAATATATTCAACAATTTCAAGACCAAAGCCTGATAGCGAGTGATAACGCTGATTCGCTGACGAAATCAACCGCATTTTAGTGACCCCCAGATCGGCCAGGATCTGAGACCCGACACCCACTTGGCGGCTAGTATCTTTCGGATTGGTCTTGATTTGTGGTTGTTGCTTATCTTGATCGGCATACCACTGAATCTTACTGACGATGTTCTCTTGTGACTCTTCGCGACCGATAATCACTAAAACACCATTCTCTTCAGCAATTCGTGCCATCGCTTTTGGCAGCGTCCATTGACTACCATTGCCTCGCTCTGAGTGCAGCAGATCCTTGAAGACATCTTGCAGATGAACACGTACCAATGTTTCACCTTCAGAGCTGACCTCACCTTTACGCATCGCGTAGTGAAGTTGATTATCAATGGTGTCACGATAAGTAATCAGATCAAAATCGCCAAACTCCGTCGGAAGCTTACACTCGCCAATGCGCTCGATCGTGGTTTCGTTAGCAATACGATACTCAATCAAGTCAGCAATCGTACCCAGCTTTAAGCCGTGCTCTTTGGCAAACACTTCTAAGTCTGGTCGACGCGCCATCGTGCCATCTTCATTCAAAATCTCAACGATCACACTGGATGGTTCACACCCTGCAAGACGTGCGATATCACAGCCGGCTTCGGTATGACCTGCACGCGTTAGTACACCACCTTCTTGTGCTTCCAACGGGAAAATGTGCCCCGGCATCACAATATCAGCTGGGCTCGCCTCTTTTGCTACCGCCGCTTGAACGGTTACGGCACGATCTGCCGCAGAGATGCCCGTTGTCACACCTTTCGCCGCTTCAATCGAAACGGTAAAGTTTGTGCTGTACTGCTCTGTGTTGTCTTGCACCATCAGAGGCAAATTAAGCTGCTTACAACGCGCTTTCGTCAGTGTGAGACAAATCAAGCCACGACCATAACGCGCCATAAAGTTAATCGCTTCTGGTGTAACCTTTTCTGATGCCATGATCAGATCGCCTTCATTCTCGCGATCTTCATCATCCATCAAAATAACCATTTTTCCCTGACGAATATCTTCAATGATTTCGGCAGCACTGCTTAAAGCCATGGCAACAACCTCAATTAACTGTTATTTGATTATTAGCGTAAAAAACCACTGCGAGCGAGTAAGTCCATGGAAACATCCGATTCAGACTTCTCAGTTGCTCTGCCTAGCATTAAACGCTCTAGATAGCGGGCAATCACATCAACTTCCAAGTTGATCTCTCTGCCTGCAACAAAAGATTCTATTGTTGTCTCTGACGCCGTGTGCGGTACGATCGTCAACTTAAACTGATCGCCTTTCACTTCATTCACGGTCAAGCTGATACCATCCACCGCGACCGAGCCTTTGTGGGCAATGTATTTACTGAGCTCCGCTGGCGCTTCAATCCAAAACTCAATCGCACGACCTAACGTATTGCGCTCACGCACCGTCGCGATACCATCCACATGGCCCGACACCATATGACCACCAAAACGTGTCGTCGGTAACATGGCTTTTTCCAAGTTGACTTGTTGACCCACTTTATAGTGGCGAAACGCAGTAAGATTTAGCGTCTCTAACGATAAGTCGGCCGTGTAACTGGTTGCGGTTTGACTCACGACAGTCAAGCACACCCCATTCGTCGCTATACTATCGCCTAACTTGACGTCAGACATATCGAGATGATGAGACTCCACCGTCACCGAGACATCTTCACCTTTAGGGGTAATGGCAGTAATTGTTCCTACCGCTTCAACTATTCCAGTAAACATACTTATCCTGACGTTAGTCCTCTCGTGTACCAACACGAAAGTCATTAGCTATCTATAAATGGCTCTGCATCTTACCGCAGAATCAATCGGAATAAACAGGGGTGGCGATAATTCGAATATCCTTGCCGACCATGCGTAGGTCTTTAATCTCAAGGTCGACCACGTCACTCATTGCTGAGAGGTTAAGCGCCCCTATCAAACTTCGGCTGTCACCCCCCATCAGTTTAGGCGCCAAATAGAGGATCAGTTCGTCCACGGCTTTTGCCGCGAGTAGCTCACCAGCAAATCTTGCTCCAGCTTCAACAAAAACTTGATTAAGGTCAGCTCGACTTAAGGCCGCTAATACACTCTCAATGGAGTCATCCTGCAATGCTAACCATGATGTATGGGGATGATCTCGCCAGTGTGGATTCTCTGCTTGGCTTGCTATTCTCACCTCACCCTGCTGAGTGCAACGATGCGCTGATGTGACACGCTGATGGCGATCGACAATCACTTTGATCGGTTGGCGGAGATCCGCTTGAGGATACTGCGCCTGAATTGAAGGGGCCAATTGCTCCCAGCGCACGTTTAACTGCGGGTCGTCAGCCAGTACCGTCCCACTGGTTGAAAGAATCGCATCTGCTTGCGCGCGTAAAGATTGCACATCTTGGCGCGCAGCCGCAGAGGTTATCCATTTGGATTCCCCATTTGCTAGTGCTGTCTTGCCATCCAAACTCGCCGCCAACTTCAATTGAACAAAAGGACGGTTTTGGGTCATCTTTTTGATAAAACCGGGATTCAATGCCAAGGCTTCTGCTTCGAAAAGACCACTCTGTGTAGCGATCCCAGCAGCTTCCAACATGCGTAAACCACGACCAGAAACTTGGGGATTAGGATCGACCATGGCGCACACCACGCGATCCACCTTGGCTTTGATCAACGCCTCAGCACAGGGCGGCGTGAGTCCATAATGGGAACATGGCTCTAACGTAACATAGGCCGTCGCACCTTCTGCTTTTGCCGCTGCCTGACGAAGCGCAAACACTTCGGCGTGAGGCTCACCAGCTCGATAGTGCGTACCTTCCCCGACAATGTGATCACCGTGCGCAATCACGCAACCCACACGAGGATTCGGTGAAGTGGTATAACGACCGCGCTCAGCCAGAGCCAACGCACGCAGCATCATCTGTTTATCTAACGCAGTAAAAGCGGATGTCATCCTTAGACCCTATTTTTCAAGTCGAGCGATCTCTTCGCCGAATTCGCGGATATCTTCAAAGCTACGATACACAGACGCAAACCGAATATAAGCGACTTTATCGAGCTCTTTAAGCGCTTCCATGATCAAATTACCGATCATCTCTGAGCCAACTTCACGCTCACCTGTTGCGCGTAATCGCGACTTAATGGCATTGATGGCACGTTCCACATCATCGGTGCTCACCGGACGCTTCTCCAAAGCGCGGGCAATGCCATTACGCATCTTGTCTTCATCAAAAGGTTCACGATTGCCGTTAGTTTTAATCACCTTCGGCATCAATAGCTCAGCAGTTTCAAATGTGGTGTAACGCTCGTTACATGCCAAACACTGGCGACGGCGGCGTACTTGGTGACCATCAGCAACCAGTCGTGAATCAATCACTTTAGTATCGGTCGCCGCGCAGAACGGACAATGCATATGACCTCCTATTTTTTGCACAGTATATCAAACCACTGGCCTCACTTAAGAAAAATGGGGACAAAATGCTAAATTTCACCCCTATTTCTAGCGAAATCATCAATAGTTGGCAAAAAGACATCACACTGCCCGCTGTTTCTGCTTGAATGTCAGGCTTAGGAACAACATAACCTGATGAAAAACAGGGACTAGAATGACTTTTTAGCGACAAAAAAACGGCGCCCTGAGGCACCGTTTTTAAATTACTAACGCGTGAGTGATTAAGCGTATACTGGAAGGCGCTGACAGATTTCCAACACTTTCGCTTTGGTCGCTTCGATCACAGCTTGATCTTCAATGTTATCAAGCACGTCACACATCCAACCTGCTAGGTTTTTCGCATCTTCTACCGAGAAACCACGGCGAGTAATCGCAGGTGTGCCCACACGAATACCAGAGGTTACGAATGGGCTACGTGGGTCATTCGGTACACTGTTTTTGTTCACGGTGATGTTCGCGGCACCCAAAGCGGCATCCGCTTCTTTACCTGTGATGTTCTTATCGATCAGATCAACAAGGAACAGGTGATTTTCGGTGCTACCAGACACGATGTTGTAACCACGAGATAGGAACGTCTCCACCATGGCTTTTGCATTTTCAACAACGCGTGCTTGGTACTCTTTGAACTCAGGCTCCATCGCTTCTTTGAAAGCAACAGCTTTCGCGGCGATAACATGCATCAGTGGGCCACCTTGACCGCCTGGGAATACCGCAGAGTTCAGTTTCTTGTAGAAGTCTTCACCTTCGTTCGAAAGGATAAGACCACCACGAGGACCCGCGAGCGTTTTGTGTGTTGTGGTTGTCACAACGTGCGCATGTGGTACTGGCGTCGGGTAGACACCGGCGGCAATCAGGCCAGCTACGTGTGCCATATCAACGAAGAAGTAAGCGCCAACTTTGTCAGCAATCTCACGCATCTTCGCCCAATCAACAATTTGAGAGTACGCAGAGAAGCCACCGATGATCATCTTAGGCTTATGCTCTAGCGCCAACGCTTCCACTTCCGCGTAGTCAATTTGACCTTGCTCATCGATACCGTAAGGAATGACGTTGTAAAGCTTACCCGAGAAGTTAACAGGAGAACCGTGAGTTAAGTGACCGCCGTGTGCGAGGCTCATGCCCAATACCGTATCGCCTGCATTCAGTAGCGCCATGTATACCGCATTGTTTGCTTGAGAGCCTGAGTGTGGCTGAACGTTGGCATATTCTGCACCAAACAACTCACACGCTCGGTCGATAGCTAGCTGCTCGGCTTTATCGACATACTCACAACCACCGTAGTAACGCTTACCAGGGTAACCTTCCGCGTATTTGTTAGTCAGCTGAGAACCCTGTGCTTCCATTACACGTGGGCTAGTGTAGTTTTCGGAAGCAATCAGTTCGATATGCTCTTCCTGACGCGCCGTCTCTTCCTGAATCGCAGTAAACAGTTCTGCATCATAATCGGCAATATTCATATCACGCTTTAACATCTGTCTCTCCTGACTAAGAGTTATTTTGTTAAAAAAGAGTACCAAGAAAGCACACAATTCGACAAGCCAGTAATTACGGGCACGCAAACGTTTGCGTCACTCTCAACATTTGACCGACATTCTACATAATTTGATCTAAGTCAGGTAGCTTTTCTGTAAAATTTGTCACAAGCTTCATTGTTTTTTCTTCAGGTTCACCATGAAATAACTTCATGATCACACTCTGAGTATAAATACAGACACCGTGCGGCCTGCAGACCGTAAAGATAAAACACCATTTTCCGTAACTGAGCCCTGACAATTCACTTTCTGCGACTTACGCCGCAATTCTTCGTCTAACCCGCTGTTTTAGGTAAAATTCGTGCCTCATGAAATAGGAGAGCATTACCAGTGAAACAACGTAAACACACCCTAGTTGAAGATTGTATCGCGATACTGACCGCAACCTTCGTTGTCGCACAGGGTGTCTTCTTTTTACAACAGGGCGGCCTACTCACCGGTGGCACAACAGGTTTGGCGCTATTAGCAAGCGAATTTGTTGGCTTATCATTTGGTACCCTGTACTTCCTATTCAACTGCCCATTTTACCTCATGGCTTGGTTCCGTATGGGTAAGAGCTTCGCGATCACCAGCATCATTTCAGGTGGACTTGTCTCTGTGATGGCAGATCATATCCCGTTGTTCTTTAGTGTGGATAGCTTAGATCCGCTCTATTGCGCCATGATTGGCGGCATTTTGATGGGCGTCGGTATGCTTATGCTGTTTCGTCATCAAACGAGCCTAGGTGGCTTCAATGTGCTGTGCCTTTACTGCCAAGAACGCTTTGGAATCTCTGCAGGTAAAATGCAGATGGGTATCGATTGCGCTATCTTGATTGCGTCATTCTTTATGTTAACCCCAATCATGCTTGCGTATTCAGTCGTTGGCGCAGTACTACTGAACATGGTGTTGACCATGAACCATAAACCGGGACGCTATTCAGGAAATCACCCGATCCCGCAACCATAAACATAAAGTACAAGCATCCGATAAAACAAAAGCGCCTCTGATGGGCGCTTTTGTTGTATTACCGACGACAATTAAATCGCCTCTTCATCTTCCTCACCGGTACGGATGCGTACTACACGCTCAACGTCGGTAACAAAGATCTTGCCATCACCAATTTTACCTGTTTGGGCCGTCTCGATAATGGTGTCTAGGCACTGATCAACCACATCATCAGCAACCACAATTTCTAGTTTCACCTTTGGTAGAAAGTCCACCATGTACTCAGCACCACGATAGAGCTCAGTATGGCCTTTCTGGCGACCAAAGCCTTTGACTTCTGAGACCGTCATGCCTGTGATGCCGACCTCAGCCAGCGCTTCGCGCACGTCATCAAGTTTAAAGGGTTTGATAATGGCATCAATTTTTTTCATGTTCGCATTCCTTTCGTAAAGAGGCCGATCCGACATCCTGAAATCATCTTCGGCAATTATCACAAATTATAGACAAGCCGACAATCACTGGCAGTAAGAAGCCATGAAAATCAAAAACATAAATAACGCGGATTCTCGGCAATATCCAGTCATTGCCATCACAAGCCAACAAGAAAGCAAAAAAAACCGCTGCCGAAGCAGCGGTTTGGTTTTTTACGTACTGTCGAGGTAACGCAAAATTCTTGTGACAGACGAAGCGGATTAACCGATGTTAACGCGCGCGTTACGGAACATACGCATCCATGGGCTATCTTCACTCCACTCGTCCGGACGCCATGAGTTCGCCACTGCACGGAATACACGTTCAGGGTGAGGCATCATGATAGTTACACGACCATCGGTTGTGGTTAGGCCAGTAATACCATTTGGAGAACCATTCGGGTTAGCAGGGTAATCTTGGGTCACATCACCGTAGTTGTTGATATAACGCAGTGCCACAGTACCCGACTGCTCGATACCTGCTAGGTGCGCATCATCACGCACTTCGACACGGCCTTCACCGTGAGAAACGGCGATTGGCATGCGCGATCCAGCCATACCATTAAAGAACAGCGATTGAGACTCTTGCACTTCTACTAAGCTAAAGCGCGCTTCAAAACGCTCTGATTCGTTACGTACGAAACGCGGCCATAGGTCTGCACCTGGGATAAGTTCGCGCAAGTTCGAGATCATCTGACAACCATTACACACACCCAGTGCAAAGGTATCTTCACGCTTGAAGAAGCCTTCAAATTGGTCACGGGCATTGTTGTTGAACAGAATCGACTTCGCCCAACCTTCACCGGCACCCAGTACGTCACCGTACGAGAAACCGCCACAGGCGACAAGGCCGTTAAAGCCGTCAAGTTGAACGCGGCCTGACAAGATGTCTGACATGTGCACATCTTTGGCATCAAAGCCAGCGCGGTCAAATGCTGCCGCCATCTCAACATGGGAGTTTACGCCCTGCTCACGCAGGATCGCCATTTGAGGCTTCGCTCCTGTCGCAATGAACGGCGCTGCAACATCTTCATTGATGTCGAAGCTTAGGCGAGTATTTAGACCAGGATCGTTGTTGTCTTTCTTGGCTTCAAACTCTTGATCCGCGCCTTTCGGGTTATCACGCAGTGCTTGCATCTTATGCGTCAGCTCCGCCCAGATAGCACGTAGCGCTGTACGGTTTTGATCAAGTAGCGTTTCAGTGCCACGGTTGATGCGCAGTGCATCTTCAGTGGTCACTTTACCAATCACATGACTGCAAGCCGCAAGACCATGTGCAGCAAGTACCGCTTTCACGCTTTCAAGCTCAGCATCAGAAACTTGAAGTACTGCACCCAACTCTTCGTTGAAGAGTGCCGCTAGTGTGTCTTCACTCAATGCAGAAATATCGGCATTGATACCACAGTGGCCCGCAAATGCCATCTCTGCGAGAGTGGTGTAAAGGCCGCCATCTGAACGGTCATGGTAAGCAATCACTTTACCATCACGCACTAGGCTTTGAACCGCATTGAAGAAGCCTTTCAGTAGCTCTGGGCTATCGACATCTGCCGCTTTGTCACCCAACTGCTTGTAAACCTGCGCCAGTGCTGTCGCACCTAGACGGTTTTGACCGTTACCTAGATCGATAAGAACAAGGCTAGAATCACCTTTATCGGTGCGAAGCTGAGGCGTCACTGTGTTGCGAACATCTTCAACACGACCAAACGCAGTGATAATCAGTGATAGCGGCGCCGTGACTTCACGCTGCTCACCATCCTGCTCCCACTTGGTCTTCATCGACATTGAGTCTTTACCAACAGGAATCGTAAGGCCAAGTGCAGGACATAGCTCTTCACCTACCGCTTTCACCGCTTCGTAAAGACCTGCATCTTCACCTGGGTGACCCGCTGCAGACATCCAGTTTGCAGACAGTTTAATGCGGTTAAGGTCACCAATATCAGCTGAGGCGATGTTGGTAAGTGCTTCACCCACGGCCATACGTGCAGACGCGCCGAAATCAAGCAGTGCAGATGGCGTGCGCTCACCCATCGACATGGCTTCACCGTGATACGTGTCGTAACTTGCTGCGGTTACCGCACAGTTAGCGACCGGTACCTGCCATGGGCCAACCATTTGGTCACGAGCAACAAGGCCCGTCACGGTGCGGTCACCAATGGTGATAAGGAATGTCTTCTCTGCAACAGCAGGTAGACGCAATACGCGGTGGGTTGCTTCTTCTAGCTCAATACCGCTGCGATCTAATTCAATACCTTCTGCTTTTTGTGTCGTTACGTCACGGTGCATCTTAGGCGGCTTGCCGAGTAGGATGTCCATTGGCATATCGATTGGCGTATTGTCGAAGTGTGAATCTTCTAACGTTAGGTGACGCTCTTCAATTGCTTCCCCAACCACCGCATAAGGTGCCCGCTCACGCTGACAAATCGCATCGAATACGTCCATATTCTCTGGCGCAACCGCCATTACGTAACGCTCTTGAGACTCGTTACACCAAATTTCTAGCGGGCTCATACCCGGCTCATCGTTTGGTACATCACGTAACTGGAACTTACCGCCACGCTCACCATCGTCCACGAGCTCAGGCAATGCGTTAGAAATACCACCTGCACCTACATCGTGAATAAAGGCGATTGGGTTATCGTCACCCAACTGCCAACAACGGTCGATCACTTCCTGACAACGACGCTCCATTTCTGGGTTTTCACGTTGTACAGAGGCAAAATCAAGATCTTCTGCTGATTGACCTGATGCCATTGAAGACGCTGCACCACCACCAAGACCGATGTTCATCGCTGGGCCACCGAGTACGATCAGTTTCGCACCCACTGGGATCTCTTTCTTCTGAACATGATCTTCACGAATATTACCCATACCACCCGCAATCATGATTGGCTTGTGGTAACCACGAATCTCTTCACCGTTGTGAGAAGTGACCTTCTCTTCGTAAGTACGGAAGTAACCCAGTAGGTTTGGACGACCAAATTCGTTGTTGAATGCTGCACCACCGAGTGGGCCTTCTAGCATAATATCCAAAGCATTTACGATACGACCTGGCTTACCGAAATCGGTTTCCCAAGGCTGTTCGAAGCCTGGCACACGTAGGTTTGATACGGTGAAACCAACAAGGCCCGCTTTTGGCTTACCACCGATACCGGTTGCGCCTTCATCACGGATTTCACCACCACTACCCGTTGACGCGCCCGGCCACGGAGAAATTGCAGTTGGGTGGTTGTGCGTTTCAACCTTCATCAGAATATGGGCATTTTCCTGATGGTAGTTGTATTGACGGTTTTCAGCGTCAGGGAAGAAACGGCCAACTTTAGAGCCTTCCATGACCGCTGCATTATCTTTATATGCAGACAAAACGTAGTCACTGTTGGTCTCGTAGGTGTTTTTGATCATCTTGAACAGAGATTTCTCTTGTTCAACACCATCGATGGTCCAATCTGCATTGAAAATCTTATGACGACAGTGCTCTGAGTTTGCCTGTGCAAACATCATTAACTCAATGTCATTCGGGTTACGACCAAGCTTGGTGAAACTCTCAACCAAGTAGTCAATTTCATCTTCTGCC
The DNA here is from genome assembly GCF_019703835.1 of Thaumasiovibrio subtropicus. NCBI lineage: Bacteria > Pseudomonadati > Pseudomonadota > Gammaproteobacteria > Vibrionales > Vibrionaceae > Thaumasiovibrio > Thaumasiovibrio subtropicus. The sequence continues at coordinate 786,266 of NZ_AP023054.1, read as the reverse complement.
AACGCAAGGCCCAAAGATACGTTCGCCGCTTCTAGCGCCTGACGACCACCTTCAAGAATATCAACACTGGTGTGTGGTGCTGGCTCAGCTTGAGCAAACAACGCTTGTGCTGCTTCTAGCTCAGTGAATACCGCTTCCATCATGCGGTCATGGATTAATCCCTTCAATTCCACTAGCTGCGCTGCGCTTAGGTCCGCAGACGTCTCAACATAGTAAGCGGTACCGCGCTCTAGGCGTTTAACTTGAGCAAGACCACAGTTGTGGGCGATGTCGGTAGATTTAGAAGACCATGGAGAGATAGTGCCCGGACGTGGCGTGACAACCAATAAAGTACCAGTAGGTGCATGTTCAGCGATGGTAGGGCCATATTGTAGCAGGCTAGCCAGTTTGCTTTGCTCTTCGGCATTAAGCGGGGCTGAAAGATCTGCAAAGTGCATGAATTCGGCATAGATACCAGTGACAGGCAGGTCAAGTTCGCGACAGCGCTCAAGTAGCTTGTTAACGCGGAACTCAGACAGTGCGGGTGAACCTCGCAAAATTTCCATGTGCATACATCTCTCGATTAGCAGTTGAAGAAAGGGGATAGTGCAATAATGTCTGAGAAAAGACGCAGATAAACGCCAAAACGCAAACCTTATGGCACTAGCCTCTATTTGCGGCGGTATTATAGGGGAAAAAGTGTGGGGGCGTAACACTAAAAGCAAACGTTTGCGCTATTTTTTTCCTCTCACGAGAAAAAAGAGTAAGTTATCAGCAAATTTTAGGTAAGTTTTTGAATGCACTTTGCTCGACTGTAAGGGCTTTGGTATAAAGACTCTCAGAATAGAAACAAGAGTATATCGATTGAAATATTCCATGACCAGATTCTGGCTACGCAAACTAACAAGCCTGATCGCCTTCTTACTCTTACTTGCAGGCTGTGAATACCCTACACAACAGCAGAGCAAAGTGGAAGAGATTCGTCAGCAAGGTGTTCTCAGAGTGGGTACTCTCAATAACCAACTCTCCTACTATATCGGGCAAGACGGTCCGACAGGACTTGACTACGAGTTAGCCGCAATGCTTGCCGACGAGCTTGGTGTCACACTTGAAATGCGTCCAATCTTCGGGTTGTCGGGCCTTTTCCCTGCACTTGACCGAGGTGAAATCGACCTCATTGCTGCCGGCCTGACAATTACACCTGAACGCATGGCGCATTATGCCCCTGCCCCTGCCTACTACTTCGCTAGCCAAGTGTTAGTTTATAAAAATGGCCAATGGCGCCCTCGCAGCATTGAAGACCTCGCATCAAGGGATGCCACATTAAAAGTGACCACGAATTCCAGTCATGAAGCGACGCTCAATGCACTTATAGTCGAGCACCCAGAACTGAGTTGGGAGACCACGGATAACCAAGATGGTGATGAGCTACTCAAAATGGTGGCAGAAGGGACACTCGATTACACTATCGCTGACTCTGTCGATGTCGCCATCATGCAACGCACTTTTCCTGAGATTGCCGTCGCGTTGGAGCTCAGTGAAGATCAGCCAATTGGTTGGTATTTAGAAAAAGGCGGTGACGATAGCCTGCATGCCCTGATCATTGAGTTTTTCGGTGAACTAAAGCAGTCCGGTGGTCTTGCCAAACTAGAAGAGCGATATTTCGGCCATGTCGATACCTTTGACTATGTCGATACGCGTGCCTTTATTCGCGCTTTAGAAGATAAGTTACCCGAGTGGCAACCCTTGTTTGAAAAGTACGCCGGTGAGTTTGATTGGAAATTGATTGCTGCACTGGCTTACCAAGAATCACACTGGAATCCGAACGCTGTCTCGCCGACAGGCGTTCGTGGCATGATGATGCTGACCCTGCCAACAGCAAAATCTGTCGGGGTAAAAAACCGTTTGGATCCTGAAGAGAGCATTCGTGGTGGTGCCCTCTATCTGAGCAAGCTCATAAAGCGTATTCCCGACAGTATCGATGAGCATGAAAAAGTATGGTTTGCGCTTGCTTCCTACAATGTTGGCTTTGGTCATGTGATGGATGCTCGTCGTCTTACTCGCGCACAAGGCGGCGATCCTGATGCATGGGCAGACGTAAAACAGCGCTTACCGCTGCTGCGAAAACGCCAGTACTACAGCCAGACGCGCTACGGCTATGCAAGGGGTGATGAAGCCTTAAAATATGTGGAAAATATTCGTCGCTACTATCAAAGCATCACGGGCTACTTCAAAGTGCAAGAACCTGTCATTGAAGAGGTCAATATTGATGATATTGAAACCATCTCACCTGTCTCTGCTGCGTTAGCAACATCCGCAGCGGTCAGTGCGGCCACCAGCGCCTCATCGCCGACAGACAATCAAAGTGATGAAAATAGCAGCAACTAGGTACGTAAATTGCATCATTTGCCCAAGTTAGACCAAAAGCGCTGGTAATCCGCCAACGCCTCCGGTAATAAAGAGTGGTGCGATGCCCTATCGCACCACAACTGACAACGCTCATTCGCGATATTAAATGCCGATAGGCGCTGCCAGTGTGAGAATGGGAGATGTAGAATGAAAAGAAAAAATACGGCGTTTAAACGCTCACATCGTACTGCCGCGACCCGTCGCAAAAGAATGATGACAAATAACCACAAGAAAGTGCTTTGGCGTCAACGTGCGGCCTTCGTCGCAGCGTCAGAAGACTAACTGCCCCGCTGTGCGGTGATTCTGCTGCACAGCCTATATCCCTCTGCTATTTTTCCTCTTGCTGTTGCGCTAGCTTAGCGGCTTGCTTGGCTGCCTTCTTCTCTTTGCGTCGACGTTGGAAAAAGGCTTGTAGTTGAGCGCGACACGCATCTTCAAGCACACCACCTTGCGCAACCACAATATGGTTGGCTTCTGGATAATCCAATAGGTTCATCACGGTGCCCGCTGCACCTGTTTTGAGATCCGGTGCACCATAATACACCTTGCAAATTCGAGCATGAATCATGGCAGACGCACACATAGGGCAAGGCTCAAGGGTGACATACAGCTCTGCATCCAACAGACGGTAATTACTGACAACTTTACCCGCTTGTCGTAGCGCCATAATTTCGGCATGAGCCGTCGCATCATGCTGGCCGATTGAACGATTCCAACCTTCACCGATGACCTTACCATCCAATACAACGACTGCGCCAACAGGGACTTCACCTTCTTGCTCAGCGCGTGTTGCGAGCTCCATTGCATAACGCATAAATTCTTCGTTCAAGATGGCTTCCTCGTTGGTGGTACTCATTCAGCGCAGGAGTATATACGCAAGTCACCTCAAGAGGTAGGCTTCAGAAGCAGACTAGCACGTCGAGATGCCGCTAGCGCGTTCGAGAGGAAAAATGAAAACAGGTGGCTCCACAGAGACCACCTGCTAATTAGAGACGCAATCTTCGCACTATGCGAGACGGAACTTCGCCACGAGTTGACTTAGTTGCTCAGCTTTTGAGCTCATATCAGACGCCGATTGTGCCGCCATACTTGAAACGGATACCGACTCTGTCGCAGCATGGCTAATGCTACTAATGTCATTCGCCATCTCATTGGCGGTAGCTGACTGCTGTTCAGATGCCGCTGCAATCGAGGTGATCATCGATTTCAGCCCTTCGGTGCCTTCCACTATGGTACTTAACGACTCACCCGCACTTTGCGCCTGCTTCACCCCTTCTTCCACTTGCTCCGTTACTTCACTCATGCGCGTCACTGCAACTTGCGTCCCACTTTGAATCGCCGTAATGGAATCGGTAACCTCTTGCGTCGCTTTACTGGTTCGCTCTGCTAGAGCACGGACTTCATCCGCAACCACGGCAAAACCACGTCCAGCCTCACCGGCTCGGGCGGCCTCAATCGCCGCATTCAGCGCCAGCAGGTTAGTCTGTTCAGCAATATCGTTAATCACCCGAATCACTTCACTGATTTGCGAACTTTGCGTACCGAGGTTGTCGACCGTTTCGGCAGTTTCACTCACAATCGCAGCAATCGCATTGATTCTCTCTACGGTGGCATTGACGACATTGCCCCCCACATTGGCTTGCTCACCCGCCTGCATTGCATTATCAGCCGCATTCGAGCTCTGCCCCGCAACCTCGTTCGAGGTTAGACTCATCTCTTCGACCGCTGTCGCAATTTGCTCAGCTTTCTGCGCTTGCGAACCGTTGGCATGCTCCATCTGCTGGCACGAATCAAGGATCTCTTTCGACGAGTCGGTGACTTGCATCGCCACCGCGTTCACCTCTTTTAACAGGCTATTGAGTGATTTCTGCATATCTCCCATCGCAACCGCAAGCTCACCAATTTCATCACCACTTTCATCTTTCTTGATATCACTGGTTAAATCACCGGATGCAATCGCATTTGCGATCCCCAATACCGTAGAAACACGCGTATTGATAGAGTTAGCGAGAAAGTAAGCAATAGCAATCGCGATCAAAACAGCGATAGGAACGACAACAATGATCAACGTAATCACACCATTGAGATCAGCGACAACGGTATCTAACGCTTTGGTGGCATCTGCTTTCTCCTCTTGCGCTGAAACAAAGAGAATTTCTTCAACAATGCTGTAAACGTCATGTTCGAGCTGATCGACGGTTTGAATCGCCGCAGCACGACTCAATGGGTTGTATCGTGCAAAGACCTGCTCTGCCCCACCCACAATCTCATTGTACAGTTGATCGATTTCACGCTGTGCGGCAACTTCTGCAGGCTTTTGCTCTAACGGCTTTAGCCTTTCAAAGTATTGGCTAAACTCAGCGGCATTCCTGCGTACCGCATCGATTTCATCCGCTTCTCCCGTCACGTATTCAGTCAAAGAGGCGAGAATATCGCCCGATTCATCAACAAGCTCCAAATAATAACGTACACCGGGCAGGTCATCGTTCACGGTTTCTCGAATGTCTGTCTCTTTCAAGGCATCATTGAACTCTTGTTCACTCAGCCTTTCCAAAATGCCTTCTAGCTTGGCACCTTGTTCATTTTCAAGTTTATCAATGAACTCATACGCCCATTTTTCGTCATCCGGGTTATAGCGTCCAAACACATCACGAACAACCACGTTGTAGTACTCGTTCACTTTTGACTCGATCAGATCCATTTTTTGTTGATCGGAGGGCTTTGCATACTCAAGAGGCTTTAAAATGGCGAACTCGCGCTGAAATAGCTGGTAGTTTTGTTTGAAGTTGTCAACTTCATCCGTTTCCCCCGCTAAATACTCGAGCACATTGGACTGCATCGCACCAACAACATTGAGGACATTGAGGTAATGAATAACGCCCGGAACGTCATCTGCATTGACTTCTTGCGCGATTTTTTCAATGGCATTCGCTTTAGACCAGACCACGACACTGACGAACAACATTAACGCGATTATAGCGAGAAAGCCCGCATACAGTTTTTGATTCAACTTCATCTTGAACATGACAGATACTCTCGTGAACATCTAGGTATATAGAGATATGTATCAATAAAAGTAGTACAGGAAGTCGCAATAGTTGAAGATGTCATCCTAAAAAAACAACAAAAAATTGCATATGAGAATCAAGTTCAGCACTAAATAACTAAAAAAGCTGGCACTAGGGCCAGCTTGTATTTGCAAATATTGAATGAATCGTTTAGAAGCCGAGTGGGATACCGAAGGCAAAGAAACCCACCAGCAAACCAGTCCATGCCAGCAAGAAGGCTGTCGAGTAAGGGACCATCATCGCAATCACATCACCGAAAGTCAGCTCAGGCTTGTACTTGCGCATAAAGGCAAGAATAACACCGGCATAGGTCATCATCGGCGTAATGATGTTGGTAGATGAATCTGCAACTCGGTAAGCTGCTGCTACCATATCAGGGGTCATATCCGGGTTTACTTGGTACAACATAGGAACAAAAATTGGACCTAATAGCATCCACTTCGACGTCATACCACCAACAAACAAGTTGATGACTGCGGTTGTAATAACAAAACCGATAATCAACAAGATTGGGAATGATTGCAGACCTAATGCGCCGAGGAAGGTCGCGCCTAGGTATGTAATGTAAGTACCGAGGCCAGAATGGTTCATCAAACCAAGGAAGTTGTAACAGAAGAAAGTGAGTACCAGAACGTAACCCATGGTGTTCATCTGCTTCACCATCGAAGTCACGACATCTTGCACATTCTTAAATTTGCCCGCTGCAACACCGAAAAAGACACCAACGATAATAAACGTCATTGCGATCAACAAGATCACATTATCAAGGTAAGGCGTGACGGTTCGACCTGCATCATTGGTGTAGGGAGCTAAAGGCCCCATTGCCAACCCAACGATCACAGCAATAGAAACTAAAAGACCAACACCTGCGGCTTTGATACCACGGTTTTCTTCTGGAGAAACAGAGAAGTCATCAAGATTCATGTCTTCAGGAATGGTGTAAGACATTTTCTCCAAACGTGGACCCACGTATTTTGCCGTTACCCAAGCACCTAAACCAGCCAAAAGGAATGTTGACGCAAAGATAAAGTAGTAGTGCATGGTGGCAGGATTGAGCTCAACGCCCGCACTGTTAGCAAAAGGGATATTCTGAGCTTCAGCAAATACGCGCGCATTGTTACCAATGATGACATCAATCGGCGTTGCTGGAATTAAGTTAGCAGAGAAACCAGCCGAGACACCCGCAAACGCTGCCGCCATACCCGTCAGTGGGTTCTTACCAAGACCAGCGTATAGCATACCTGCCAGTGGAATCAGAACCAGATAGCCCGCATCCGTTGCAACCGAACTCATGATACCCAAGAACACCACCAGCATAGGCAGATACTTGTCGTTAATCTTCAGGCCCACTTTCTTAATCACAGCTGAGAGCATGCCTGAATTTTCAGCCACACCGACACCGAGCATGACAATCATGATGACACCTAGGACACCACCACCAAATGAAAGCCAGTTAGCTAAAATTGCGTTGTCAAAAATCCAGCGGACGTTTTCCGTCGCCAGCATGTTCTTAATGGTGTACTCGGTGGTGCCGCCACTGGTGTTCGCCAGCTCAAACTGCATACCGCCAATCAAGCCTGTCAACAGCAAACAGAAGGCAAATAAGAACATGAAAATAATGACAGGATCAGGAATCCGTTTACCTGCTCGTTCGATGAACCCAATCACACCACGACTCGGTGTTTTGGCTTCATGTGATACATCGCTCATTCTCTACTCCCTTTATAGAAATGAATTTTGTGTTATTGACAAAAAATAGCATGACACACCATAAATCAAAAACTCACAAACTCTTCACTAAATAAAAACTTAAACCATAAAAGTAGAGTTATGTCGCACATTAATCCATAAAAAGCAATCAATACAGTCAAATAAACCAATATACAAAGCATTTAAAAGATGATCACAAACAACATTAAAATTCAACTTTTACCACAAAAACAATATTTATTAACAAAACAAGAACACCACCAACGCAATCAAACTACAGATGAAACAGGTATGCAATAGGCGACCAAGAAATTGGACAAAGAATAGGCAACAAGAGTAAGCGGTGTGTTGAATGGGGTCGCGTTGAAAATACTCGCTGAGAGAAAAACACCTAGAGACAACAAAGCCTCGCAACTTGCGAGGCTTTGATAACAGGATACCCGAACTTACATGGTGTAAGTGTAAGGCGCTTGAATACCTAGTGGGATACCAACGAACCAGTAAAGAAGTAAGAAGGCAGTCCAGCCAATCAGCATGGCGATAGAGTAAGGCATCATCATAGAGGCCAATGAGCCGATACCTGAGTTCTTCACGTAGCGCTGCATGTAAACAACCACAAGCGGGAAGAACACCATCATTGGCGAAATAATGTTGGAGACTGAGTCACCAACACGGTATGCCGCTTGAGTCAGCTCAGGCGAAATACCCACAGCCATTAGCATTGGAACCATAATTGGACCAATCAATGCCCATTTTGCTGATGCAGAACCAACCAATAGGTTTACGAATGCAGTCAACAGAATCATACCGACGATAGTCACCTGACCAGGGAGGTTTAGCGCTTGTAGACCTTGTGCGCCCGATAAAGCCAATAGCGTACCTAGATTAGAGTCTGTAAAGGCCACAAGGAACTGCGCAATGAAGAAGGCCATCACCATGAAGCCACCCATACCCGCCATCGTTTTCGACATCGCTTTAATCACATCGTCTGAGGCTTTAAACGTGCCTGCGACTTTGCCGTACACTACGCCAGGGATTACAAACAAGATGAAAATGAGTGGAACGATAGACTGCATCACCGGTGCAGCAAAAGAAGTGATCTGACCGTCCGGTGCACGTAGCGGTGACGTCTCAGGAATCAGCGCAACAACAAGCGCTACGATACCCGCTAGCATCGCCCAACCTGCACGTGAGAAGGCTTTACTTTCGATGGCAGTGAATGAGCCCATATCCGGTGCTTCTTCTGCATCATCATCGATTGGCGTGTTCGCTAGACGAGGTTCAATGATCTTCTCAGTCACATACCAACCGATACCGACAATGATGATTGAAGACATACCAGTGAAGTAAAGGTTAGCGAGAGGGTTAACCACATAGTCAGGGTCAAGGATAGCCGCGGCTTCTTGCGTAAAGCCCGCGAGCAGTGGATCAATACCTGACGGGATAAAGTTAGCCGCGAAACCACCGGATACACCGGCAAATGCTGCCGCAATACCCGCTAGAGGGTGACGACCTGCTGCGTGGAAAATGATACCACCAAGAGGGATAACCAGTACGTAACCAGCATCAGCAGCGGTGTGCGATACAATCGCAACCAAAATCAGCATTGGTGTCACGAACTTCGCAGGTGTGACCATCAGCATTTTTTTCAGGCCCGTGTTAATGAAACCTGAGGCTTCCGCAACACCTACACCAAGCATGGCAACCAATACGATACCCAGTGGCGCAAAGCCTGTGAAGTTGCCGACCATAGTCGCAAGGAAATTCGCGAACCCTTCACCAGTCAAAAGGTTATTAACTTGAACTGCGGTACCAGTAACAGGGTGGATTAAATCAAATTCAAAGCGTGACAGGATGGCTGAAAGAACCCATACCGTGACGAGTCCCCAGAAAAATAGCAGAGCAGGATCTGGGATTTTGTTACCTGCTTTCTCAATAAAATTCAGAAACTTATCCATAGCACCCTGAGATGGTGCTGGCATAGCCTGAGTATCTTGTTTGCTCATAGGAGCTCCATTTGTGTAGTGGCTTTGTTGTGTACGACGTCTATCGCGTCAACATTCAGACCTATCACCTGAATGCCGTTGCATTATATCGTTTAATGAACTCTAAAAAGTAGAATTAGCTATCATTTTACCAAAGAGCCAAATCACATATCGAGAAAAATATTTAAAGCAAAATATTTCACTAATAAAATTACAACGACAATATCACACGATATCAACATACGGAGCGCGTTTGTAGCACGTCAATTACAACAATTCCATTCCTCCTACAATCTTCAACAGGGTGCAGTTGGCAACTTTTCTGTACTGATGATTTTATCGAACACGAAATAGGTAAAACAGAGCAAAAAAAAGCGCCTTGCGGCGCTTTTCACTGAAACAGTTGAGGACATTGGAGTGCGATTATTCCCACTCAATGGTCGCAGGTGGCTTACCTGAAATATCGTAAACTACACGGGAAATACCGTCGACTTCATTGATGATGCGGTTAGAGACCTTACCTAGGAAGTCGTATGGCAAGTGAGCCCAGTGCGCGGTCATAAAGTCGATCGTTTCTACTGCACGCAGTGAGACAACCCAGTCGTACTTACGACCATCACCCATCACACCAACAGAACGCACTGGCAAGAATACAGTGAACGCTTGAGAGACTTTGTTGTAAAGATCTGCAGCGTGTAGCTCTTCAATGAAGATCGCATCTGCACGACGTAGCAAATCACAGTACTCTTTCTTGATTTCGCCAAGAACACGAACACCTAAACCAGGACCCGGGAATGGGTGACGGTAAAGCATGTTGTATGGCAAACCTAACTCAAGGCCAATCTTGCGCACTTCGTCTTTGAACAGCTCACGCAGTGGCTCAACAAGTCCCATTTCCATATCATCTGGCAGACCGCCCACGTTGTGGTGCGACTTGATCACATGTGCTTTACCTGTCTTAGAGGCCGCAGATTCGATCACGTCAGGATAGATGGTACCCTGCGCTAGCCACTTGGCATTCTTTAGTTTCTTCGATTCTTCATCGAACACGTCGACAAACACGTGACCAATGATCTTACGTTTCTCTTCAGGATCCGATTTGCCTTCTAGTGCCGCAAGGAAGCGCTCTTCAGCATCAACTTTGATAATGTTTAGGCCGAACTTATCGCCGAACATGTCCATCACTTGCTGACCTTCGTTAAGACGAAGTAGGCCGTTATCAACAAATACACAAGTTAGCTTATCACCGATGGCGCGGTGCACTAGCATCGCAACGACTGATGAATCGACACCGCCCGATAGGCCAAGAATCACTTCATCGTCACCCACTTGCTCTTTAATTCGAGCAACGGCGTCTTCAATAATTGATTCAGAAGTCCATAGACGATCACAACCACAGACACCAAGAACAAAGTTCTCTAGCATTTGTAGGCCTTGCTTAGTGTGTGTTACCTCTGGGTGGAACTGAACACCGTAGTACTTCTTCTCTTCGTTCGCCATTGCTGCGTAAGGACACGTATCCGTTTCGCCAACTTTAACGAAGTCTGCTGGGATCTCGACAACTTTGTCGCCGTGGCTCATCCAAACGTCTTGCGTCGCTTCTAGATCTTTAAACAGTGCAGACTCGCCCGACACTTTCACTTGTGCGTAGCCAAATTCACGCTCTGTAGAACCGGCAACTTTACCACCTAACTGCTCTGCCATGGTTTGCATGCCGTAACAGACACCAAGCACAGGCACACCAGAGTCAAAAACATATTGTGGCGCACGTGGTGAGTTATCTTCTGTCACGCTCTCTGGGCCACCAGATAGGATGATACCGTCTGGATTGAATTCACGAATATCCGCTTCTTCAACGTCCCAGCTCCACAGTTCACAGTAAACACCGATTTCACGTACACGGCGCGCAACTAGCTGAGTGTACTGAGATCCGAAGTCCAAGATCAGAATGCGTTGGTCATGGATATTTGTGGTCATAATCGAACAATCTCAAAATTAAGTTATAAAAAGGGGGCTGGAACGCAGCCCCGCGATTATAGGGTGAAGCAATCGATTTCGCTATGTAAATTAGCGACCGTCTTTGATTTAGCCTAGACGGTAGTTCGGCGCTTCTTTAGTGATAGTCACGTCGTGTACGTGTGATTCGTTCATACCCGCACCAGTAATGCGAACAAACTCCGCCTTGGTACGCATATCTTCAATCGTTGCAGAACCCGTTAGACCCATGCTTGAGCGTAGACCGCCCATTTGCTGGTGAACGATCTCTTTTAGGCGGCCTTTATAAGCAATACGTCCTTCGATACCTTCTGGTACGAGCTTGTCTGCAGCATTGTCCGTCTGGAAGTAGCGGTCAGAAGAACCTTGTGACATCGCGCCCAGAGATCCCATACCACGATACGCTTTGTATGAGCGGCCGTTATAGAGAATAACTTCGCCTGGTGCTTCTTCTGTACCTGCAAACATAGAGCCCACCATGACACAAGATGCGCCAGCAGCAATCGCTTTACAGATATCGCCAGAGAAACGGATACCACCATCAGCAATAACTGGAATGCCGTGCTCGTTCGCCACTTCAGCAGCGTCCGCGATAGCGGTGACTTGAGGTACACCAACACCAGTTACGATACGTGTCGTACAGATTGAACCTGGGCCGATACCCACCTTCACCGCACTCACACCAGCGTCGATCAAGGCTTTAGCGCCTGCACCTGTGGCAACGTTGCCGCCAATGATATTCAGATCTGGGTACGCTTCGCGTGTTTCACGAATTCGGTTTAGTACACCTTCAGAGTGGCCATGTGAAGAGTCGATAAGCAGTACATCAACGCCAGCTTCGACTAACGCTTTGACACGCTCTTCGTTACCTGCACCCGCGCCCACTGCAGCCCCTACGCGAAGACGACCCAACTCATCTTTACATGCGTTTGGTTTGCGCTCCGCTTTTTGGAAATCTTTCGCTGTGATCATGCCGCGCAGTTGGAAGTCATCGTTAACGACCAATACTTTTTCGACACGATGCTCTTGCATCACAGCTTCGACTTCTTCACGGCAAGCGCCTTCTTTTACTTTCGCTAGACGCGCTTTTGGTGTCATCACTTCAGACACCTTTTTGCTTAGGTCTGTGACAAAGCGTGTATCGCGGCCAGTGATAATACCCACTAGCTCGTGATTATCATCAACCACTGGGTAACCAGCAAAGCCATTTTCTAGGGTTAAACGCTTCACATCTTCAATGGTGTTTTCTGGACGAACAGTGACTGGGTCGGAAACCACACCAGCTTCGAACTTTTTCACCATGCGAACTTGGTCAGCTTGCGCTTCAATCGACATGTTTTTGTGAATGAAGCCAATACCACCTTCTTGCGCTAACGCAATAGCCAAACGACCTTCAGTCACGGTATCCATCGATGCAGAAATCATAGGGATGTTGAGACTGATGTCTTTAGTTAGACGAGTGCGAAGATCCGCAGTGTTAGGCAGTACAGTTGAGTGGGCTGGAACCAGCAGGACATCATCGAAAGTCAAAGCTTCTTGTTTGATTCGTAACATTGCAATATCTCACACTAAGTTAATAATCGGTGTCAGTGAATACAGGCCGATCCGCAGAGGGATAATAGAGGTTTATTGGCCTGTACCTTTATATTGCGGAGGGATTATACGTTCAGGCCAATCGTTTGGCTACACATTTTTTTTATTTTTTTATTGACATTTAGATCTTGATAACTATAATCCGTCGGTTAATTATCCGGTGCTGCGGTCAGTCTTCTGGCTATTGATCTGTCTTACAGAAATCCGTATTCTCAGCAACACCTTCTTTACGCCGGAAACCTTCTTGTGACAACATCCCTGTCTCAGCAAAACTCTCGTATTTTCACTGTGTCAGCGCTTAATGCTGAAGTCCGTCTGTTACTCGAAAATGAAATGGGTATCGTTTGGTTAGTCGGCGAACTCTCTAATCTCTCAATGCCAGTTTCTGGTCATTGGTATTTCACTCTGAAAGACAGCCGCGCCCAAGTGAAGTGTGCCATGTTCAAAGGGCACAATCGTCGCGTTAACTTCAAGCCTGTGGCAGGTAATCAAGTGCTCGTAAAAGCGCGCCTCTCTCTTTACGAGCCCAGAGGCGACTATCAGCTTATCGTTGAAAGTATGCAGCCGGAGGGCGATGGCCGTCTCCAACAACAGTTTGAAGTACTCAAGACCCAACTAGCACAAGAAGGCCTGTTTGCACAAAGTCTCAAGCAACCTCTCCCAACAAACCCGCAACGCGTCGGTATCATCACCTCTAAATCGGGCGCTGCGCTGCAAGATATCTTAAACGTGCTCGAACGACGTGATCCTGGACTGCCCATCGTGATCTATCCCACCATGGTGCAAGGAGAAGGGGCGGCGATTAGCATTGCACAAGCCATTGGGAATGCGAACGTCCGCAATGAGTGTGATGTGTTGATTGTGGGGCGCGGTGGTGGCGCTTTAGAAGATCTTTGGTGCTTTAATGAAGAAATCGTTGCTCGTACCATCGCATCCAGCCAAATCCCGATCATCAGTGCTGTAGGACACGAGGTCGATGTCACTATTGCCGATTTTGTCGCGGATATGCGTGCCCCAACCCCTTCCGCGGCGGCGGAGTTAGTCAGCCGAGATCAAAGCGAGCAAAAACAGAAGATTTTTCACGTCAAATCTCGTCTCCAACAAGCTATCCGTCTCTATATTACTGAGCAGCAACAAACCGTGCTGCAACAGTTTAGGCAGTTAGAGCAGCAACACCCGCAGCGTCGCTTAATGCAACAGGCCCAACAAGTTGACGAGCTCAGTGGACGCTTGCAGCAAAGCATCTATAAGCGCAGCCAACAAGAACTGCGTAAACTCACACAACTGAGTCATCAGCTGACAGCGGCGTCACCCGCTTATACCTTGCCAGTTCAACAAAGTAATATGACAGCACTGGCGCAACGCCTCAACGATGCGATGCAACAGCAACTCAAACAGACTCAACACCGATTTTCTGTCGCTGCGACGACGCTAGATGCAGTTAGCCCCCTCGCAGTGCTTGCGCGTGGTTTTAGTATCACCACGGACGCGAAAGGCAAACCCATCGTCAGTGCTGAAACACTTAAAACTGGTGACACCATTATCACTCGCCTTCAACAAGGAGAGGTTGTGTCTACCGTCAATCAAACACGTGATGCCAAGGCACAATGAAGGGATACAAAAACGCCAAGGTCTCCCTTGGCGTTACTTAGTTTGTGAGTGCAACCCAGTATCGTTTAGCACGAGACTTAGATTTAAGCTCATTGCAATGATTGCAAAAATAGCTCGCACTCCCACAAGCTTGCAGCTTTTCAAGCATTTGCCCACAGTCTGGACAATCCGCTTCACGTTTATAGGCTTGTTGGCACGGCTCACAATAGTAGTGACCTGACGCCCAAACCAACTCCCCCTCACAAGACGGACAACGATTCTCACTTGTCATCTCTCAGCTCCTCGATTCAATCAGCGATAAGCTGATATCAACACTCCGTAATTTTGCCAACATTTTTTCATGCTTCCGATATACTCAGTCAATAAACTGTCGATATTCTGATCAGATAACGGTTGATCATCGTGAAAATAAGCAATGATCAGCGATCTGCTCCCTAAAGAACATTTATCAACACACATCCCGAAAGCATAAGTTACATGTTCTGCATTTGGATTTTTAAAAGGATAAAAATCCAAACATACCAATTAAAAACGTAAGATCCAACATTTGGTAAAAGTCTAACTACAGTCCATGATGACACTGGCTGGCCACAAATCAACGACTTAAAACGACTTTCGCCCTTTTGCTATCGTGACCATTTTTATTTGTTGTGGGTCATCTAAAAGTAAAGAGACAGTGATTGATTCATACGTTGATAAATGTGAGACATGTGTCCCGCCACATGGCATGACCGCGAGACCATCATTGTGTAACTCACACTGCCAATAACGAGAATCTGTCAATCCAGCCCCTTCACAGCGCAGTGTGACCGCAGTCGGCATACTAAGCCAGTTCTTCAGCTGTTGATTGACTCTTCTCTCTATCTCTTGAAGATCACTCACCATATCGGCAGCATTCAAGCCGCGCTTTCGCAATGTTTTACCCAAGCGATAAGTATCTTCACAACGATCTTCAGTCACAGAACTCGCTTGCTGTGCGTAGCTATTAAAATCAGGTGAACCGATAGGATCTCTCCTCTCTGCTTCTTTTCGCCAATAGCCATCGGCTAACACTTTATTCAATGCGATAGAGGCTAAATGCCCAGCTGTATGACCCCGACTTAGACTGTCTTGATAACCTTTATCTACTTTTAGCACGATAGATGCGCCAGACAAAATCGGTTGATTGACCCGATGGATAACAACAAATACCCAATCGGGTTCCCCTCTTCGCGCAGTGATCGCGCGACCGATCTGCACCTCACCGGACTCAGTATTCACTGCGCCTACTTGGCAGTCGATCACAGGGATTTCCTCTTTACCAACACTAACCATGCCACGATCTGCCGGGTGATCTGGCCATAGATGACTCACAGGATGAAAGGGCGTGGTGTCTGCCACGAACCAGTACTGGTCTTCGTATTCGCCGTCAAGCAAGACGGTTGCTACAGCATGCTCTGTGGCTTGCGGAAAGGAAACTTGAGTTTGATAAAGCGACTGCAATTCGTTGTTCGTGCTCATAATTCTGACTCTAAAAATAGCAGCCTCTATTGTAACGCCATAACGCACCAAGGTGCAGAATCTGTGTGCAATTGAAGCAACGTTAACGCCGCACCTAGGGCTGAAGGACGAGCACAAAAAAGCCCGACTATGTCGGGCTTCAGGGTTACTCGCTGCGACGGTTTTTCACCATCGTCATCATTCGTTTACGCTGTCGCTCTTGCGATAGCGTCAGTTTTCCGCCTTGATTCTCATACGGGTTGTCGCTGCTCTGGAACTGGATACGGATCGGTGTCCCCATCATCTCAAGGGAACGGCGATAGTAGTTCATCAAATAACGTTTATAAGAGTTAGGCAGTTCATGGACCAAGTTACCATGGATCACGATAATCGGCGGATTGTAGCCACCAGCGTGTGCATACTTGAGTTTCACACGCCGGCCACGAACCATAGGCGGTTGGTGATCATCTTGTGCCATCTGCATAATCCGCGTCAACATTGAAGTACTGATACGCTTGGTCGCAGACTCATACGCTTCGCGCACAGACTCAAATAAGTGACCAACGCCAGTGCCGTGCAGTGCAGAAATAAAGTGGACACGGGCAAAATCCACAAAGCCAAGACGGCGGTCTAGCTCTGACTTCACACGGTCTTTCACTTCTGTGGACAATCCATCCCATTTGTTAACCGCAATCACAATTGAACGCCCGGCGTTCAAGGCATAACCTAAAAGTGACAGATCTTGATCATTGATATTATCGCGTGCATCAATCACTAAAAGCACCACGTTGGCATCTTCGATCGCTTTTAAGGTTTGGATAACAGAGAATTTTTCTACCGTCTCATGCACTTTACCACGACGGCGAATACCTGCGGTATCAATCAACACATACTCACGATCATCACGCTCCATTGGGACGTAAATAGAGTCGCGAGTGGTGCCAGGCATGTCATAAACGACGACACGATCTTCACCAAGAATTCGGTTAGTTAGCGTTGACTTACCCACATTAGGACGACCGATAATCGCCATTTTGATCGGTTTATCTTGGAGTGCTTTGTAGGCGGCTTCTGCATCTTCTTCAGTCAGCTCGCTAGCCGCTTCGATTTCTTCAACCGAGCTATAGCCTTCATCATCAATCTCATTACCATCAAGATCTTGCTTCAAGCTATCGGCAAAGGGGGTCAATGCTCGATTCACTAACGCTGACACGCCACGGTTTTGTGCTGCCGCGATTTGGTGCATTTCATCGACACCGAGTTTCCAGAAATCCGCACACGCACTGTCAGCATCAATGCCATCAATCTTGTTCACAACAAGATAGGTTGGCTTGTTACGAGAGCGTAGGTGTTTGGCAATGGCTTCATCCGCCGCGGTCAAACCTGCTCGGCCATCAACCAAAAACAGTACGACATCAGCTTCTTCAATCGCAGCCAATGACTGTTCAGCCATTTTTGTCTCAACACCTTCTTCAGTACCGTCGATACCACCCGTGTCGATAACAATAAAATCATGCTCTTCAAAAGAGGCCTTACCGTATTTACGATCCCGTGTTAAGCCAGGGAAATCCGCAACCAAGGCATCCCGTGTGCGAGTTAAGCGGTTGAAGAGTGTCGATTTTCCGACATTGGGGCGACCGACTAAGGCAACAACAGGAATCATACAGACCTCTTAAAAGTACTATTCATTTCTAACAACATCGGCTCCAGATCATTATAGATCTGGAGCCGAGGGCGGGATAATAACACTAATTGTGATTGTGATCACCAGAAGGTTATGGCAATTGCATTCGCTTTACTTGACCATCACGGGTCATAAACAAATAACTTGCACCGACTTCAATCGGCGCATGCGCAACACCACTACTGCTTACCATCTGCTGTGCAGAAAACTCACCATTGCGAGTATCCAACCAGTGCATGTAGCCTTCACTGTCGGTGACAACAACATGGTTATCGATGACAGCCGGAGGCGTTAACAAACGATACTCAAGTGACGAGTTTCGCCACAACTCCGTGCCGCTACGGGTATCAACAGCAACAACATGATCTTGGTCAGTCACTAAGAAAAGGCGTTGGCCCTGAATAGCGAAGTCTTTCGACGAAGAGTATGCGCGCTTCCAAGCCGGTTGGCCCGTTTGCAGTTCAATAGACACCAACTCACCGTTGAATCCAACGGCGTAAAGGCGATCGCCGACAATCACAGGTGTCGCATCAACATCAACTAAACGATCAATCTCTGTCGCACCTTTCGGACTTGCAATAGGTTGTTGCCATAGCATCTGGCCTGCTTCAGCAAGTGCGGCGCCTAGCCTGCCGTTAGACATACCCCAGAAAATACCACCACCAACAGAGACTGGCGAGCTATCACCACGCAATGTTAAGTTCGGGACTTCCGTACCAATCTGCCAACGGCTTTCACCCGTTGTCGCGTCAAACGCTTCAAGGATACCTCGGCTGGTGTTGACGACCACAAGTGTACTTTCTGCAAGTGGACGAGACAGTACTTCTCCTTGGGTTTTGGCGCGCCAAAGGAGCTCCCCGGTTTCTTCATCCAGTGCAATTAAGTCCGCATTTTCAGTACCAATGAAAATACGGTTATAGGCTGCTGTAATACCGCCGGATAAACGCGCAGGCTTATCCTCTTCAACGTCAGTTTCCCAAATCACTTTTCCGGTGTCTGGCGATAGCGCTTTAATCACGCCATCACGATCGGCCGCAAAGATCTTGCCGTAACGATAGGTAGGAGTGAGCTGAGTAAAGTATTGGCCTAAGCCACTACCGACTTGGGTTGACCACAATTGATTTGGGGTAAACTCAGATTCGACAACAGGGAGCGGCGCCATCTGCACCGCTTCCTCTTCACTGGCACACCCCGCCAGCATCGCGAGCAGCGCTAACGCTCCAACTACGCGTTTGTTCTTCCCTTTCATGCGATGCCTCATCAATTACTGGGCCAAATCATCCAACTTCATTCGAACAACAGGATCATTACCTGCTGCCAATGCTTCGGTGTACGCTGCGCGCGCAGCGTCGTGATCACCGCGTTGAACCGCAATATCACCGCGCAAAGAGGCGACATTTGCTTTCCAACTCTCCGCTGTTACCGCGGCCAACGCGCTCTCGGCAGCATCAAAGTTTTCTAGTGCAATCTCAACACGTGCTAGGCGTACGTTTGCCAACGCTTTCAATGCGTCATCTTTGCTGTTAGCAACGACCCACTTCAACTGCTCTACGGCTGCACTTAGGTTGTCATTCTCAACCTGTGCTTTCGCTAATTGCATAGCGGCTAACGTGGCGTACTCACTGCTGCTGTTTTCGGTTACAAATTGCTTAACCGCATCGAGATCACCCGCGATAAGTTGCTCTTGTGCTTTGGAATAAGCATCAGACGCAGCCTCTTGAGATGACAATACATTTGCTTGGTAAGCGCGCCAGCCAAATAGGCCGCCAAGACCGATTACCGCGCCGAGAATGATGGACTTACCATTTTCCTTCCACCATTTTTTAATCGCTTCGACTTGTTGTTCTTCTGTTTCGTAGGCTTCCACGACACGTCCTCTGTTAAATCAATTCTTTCAGCTTTTCAATTGCATCAGCAACGGAGACAGTATTTTGCTCACCACCTCGAAGGTCCTTCACAGTAACCTGCCCCGCTTCAATTTCAGATTCTGCCAGCACTAGCGCATACGCAGCACCAACAGCATCTGCACGTTTAAACTGTTTCTTAAAGTTACCACCACCAAAGTGATTCATAACACGCACACCCGGGATAGCATCCCGAACTTGTTCCGCTAACTGCATCCCCGCTTGTACACTGCCTTCACCCATAGTGACAACATAGGCATCAACACGGCGACGAACCTCAGTTTGCTCAAGTGCTTCCATAAGAAGGACTAAGCGTTCCAAGCCCATTGCAAAACCCACTGCTGGCGTACCTTTGCCGCCCAACTGCTCGACGAGGCCGTCATAGCGACCACCACCACACACCGTACCTTGGGCACCTAGGCTTTCAGTGATCCACTCGAACACAGTGCGGTTATAGTAATCTAATCCACGCACTAATCGTTGATTAACCGTGTATTCGATACCTGCAGCGTCTAAGAGTTCACA
The DNA here is from genome assembly GCF_019703835.1 of Thaumasiovibrio subtropicus. Classification (NCBI taxonomy): domain Bacteria; kingdom Pseudomonadati; phylum Pseudomonadota; class Gammaproteobacteria; order Vibrionales; family Vibrionaceae; genus Thaumasiovibrio; species Thaumasiovibrio subtropicus. Next base: position 766,324 of record NZ_AP023054.1, on the reverse strand, counting down.
CAAACCCGCAAAATGTGCCTTCGACTCTTCATCTAAGTAGTCAACCAACTCTGGCGCATCGACAAGAATCGCTTGCACATCTGGGTTCTTGCTATCTAACACACGTAATGGATTGGTGTGCATACGACGTTTGCAGTCTTCATCAAGCACATCAATATGCTGCTCTAGGAACGCAATCAACGCATCGCGGTAGGTGTGACGCGCTTCCAAGGAGCCAATGGAGTTGAGCTCTAAGCGAACGTGCTTATCAATGCCCAACTCTTTCCATAAGCGCGCTGTCATGATGATCAACTCAGCATCGACATCTGGGCCATTTAAGCCAAAGACTTCAACACCAACTTGATGGAACTGACGATAGCGACCTTTCTGCGGGCGCTCATGGCGGAACATGGGTCCCATATACCACAGACGCTGCTCTTGGTTATACAGCAGACCGTGTTGAATACCCGCACGGACACAGCTCGCAGTCCCTTCCGGGCGAAGTGAAAGACTGTCACCGTTGCGATCATCAAAGGTGTACATCTCTTTCTCAACAACATCAGTGACTTCGCCAATCGCGCGTTTGAACAGATGGGTCATCTCGACGATAGGCATGCGAATTTCGTTATAGCCATAAGCGCTGACAACACGTGTTACGCACGCTTCAACTTTTTGCCATAGTGGAGTTTGAGTCGGTAGGCAGTCATTCATGCCTCGAATTGCTTGGATTTGTTTCGCCACTTTTTCACTCGTTCAGCTAATAGGCTGTTATCAATCACAGCCTTAAAATTAATCTTGTTTAATATCGATATTGATGCGGTTTGACTCGTCTAGCATGGATGCCTTAGCACGAATCTTCGTCTCTAGTTGATCAATCAGCGCTTCGTTATCAAAGCGCTCTTTTTGACGTTTTCCGTCATCATAATAAGCGCTCTTCTTATTGCCGCCAGCAACACCCAGATGAGACACTTCCGCTTCTCCTGGACCATTGACCACACAACCAATAATGGAAACATCCATTGGAATCACAACGTCTTCTAAGCGTTCTTCTAATGCGTTAACAGTGCCAATCACATCAAATTCTTGACGCGAACAGGTTGGACACGCAATGAAGTTAACACCACGAGAACGAATACGCAGTGATTTGAGGATATCAAAACCTACTTTGATCTCTTCGACAGGATCAGCCGCAAGCGAGACACGTAACGTGTCGCCAATGCCTTCGGCCAATAACATGCCAAGGCCAACCGCGGATTTTACGGAGCCTGCTCGCGCACCGCCCGCTTCGGTAATACCAAGGTGTAGCGGTTGATCGATTTTCTTGGCAAGCTGGCGATAAGATTCCACGGCAAGAAAAACATCCGATGCTTTTACGCTCACTTTAAACTGGTCAAAGTTAAGGCGATCGAGAATATCCACGTGGCGCATCGCCGATTCCACCAGCGCAGCTGGGGTGGGTTCACCGTACTTAACTTGAAGATCTTTCTCTAGCGAGCCGCCGTTCACACCAATTCGAATCGGAATATTGTTGTGACGAGCGCAATCAACAACACTACGGATACGCTCTTCTTTACCGATGTTACCGGGGTTAATACGCAAACAGTCGACGCCATACTCTGCAACTTTAAGTGCTATGCGGTAGTCAAAATGAATATCGGCCACCAGTGGCACATTCACTTGCTGCTTGATCTGCTTGAACGCTTCGGCTGCATCCATGGTTGGCACTGACACACGCACAATGTCGGCGCCCACTTTCTCCAGTGCTTGAATTTGAGCAACGGTCGCGGCTACATCGGTAGTTCGCGTGTTTGTCATGGATTGGACAGCAATTGGCGCACCATCGCCAACTGGCACGTCGCCAACGTAAATGCGCGTCGATTTACGACGCACAATAGGTGATTCTGTATGCATGGGAAACTCTTAAAGAGGAAGGTTAAAGCGCGCGACTTTACCTGCCCCAAATTGACTCATATCGACGACTTCGCCTTGATAACGCAGTTCTACCACATCCGGTGCACCCAGTACCAGTTTAAATGGCTCTTGCCCTTCTAGCTGGATACTCTCGCCTTGCTTCTTGATACCGGTGACCAAACGTTTCCCCGTTGCGTCACGGATATCAACCCAGCAGTCGCCTTTAAAGCTGATCGACAACATTTCAGCAGCGTCACTTTGCGGTGCTGGCTCATCTGCTACAGGAGAGACCTCAGGCGCGTCAACAACAGCGGGCGAATCGACATCGGCTACCGCCTCTTGTTCTACGGGCTGGACTTGCTCCTGCTCAGCAACTGGCTCAACAGGTGTTGCGCTAACAGGCTCTACCTCTTCAACAGGCACAACCAACTCAGGCAAACTATTATCTAGTGGCGCATCAGGTAGATCATCTGTACTGGTTACGATCTCGGTGGCGGGGGAGTTTGTTACGATGTCGATATTGTCGCCATCAAGCTGTACGCTTTGCCACCACCAAATGGCCGTGACACCGAGTACACCAGCCGCGATCACCCAAGTTAGTCGCATCACGCGGTTATCATGAGCTTCGCGTTTAGTGCGTCGAGAAAAGCTGTGCATCTTCTGATCAGCGCTTTCGAGGTTGTCAACGCCATTTAGATAAGAGAGCACTTGGTCTTCGTCCAAGTTCACACACTTGGCAAACGAACGAATATAGCCACGAGTAAACGTGGCTTGTTTAGTGTCAAAAATATTGTTTTCGATATCTGCAATCACAGTCGTGCGCAGACGGAGGCGGTTTGCCACATCTTCTTGCGACATACCGAGACGCTCACGCGCCTCCCGGAGGATATCACCCGGTCCTGTCGTATCGATCTTTAGTTCTTGTTCTTCGTTGTGGTCAGTAGTCATTTGCTAAATATTGTTGATATTGCGTGGATTCTGGATACTGACTGGCTAACAGTTTCACGTAGCGATCACGCTCTTGTGTTCTGCCCGCTTTCTCTTCCAATTGTATAAGAAGAAACAGGCTATCAGGTTTGTATCCATACTGCTTATTAAATTTCATCAAATTTGCTCTAGCTTGAGCAAATTCGCCTGCATCTATCTGTAAACGCGACAACTGTAACACCGACATAGGTCGATTCTGGTCGTGCGATAAGGCGCGCGTTAAGAAAGCCTTTGCCGCTTCAGTGTCGTTTTGTCCAATGGCACATAAACCTGCGTTTTCAAAGCTCGAAGCAACCTGGTTGTAATCCGGCTGCTCGACTGCCCTTTCAAACATACGGATCGCTTCTTCGTACTTTTTCTCACGGCACAAGAAGACACCGTAGTTGTTAAGCACATCACCGTTACGCGGGTTTTTACGCAGTGCCATTTTATAGTAGCTTTCTGCTTGCTCGGGCTCATTCACCTGCTGATAGTAGTAAGCCATCGAGAGCAGACTACGATAATAGTCTGGGGCTAATGTCAGCGCTTGTTGAAAATTATCCCTTGCTCGGGGCATATCACGTTGAGATAAATATTGAACCCCAAGCGCAATACGCTTATCCGCCGCTTCTACAGGATTATAGCGTTGATTTCCAACTGACTCTTCTACGGAGACACAACCGACCAACAAAAGGGCGGCAAAAATTACAGACGACAAGCGCAACATGACTATTAAACATCCTTATTCTTTGTTTTATTGTCAAAAACCGTCCCTTACCCTCTCACTAGACTGCTTTAATTGCAATTGGTTCCCCTTTTGCAGCACGCTCTCGTTCAGTTCGTTTGGTACGGTCGATCACATCACCTACAAGTTGACCACAAGCCGCATCAATATCATCGCCACGTGTCTTACGCACAGTGACAGTGAAATCATACTCCATCAGCGTTTTCATGAAACGATCGATGCGAGAATTACTTGGCTTACCATATGGTGAACCAGGATACGGGTTAAAAGGAATTAAATTTACTTTTGCTGGGGTATCTTTTAGCGTCTCTGCGAGCTGTCTAGCATGTTGCATGTCATCATTGACGTGATCGAGCAAAATGTACTCAACCGTCACACGGCCACGGTTCGCATTAGACTGATCAATATAACGTCGCACCGCATCTAAGAAGGTATCGATGTCATACTTATCGTTGATCGGCATAAAACTGCTGCGCAGATCATCGGTAGGTGCATGAAGCGAAATCGCCAACGCCACATCAATTTTACCAATCATCTGATTGAGCCCTGAAACCACACCGGACGTCGAAACTGTCACGCGACGCTTTGATAAGCCGTAACCGAGATCATCGAGCATCAGTTCCAGTGCTGGAATGAGGTTTTTCATGTTCAATAACGGCTCACCCATCCCCATCATCACAACGTTAGTGATAGGTCGACGGCCAGTCTCTTTCTCTAGACCAATCTCTTTTGCCGCACGCCAAACCTGGCCGATAATCTCTGAAACCGACAGGTTACGGTTAAAGCCTTGACGACCTGTTGAGCAGAATTTGCAATCCAGCGCACAGCCCACTTGAGAAGAGACACATAATGTTGCGCGATCATCTTCAGGAATGTAGACCGTTTCGACATCTTGGTCGCCCACTCGCATAGCAAACTTGATTGTGCCATCTGTCGAGTACTGCGCATCAGCCACTGTCGGCGCTTTAATTTCAGCAACGCGCTTAAGCTTCTCTCGTAACTTCTTATTGATGTTGTTCATCTCATCGAAGTCATCACAACCGAAGTGATAGATCCATTTCATGACCTGATCGGCACGAAAAGCCTTCTCCCCCAGCTCTTCGACAAAATACTGGCGAAGTCCCTGACGGTTAAAATCCATCAAATTCACTTTGACTGCTGACATTGCGGTGTTGCCTCATTTAAATTGAACATGCTTGCGCTGAATCTATCCATCTCTTACTCAATAGTCTGCGCTTGTTTTAGTGTAGGAGACATGGAAATTCAAGGCGCGAAATTGTACAGCCTTTGCGCATGACTTTCCACCGCGGTTTCGCAGGGTTAATACAGAAAGAGTGTCTATTAGGAGGGAAATGTCAGAGACATGAAAGACATTGCCTCTGACAAAAAAATCTACGGATTAAGCACGTGGACAAATTTCACTGTCTGCGAAGAAGTAAGCGATTTCGCGCGCGGCAGATTCCGCGCTATCGGCACCATGCACCGAGTTATGACGCATCGACTTAGCGTAATCGTGACGCAGTGTCCCCATTGCGGCATTTTCCGGGTTTGTGCTCCCCATCAACTCACGGTAGTTGGCCACCGCATTTTCACCTTCGAGCACCTGAACCATCACAGGACCAGATGTCATATACGCGACAAGATCATCGAAAAAGGGCTTACCTTGATGCTCTGCGTAGAAGCCTTGTGCTTGTTGTGTTGTAAGGTGAAGCATTTTAGCCGCGATAATACGCAGCCCAGATTGTTCGATTCGGTGGTAAATTTCCCCGATTAAGTCACGCTCTACGGCGTCTGGCTTCACGATTGAAAACGTGCGCTCAATTGTCATTATTATCTTTCCTTTTGAATGTGGGATCTGCCATTGCTGGCAGATCCAGACTGTTCAGCTTAAGCGATAAGCAGCGCAGCAATATGGGCTATCCCCAACCCGGTGGCACCGGCTGCCCAGCGAGCTCCACCACTGTCTCTGAAACAGCCCGCTAAATCAACATGTAACCAACCTTTTCCATCCTCTCTCACAAATCGAGATAAGAAGCCAGCTGCATTTGACGCACCGCCCATACCGCCCCCTTTGACAGGACGGCTATTGGCCGTATCAGCATAAGGAGATGGACACTGCTGTTGGTGCCATTTCTCTAGCGGTAATGGCCATGCTGGCTCATTGACAAGATTCGACAACTGTTGACTGCGCATTAGCAGCTCTGCATCTAAACTAAACAGCGCATTGTAGTCTTCACCGACGGCCATCATTGCAGCTCCCGTCAATGTTGCTGCGTCGATAATTAAAGGGGCATTCGTTTCAGAAGCGGCAAGCAAACCATCTGCTAAGACTAAACGACCTTCCGCATCGGTGTTTAATATCTCAACTGACACACCATTTTTATATGTCAGTACGTCACCTAGCTTATAAGCATTACCCGCAATCAGGTTCTCTGCACAGCATAGAATCAGTTTAACGCGTTTATTTAGCCCTTGCGCAATCGCGTAACCCAAAGCGGCAGTCACGGTTGCGGCGCCCCCCATGTCACACTTCATTGCCACCATGCCAGCGGATGTTTTGATCGAGTAACCGCCCGAGTCAAACGTGATACCTTTACCGACTAAACACGCTGCAACAGGCGCATCAGCATCGCCACTTGGATTGTAGTCAATGGTCAGCATCACTGGTGGACGAACACTGGCACGGCCAACGTTCCATACGCCTACCCAGCCTTGCTCTGCCAGTGCTTCACCTTTGATCACATCGACACTGATGTTGTCGCCAGCCAGCCCCGTTAAGAAATCAACCGCTTCTTGAGCGAGTGATTCTGGGTACATCTCTTCTGGCGTTGCATTGATCATGCGACGCGCCCAATCATGGGCATGGCGACGTGCGTTGAGCAATTCGAGCTCATCTTCATCCGTACTCGCCCATTTCAGAGTGACATCACCACGTGTTGGCGCGTAGCCGCAGTAAAACGCCCACTGACGCTCATAGCTCCAACCTTCACCTTCAAGCGCAACCGCACTCACCCCTTGTGATTGCAATTGGCGGCCCGCTTGCTGAATGCGTCGTGAAGGGTAATCACCTTCAAAGAAAATAGTCGCTTCTGATTCGCCATAGCCAATCAGTGCATTGTCGCCCCAAACGCCTTCATTTTTGCCTTGCTTAAGTACTACATTCAGCATCACTTATTCTCCTTTGAGGATCAGGTTGCCGAGTGTGCGTACACCCATTCCTGTCGCACCAGCAGCCCATTTGTCTGTCGGTGATTTACGGAAGGTACCGCTCGCATCAACGTGCAGCCAACCGGTTTGATACTCGTCGACAAAATGAGAGAGGAACGCAGCCGCGGTTGTGGCACCTGGCGCAAAATCACCACTCGCAATGTTAGAAAGATCCGCATACTGAGAAGGCAGCATGTCACGGTGGAACTCTTCTAATGGCAGTGGCCACATACCTTCATTCTCTTCTTTGGCAGAAGCTAATGCATCAGCGGTAAAACTTTCATCAAAGCTCATGATGGCATGGTAGTCATTACCCAGCGCCATTTTTGCTGCGCCCGTCAGCGTAGCGACATCAATCACACGTTGCGGATTTTGGGTGTTCGCGTAAATAAGGCCGTCAGCCATAACCAAACGACCTTCAGCATCTGTGTTCTGCACTTCAACCGTTTTGTCGTTCTTATACTTGATGATGTCGCCAAGCTTATAAGCACTACTTGAGATCATGTTCTCAGCACAACACAACACCAACTTAACGCGTTTGTTGAGACCACGAGAAATAGCAAATGCTAGCGCACCTGTTGCCAATGCGGCACCGCCCATGTCGGCTTTCATTGCCATCATGCCTGCTGAAGGTTTTAAGCTGTAGCCGCCCGTATCAAAGGTAATGCCTTTACCGACCAATACCGTGTGTACTGGGGCGTCTTCATCCCCTGTCGGGTTGAAATCAAGACGCAACATCGATGGCGAACGCTTTGAACCACGACCTACGGTGTAGATGCCACTCCAACCTTCATCTAAAAGATCGACACCCTTAATGATCTTGTATTTCACCTGCTCTGGTGCCAAAGATTTAATCAACTCTGCAGCACGCGATGCTAATTGTCTCGGTGCGACTTCATCACCAGGTTGGTTGATAATATCCCTTACCCAGTCGGTAATTTGAATTCGGCTATCAAGCTCTTTTTGATCAGCATCTTCGAACTGAGGAAGCGTCAGCGTATTGCTCTTCTTCGCATTGCGATAACCTTGAACAAAGGCCCAAGCCGCCTCTAGATCCCAGTTATCACCCGCCAGTGTGACTGTCTTAATGCCTTGGTTATCGAGCTTGCGCGCCGCACGCTGGATCGCAGCCAATGGCGACTGTTTGGTGAGGTGAATTTGTGCACCAGATTCGGTGAAAGATAACAGCGCTTTGGCGCCCCACTGTGGGGCAGCAGCGTCATTAGTCAGAAAAACAGACATCTCTACAGACATGTTCGACTCCTTGAATTGTAAGAGTTTGATATACCCAAAGTACACCAGACTGCGCTTTTCAGCGAATCTCCCTTCGCCACTCAACGTGCGTCGCTGCGGTATGTTGTTTCTGCCTCTTCGCGACTATTAGGGCAACAAGCGTCGGCGCCTATTGGGTATACATAAAAGCGGACCAAAAACCTGACGTCTTTGATCCGCTTAAACTGAAACGTAACAACTTCGTTTCTTTTTCTATAAACTACCGTACAGAGTAGCGATTTGCACTATCTTTTGGATAAGTTTCGGGAGTTGATCAACCCAGAACTACCATTTGAAGCATAGTCTCTCTTTATGAAAGTAAGAATTAATCCCACTCATCCATCCACATTAAGATCACAGCTTCGAGCACTTTCTCACCACAATGTTTAGGATCGTCATCAAACGCTTCAAGCGCCAATATCCAATCCTTAAGGTCAGTAAAACGCACTGTCTTAGGGTCTACGTCTGGATAGGCATCCATCAATTCAATCGCAATTTCGCGAGAATCAACCCATTTTAGTCCCATTGCTTCCTCCCTCTAGCAGTCAGATGTCTGGCTGATTAGTGATTTTCCGCCGCATGATTGAGCGTGTATTTCGGGATCTCAATCACTAAGTCTTCATCAGCAACATGAATCTGGCAACTCAAGCGTGACTCTGGCTCTAAGCCCCATGCTTTATCAAGCATGTCATCTTCCAGCTCATCACTCTCTTCTAGCGAATCAAATCCTTCGCGCACAATACAGTGGCAAGTAGTACACGCACATGACTTTTCACACGCATGCTCAATCGAAATGCCAGCACGCAGCGCGACATCGAGAACCATATCGCCTTCATTGGCTTCTAAAACCGCCCCTTCAGGACAGAGATCTTCATGAGGAAGTACGACTATTTTTGGCATTTTAAACCTCGTCTATCGAATGACCCGCCAATGCCTGACGAATCGAGTTGTCCATACGGCGCGACGCAAACTCTTGACTAGCTTGATCAGTAGCTTTGATAGCTGCTTCAATTGCGCGTACATCGTTTCCATTTCTTGCATTCACTAGTGCCATCATTGACGCTTCAAGTAACTCGCGCTCTTCTTTGGATAGCAAAGTGTCGCCATCTTGCTGCAAAGCAACAATCAGGCCTTCCAATACGCGATCCGCTTCAACTTGTTGTTCAGCGAGTGCACGCGCATCTTTATCTTCTTGGGCAAATGCCATTGAGTCTTTAATCATGGTGGCAATTTCATTGTCGCTTAAGCCATACGATGGTTTGACTTCAATTGACGATTGCACCTTGGTGCTTTTTTCCATTGCCGTGACAGACAACAAGCCATCTGCATCCACCTGATAAGTCACACGAATGTGTGCAGCCCCTGCTGCCATTGGCGGAATACCTTTTAGCGTAAATCGAGCCAATGAACGGCAATCACTGACCATTTCACGTTCACCTTGCACCACGTGGACCATCATTGCCGTTTGTCCATCTTTAAACGTGGTAAATTCTTGGGCTTTCGCGACAGGGATTGTCGTATTTCGCGGAATGATCTTCTCAATCATGCCACCCATGGTTTCGATGCCCAGAGACAGCGGAATCACATCGAGAAGCAGCATGTCAGAGTCAGGCTTGTTACCAACCAATATGTCAGCCTGAACCGCTGCGCCAATTGCCACGACTTTATCTGGGTCGATCGAGGTTAGCGGGGTTTTCCCAAAGAACTCTGCAGACATTTCACGCACCAGAGGAACACGTGTCGACCCGCCAACCATGACAGTATCAAGCACATCCTCTTTGCTGACACCCGCATCTTTCAATGCTCGGCGGCAAGCCAGCAGGCTCTTTTTCACTAACGGGCGAATAAGATCATTGAACTGCTCGCGGGTGAGCGTTAATGCGATATCATCAACGCTGATCTCAGCCGATTCATTATCAGTCAATGCAATTTTAGCTGCGATTGCCGCATCGAGCACAGCTCGCTCAAACACAGCCCCAGACTGTTGAGTCGACGATGCTTGCTTGATCCAATCGGCAATGAGGTGATCAAAATCATCACCACCCAGCGCGGAGTCACCACCAGTCGCTAAGACTTCAAAGACACCTTTCGATAAACGCAGGATAGAGATATCAAAAGTACCACCACCCAAATCGTAGACCGCAATTACCCCTTCTTGGCCGCTGTCTAGCCCGTAGGCAATTGCCGCCGCTGTCGGTTCATTCAGCAAGCGAAGAACATTTAGGCCAGCAAGCGCAGCCGCATCTTTGGTGCCTGCACGCTGTGCATCATCAAAATAGGCCGGCACGGTGATAACCACACCATCTAGCTCGCCGCCAAGGTTTGCTTGAGCTCGTGAAGCGAGTGTCTTTAGAATCTCAGAAGACACTTGAATAGGGTTAACGGCACCTTGCGCCGTATTGAGAACAGGAAGTCCCGATGCTGAAGCACTGAACTGATAGGGAAGCGATGGGTAGCGTTGCTGGATATCTTCCAATGCACGACCTAACAAACGCTTTGCAGAACTGATCGTATTAACCGGGTCTTGTACTGCGTTGTCACGCGCATCATAACCGACATCCACAGCCTCTTGGCCATAGTGAACAACCGAAGGAAGAATTGCACGTCCTTGCTCATCATTCAGGGTCGTTGGTTGTCCGCTGCGAACGGCAGCAACAAGAGAATTGGTGGTACCTAGGTCGATACCCACAGCGAGTTTGTGCTGATGCGGCGCAGCGCTCTGCCCCGGTTCAGCAATCTGTAACAAAGCCATATGTCTTCCTTCAACACCTCTTAGCCAAGCAGGGTGTCTTCTAATCGTTCTACTTCTTCTTGGAGCTTAACAACAAACTTCAAACGGCGCACCACATCTGCTGCCTCTTCCCAATTGCCTTGGTGATAGAGTTCAACAAAATGCTTCTCTTGCTGGCGATAAAGCGCTTGCACATGATCATCAAACTCAGCCAACGCAGTATCAGGATCAGCGCTAGCCGGAATGTCTTCCAACTCTTCACGCAGTTCCATTTGTGCCATCAGAAATTCAGGATCTTGCATGGTTTGTTGCTCAGCGCGTAGTTCGATGCCTTGCAATAACAAGAGATATTCAGCGCGAGGTAGCGCTAATTTTAACGTTTGGAAAGCGTCGTTGATTTCCGCCGCTTTTTGCACTGCCATCAAGCGATCACGCTCTGAAGCTGTAGCAAATTTATCCGGGTGGAATTGACGTTGAAGTTCGCGAAAGCGCTCAGAAAGAAGATTGCCGTCGACATTAAAGTCACACGGCAATCCAAATAGTTCAAAATGATTCATCTCACTCACAGAGTCGTTTGTGAAGGTGGGGGTGATGATTAAACGTGGAAACTCTCACCACAACCACACTCACTGCTAACGTTAGGGTTGTTGAACTTAAAGCCTTCATTCAATCCTTCTTTGGTGAAGTCTAGCTCCGTGCCTTCGAGATAGATTAAGCTTTTCGCATCAACGATGACTTTGATATCAAAATACTCAAAAACTTCATCGCCTTCTTGCAGTTCATCAACGAACTCGAGTACATAGGCCATTCCAGAACAGCCAGACGTTCGGACACCTAATCGTAATCCCAGTCCTTTGCCTCGATTCTCTAGAAAGTTAGCAACACGCTGTGCAGCGGCTTCTGTTACTGTTACGGCCATGGTACTCCAACCCTTCTGTCTTAATTATTGATGTTTCTTTTTGTAGTCAGTTACCGCAGCTTTAATCGCATCTTCAGCAAGAATAGAGCAGTGAACTTTTACTGGTGGAAGTGCTAACTCTTCAGCAATTTCAGCGTTCTTAATCGCTGCTGCTTCGTCAAGTGTTTTGCCTTTTACCCACTCAGTGACTAACGAACTCGAAGCGATAGCACTACCGCAACCGTACGTTTTAAACTTTGCGTCCTCAATGATACCTTCATCGCTGACTTTAATCTGCAATTTCATTACATCGCCACACGCAGGGGCGCCGACCATGCCGCTACCGACATTAGGATCGTTCTTATCGAAGGCACCTACGTTACGTGGGTTTTCGTAATGATCAATGACTTTTTCGCTGTATGCCATGATGACTTCCTCACATTCCTTACTTTATTAGTGGTGAGCCCACTCAACGGTATTCAAATCGATACCTTCTTTGTACATATCCCAAAGCGGCGACATTTCGCGTAGCTTGGTAACCGCTTGTTGGATTTGGCCAATCGCGTGGTCGATATCTGCTTCCGTCGTGAATCGACCAAACGAGAAACGAATTGAGCTGTGTGCCAACTCGTCGTCCAAACCTAGTGCACGTAGTACATAAGATGGCTCTAGGCTTGCAGATGTACAGGCTGAACCTGAAGAAACCGCAAGGTCTTTCAGCGCCATCAGCAATGACTCGCCTTCAACAAACGCGAAGCTTACATTTAGGTTATGCGGTACACGCTGATCAAGATCACCATTGATGGTGACCGCTTCCATATCTTTGATGCCATCTAAGAGGCGATCACGTAACGCCAACGCATGTTGATAATCTTTCTCACGCTCTAATTTTGCTAAACGGAAGGCTTCACCCATCCCAACAATTTGGTGAGTAGGCAGTGTACCTGAACGCATACCACGCTCATGACCGCCACCGTGCATTTGTGCTTCAAGGCGAATGCGCGGCTTACGGCGAACATAAAGTGCACCGATGCCTTTAGGACCGTAAATCTTGTGTGATGTCAGAGAAACAAGGTCAACTTTCACTGATTGTGTGTCTAGCGGGATTTTGCCTGCTGATTGTGCTGCATCAACATGGAAAACGATCTTTCGCTCTCGGCAAAGTTCGCCGATTGCAGCAATGTCTTGAATGACACCAATTTCGTTGTTGACGTGCATAATAGACACTAGAGCCGTGTCTTCACGCATCGCATTGCGCAGTTTATCAAGATCGATCAAGCCGTTTGATTCAGGCTCAAGATAAGTCACTTCAAAACCTTCACGCTCGAGCTGACGACATGGGTCGAGTACAGCTTTGTGCTCAGTTTTACAAGTAATAACGTGCTTGCCTTTCTTGCTGTAGAAGTGCGCGGCACCTTTAATTGCCAGGTTGTCAGATTCAGTCGCACCTGAAGTGAAGACGATCTCGCGAGGATCTGCATTCAGCAGATCGGCGATATTTTCACGTGCAGTATCAACCGCTTCTTCCGCTTGCCAACCAAAACGGTGAGAGCGAGATGCAGGGTTACCGAATGTGCCATCCATGGTCATGTACTGCATCATTTTTTCAGCAACGCGAGGGTCCACCGGACAAGTTGCTGAGTAATCTAAATAAATTGGCAATTTCATATGGTTCTCCGAAACGTATCCCTTAAACTACGAACGCGCGTTAGCGGTCAATTGGCTCATTGGGGTAGTGCTTTGTCCGAAGCTGTTTCTCAGCAAGCTAGCTTCCAGGGTATTGTCCTGACGATCGGCCACTTCCTGTACTTCGTTATTTTTCATAAGTTCACCCAACGTGATATTGTCGAGAAAACCACTGATACGGCTACTCAAATCACGCCATAGCGCATGGGTGAGGCAGCGAGTGCCGCCTTGGCAATCCGCTTTACCTTGACACTTTGTTGCGTCAACAGATTCATCAACAGCGGCGATGACCGTTCCGACAGCGATGTTATCAGCTTCATCACCCAGTCGATATCCGCCGCCCGGACCACGTACACTCGCCACTAGGCCAGCTTTACGTAGACGCGAAAACAATTGCTCGAGATAAGACAACGAAATACCTTGTCGTTCAGAAATCTCGGCCAGTGGCACAGGGCCTTCTTGAGAGTGCAGCGCCACATCGAGCATAGCGGTGACTGCGTATCTTCCTTTAGAAGTCAACCTCATAACATCGTTACCTGTCTATTGATTTGACAAGCATGGTCGCATACCCGACTAAAACGGTCAAGTATTTACCTGACTATTTTACTAGGTTTTTTAGCCCGACGCTTTATGGGGTTAACGCTTAAGGCCTGCAAAGGTTTTTTCTATCGAAGAAAGCATCCCTCGCAGGATATTTAGCTCATGAGATTCAGGTCTTGCGCGATTGAACATACGACGCAATTTGTTCATCACCTGACCTTGGTGCTGCTTATTGATAAATTGGGAATCATGTAACACTTTTTCAAGGTGTTCATAAAAACGTTCTAAGTCAGCATTCAATGGGTAGGGTTCGTGGGCAGACTCACCTTCATAAGCCTGTGAAGCCAAAAATGCCATTCTGACTTCGTAGCTCAATGTCTGCACTGCCATTGCCAGATTCAAAGAGCTGTATTCTGGATTTGCAGGAATGCAAACGTGAAAATGACATTTCTGAAGTTCTTCATTTGTTAGGCCAGTGCGCTCGCGACCAAAAACAATTGCCACTTTGCTTTCTTCACCTTCGGCGACAATCTTCTCTCCAAATTCACGCATCTCTAGCTGCGGCCACTGTAGAGTACGTGAACGCGCACTTGACGCCACAACAAGAGAACAATCGGCAATAGCATCATCGAGCGTCTCAACAACACGAGCATTATTGGCAATATCGCTCGCACCTGCCGCTAACGCGATCGTCTGGCCATCAACGCTACATTCAGGTGCAACTAATACCAGATTACTCAGCCCCATCACCTTCATTGCTCGCGCAGCAGAGCCAATATTTCCTGAATGAGAGGTACCAACTAAAATGATACGTACATTGTCTAACATCGCTTTTTACCTACTATTTACCGAGGGCGAGGAGTTTAACATATACTCAAGCGACCTCAAGATGGAGTTACACTCACTCGCTGCAAGATGCTTGCTCAGCAAGAATGTCTAGGTTTACCCTCGAGGCATTGCCTTATACTCTGGATGTAAAGCCAAATTGACGAACCTATCAACCTATACCGCTAGAACCGAATGACCAAAAAATAATCACTTCCCTTTTTAATAATACTTGGTATACTTCGCGCCGCTTTTTCGTTCTTTAACATCCATTGGGAAGATTTTATGCATCCGATGCTAAACATCGCCATTCGCGCTGCGCGAAAGGCTGGCAACCATATTGCAAAGTCACTAGAAAAGACTGATTCAATCCACGTCTCATCTAAAGGTCTAAATGATCTGGTGACGAATATCGATAAAGAAGCAGAAGCTATCATTATTGAAACTATTAAAGCGTCATACCCTGATCACTGCTTTGCTGGTGAAGAGCTAGGGTTGGCTGAAGGCCGTGATAAAGAGTGTCAATGGATTATCGACCCACTGGATGGTACCGCTAACTTCGTTCGTGGCTTACCTCACTACGCTGTTTCTATCGCGCTTAAGATGCGCGGCCGTATGGAAGTCGCCTGTGTATATGACCCAATGCGTAACGAACTCTTCACTGCAACACGCGGCCAAGGCGCTCAGCTTAATAGCCAACGCATCCGCGCGTCTCAGCCACGTGATCTCACTGGCACTATCATAGCAACAGGCTTCCCATTCAAAGCCAAGCAACATTCAGAAAGCTACATAAACATTCTAGGTAGCGTATTCGCTGACTGCGCAGATGTACGTCGTGCAGGCTCAGCAGCCCTTGACCTATGCTACGTAGCCGCAGGCCGTGTTGATGGTTTCTTTGAGTTTGGCCTAAAGCCTTGGGACATCGCAGCGGGTGATCTCATTGCACGTGAAGCTGGTGCGATTGTTACTGACTTCTCTGGTAACACAAACTACCTCGCCTCAGGCAACATTGTGTGTGGTAACGCACGCGTCGTTAAGCCGCTGCTCAGCAAGATTCGAGCACACGGCAACGAAGGTATGCTTAAGTAAGCAAACAACAGAAACAGGGAGGCAATCGCCTCCCTGTTTCTTATGCAAGAAATATCGTCCTTCGCCACTAGTACAAGGTCACACAAACCTGTATAGCTCGCTGTAAATGATCGCCATCTATCTCTAACGAAAGCTCAGTGATGTCTCAAAATGCACAGTGGCATGCCTATTCTTGCAAAAAATACTACTCATCCAAATTCCGCAAATACTATAGTTGTTACAGCATTGTAGTCACTGGTAGCCCTTTGAAGCACTCTTATAAACAGCTCCTCAAGCGCACTCTTGTTATCGATTTGATTGTGGTCTTCGCAATCAATGTACTCCTGTTGACCGTGTTTATTCGGGTCGAGTTTCTGGAGTGGTTTTATGACGTTTCGCGCAAATACGAAGACTGGGAGCTAGATGAAGTGTTTTCCATTCTTATGAGTCTTGGAATCAGCCTTATTTACTTTGCGGTAAGACGCTGGCGAGAAAGTCAAAAAGTAGTAGATACACTGCAACACTACCTCAGCCACGATTACCTCACCGATCTGTTTAATCGACGTTACTTTGATGAAAAACTCCGAAAGCGTGCTCGTGTTTTTCCGGTTGGGGTTATTTTGCTCGACCTCGACAATTTTAAACTCATCAACGATCAACATGGTCACCAGACAGGCGATGACGTACTTAAGCGTGTTGCACGTACTATCGAACCCCTATTAATTGGCCGAGAGTTAGCAGCCCGTTGGGGCGGAGAAGAGTTCTGTATCTTAACGACGTTAGAAGAGCCTAGCCGCACAGAGCAGTTGGCTGAAGAGGTCAGAATCGCACTCATCAATGACAGAATGCTATCTCGCTTTCATGTCTCAGCGAGTATCGGCTTCGGCACTTTTACCCAGGGCACCGATCCTGATGACATCTTCCGTCAAGTTGATCACGCGCTGTACAGTGCGAAAAATGCAGGTAAGAACTGCACGAAAAAAGCGAGTTAAGTGACCTTTGGATTTTGCTGTGAACAGTCGAATAGGTTATCTCCGCCTGATCCAAATTTCATTCGATACCGGAAAGTTGGATCAAAAAAAACCTGCTCGAAAGCAGGTTTTTTTATCTTAGGTAACCATTAAGGCATTTGTTCGAACTCTTCGTCCGTCTCAATTTGCGGCGGCATTAAGTGCTCACGCACAACACCGAGTTTCAACGCAAGCGCCGAAGCAACATAAATAGAAGAATACGTACCGACCGTAATACCAATCAGCAACGCGGTAGCGAAACCATGAATGTTGGCGCCACCAACAACAAACAGCGCGATAACAACAAACAAGGTGGTTCCCGAGGTGATCAAGGTACGGCTCAATGTTTGGGTGATTGAGCTGTTAATGACTTCAGGCGAGTCACCTTTACGCATCTTACGGAAGTTTTCACGAATACGGTCAAACACAACAACGGTATCATTGAGCGAGTAACCCACAACGGTCAGCAATGCTGCAACAATCGTCAGATCAACTTCAATCTTCAAAATCGAAAAAATACCGAGTGTGATAATAATATCGTGTGCGAGCGCGGCAACCGCACCCGTTGCCAAACGCCACTCAAAGCGCATCGATACATAAGCCAGAATACACAGTAGCGACGCTAAAATAGCTAAACCACCGGCTTCTGTTAGCTCATCACCAATCGCAGGTCCTAAGAACTCTAAACGACGAACTTCGACTTTCTGCTGTGTCCCTTTCTCAATTGACGCTAAGATCTGTTGGCTCAGTTGCTCACCTTTAACTCCGTCACGAGGACGAAGACGAACCATCACATCGCGCGTTGTACCGAAGTTTTGAACAACAGCATCACCGAACCCATCAGCGTCTAACGATTCACGAATAAGCTCAAGATCAGCAGGCTGCTCAAAGCCCACTTCAATCAAGGTACCACCGGTAAAGTCTAAGCCCCAGTTCAACTTATTGGTCGCAAGGGAAGCAAATGACCCCAAAATAACCAAAACAGAAAGAACAAAGGCAAAGCGAGACCAACGCATGAAGTTGATCGTATTTTCCGTTTTTAAAATCTGGAACATATCTTCAACTCCTAGATAGATAACTTATCAATGCGCTTCCCACCGTACACCAAGTTCACGATTGCTCGTGTCCCGATGATGGCGGTGAACATGGAAGTTACAATACCGAGCGATAGCGTGACCGCAAAGCCTTTGATCGCACCTGTACCGACTGCAAACAAGATAATCGCGGTGATCAAAGTGGTAATGTTGGCATCGGCAATCGTGCTCAATGCATTCGCATAGCCATGGTGAATCGCTTGCTGAGGAGAACGTCCTTCGCGAAGCTCTTCGCGTATACGTTCAAATATCAACACATTGGCGTCAACGGCCATACCGACGGTGAGTACAATACCGGCAATCCCTGGTAGCGTCATCGTCGCCCCCGGAATCATCGACATTAAACCAATCACCAGAATCAGGTTCATCAACAATGCCATGTTGGCAAACAGACCAAAACGACGGTAGTAAACCAAAGTAAACAGCATTACCGCAGCCATACCCCAAAGCATCGCCGCCATACCTTTATCGATATTTTGCTGTCCCATTGATGGACCAATGGTACGCTCTTCGACAATTGAAATCGGCGCTATCAAAGCACCAGCACGAAGTAGCAGTGCCAAGTTCATAGCTTCAGCTTGAGAGTCGATACCCGTAATACGGAAGTTACGACCAAGCGCCGTCTGAATGGTTGCCTGGTTAATCACTTCTTCGTGTTTATCCAAGATAACGCGACCATCTTCGGTACGTTCACCGCTGTCTTTATACTCAGCGAAAACTGTTGCCATCAACTTACCCACGTTGTTACGTGAGAATGCAGTCATCTTGCTTCCACCTTCGCTATCTAGCGAGATGTTCACTTGCGGGCGACCATACTCATCAGCGCTTGAACTCGCGTCAGTAATATGAGAACCGCCAAGAATAATGCGTTTTTTCAGTACAACAGGTTGACCATTACGATCGAACTTCACTTCGCTGTCAGCAGGCACGCGACCAGACGCTGCTGCTGCTAGATCAACCACCGAATCGACTTCACGGAACTCGAGTGTTGCCGTCGCACCCAGAATTTCCTTCGCTCGCGCAGTATCTTGAACACCCGGCAGTTCAACAACAATACGGTTGGCACCTTGGCGCTGAACGAGTGGCTCAGCCACACCCAGTTCATTAACACGGTTACGTAGAATGGTGATGTTCTGATTGACTGCATAGTTGCGAACTTCAAGCAGGCGCGCTTCAGTAAACTCACCAACTAACGTCTGACGAGCCTCATCAATTTCAAACGTCATATCTTGATGAAGGGGAGCAAGCACAGCGCGCGCTTCTGCTGCATCTTCGGCATTGCGAAGACGCACTTCAACAGCATCTGATGTTTTTGTTATTGAACGATAACGAAGTCGTGCTTCACGGAGCTCAACACGAAATGCTTCTTCTTGTTGGGATAGCAGCTTTTCCATCGCCGCGTCCATGTCTACTTCCATCAGGAAGTGAACACCACCACGCAGGTCAAGACCAAGTTTCATCGGTTGTGCACCAATGGACTGCAGCCAACGAGGGGTTGCAGGAGCAAGGTTTAAAGCAACAATGAAATCTTCATCTTCAAGCTGTTCTGAGAGTAGGTCTCGAGCACGGATTTGAGATTCAGTATCGTTGAAACGCACTAACACAGAGCCATTTTCAAACGCGACTGCTTTTTGGGAAAGATTTGCATCTGAGAGAATATCGGTGACGAGATCAAGGGCTGACATATCAACCGAGGCGCCACGCGCCCCGGTTACCTGTACAGCTGGATCTTCACCGTAAATGTTGGGAAGCGCATAAAGGCCACCGATCAGCAGTGCGAACACGACCATCAGCGTCTTCCACAAGGGATAACGGTTTAACACAGCTTATTTCCTTGATTACAGCGACTTCATTGTGCCTTTTGGCAATACAGCAGTCACAAAGTCCTTTTTAATGGTCACTTCATTGTTGTCGTTTAGCGCGATAACGATGTAGTCATTTTCAGCAGAGATCTTAGTGATTTTACCAACAAGGCCGCCACCAGTAAGTACTTCATCACCTTTACCCATCGCTTCCATCAGGCTTTTGTGCTCTTTCACACGCTTCGCTTGCGGGCGATAAATCATGAAGTAGAAGATAGCCCCGAACATCACCAGCATGAAAATTAACTGCATGCCACCACCTTGTGGCGCACCTTCAGCTGCTGCATGGGCTTGAGAAATAAACAGACTCATTGATTAACGTCCTCGTTGATTATTACTTATTCATTGGTGGAACTTCACGATCGCGACGAGCGTAGAACTCTTCTACAAATTGCTCGAATCGATCTTCTTCAATCGCATTACGGATGCTCTCCATCAAACGCTGGTAATAGCGCAAGTTGTGAATGGTGTTTAATCGAGCACCCAAAATTTCGTTACAACGGTCTAAGTGGTGGAGATACGACTTAGAGTAGTTGCGACAAGTGTAACAGTCACAGTGCGGATCTAAAGGGGTGGTATCCGTTTTATGTTTCGCATTGCGGATCTTGATCACACCGCCAGTAACAAACAGATGTCCATTACGTGCATTTCGGGTCGGCATCACACAATCGAACATATCGATACCACGACGAACACCTTCAACCAAATCTTCTGGTTTGCCCACACCCATGAGATAACGTGGTTTATCTTCAGGGAGTTGCGGGCAAGTGTGTTCTAGCACCTTGTGCATTTCTTCTTTTGGTTCGCCAACTGCAAGACCACCGACAGCATAACCGTCAAAGCCGATATCTGTCAGCCCTTTTACAGAAATATCACGTAAATCTTCATAAACACTACCTTGAACAATACCAAACAAGGCATTTGGGTTTTCAAGCTTGTCGAAATGATTGCGGCTACGCTGTGCCCAACGCAAAGACATCTCCATCGATTTCTTTGCTTCATCATGCGTCGCTGGATATGGCGTACACTCGTCAAAGATCATCACCACATCAGAGCCAAGGTCGTCCTGAATTTCCATTGATTTTTCTGCATCCATGAAAATCTTGTCACCGTTGACCGGGTTACGGAAATGCACACCCTCTTCCGTGATTTTACGAATATCGCCTAAACTAAAGACTTGGAAGCCACCAGAGTCAGTCAAGATAGGACCCTGCCAGTTCATAAAGTCATGCAGGTCGCCATGCATCTTCATCACTTCTTGCCCGGGGCGAAGCCAAAGATGAAAGGTATTGCCCAACAGGATTTGCGCGCCAGTCCCTTCAACTTCTTCCGGCGTCATACCTTTTACCGTACCGTAGGTACCAACAGGCATAAACGCAGGCGTCTCAACTGTACCACGCTCAAATTTCAATCGACCACGTCGGGCACGACCTTGCTTTTTATCTAATTCAAATTTCACAGGAACCTCCAAAAGCCAGAAAAACAATCTGACGTTGCCCCTATTATAGGGAAAAATGCCACCGAGATTGACCTCAGCGCATGGACTCACACCTTTGTAAGGCGTATTCAGACAACAAGGGTAACCATGTCGGTTACCCTTGATTCAGAATTCAGTGGGGGATATTAACGGGTTTTGCGGCGAATAAACATCGCATCACCGTAACTGAAGAAGCGGTATTGCTCTTGAACCGCCGTTCTGTAAGCATTCATCGTATGCTCATAGCCTGCAAACGAGCTGACCAACATGATCAATGTTGATTCCGGTAAGTGGAAGTTAGTTATCAAGGCATCGACGACCTGCCAGTCGTAACCGGGGTAGATAAAGATCGAAGTGTCGTTGAAAAAGGGGGATAGCCCTTCTCCTTTTTCTTTCGATGCTTGTGCTGCACTTTCTAATGAACGGACGGATGTCGTGCCTACCGCAACCACTTTCCCCCCACGTTCACGGGTGGCGTTCACCGCATCGACCACATCTTGTGGCACTTCAGCATATTCAGCGTGCATGTGATGATCATTGATGTTCTCTACACGCACAGGTTGAAACGTCCCCGCTCCGACATGCAACGTCACGAACGCAACATCCACACCTTTCGCTTTGATTTTTTCAAGCAATGCATCATCAAAATGCAACCCCGCAGTTGGCGCAGCGACCGCACCGGGTTTTTCATTGTAAACCGTCTGATAACGCTCTTTATCTGCATCTTCATCAGGACGATCAATGTAAGGAGGAAGTGGCATATGCCCCACTTCTTCCAAGATCTCCAACACGGTTTTGTCACTCTTAAAGCGGATTTCAAACAGCGCGTCATGACGGGCAACCATTTCGGCTTCATAGTCGTCATTATCACCGAGAAACAGCTGTGTGCCGGGCTTTGGTGATTTAGATGAACGGACATGCGCGAGTATAGATTCATCATCTAACATGCGCTCGACAAGCACTTCCAGTTTGCCGCCACTGGCTTTTTTGCCAAACAAACGAGCAGGAATAACACGGGTATTATTAAAAACTAATAGATCCCCCGCCTCGACTTGTTCAAGAATATCCGTGAAGCCACCATGGCTTAACGCACCGGTGTTGCCATCTAGCTGCAGCAAGCGACTTGCAGTGCGCTCTGATTGTGGATAACGCGCGATCAACGCATCTGGAAGATCGAAATGAAAGTCTGAAACTTGCATCGAAGTTGGCATGGTCCCTCGTCTATTCTTGACCCAAAAAAAAGCAGGCAGCTAGTATAGGCTGCCATCGCTTATAATCAAGAATAGAGTATTTATCAGACGGATTATTTTCGTAACTTAATACGTCCAACTGCCGCAACACCCAACAGAAGCAGTCCCCATAGTGAAAAGCTACTGCCGCCACCGTTTGTACCAATAATTCCCCCGCCTGAGCCAGGCTCATCGCCTACACCACTGTACTTACTCGCATCAAAGGGATTTTCGGTAAACGTCGGGTTAACAACGGGTAAAGAGCCACCTGTATTTTCTTGGATAAAGTCCAAATAATTTGAGACTTGAGCATAAACGCCTGGCGGCTTTGTTTGATCACAAGTCTTAATACCAAAAGAGACGATTCCAGCCAAACGCAAACCACGATCCGCATCTGCTACATGATCAGGATCTTGCCAGACTAGTGGCCCCCCAGAATCACCAGAGCAAGATTCTCGAACTAGCTCAGGTTCAGAGCTTGTAGCACATAAATGTATGCTATTGACAATAGTCGCTCCCCCTCCCCACTGTGTTCGACAAATGTTATCAGGCACCCCACCAAGCACAGTCTGTCTTAAAATACTCGATGTAAAAGCACTGTTCCCAGACGTTTTTCCCCAACCAGAAACCAACAAATTAAACTGTGTCGACTGTGTCTCACTATAAGTATTCGCAAACAGCTGATCCATCGCGACCTGATCTGCCTGTGAAGCTAGCTTTATTGGCTGAATGTTTGCCGGCAAATCACCTTGAATCTTGAGCAATGCGATATCATCGCTAATTAGCTGAGCGTTGTAATTCGGATTGATAACAACAGTGGCGCCGAATCCCGTTCCTTGTTTAAATCCCTCACTAGACGTGGCGCCACCGAATAGTTCTAAACTAATATTACGGTTTCCTTGGTTATTAAAAAAACAATGTGCCGCTGACAGCGCGTAGCCATCACCGATATAAACAGCTCCACACTGCTGAGGTCTTGTACCTATATATTCAGTAACCAAAAAGAGCTGCCAAGGCACTTCATTATTTGCACTTGGAATGCCACCTACAACTCGAGGTTCAGCCTCATACGGTTCACCCGCCAATGCCACCAGCGGGAAGAATAACATAGTCAGTACCGACAAAAACTTCATCATTCCCTCTCCTTATACATTTACGCTAGCTCTACCTTAGCGGATATTTTAAGCAAGACCACAGTTTTTAGAGTACGTTATTAGTAGTACGAGCAATATCAATGACAAGGTCCATTATTCTTGAAAATTATGCCTAGGAATCTCTTTTCCTATTCAGACTATAGTTGCCGAAACTGTTAACTGCCATACAGATCAACGCAAACAAAAAACAGAGCCACACAAGGTATAGTTCTGTTTATTTGAGAAAAATTTCACTAGCTATTTCGGCGGCGCCCAATACCAAGCAAACATAACACCAAGAACGCGAAGGACACACTACTCGCATTTCCGGCTCGATTACTTGCCATCCCGCTGCCAGGTCGATCCCCCGCGTTGCCGACATCGGCATCAAAGGCATTTTTTTCATAATTGGCCGTCGCTTGGGGTAAACCGCGCGGTGTATTTGCATTGATGAAGGTCGAGTAAGAACTGACTTGAGTAAACACAGCAGGCGCGTTTGCATTGCATAGCTCGTAGTTGTACAGAATCCCAAACGAGGTTAGACCGATCAAGCGAATACCGAAATCATTATCATCAATTTTATCCGCATTTTGCCAAATCAGTGGCCCCCCAGAATCACCTTGGCAAGTATCTCTAACCAAAGTAGGATCTGGAGTAGCCGCACAAACATAATAACTAGTAGGGTGTGCCGAAAGCATGCCTTCCCACAACTGACTACAGGTATTATCAGGCACACCAGTTAATTTGGTGTGGCGCAACACATCGGAGCCCACCTGAGCATTACCAAACGTTTTCCCCCAACCGGACACCATCACATTTTCTGGGCTGATCCCACTCACCACATAACTATTCGAAAACGTCAGATCAGCATCTCTCTGTTCGTCTGTTGATGCAATAGAGATCGGCAACACTCCGTCAGGTACCGAGCTAAGATCAAGCACGGCGATGTCATTAATGAAAGTTTCGGCATTGTAGTCTGGATGAGGGACATAGGTCGCCAGTGAGGCGCGTCCCGAGACAAAACTGTTTTTATCGACGCTCCCGCCATAAACCTCAACAACATCTGAGGCAATGGCCCCTTGATACTCAAAGCAGTGTGCCGCTGAGAGTGCATAGTTATTGCCTATATACACAGCCCCACAGTTGAACTCGTTTCCACCAATATCCACCCGTAGGAAAAGTTGCCAAGGGTGTTGCTCAATCTCAGCTGAGACGCCGCCTACAACATATGGAGTAATTTCCGCTGCACTCGACGTAGCAACGTTGCACATTAAAGGAAGAGCACTCAATCCAAGTAACCAATATTTTTTCATCACAATCCCTGACAAAACTTGCTGTAGATATGACCAAACTACCAAATTGGCATTCTCGGTAAGGGGCATTTTGTGGGAGAAAAGAAAAACTCCGACAGATCTCTAAGCTTTTGTTAGCAATTTCCGCTAGTTTTATAAATAAGTGCTTTGTCCATCGAAAATTTTCGGAGGTGCAGTATGTTTACCGTCGCCGATATGATGACACCCAACCCACATACCTTGACCCTATCAAGTACTGTGGGTGATGCTAATCAGTTAATGAAGCGTGCCGACATTCGCCATATCCCCTTGCTTGATGAAAACAACACGCTTTGCGCTATTATCACTCAACGTGATCTCCTCGCCGCCCAACACTCGCAACTCGAATCTCTCACCGATCAGCAGAGCTCGATACTGCAAGCGCCTCTATCGAGATTAGCGAAGCGAGAGTTCATTACTGTGAGTCGACACGCTAGCTTGAAACAAGCGGCTATTTATATGCAAAAGCATAAGATTGGCTGCCTGCCCGTCGTGGATGACGGTGAACTTTTCGGTATCATTACCGACAGTGACTTTGTCACCATCGCCATTAATTTGTTGGAGATACAGGAAGAAAGCGAGCCACTCGCGTATGATGAGTAACCTCATTTAAACCGTGTGGTACGCATTTGAACTATCTTGCCCATTTACATCTTGCTGAGTTAGCAAATAGCCACTTAGCGGCTAACCTATTAGCGGATTTTGTCAGAGGAAAACCCGAGGGGCGCTTCTCAAGTGAGGTTGTGCAAGGCATTTACCTACATCGATTTATAGATGGGCAAGTCGATAGTACACAGCAAGTCAAAGCCGCCAAGCAGTACTTTCCACCCTCCCTACGCCGCTTTAGCGGTATCGCGCTAGACATGTTCTGGGATCACTTTCTTGCGGTTCATTGGCATCAATACCACGACAAAACGTTGAACAATTTTCTTCACCATGCCGAGTTGCAAATCACGCAGTACCACCCACCCCACTTACCCGAACGTTACGTGAAACTGCAACAAATGATGTGGCAAGGCCGATGGCTAGAGAGTTATCAGCAAACCGAGAATATCCGCTTCGCCCTGCAACGTATCTCACTGAGGCGACCACGGTTCCAACCTTTAGCCGATTGCGGGGATTACCTCGAAAAGCACTATGATAGTTTTGAAGCCCTCTTTTTTAGCCTTTATCCAGAGATGATGAATCGAGTACTCGAATGGAAAAAAAAGCGCTGAGTGAGAAACCCAGCGCTGGCGTGATAGATACATACCAAAACCACACTCTTTTTCACCTTCATATGGCGCAAAAATTGCGCCATATGAACTCGATATCAAAATTGATCTTCTTCTGTCGATCCTGTCAGTGCTGTCACAGATGATTGGCCACCTTGAATGGTATTCGTCATCTTATCAAAATAGCCTGTTCCGACTTCTTGCTGGTGAGCAACAAAGGTATAACCTCGTTCTGCGGCAGCAAACTCTGGACGCTGCACCATTTCAACATAGTGCTTCATACCTTCGCCTTGGGCATACTTGTGAGAAAGCTCAAACATGTTAAACCACATATTGTGAATACCCGCTAAGGTAATGAACTGGTAAACATATCCCATGTTAGCGAGCTCTTGCTGGAACTTAGCAATCGTCTCAGCATCGAGGTTTTTCTCCCAGTTGAAAGAAGGCGAGCAGTTATAAGCAAGCAATTGATCTGGGTATTTCTCATGAATGGCATCAGCAAACTTTTTCGCTTCTTCTAAACAAGGTGTTGCTGTTTCACACCAGATTAAGTCCGCATAAGGGGCATAGGCTAATCCGCGAGAAATGGCTTGGTCGATGCCAGCACGCACACGATAGAAACCTTCAGAAGAGCGCTCCCCTTCAATAAAGTCGCGATCATACGGGTCACAATCTGAAGTCAGCAGGTCCGCTGCATTCGCATCAGTACGCGCGATCACTAAGGTCGTTGTCCCAGCAACGTCAGCAGCCAAGCGTGCCGCAATCAGTTTTTGCACAGCCTCTTGCGTAGGGACTAAGACTTTACCGCCCATATGGCCACATTTCTTCACGGATGCGAGCTGGTCTTCAAAGTGAACTCCGGCTGCACCCGCTTCTATCATATGGCGCATCAGCTCAAACGCATTCAACACACCACCAAAACCCGCTTCTGCATCCGCAACAATCGGGATAAAGTAATCAGTACCTTCTTCGGGCGACTTACCATTTGACCATTGGATTTGATCGGCGCGGCGAAACGCATTATTGATCCTTTTCACCACAGATGGCACAGAATCGACAGGGTAGAGAGATTGATCCGGATACATAGTCGACGCGGTATTATTGTCCGCTGCAACTTGCCAGCCAGATAAGTAGACCGCTTCAATGCCAGCTTTCGCTTGCTGAACCGCTTGTCCGCCTGTGAGCGCACCTAAGCAATTAACATAACCTTTTTTCGCGCTACCGTTGACGAGATCCCAGAGCTTATCAGCCCCACGCTGTGCGATGGTTTGCTCCGGCGCAAACGAACCTCGCAAGTTAATCACTTCTTCAGCACTGTATGTACGTTTTACATTTTTCCAGCGTGGATTCTCTGCCCAATCTTTTTCCAACGCTTCAATTTGCTGTTGACGTGTCAAAGTCATAGTTCTGTCCCTCTTTAAACTGTACATGGCTATGCGCTTAGCATCTCGAAGTTACAGGCGAAACACTCTCGCGCGCGGTAAATCATCCTTCTGCGCTAGGGCAGATATTCGTAACCTGGTAATGTTAAGAAATTCGTTAACTCATCGCTGGTTGTCAGTGATGCCATTAGCTCTGCCGCTTGAGCAAATTGCCCTGCATTGAAGCGCGCCTCTCCGAGTTCTTCTTTAACCACTAACAACTCTTGTTCTAGCATTTCGGTAAACAACGCTTTCGTCACGACCTTGCCATTGCTCAACGCTTTGCCGTGCTTGATCCACTGCCAAATGGATGCTCGTGAAATCTCGGCTGTCGCCGCATCTTCCATCAGCCCATAGATAGGCACACACCCATTACCTTGAATCCAAGCTTCCACATACTGAACCGCAACACGAATGTTATGGCGCATCCCCTCTTCCGTGCGATCGCCGTCGCAGGGTGCTAACAACTCTTGTGCAGAAATGGGGGCATCGTCTTCACGTAGAATGTTGAGTTGATTGCTTCTCGCTCCCAAAGCGTTATCAAAAACGGCGATTGCCGTATCAGCCAACCCTGGATGCGCAATCCAGCTGCCGTCATGGCCATTATTGGCTTCTAAAGATTTATCCGTCTCAATCTTATTCAGCACCCAAGCGTTCTTTTCAGGATCTTTGGACGGAATAAAGGCGGCCATTCCCCCCATGGCAAATGCACCTCGGCGGTGACAGGTTTTGACAAGCAATCTTGAGTAAGCATTGAGGAAAGGCTTATCCATTGTCACCACTTGTCTATCAGGTAACACTCGGTCTGGATAGTTCTTCAATGTCTTGATATAGCTAAATATGTAGTCCCAACGCCCACAGTTTAAGCCAACAATATGTTCTCTAAGCGCATGCAGGATTTCATCCATTTCAAACACCGCAGGCAGCGTTTCGATCAATACGGTTGCTTTGATAGTGCCACGAGGCAGTTTGAAATGATCTTCTGTAAAGGAGAAAACATCACTCCACCACTGTGCTTCTTGGTGCGCTTGTAGTTTAGGAATATAGAAGTAAGGCCCAGAGTTTTTGGATAGCAGTTGGCGGAAGTTATGAAAAAAATAGAGCCCAAAATCGAGCAACGCACCCGGCAGAGGATTACCACTATAAAAAACATGCTTCTCAGGTAGGTGTATCCCACGAACACGGCAGATTAACACCGCTGGGTCCTCTTTTAACTGATAGTGCTTGCCGTTCTCGGGGTTGGTGTATTCAATCACGCCCATGTTGGCATCACGTAGGTTTCTTTGCCCTTCGATTAGCTGAGGCCAGGCTGGTGCAAACGAGTCCTCAAAGTCCGCCATAAACACTTTTACATTCGCATTGAGGGCATTGATCACCATCTTGCGATCAACCGGTCCTGTGATTTCAATGCGGCGGTCCTGCAAGTCTTGAGGAATACCAGCAATTTTCCAGTTACTTTCTCGAATAGACTCAGTTTCCGGCAGAAAGTCAGGCAACTGACCAGAGTCAATCTCTGCTTGACGTCGCTCTCTTGTCGCCAGTAATTCTGGAATTCGTCCTGCAAACTTTTCTGCTAACTGCTCAACAAACGCCAACGCTTCTGTAGACAAGATGTCTTGTTGCTGCTCAGACACTGGCTGCTGGAGAGATAGCTTTACTTGGTATTGTTCTGACATTTCGCCCCCTTTCATTTGTAATCAAATAACCACAATTACAATGTAATTTATCAATGAGAACCGGCAACAAACCACTCACTTCCTTGATTAACAATGCACCAGACAACCAAATAGAATCAATAGCACCAAAGTATAACCAGTTTATTTAAAAACATGAACATATTAAAAACAAAGACTTATAAATATAACCACAAAATACCCAACAAGCATTATATTGCATAAACGTGACTATCTTCATCTTGATATACTAATCATTAAAAGAGCGAAAAAGTAAATAAATTACGTAATTAAAAACCAAAATAACCGCACCTAAACAGCAGTTATAAACCCGTTTTAAACGATAATTTTTTAGGTAAATCATTTAAAACAATGTGTTAACAACTTAATTCAAACGAAAAACACCCCAAAGTTCACTTTCAGTTATGGTTTTTTTCTGAAGCGAAACAAAAAAAAACCTCATTGCTGAAACAATGAGGTCTTTAAGAGGTAAATAAAAACAGCAGGTTAATTTGAAAAAAGGATCAAATCAGAGCGACCAAACGTGACTGTTATCACAAGCTTGAATTTTTTTCGAAAGCCGCCATCAGAAAACGCATCACTGTGGTCATTTCGCTATTCATTACAAGAGGTCGCTGACAATTTCAGCCAGACGATTAAACACAGCAATACGGTTTGATGTAGGCCGCCACACTAAGCCTATTTGTCGATAGGCTTGCTTACCCGGAGGATCTACAACCATAAGATTCAAGTTATCAATCAACCCGTGCTCAATGGCCATTTGGGGGATAAACGTCGTGCCTAAACCATTCGCAACCATTTGCACTAACGTATGGAGACTCGTCGCCGAGAATGGATTAATTTTCTCTTTACTGGTCAGTTTACAGGCAGACACTGCGTGATCGGTTAAACAGTGCTCTTTCTCCAATAAAAAAACTGACTCATCGGGTAAATGGGTATATTGAACTGGCAATGGCAGAGAAGAAGCTTGATAGCGACTAAACACCATTTTAAATGGATCAACACCAACGACTTTACTCTGCATGTTACCAATCTCGACCGGTAACGCTAGTATCAACACATCCATCTCACCATTGCGCAGCGCCGCAAGCAGGTTAGTCGTCGTATCTTCACGCAACAGTAAATTCATTGCTGGATATTGGCGACTCACCTCCTGAACTAAATCACACAGCAAAAACGGCGCGATGGTTGGGATACACCCTAGCCTAAGGTTTCCCTCCATTTGGTTATGATTGATTTGCGCGATATCTAAGAGATCTTGACTCCTTGCGAGGATATCTCGACTCCGCTGCACCACCTCTTCACCAATAGAAGTAAAGACAAGTGTTTTGTTGTCACGCTCAATCAGTTGTGTGTTCATCATCTCTTCGAGATTCTGGATCCCAGAACTCAGGGTAGATTGACTGACATAACACTGTTTGGCGGCAGCACCAAAGTGCCGAGTTTCATAAAGTGTCGTGAGGTAATGAAGTTGCTTTAATGAAGGAAATTTACTCATCGTTTTTTTCGATTATTACAATCTGTTTATTCCGCTTTTTTCAATGTACCAGCTTAGCTATAGTTTGTCTTGTCGAAACGGAATCAGTCACGAATGACTGAAAACTTCATCTTTTTAGGAGCACCATCATGGTACTAGTAGGTCGTCAAGCACCAGATTTCACAGCTGCAGCAGTTCTAGGTAACGGTGAAATCGTTGAGAACTTCAACTTTGCTGAGTTCACAAAAGGTAAGAAAGCGGTTGTTTTCTTCTACCCTCTTGACTTCACTTTCGTATGTCCATCTGAGCTAATCGCATTCGATAAGCGCTTTGAAGATTTCCAAGCTAAAGGCGTTGAAGTTATCGGTGTTTCTATCGATTCTCAGTTCTCTCACAATGCATGGCGTAACACTGCTGTTGAAGACGGCGGTATCGGTCAAGTTAAATACCCTCTAATCGCTGACGTTAAGCACGAAATCTGTAAAGCATACGACGTAGAGCACCCAGAAGCTGGCGTTGCTTTCCGTGGTTCTTTCCTGATTGACGAAGAAGGTGTTGTTCGCCACCAAGTTGTTAACGACCTACCTCTAGGCCGTAACATCGATGAAATGCTACGCATGGTTGACGCGCTAAACTTCCACCAGAAAAACGGTGAAGTTTGCCCAGCACAGTGGGAAGAAGGTAAAGCAGGTATGGACGCATCACCAACAGGTGTAGCGGCTTACCTATCTGAGCACACTGAAGATCTATAATTACCGACGAAAGCACTCTGCAGGCGCTCAACCCTGCTAAAGAGAAACAAAGTCAGTAAAATGAGGCCCGGACCACCGGGCCCTTTTTATTTCAACCGATAGCAAAGCATTTAACCGGTTGACGTCAAAGACCTTTTCTTTTTCTCCAAGCCAAACTCTTTCTCTTCCTCGCCTTCGCTCCGATCCTGTTTAGGTATATACTCAATACTTTGGTGTTGCGCTTTTGCAACCCGAGAATACGCTTGATTACTAACGGGAATCACCATGGAAATAGAAGTCTGTATCGATAACATCGAGTCTTTGCATACTGCACAAAAAGCGGGTGCGACACGTATTGAGCTTTGTTCTTCTCTCGCGGTAGGTGGATTAACACCAAGTATTGGATTGATGCGACAAGCCGCACTCCATGCACACGTTCCCGTGTATGCGATGATCCGTCCACGCCAAGGCGACTTCCTATTTAATGATGGTGATTTGGCTGTCATGCTTGATGATATCCGTGCAGTAAAAGAATCAGGATTACACGGTATTGTTATCGGCTGTCTCACACCCAATGGGGAAGTTGATATGCCGATGTGCCAACAACTTGTTGACGCCGCAAACGGATTGGGAATCACCTTTCATCGTGCCATTGACCAGTGTGTTGACTACCATGCCGCACTCGACAACATTATTGCTTTAGGGTGCGAGCGCGTATTAACGTCAGGCTTAGAAGCCTCTGCCCACCAAGGTATCAATACATTAAAAGAGATGGTCAATTACTGCGGTGATCGTCTATCCATCATGGCAGGAGCAGGAGTCAGTGCTCAGAATGTCTCAAGCATCATTAGAAATTCGGGTGTTCAAGAAATTCATCTTTCAGGTAAAACGACCCGCCCTAGCTATATGACAAACTTCTCTTCGGCAGCAAGCATGGGCAGTGTTGATGACTTTGCTATTCCTGTCACTGACTATGACAAAATTGCAGCCGTGAGCGTCATGTTGAAGGGAAGACCACAATAGAAAAGATCATCGCGCGGTCGCATTCTCGCACCTCGGTCAACCCAATCCGTGTGTTCCTCTTTACAAATGCGCCATTCTCAGTGTTTATTAAGTCATGCTCAACAACTCGCTCGATGTCTCTATCGAGCGCCATCGCAAGGAAGTATTATGGCTAAACTCAGTAAAAAAACCTACGAAGCCGACTTGGCTGAACTGCAAATTGAACTGGTGAAACTTCAAGAATGGGTCAAACACAAAGAACTCAAAGTCGTTGTCCTTTTTGAAGGTCGAGATGCAGCAGGTAAAGGCGGAGCCATTAAACGTATCACTGAAAAGCTCAATCCTCGCGTCTGCCGTGTTGTCGCTCTAGGAACGCCAACCGAACGTGAAAAAAGCCAATGGTATTTCCAACGTTACGTACCGCACCTCCCCGCCGCTGGAGAAATGGTACTGTTCGATCGTAGCTGGTATAACCGAGCAGGCGTAGAAAAAGTGATGGGATTTTGTAGTGATGATGAATATGAAGAGTTTTTACGCTCTTGCCCAGAGTTCGAACGAATGCTGATGCGCTCTGGTATCATCTTGATTAAATACTGGTTTTCGGTTTCTGATGAAGAGCAAGAAAAACGCTTTAACGAACGCATTAACACGCCAATAAAAAGGTGGAAGTTCAGCCCAATGGATCTTGAGTCTCGCAACCGCTGGGCTGCCTATTCAGAAGCCAAAGACAAAATGTTTGCCTACACAGATACTAAGCAATCACCTTGGTGGGTCGTTGAGGCGGATAACAAGAAAAGAGCGCGTTTGAATTGCATTCGTCATCTCCTCAGTCAAATCGAATATGAAGAGATCAGTTACCCTGAGTTAACGCTACCACCGGTCAATAAGGAAGGCTATTTACGCGCCCCGCTCGAAGAGCAGACCTTTGTCCCAGATCACTACAGCGAAGACTGATTTTATCTCGGCCAAGTCTTGCTTGGCCTTTTAACACCACGACTCCAAGACACATTATGGCTAAAGATCTCTACCAGAACCTCGACCTCAACCTACTTCGTACTTTGCTAGTGATCTATCAAGAGAGAAACTTGCGTAAAGCGGCTGAACGTTTGTTCGTAACTCAACCCGCTGTCAGTCAAGCATTGCAAAAACTCCGCCATCATTTCGATGACGAGCTGTTTGTCAAAGTGAGATCTGGGCTCGCGCCAACGCCATATACAGACGAGCTTTGCCTCAACCTCATCCCGGTGCTTGAACACCTCAGCGCGACACTCAACCAACAGCAGCAACTCGATCTTAGTCACTTAGAACGTACGGTTCGCATTGCCGTGAGCCCCCAGTTCCTTTGCCGCCTTGGAAGCCATGCTTACCACTTCTTTAAACAAGCTGCACCGCACGTCAGAATCGAGTTGCACGAGTGGCACAGAACCACTCTATCGCTCATAGAAGAAGGATTCATTGATCTTGGCATCAATCGGCAGTTGGCTGTGTCGAGCGCTATTTACACTCACCCTATATTGGAGTCTTTGCGGGGTTGCATCTATGTTCGCCAAGAACACCCTTTCAAAGGTGACGTCATCCGAGCGGAAGATACTGCTCAATTTCAATGGGTTAACTTAATTCTCCCTGGATTTACTGACATCCAAACGGAAGTGGAGAAGATCTTGAATGCCCGCGATATTCCTTGCCGAATCGCGCACCGTACTACCAGCACCTATAACTTAATCGAGACACTGAAAAGCACTGACTTACTCTTTCCAAGTGGTGCAAATTTTTTCCCGCACACCGAAACCGCTTTTCGGACGATTCCTATACATGAAGAAGATGAGTTCGCCCTATACGATGTCGTTGCATTCATGCATAAGAAGCACACCAAAGACCCTCTTCATACCTGGTTACTCGATAACATGAGCAAGCTTCTTTAAGGCGGCGATAAGCCAAACTTATCACCGACTGAAGCACTGCTCATTTCAAAATAAAACACCGTGCAATTAAGATAAGCGTCATTCCTTGTTATGAAGTATTGATTACTGCCCATGAGAAAATTACTTGCACTTACCCTCCTCACCCTGCCCATTAACGTGTTTGCTAACAGTATTTATGTTGGCGGCAATATCGCGTTAGGCTCATCAGATCGTTCAGTTTTTGGTGATTCCGCTTCTGTGCTCATTGGTTATGATTTTCCAGTCAGTGCAGAACTGAGTCTCGGTATTGAAGCTGAATATCGTGACTTTGGTGATGAGAGCTACTATTTCAATTGGAGCGGTTTACGCGATCATCACGTGAAAGCGAAATCCTATGGCCTCAATATAAAACCGACGTACCACTTTGATTTTGAGGGCAGAAACTTTTACCTCAGTGGTATCTTGGGTGTGCATGAGCATAAAGAAAAATGGCGGGTACCGCTGGGGAATCAAGGCTACGAAATGCAAACATTCTCAGATACAGCGGTGACTTGGGGGGCAGAATTTGGCTTAAAGCTCAATCAAACATTAGCTTTAAACTCGGGGTTCAAACGCTCTCGTCCTCATCTAAAAGGAGGCAGTGTCGAATATGATCAGTTTTTTATGGGGCTTAACCTATACTTCTAGCTCGCCAATCAAAAACAGCGACCATTGGGTCGCTGCTTAAACTCGAACTGCCTCAAGATGCGCAATTCGGGAAGCTTACCACTGCCTCAATCAAACCTGTGTTAGTCGAGATAACTGGTGATTTCGTTAGGGTCAATATGCCGAATATCCTTACCTTTCACATAATAGATGATGTACTCACAAATATTCTGACAACGATCGCCGATACGCTCGATAGAACGCGCAGACCACATCACTTGCATCACATTCGGGATTGAACGCGGATCTTCCATCATATACGTCATCAATTGGCGAATGATCGCTTCATACTCTTGATCTATACGATCATCTTCTTGGTAAATATCTATCGCCGCGTTGACATCCATGCGTGCGAAAGCGTCCAAAACGCCATGTAACATACGCACCACTTGCATACCCAGCGCATCCAATGACACCAAGAGTGTCTGCTGATTATTGGTGAAATTTTCCAACGCCATCTTTGCGATACTGTCGGCAACATCACCGATCCGTTCGAGATCAGTAATGGTCTTAATGATCGCCATGACCAAGCGTAAGTCACTGGCCGTCGGTTGACGCTTCGCGATGATACGGGTGCACGCCTCATCGATCATCACTTCCTTACCATTCACTTTGTGATCGTTACGGATCACTTTTCGTGCAAGCTCTACGTCTTGCTTGTGCATGGCTTTGAGCGCATCAATCAGTTGTTGTTCGACCAAGCCGCCCATCGCCAACACTTCACTTCGGATTTGTTCAAGTTCAGCATTGAACTGGTTGGAGATATGCCGCCCGATATTTAAATTGTCCATCGTCACTCCTTACCCATACCGACCGGTAATGTAATCTTCTGTACGCTTATCTGAAGGGGTAGTAAAAATCGTATCCGTATCTTTATATTCCACCAACTCGCCCATATGAATGAAAGCAGTTTGATCAGATACACGCGCCGCTTGCTGCATGTTATGAGTCACAATCACCACGGTATACTTTTTCTTCAACACGTTAATCAACTCTTCAATCGTCAACGTTGAGATTGGATCTAGGGCAGATGTTGGCTCATCTAAAAGTAATACTTCCGGTTCAATCGCGATGGCCCGAGCTATCACCAAACGTTGTTGCTGGCCGCCCGACAATCCGAAGGCATTCTCATGCAAACGATCCTTCACTTCATCCCATAACGCCGCCCCGCGTAGTGAACTCTCAGCAGCATCATCTAAGGTGCGTTTATCTCGCACCCCTTGCAGACGTAAGCCATAAATCACATTTTCATAGATAGATTTCGGAAACGGATTTGGACGCTGGAATACCATCCCTACTCGGCGGCGTAGCCCAGCGACATCGACATTACGCTCATAGACATTGGTACCATGCAGCATCACCTGCCCT
Source organism: Thaumasiovibrio subtropicus (assembly GCF_019703835.1). Classification (NCBI taxonomy): domain Bacteria; kingdom Pseudomonadati; phylum Pseudomonadota; class Gammaproteobacteria; order Vibrionales; family Vibrionaceae; genus Thaumasiovibrio; species Thaumasiovibrio subtropicus. The sequence continues at coordinate 729,847 of NZ_AP023054.1, read as the reverse complement.
GTGACCCGACTATGCTCGACCAAATCGTTCATGCGATTAATACAGCGCAATAAGGTGGATTTACCACAACCTGAAGGACCGATGAACGAAGTGACTTGCCCTTTGGGAATCCGCATATTGATATCAAACAGTGCCTGACTCTCGCCATAGAAGAGATTCAAATTCTCAATCGATAATGCCGTTTTCTCCGGAGGTAAATTTTCCAGATCTAACGGTGGAGCAAAGCCGAGAGAGGCGGCGTTGAATATCATTTATACCTCGAATCTATTACTGCTCTAAGGAGCGGAACTTGTCACGTAGATGATTGCGAATACCAATTGCCGTTAAGTTTAAACTGACGATAACTAACACCAACAGGAAGGATGTAGCATAAACCAATGGACGCGCCGCTTCTATATTTGGACTTTGGAAGCCCACATCATAAATGTGATAGCCCAAGTGCATAAACTTACGATCTAGGTGGAGATAAGGAAAGTTTGCATCAATCGGTAATGTCGGCGCCATTTTAACCACACCCACCAGCATTAAAGGGGCCACTTCGCCCGCCGCACGTGCAACCGCCAAGATCAATCCAGTCATAATGGCAGGGCTCGCCATCGGCAAGACGATTCGCCATAATGTTTCGAACTGAGTAGCCCCCAACGCTAAGGAGCCTTCACGCACCGATTGGGGCACTCGGCTCAACCCCTCTTCCGTTGAAACAATCACAACAGGCAGTGTTAAAATCGCCAGCGTCAATGCTGACCAAAGGATACCTGGCGCACCAAACGTGGGGGCAGGCAACGATTCGGCATAAAACAGGTTGTCGATGGTGCCACCGACCATGTAAACAAAAAAGCCGAGCCCAAACACACCGTAAACAATCGATGGCACACCCGCCAAGTTTATAATCGCGATACGAATCAGCCGAGTAAACGCGTTATTCCCCGCATACTCATTGAGGTAAATGGCGGCGATGACGCCAAAAGGAGTCACAATGACACTCATCAACAGCACCATCAATACCGTGCCAAATATTGCAGGGAACACCCCCCCTTCCGTATTCGCTTCTCGAGGGTCATCGCTCACAAACTTCCCAATCTGTTTGCGCCAATGATTCATTTTCTGCAGTACCGACATCTGATTAGGATGCCAGATATCGAGCACATCAGACATCGGGAGCGTATGAAGCGCCCCTTTGGCATCTCTTACAACCAAGGCATCCCGCTCAATCAGCACGCGCATTTCAGTGAGCTGATCGGCGAGTTGATGATAATTGTGCTGTAAACTCAGCCGTTGCTGCTCGATTGCCAACTGCTCTTCCTGCGTGAGCGACGCCGCCATCTGCAGTTTTCGCTCTTGTAAGCGTAGTTGCTCCAATGACCAGTTAATCGCGCCAATTTCTTGCTTCTCTATTTGGCGGATCAGCTCGCGCGTTTCTGTCACTTCATCGAGTAGCTCACCGAGCTTGGCGACAGGGTATTGCTCTCCATCATTGATCACCGCGACAGGAAAACCAAAAAAGTCGCCCTCACGACTACGCTCAATCACAGCGGCGTTTTCTGGCACGGTTTGAGAGAAGATATGCTGATCCAGAACGCTAATGAAGTCGCTACCTTCCACGTCACGATTGGCTGTTTTGATCAGTAACCGTTGTGCATCTGGCGCGTCGACTGATAAGCCAAGTTGATAGGACGAAACGGTTTCACGACCATATACTTCGCCAATCACAATCTCAACATGTTCACCCCGCTCTATCTCAAACTGATAAAGCGTCGTAGGCCAAAAAAAGCTCAGTCCTTTCCATCCAATAAGCAGTAACAGGCCAAGAACCGCCAATAAGCTTAAACTGACTGCACCAGCAGTTAGCCAAATCCAAGGTGCTCCTGATTTAATCCACTTCATTTCAATCTCTCAGGCGCTATAAATTACTGTACTGCTCGCGCAGCCGTTGACGAACCACTTCCGCCAAGGTGTTAAAGATGAAGGTAAAAATAAACAGCACTAACGCAGACAAGAAAAGTACACGATAGTGTGAGCTACCCACTTCCGATTCCGGCATTTCAATCGCAATGTTAGCGGCTAAGGTCCGCATCCCTTGCAATAAGTTCATTTCCATAATCGGTGTATTTCCTGTTGCCATCAAAACAATCATGGTTTCGCCAATGGCGCGCGCCACACCCATCATTATTGCTGAAAATATCCCCGGACTCGCTGTGATCAAAATGACCCGTGACAGGGTTTGCCAATGTGTTGCCCCCAGCGCCAATGAACCACTGGTCAAATGCTGAGGCACGGAGTAAATCGCATCTTCAGCAATAGTGAAAATGGTGGGAATAACCGCAAACCCCATGGCGATGCCCACAACGATCGCATTGCGTTGGTCAAAACCCAACCCCAATTCACGACTCAGATATAAGCGAGCATCACCATCAAACAGCGTCAATTCAGCCCACTCGTTTGCGGCAAAGCAGCCCCAAACCACCAGCACGAGCAAGGGGAGTAACAGAACCACGTGCAAACCATTCGGAATTTGCCAACCTAAACGTTGCGGCCCCCAGTACCAAAACAATCCCATTACCAGCGTCATTAAGGGAACAGCAAACACGAGAAGAAAAAGTGCTGACAGGTTGTTCTCAACAAGCGGAGCCAACCAAAGTCCGGCAAGAAACCCGAGGATAACGGTCGGCAATGCCTCCATCAACTCAATGGTGGGCTTAACAACAGCCCGCATGCGTGACGACATAAAGTAAGCAGTATAAACAGCACCAGACACGGCTAGCGGGACAGAAAACAGCATAGCAACCGCGGCAGCCTTTAATGTGCCAAAGACAAGTGGCACTAAACTCATCTTGGGCTCGAACTGCTCACTGCCTGAGGTAGACTGCCAAACGAAATCGGGTTCTGGGTAGCCCTCGTACCAGACCTTTTCAAATAGCGAGGAGAAGGTCACTTCTGGGTGTGGATTGCGTACAGATAACTGATAAACCCCCTCCATGTAGGAAAGCGTGACGCCATCACCATAACTTGAGAAGCTTATGGCATTTGGCATCTGGTGGGGTAACGCCAACTGGGTTTGTAACAGGGGACGTCGGCTAGTGGTGTAAAACAGCCCCACTTCGCCATCAGGCTGCACTGTCATAAAACTCTTTCGATATTGCTCGACGACAATCTTTGGAATACCCTCGCCGCGCAAGGTATAGGTGCGAATGGGAGTGAGCGAGCGACGTCCCTCATCATCACGCACATCAAACCATTGTCGAACCTTGCTCGCAGAACCAATCAGTACCGAAGAAGCGCCAGGTAACACAGCCAGTTCAGTCGCCGGATCGGCTTCACTCCCCACTCTCACCGTTTCCCGTAGAAAGTAGCCGTCGTCCGTTGCGGTGTAGACATAAACACGATTACGCGCCAAAACATAGATAAACTGCCCCGTGGGCGCTAATGCAATCGCATCATAATCATTGGGAATAGGAAGCGTAAACCTTGTCTCATGCCATTCCGTTTTATAGGTAATCGGGTTAACGTCCCCTTCAAGACGTATCCCAAGCCATCTGCCATCAAGGGTTTGTCCAACCGCAGTGAAAAACTCATTCGACATTGACGTTTTCAGGCTAACGATAGGTTGACCTTGCGGATCGAGCTGCAACTGCCGGCCACCAAAAGGATACTCAATGCCTGTCAATGGAACGGAATTCCCCTCAAATCGACTCTCTTTTTCTACCGGTTCAAATACCGTTATTTCACCCGTACTGTGACCAAATGCCATAACACGCCCGCCCGCAACAGGCCCTGCATAGGCGCTCACATCAGGAAACTGAATATCATGCTGTTTCTCGATGCGATCACCCAAAGAGTAAAATGACACAATGCCGGATTCTGCCACTCGGTAAAGGTGTTTGTTATCCGCTAAGGTACCAACGTGAAGGCTTTCACCTTGCCAAGTCGGTGTCTGATTTTGGTAACTAATCGAAACGGAGGCTTGCTTGACCGTCGGGAAGATGACCATCAAGAGATAAAAGAAGATAAGAACGAGCATCAGCAGTGCCGAAACACCACCAGCGGTAACGAAAATCCGAGCTACGCGATCCCAAAAACGCCTTGCCGTACCGGCAGTCATTTCAAAATTGGGCGCTGTTGCCATGGGGACCTCGTTAATTGAATCAACACGTTACTATATGACTAAAAAATGACACTAATATTACAAACGACGAAAAAGCCGTCTTATATGTCAGTCTGTTAATATGCAATAAAAGTGTAACACAAGCCGTCTACTCTCTGCGGAAACAAGTGGTTAGTTGCCCCTCGTCGCGAATACGTTCCGCGGACTTTTTGCTCTGTGGACAGTACGTAGTCAAGCTCGCATAATAGGATTACTGCCTAAGGATGAGGACATGAGTATGAAGCACTTAGTTATTTCTGTTATTGGTCAAGATTCACCAGGACTGGTTGACACCCTTTCAGATACCGTTTTTCAACATCACGGGAATTGGTTAGCCAGTAGTCTGACGCAACTTGCCGGGCAATTTGCAGGCATACTGCAAATCAGTGTTGAAGAGCAATACGAAGCAGCACTTATTACCGCCCTCAAATCACAGCAAGCCTTTCATATTCATGTCGTCGACGGAAACGAAACACCGCCAGCAGAGCAAACTATCGCCTTGACTGTATCTGGAAACGATCGCCGCGGTATTGTTAACCAAGTCTCCCATCTGCTTGGGCAAAATGGCATCAATATCAGCAAACTAAAGACAGAAACCAAAAGCGCACCCGCATGGGGCTATCCCTTGTTTTATGCTTACTTTCAACTTGAGACGAAAACCGAAATCGATCTGGATGAAATCCAGAGCCAGCTAGAACAGTTAGCTGATGATCTTACCATCGATTTTGATTAACTCTCCGACATTGGTACATAAAATAAGATGAGCACAGATAAGCTGCATGTAGACAAAGAATTAAGTTGGCTCTCATTTAACGAACGCGTTCTACAAGAGGCGGCTGACAAGTCCAACCCAATTATCGAACGCGTCCGTTTTTTAGGGATCTATTCCAATAACTTTGATGAATTTTACAAGGTTCGCTTTGCTGACGTAAAGCGCCGTATCATTATCAATGAAGAGCAAGGTGGTGATGAAAGCGCCAAACACTTACTCAATAAAATGCAGAGTAAGGCTGCACGACTCGGCGAGCGCTTTGACGAACTGTACAATGAAGTCTTGCTAGAAATGGCACGTCGACACATCTTCTTGGTCAATGAAAAGCAATTGAGTGAGCAACAAATCACTTGGATGCGAAAATACTTCCGTGCCAAGATTTTGCCATATATAACCCCCATCATTTTCAATCCAAGCACGGATTTATTGCAGTTCCTAAAAGATGAGTCCTCATACCTCGCGATAGATCTGATCACAGGCGATCAAAAACAACGTGCATTGATCGAGATCCCAACCGAGCAAGTCGATCGTTTCATCGTCCTTCCGAAAGAGAAAGGCAGCCGCCGTACAACCATCATTTTACTTGATAACATCATCAGACTCTGCCTTGCAGATGTGTTTAAAGGGCTGTTTGAGTTTGATGAAGTCCACGCCTATGCGATGAAAATGAACCGTGATGCAGAATATGTACTGACTCCCGAGGTGGAGCACGGTTTACTTGAGCAAATGTCGGAAGGATTAAGCCAACGCTTAACACAGATGCCAGTGCGTTTTGTCTATCAGCGTGACATGCCTGTCGATACCCTCGACATGCTGATGAAAGCGTTGCAAGTCTCAAACTACGACAGTGTCGTCCCGAGTGGACGATATCATAACCACAAAGACTTTTTAGGCTTCCCCAACGTAGGCGCTCGCTACCTTGAAAACCCACCAATGCAAGCACTAGAGAGCTACCAACTCGCTAATACACAAACGGCATTTGAAGCGATCAAGAAAAAAGATGTCCTGCTCTACTACCCGTATCACACCTTCGAGCATGTGACAGAATGGCTTCGCCAAGCCGCCTATGACCCGAAAGTGTACAGCATCAAAATTAATATTTATCGCGTCGCAAAAAATTCTCGCATCATCGACGCGATGACCGATGCCGCTAACAATGGTAAACGTGTCACCGTAGTTGTCGAGCTAATGGCACGATTTGATGAAGAGGCAAACATTGAATGGTCTCGCCGTCTCACAGAAGCTGGCGTTCGCGTCGTTTTCGGCATTCCAGGAATGAAAATCCACTCGAAACTGTGTGTCGTTAGCCGAAAAGAAGAGGGGAAAATCGTTCGCTATGCTCACTTAGGAACGGGCAACTTTAATGAAAAAACTGCAAAAATCTACACGGACTTCTCTCTACTTACCGCAGATAAGAGCATCACAGATGAAGTACGCGCTGTTTTTGACTACATCGAAAACCCATTCCGCCCGGTCAAATTCAAAGAGCTAATCGTATCGCCTCGTAACTCGCGCGGCCGTATATATAACCTCATCGACAATGAAATTGCCAACGCCCGAAATGGCATCAAGGCAAGTGTCACGTTAAAAGTGAACAACTTAGTCGATAAAGGTCTTGTGAATCGCCTTTACGAAGCCAGCCAAGCTGGTGTGAAAATACGCATCATTGTTCGCGGTATGTGCAGTTTAATTCCTGGACTCCCGGGTATCAGTGACAATGTCTCAGCAATTAGTATTGTGGATCGCTTTCTTGAACACCCCCGTGTCGCCGTATTTGCCAACAATGGCGACCCATTTGTGATGATTTCATCGGCAGACTGGATGACCCGCAACATCGACAATCGTGTCGAAGTCGGGGCACCGGTCAAAGATCCAGACCTTAAAAAACGCATTATCGACATTCTTGAGCTTCAATTTAAAGACACGGTTAAAGCGCGAATTATCAATAAAGATATGGACAATCGGTATGTTCCGCGCGGAAATCGACGTAAAATCCGCTCTCAAATTGCTATTTACGACTATTTGAAGCAAAGTGAAAAGCAGATAAAAAAGAAGACCGAGAAAGAGAAAAGCGTTGATGAGCAACCCGATCGTTGAACCTGCCCGAGAAATTGCGGCAATTGATATTGGCTCAAACAGTTTTCATCTAGTTGTCGCGAAAGTCATCGGACAACGTTTACAGATTATCAGCCGACACAAGCAGCGAGTGCGCCTCGCTGCTGGTCTGGACGAAAACCACAACTTGGACCACGCTTCCATGCAGCGTGGTTTAGACTGCTTGACCATGTTTGCTGAGCGTCTGCAGGGATTCCATCCCGATAACGTTCGTATCGCAGCGACCTACACATTGCGCCAAGCACAGAATGCGCATCTATTTTTGCAGCGCGCGCGTAATGTCATTCCTTATCAAATTGAAATCATCCCCGGTACAGAAGAAGCGCGATTGATTTATCTTGGGGTTGCCCACACTCAGCCCAAGTCAGGGACTAAACTTGTCATCGACATTGGCGGTGGTAGCACTGAACTCATTATTGGCGAAGAATTTGAAGCCAAACAGATGACCAGTAAGCACATGGGATGTGTCAGCTACAACAAGCGCTTTTTTAGCGAAGGCAAAATCAGTAAAAAACGCTTTGAAGCAGCACAGCTTGCCGCCGCTCAAAAGCTCGAGAATGTCGCATCTCGATACAAGTACCGAGGCTGGGATATCGCGATTGGCGCCTCAGGCACGATTAAAACCATCTGCGAAGTGATAAAACAACGCGGTTCCGAGAAAGGGACTATCACACGAAAAGCACTAGAACAGCTTGGTCACGATTTAATCAAAGTAAAACACTATAACGACCTCGATTGGGGAGGCCTTTCTGAAGAGAGAAAACCCATTATTGCTGCTGGATTGGCGATACTCACCGCCGTCTTTGCCGCTCTCGATATCGACGAAATGCACTTTTCAGATGGCGCGCTAAGAGAAGGGCTGCTCTACGAGATGGAGGAACGTTTCCGTCATCACGATATTCGTGAGCGCACTACGAATGCGCTAGCGAAGCAATACCATGTCGACCTTGCCCAAGCCGAACGGATTAAAGCGACAGCATCCATGCTCTATTCACAAATTGAAAGCGAGCTGGGTGGCAAGCAACTCGTCCTTGGCTCACTCTTAAAGTGGGCGGCAGTGTTACATGAAGTCGGGTTGAGCATCAGTTACTCTGGATTCCATCGCCATTGTGGTTATATCCTACAACATGCCTCTATGCCCGGCTTTAACCAAGAAGAACAAACAGTACTGGCGACGCTCACACGCTTCCAGCGAAAAACACTTAAGCTCAACGAAATGCCTGAGTTAAGTATCTATAAACGTAAGCACGTCTACCCACTCATTCGCACATTGCGGCTTGCTGTCGCCATGCATGGCCAGCGCAACGATGACCCTTTGCCAACCATTAAAGTCACTGCGAACAAAGAGCATTGGCAGTTACATATGCCGAGCGACTGGCAGGTCAATAACCGCTTACTTGAAGCAGATTTAGTGAAAGAGCAAGAATATTGGCAGAATGCGGGATGGCAGTTAGAAATCCTCACTCCAGACATTGAGAACTAATTTCACTCCGACTTAAATCAAAACAGGACGCAGATGCGTCCTGTTTTGAACTGTAAAAAGGCTAGATCCCAAGTCGCGATAACTCTTGCTCAATGACGCTCGCGGGCAAAGAGACATACCCTTCACGAGACACCAAATTTTGACCTTGCGCAGATAAGATGTAGCGCACAAACTCGCGCTCCAACGGAGAGAGCGGCCGCTCTGGATGTTTGTTGACATAAATATAGAGAAATCGAGAGAGTGGGTACTCCCCGCTGACCGCATTTTCTCGATTCGCAATCACATAATCCTGCCCGGTTTCTGCGATTGGCAAGGCTTTTACTGCGGAAGTGGTATAACCAATCCCAGAAAAACCGATAGAGTTCAGTGATGTCGAGATGGACTGTACAACCGACGCAGATCCAGGCTGCTCATTAAAACGCGCCACAAAGTCACCATTGCACAACGCCTTCTGTTTAAAAAAGCCATAAGTACCGGAGACCGAATTCCGCCCAAACAGCTGGATATCACGATCTTCCCACAACCCTTCTAAACCGAGATCGGCCCATTGGGTGATCGGTGCATTCGCCCCACACAGCAAGGTACGAGAAAAGATGGCATCCAGCTGATAAAAATTCAGCCCTTGAAGTGGATTGTCTTGGTGAACAAATACGGCCAACGCATCAATAGCCACGCGAATAGGCATAGGCTTATAGCCATGTTCACGTTCAAACACCTCAATCTCACGGGGACGCATCGGGCGACTCATCGGGCCAAACTGCGTTGTCGCTTCTGTCAATGCTGTTGGTGCCGTTGACGATCCTGCTGATTGAATCTCGATATTGATGTTGGGGTAATACCGTTTAAATGACTCAGCCCAAACCGTCATTAAATTAGATAACGTATCAGACCCCATGGAGCTTAGGTTGCCTGAAACGCCCACGACCTTTTGATAAGGAGGTAAGGGGTCAGCAGCACTGCCAAAGGCAAGACTCATGCTCAACAGCGCGCCAGCGCCCATCATTAATAGACGTTTCATTCCTCACCCACCACGAGGCGTTTAGGTAAGGTAAATGCAAAGGTACTCCCTTCACCCACAGTACTGGCAATTTCCAACTGTGCGTCGTGATGGCTTAGTGCATGTTTGACGATAGCCAACCCTAAGCCACTGCCTCCCGTTTCACGGGAGCGTGCTTTATCTACACGATAAAAACGCTCCGTCAAACGATGGATATGCTGAGGGGCAATACCTTCACCGCTATCTTGCACTTCTAATCTTGGGCCTTTTGACGTGTTAAACCAACGCACAGAAATTTCAGCGTTCGGAGGAGTATGCTTCACCGCATTGTAGACAAGGTTGGATATCGCACTGCGTAACTGATCTTCATCAGCAAACACATTGAGATCGCTTTCAACATCAAAATGAAAGATCTGATCCTTATCACCGCTGAGCGATATCGCTTCTTTTTCTAATATCTCTAGCATGGCAGGCACAGTAACAATCTCTGAGAGCTCAACGACTGGCGCTGCTTCAATTTTAGAGAGCGTCAACAACTGATTGACCAGCCCACTCATACGTTCGAGTTGCTCAGTCATAACCGTATGGGCTTTGTCCCACATCGGGCGAGGCATCATCTCAGGATCTGATGTCATCTCTAAATAACCTTGCAATACCGTCATCGGCGTACGTAATTCATGAGAAACATTCGCAAAGAAGTTTCGGCGCATCCCTTCAAGCTGTTTTACTTGCGACACATCACGGACCACCATGATGTACTCTCCATCGGTATAAGGCATGATGCGCAGTTCTAGGGTGCGATCAGGATTGGTCGGTGCAGTGATTTCAATCGGATGCTCAAAGCGGCGTTTTGACAGATAACGAACAAAATCTGGACTACGCAATAAATTATTGATTGGCTGCCCCGCGTCATCGGGCCAACGAAAACCCAACACATGCTGAGCCAGTTTGTTACACCAAACAATATGCCCTTCACTACGAAAAACCACGAGTGCATCGGGCATAGATTCCGCGCCACTGCGAAAACGGCGAATAAGCGTCGCTAGCTCTTTTCGACGACGGCGGTTTCGGATCTGTAATCGATAGATCCCATTAAAGAGAGGCTCCCAACTGCCAGAGCCCGAAGGCGGCGTTAAACTGCGCTCTTTCCAGAGCCAATCAGACATTTTCAGCTGATTATAATAATGCCACAGCAATTGAATCCAGGTCGCGGCTAAAAGAAACCACGCCATATGTCCGAATATGGCGCCAAGGCCAATCCAAGGTAGGTAAAAAAAAGCCAGCTCCCAAGCCAGCTTTTTCCAAGACAGTCGTTCGACCATTACGTCTCCAAGCACGAAAGGAGCTTGCGCTCCTCTCTGGTCTTTCAGGTTGTTCAGTACTACTAAATGCGTGTTGAGAAACGGTATCCTGCACCACGTACAGTCTGTACCATTTTGTCATGACCGCCTGTTTCTAGCGCTTTACGCAAACGACGGATATGCACGTCTACTGTTCGGTCTTCTACATATACATTGGTACCCCAAACTTGGTTTAGCAGTTGCTCACGGCTATAAACACGCTCTTGGTGTGTCATAAAGAAGTGCAACATCTTAAACTCAGTTGGGCCCATTTCTAGCGGTTGCTCATTGGATGTAACACGGTGAGAAACTGGGTCCAGTTTCAAACCTTGTACATCAATCACATCATCCAGAGCAGTGGGGGATACGCGACGCATAACAGCTTTCAAACGCGCCATCAATTCTTTGGGTGAAAAAGGCTTCGTAATGTAATCATCCGCACCCACTTCGAGGCCACGAACTTTGTCTTCTTCTTCACCGCGCGCTGTCAGCATCACCACAGGAATCTGACGAGTTAACTCATCACGCTTCAGGTGTTTAATGAGATTAATACCTGAACCTCCTGGTAGCATCCAATCGAGCAGAATAAGCTCCGGATACGGTTCGCAGATTTTTTCCAGCGCGGTATCATAATCTTCTGCTTCAACTGCATGATAGCCTTTCTGTTCAAGTACAAAGCAAAGCATTTCACGAATAGGTGCTTCGTCTTCAACAACGAGGATGCGTTTAACCATAGTGTATCTATACCCAGTGAACGATAAAATCTGGAGCCATTATGTGTGTTTATTATGACACTTTTGTGACCAGTGGTGAAATTTTAACACGCTGAAATTTCACCTAAAGTCGCAGAGAATCTTCCCTGTTTCGTCCATTGATGGCAGTTATCCTTTCACTCTCACTTCACTCCGGCCGCTGCCTTTTGCTTCTATCGCAACCTGCACACCAATACGCTCGACTAAAGTGGAAACGTGGGAAATAACACCAATTTGACGACCATTCGCCTGCAAGGCATCTAAACACGATAGCGCCATTTCTAAGCTTTCTGGGTCCAACGTTCCAAAACCTTCATCAATGAATAAGGAACCCAACTGACGAGTATCCGCTGCCAGTGAGGCAAGCGCTAGCGCCAAGGAGAGTGACAGCAAAAAGGTTTCCCCTCCCGAGAGAGACTCTACGCTGCGCACCTCATCCCCCATGTCGTGATCAATAACTTGCAATGCCAACGGGCTACCGGGAACAGGCTGCAAGGCATAGCGAGGAGACAATTCACTCAAGTGAGTGTTGGCCACCAGCACCAGTTGCTGCAGGGTCAGCCCTTGAGCGAGGGTACGGAACTTACTGCCTGTTGCAGAGCCTATCAGCTCATTCAACTTAAGCCATGTTTCGGTCACAGCATGTTGCTTCATCCACTGTTGCTCCAGCTCCCCCGCTTGCTTTTTGGCCGTCTCCGCGTCATGTAAACGACGTTTCGCCTCAAATAGCAGATTACTCTGCTGTTTGCGGATTCCCTGAAGTTTTTCCAAATGCTCGCTTAACTGGCTTTCAAGCAATGCTAAATCATCACTCTCATCCATACCTAGCCAAACTTTAAGTTCACTTAAACGACTATGTTGCTGTTCGAGTCGCTGCTCGCGCTCCTTTTGCAATAACATAGTAGACGCGACAGCATCCTCTAATGCTTTTATCGCTTCTTGCTGTACCTCTCGCCAAGCTGTGTCATGTTCGAGCAACGCCTTCAGCGCTTCATTACTCAGTGAATAGCGCTCAAGCCACTGCTGCCATTCTTGTTCATGAGCTTGCTGAGAGGCATTAAGTCCATCCTGCTGCGCGACCAGCAACTGCTGCTCTTTTTGAAGTGCTGCTCTTGTTTCACCTAAAGATTGCCGTCGAATCTCAGCCTGCTTAAGAGACTGCTCTGCCACAGCCATACCACCTTGATGTAATTGCTCTATCTCTTGCAGTGATTGCTCACCGACCAACTCAGCACGCTGTTGCCAAAGTTCGTTGATTTCACGACGAAGACTTGCCTGTTTTTCCTCTATGCTCAGTTGTATCTGACGACCGCCCTCAAGCTGTGTCGTTAACTCAGTCAACTTAGGCTGCTGTTCTGACAGCTGTCGCTCAATACTCTGTAGCGCTTGCTGCCAATCAATCACGCTGGCTAACTGCAGACGAAACTGTTGGAAGAAGTGGTCATTCTCGGCTATTGATAGCCAGCGATACTCAGCAAAAATATCCGCTAACAATGTCGCCCGCTCTGCCTGCTGTGCGGTTATTGCATCAAGTTGGTCTCGCAACGCCTTATCACGTTCCTCCAAGGTTGCCAGCGTTTGCTGTACGCCATTCACATCCTGATTGAGCTGTTTTTCACCTTGCACCATCTGGCTCAATTCTTGTTGCCAACGGCCGCCCAACTCGAGTTGATGCTGGATAGAACGAAACTCGCTATCCAGTTCTGCCTGTTTACGACTAATCGATTCTGCTTGTTGTTGCCAAACTTGAATGTGCGTAGGCAGTTCACTTTGATCAACCGCAGCCAGCTCAGGCGCTAGCGCAACGATACGTTGCCAGCATTGCGACAGAATAGGCGTAAGCTGCGCTTTTTCATGTTGAATTTGCTGTAATTGGCGCTCAGTTTGAACACCTTGCTGAGTCAGGAAATGGCGTTGCGATTCCCCTTGTTGCAGCTCTGATTGCAACTGCTCCAAACGCGCCTGCTGCTGATGTATCAAACTTTCGACGGCCGGCTGACTCGAATCATAAGGGTGCTCAAGGCTCCCACAGAGCGGACAAGGCTGTTCCTCTTCCAGTAACACACGATAGTCCGCTAACTCAAAAGTGGCGCGGCTCAAATCAAACTGGCGCTTCGCTTCATCGAATGTGGCACGTTGTACCTTAAGCGCTTGCAACAAAACATCGAGTTGTTTTTCCCCTTCCTGCTGCTGTGCAAGCGCTGTTTGCCATGCCGTTTCTAACTGCTGACGTTGGGTGTCGGCATGCAACCAATCTTGCGCCATGGTGCGTTGCTGGTTTAACGCCTCAAGTTGCTTCGTTTGTGTTTGAAAGTCTTGCTGACAAGCAGATTGACGTGCCAATAAGGTGTCGAGAGAGAGTGCTTCAATCCGCTTTTCTAACGCTTCTCGCAGCCCAACTAACTGCCGATGCTCATGTTGATAGCCATTTAAGGCATGTTGAAGTTGCTGCTTTTGTCGACTCAACTGTCCCTGTTGTTGTCGCAAGTCTGTGCTTTGCGATACAGAACGTCGATAGTGCGTTATGTTTTCCAGCGCCGACTCTCCCCGTGGCGCAATCGCAACTAGTTCTGGATGCTGAGCCAGCTGTTGCTTCAATTGGTCTGCTTGCCGTTGCCAATGCTTTAGATCGTTCTCCAAACCAGATAGGGCTTGCTGCACCTGTTGAACCTGATGGGACTGACGTTGCGACTCATCTGTCGCCTCCCGCCACTGTTGTTGCTTTTCTTTATGTTGCGTCTCTAGGGAGAGTGCTTGCTTGAGCTTAGGCGCTATCGCCTCCCATTCTGCTTTCGCATGCGTGTCCATTCGGCGTTGTGTGGCAACCTCGTCATCACTCGCCAACAATGCTAAATCATTCGCCGCCGCGCGTTGCTTGAGTTCTATTTGCGCTTGTTGGTTCTCTTGCTGTTGCTGCCTTTGACGCACCAGTGCCTGATAGCACTCACGCGCGCCTTGCACCGCTTGTACTTGCGCATAATAGTCGACCTCTGGCTGGGCTTTTTCGCGAGCGAGGAGCGCTGACTGGCTCGCCAACTTCGCTTCATCTAGCGCTTTATGCGATTGCAAGTGATCCGTCAAACTCTGCTGATAACCCAGCGCTTTCTGGACATGCACTTCACTCTGTTGGTGTTCCGTCTCGATATCGGCTATCTCGATCACCAGCTTTGCCATCGCTTCGTCATCGATGAGGGTGATATCGCCCAGTTGTCCCTGCAGTTGCTCTAAGCGCTGTTTTTCTTCACGAGTACGCTCATGCGCGGCTATCGACAACTGACTATAAATTTCTCCCCCCGTCATTCGCTCCAATAGCGACGCACGTTCATCGGCATTCGCTTTTAGAAAAGCAGCAAACTCACCTTGAGGTAGCATCACAGCACGACGAAATTGCTCAAAACTTAGGCCTACTAGGCGCTCAACTTCTTGCTGTATTTCTTGCTTTTTCCCCGCAAAGCGCTGGCCTGTCTCTATGCTTTCAAGCCAATGTTCGGCCGCTTGAATACGCCCATCCGCCCGACCACGTGCGCGGCGAACTCGCCAATGCGCTCGCCACTCACTACCGTCATGCGCTCGAAAATCGACTTCAGCAAAACCCTCGGATTTACCGCGACTTAATATACTCCGTACGTCATTGGCTTTTAGTCGACTCGCATCATCATCACGACCAATCTCTGCATCATTTTTTTTGTTCGCTTGTAAGCGAGGCATGCGATCAAACAGCGCTAAGCAAATAGCATCCAATAATGTTGATTTGCCTGCCCCCGTACGCCCGGTAATCGCAAAGAGCCCTGATTCACCCAGTCGGCCTTTTGCAAAATCAATCTCGAAGCGAGACTGTAAGCTCGCAAGGTTTTCCCCTCGAAGTGCCAAGATTTTCATTGCTCGGCCTCCTGCTCTTCTACCTGAATCAACAACTGCTCAAATGCTTCACGCATCTCTTCATCTGGCTCGCCGTCATAGCGCTGCTGCCAACTCAAACTGAACACATCCTGCGGTGAGACCTCGCTAAGCTGTTGCTGCATCAAGCTACTCGATGACGATTTCTCTGGGTAATGGGGCGTTATTTTGGCTAACCGTACGGCTTTTTCACCCATCGCGGCGAGCACTTTTTCTCGCAACATAGCCTGAGGCTTATCAAGCAAAACAGGCACTTCTAACAAAGGCTGTAATGACAGAGATTTCTCTTCAAACTCAGCTGCTTCTAAGGCCTCGAGTACCTTATCCAATGGCTGTGGCTGAGCCGGAATGGACAACATGTCGACGGCGCGGGGCACACACTTTGTCTCAATACTTTCGATCTTGGCATCAGTGAGCGTGACAATGGCGACTTGGTGTTTGTAATGCTTTTCTGACATTGACAACGGAATGGGTGAGCCCGAATAACGAACGTGCTCTTTTCCTCCCACGCGCTGCGCAAGATGAAGATGACCCAGCGCCACATAGCTGATTGACTCATCGAAAATAGTCACTGGCAATGCGTGCTGATTGCCACCAAGCACACGACGTTCAGACATTTCAGATAGCTGCGACGCCGCCATATAGGCATGTCCCATCGCGATCAACGCTTGATCAGATGAGCGTTTGGATAACGCTGCGGCGGTAACCTGAGTGTAGAGTTGCTCTACCCCCTTGACTAATCGGTCATCGTCTTCCGATAAATTTTCTGTCCGTAAATCACTGCTACGCAGAAAGGGCACTGCCATGACCCAAGCTGCCGTTTGTCCCTTTTTATCCGTTAACGGCACCAGCATACGTTCTGTTTCCAGCATGCCATCAACATTTCGCCGGATCCCACCAACCAAATGCAGATCAAAAGCCCGAAGTAGTTCATGAGGAGCATCAAGCTTTGAAGGCGAGTCGTGGTTGCCTCCAATCATCACAACATTTAGGTGGGGTAATTGCTTCGACAACGTGGCGAGAAAGCGATAGAGCATTTGCCATGCCGTTGCAGGTGGATTCGCGGTGTCAAAAATATCGCCCGCGACCAACAGCGCGTCGATCTCTTCATCAATGAGAATTTCAACTAACCAATCGAGAAAAAGTTGATGTTCAGTGTCTCGGCTATACCCATGCAGTTGGTGACCAAGATGCCAGTCAGAGGTATGAAGTATTTTCATGTGGCGCTGCTTATCCATGCCAAAATTTGCTTACCCGGATTCTACCAAGAACCGCGACAAAAACATCTTAATCGCATAACATTGTCGCTCTTGTGGGAAGATTGGGAACCGACCAAACATGATGTGGTTTAAAAACATACTCGCCTATCGTTTTAGCAAAGATGTCGATATCAATGCTGATGAACTAGAGAAGCAACTGAGCGAATTCCGCTTTACTCCTTGCGGCAGCCAAGATCAGCAAAAATATGGCTGGGTCACTGCAATGGGTCGACATGGCGACATGATGACGCACGTCTCGGGTAACAACATTCTGATCTGTGCACGCAAAGAAGAAAAAATGCTGCCGGCATCGGTTATCAAGGAGTCATTAAATGCCAAAGTCGAAGCGATGGAGCAAGAGCAAGGGCGACCGCTAAAGAAGAAAGAAAAAGATGCGCTCAAAGACGACATCATCATTGATCTACTGCCGCGCGCTTTTAGCCGAAATAGCCAAACCTATGCGCTCATTATGCCTTCTGAAGGCTACATTTTGGTAGATGCGGGTAGCCATAAGAAATCCGAAGAGCTACTAGCACTGCTCCGAAAATCAATGGGGAGCCTACCGGTTATCCCAGTAATTGCCGAGAAACCCATTGAACAGACGATGACCGAATGGGTACGCAGCCATCAGTCACCAGCTGGCTTTGTCATGGGTGAAGAAGCTGAGTTTAAAGCCATTCTAGAAGAAGGCGGGGTTATTCGTTGCAAGCAACAAGATCTGACAAGCGATGAAATCCTAGCGCACATTGAAGCGGACAAAGTCGTCACTAAGCTAGCGCTAGATTGGCAAGAGCGTATCAACTTTATCCTCGGTGAAGATCTTACGATAAAACGAGTGAAGTTCTCCGATGAGATTAAGGATGAAAATGATGACATCGACCGAGAAGATATCGCTCAACGTTTTGATGCCGACATGTCACTTTTCTGTGGTGAAATGGCCGTTTTTCTGCCTGCCCTGTTTGAAGCACTTGGCGGCCTAGAGGCGCGCGACTAACCAAGCTGATCAACGGGAGAGCATCGCTCTCCCTACTTACACTCAAGCGACCTCGAGATACAGAATTTAGAAACGGGCTAGCGATTCCCTGATGCTTTGCCACTAAACGATGACACCGCTTTCTTTACCTGCTTTTTTGGTGAGAAATTCGCCGATATACCCCTTTTTATTGCGCGGCTAAAGCTGTAAAATCCAGCCTCCTTCCATACCACCAGGTGGTATGGCCTGATTTGCAATCAGATTAATCGAGACAAAGAGCAATGTTTACACCAGAACTACTTTCGCCTGCGGGCAGCCTTAAAAACATGCGTTACGCTTTCGCGTATGGTGCAGATGCGGTTTATGCTGGCCAACCACGTTATAGCCTTCGTGTTCGTAATAATGAGTTCAATCACGAAAACCTCAAGATCGGTATCGATGAAGCTCACGCGCAAGGTAAAAAATTCTATGTGGTTTGCAATATTCAACCGCATAACTCAAAGCTAAAAACCTTCATTCGTGACTTAAAGCCTGTTGTAGATATGGGGCCAGATGCGCTCATCATGTCTGATCCAGGTTTGATCATGATGGTGCGAGAAAGCTTCCCTGACGTTGCGATTCACCTTTCGGTTCAAGCAAATGCCGTGAACTGGGCAACGGTGAAGTTCTGGGCCTCTCAAGGTGTCGAGCGCGTCATTGTTTCACGCGAGCTTTCGCTTGAAGAGATTGAGGAAATTCGTAAACAGTGTCCTGAAACTGAGCTTGAAGTTTTCGTCCATGGCGCATTATGTATGGCGTATTCGGGTCGTTGCCTTCTGTCTGGTTACATCAACAAACGCGATCCTAATCAGGGTACATGCACCAATGCTTGCCGTTGGGATTACAACGTTGAAAAAGCAACTGAAAATGACGCAGGCCAAATTGTTGAAATTCAAGAGCCTGAAGCACGTCCAGACAATACATTAGGACTGGGTAAACCTACTGACGAAGTGGTCTTGCTTGAAGAGGGTCGCCGTCCTGGTGAAAAAATGGCAGCATTTGAAGATGAGCATGGCACCTATATCATGAACTCAAAAGATCTTCGCGCTGTTCAGCACGTTGAACGCCTAACTAAAATGGGCGTCCATTCTCTGAAAATTGAAGGCCGTACTAAGTCGTTCTACTACTGTGCACGTACCGCGCAGGTTTACCGTAAAGCTATCGATGATGCTGTAGCTGGCAAGCCATTTGATGAAAACCTGATGGGCACACTGGAGAGCCTTGCTCACCGTGGCTATACCGAGGGCTTTTTAAAGCGCCACAACCATACTGAATACCAGAACTATGATTATGGCTACTCGGTCTCGGATGCACAGCAGTTTGTTGGTGAATTTACCGGCAAGCGTCGCGGCGACCTTGCTGAAGTCGAAGTAAAAAATAAATTTGTTGTCGGTGATAGCTTGGAGCTAATGACACCGAAAGGCAATGTCATCTTCACACTCGAAACGATGGAAAACCGTAAATCTGAAGTGATCGATGATGCCAAAGGAAATGGGCATTTTGTGTTTATCCCTGTTCCCGCTGATATGGATCTGGAGTACGGCTTGCTTATGCGTAATCTTAATACTGGCGAGAATACCCGTAATCCACACGGTAGCTAATCCATGGCATTACTGATTACCGATAAATGCATCAACTGTGATATGTGCGATCCTGAGTGCCCAAACGGTGCTATTACTATGGGCGAGGAGTTCTACGAGATCGACCCAAACCTCTGTACTGAGTGTAAAGGGCACTACGAGAAGCCGACATGTCAATCAGTTTGCCCAATCACCAAATGCATTATCGTGGATCCAGACAATGTTGAAACAGAAGAAGCACTGCTTGATAAGTTTGTGCAAATTCAGGGGCTAGCATAAGCCCCCTTTCAGCACTTAAGATCCAGTCAATACAGCCTCACATTGTTGAGGCTTTATTTTTACCACACGCGCTGGCTTCTGATTCCCTCGAAGCTCTTTTACCCCACTTTGCTGCTGCCCTTGCTCCTTCGGCGGTGCTTTTGGACGCCAAGAATAAAGCTCTTTGCCACAGCCGTCTCCAGGAGGTGGTGCCGCTTGGTTTTTACAGTACGCATCGCCTTGTGGGCAAGTGAGCCTGACATGCATGTGCGAGGTGTGCCCATACCATGGACGGATCTTACGCAACCAGCTTCGATCTTCCCAAGTCCCTCTGCAAAGAGTTTCCTTAATCACTGGATGGACAAAAATCCGCGACACTCTGACATCTTCTGCCGCAAAACGAACAATGTTGGCATGATCCTCAGTCCAATTTTTAAACTGAATGCGATAGTTTTTCAAATCCACCATATTGAGCGCAGATAAGGACTCTCGCTCTTGCAACGACATCTTTCTATCTGCCATTAACATCCAAATATCCGCATCTAAGCCCGTTTGATGACTCTGATGACCGGAAACAAAATTACCACCACGCGGCATGGAAATATCGCCAATCAGAAGATCATCGATGCCAGCCCGATTGACCCGTTTACCTAAATCTTGCAAAAAGGTGATCATGTTCGGGTGGCCATAATAGCGCTCACGAGATGTTCGAATAACTTGATAACCTTCACCATCTAACGGCAATGGCTGTCCGCCCGAAAGACAGCCATTCGCATAAGAACCTATCGCACTACCTTCTCCGCTCGTCGGTTTGGTAACATGGTGCCACTCTGATGCCATAGCACCACTTGAAAGTAAGGCTAACCCTAAAGCCATTGCTCTCATTCACTACTCCCTATGCGCAGCGCCCGTTAAGGCATCTGCTTATCCAAATTCAATATTGATGTCGCGTTACTCACACTCGTTGCCAACACATCAACGACGCCAGATCGCAGTGCACCAAGTAAAGCTAGAGCCTTACTCTCTTCTGAAGCAACGGCAATGACCGTTGGAATGCGTCGTAGTTCATCGATACTGAGACCAATCACTCGCCCATTCATACTGGTATCCACGGGTTCACCTCGCGCGTTAATAAAGTCATAACCCGCAATGTCACCTACAACACCGCTCTTAATTTTGGCTTCAATGATCTCTTGCGACGTAAACCAACCTAATTTCACCAAATGGCTCTTTTCATTAAGATCACCGACACCAATTAGCGCTATATCTGATTTTCTTGCCCGATCAAGGCTGCCTTTCACCGTTGAATTACGCATAAAAGCCAGCTTGATCAGCTTATCGTCAACATAAGCGGGGGCGTATAACGTCTCACTATTACCCCCATACTTTTTCGCTAACTGACGACAGATATGATCCGCGTTGATATCACTGCCTTCACCATGAATACCGCCAATGCCTGATATAAAAATGCAGGTTTTTTGAGGTACAACCCCCACGTGCTTTGCAACTGCAGCAACGTTTCGTCCCTGACCTGCCGTTACGACCGTGCCTTCACGAATTTGAGAAGATAAATAGTTAGATGCCAAGCTCGCAACCTGCTCACGTTGTGACTCATCATCAGGCTGATCCAACGCGATAAGTGCTCGCTTGAGCTTAAACCTTTCCTTAAGCTGCTGCTCTAACTTGGCACTAAAGACGGGGTGATATTTCACCGTAATTTCAACGATGCCCTCTTCTCGGGCTTTCTTCAACAGTCGGCCTACTTTCACTCGAGACAGTCCAAACTTTTTCGCTATGGCTTCTTGAGTATCACCATCTTGGTAATAGGCAACGGATATTTCAGTTAACAGTTCGCTGTCAACAGGGGCATTATCTACAGGTTCCACGTCACTACTTCGCTACTGATTATCGGTGAGTTATGGTTGTCATCTTGACATCCCAATAGGCATAACTTGGGTATCGAGCCTATATAGTAGCAAAAAAAATTGAGACTAAAGGGCTAATCCGTAAGGGTAAAAACGGCAAACAAAGAAGGGAGAATAGAAAAGGGAGCCGCTAAAGGCTCCCATTAAGAAGGGTAGGTATAACCTAGAAGGCGTAAGAGGCACTCAATCGAATATCTCGACCGGCTTGAAGTGTACCCGTTGCGATAGCATTGCTTTCTGCATAGCTCGCGTGATCACGGTACGCTTTATCGAACACATTTTTCACGGTGAATGTGACCTTCAACTCGTCCATGGTGAGAGGTTGCCATTGCGCATAGACATCATGAATCGCGTAACCCGGCTTTTCGTCATACCCTTCAGCAACATCGGTCAAACGCTCTACATAGTTCCCGGTATAACCGATACTTAAGCTATCTATCACGTCATAGTGCATGTCCAGTACCCAAGTATCACCGATAGATGTACCAATGCCCTTATTATCATCACTCAGTGGCTCGCCATTGAGTTCAGGGCGAGACTGGCTGTAACTTAGGCCCAGTTGAAAATCTTCCCACCGATAACGAGAGCTCAGTGAGAAACCAACGTTTTTCAAGTCTCCATCATTTTTTAGAACTCGTGGCTTAACAGAATAGTCTTCAACCACAACATCACTAATATCGGTTCGGAAGATGACGGCAGAAAGGTTAAAGCCACCTCGATGCCAGCGTACACCAAACTCGCTATTCTTCGCGCTCTCTTCTTTTCGATCTGGGCTACTTTTAGCGCCGTCGAGCTTAAAGATTTCACGTACTTGTGCGCCACGAATGGCCTCTGCGTACGAAATGTAAGCCGTCACATTAGATGGAAAACTGTATTGGAGTAGTGCATTAGGGCTAAAGCCCTCATGCTTAAACTCAGCACCCGTTGTCTCTTGCAAACGATACGTATCAAATCGCCCTCCGACACTAAACAACAGGTTATTGGTGAGTTCGAAATCACCTTGAATATAGTTACCTAACACTCTCCCCTTATCAGATTCAACGCCATAAACGGGACTAGATAACGTACCTTTGTCACGGCGAAAATCTACACCGTAAACAAGTTTTAGCGCGCCAACTACTGAGGTAAAACGCACATCGCCACCTGAAGTCTCTGCCGTACCACCAAAGTCTCCCCACGGGCCATCCAAATGATCCAGCGTCGTATCAGTGTTGTAAAGAGTCGCGTCTAAGCTAAAACCACCAATGTGGCTAGGCTCATACAAAAAATTTGCAGTATAGGTTCTGCGGATCATTTCTTGATCGAAAGGAATATTCTTCTTACTTGGCACCCATTGAGGACGGTGATAACGCGTCGCTTCATCCCCCCGCTGTTCGAAGCTCAAAGTTAGCTTGTGCTCTTCTGTGATATCTGCGACCAGCTTAACCAAACCCACCTTGTGCTCAGAAGCGGTATGCGGTTGTTTGTACCCAGTACCGTCTTCAAAATCATCATGATCGCTGTAGATAATTGTCGCCAATGCACTGACATTATCGGTTAAGTATCCATAACCGCTCGCACTGGTTTTTACACCGTCTGTATTACTAAAGTAGCCAGCCTTGAGCAATGCACCCGCACGTTGATCACCGGACAGTAAATCTTCAGGATCTTTGGTTTTAAAACGTATTGCGCCACCTAATGCGCCCGGACCGTCTGTTGCGCGACCAGCGCCTGCAGAGATCTCAACTTGCTTAAGTAGTTCTGGCTCAATCGATAATCGCCCTTGGTGGTGATACAGATTACCGGACTGCGTCGCACCATCAATTTGAACATTGAGCATGTTATCTTCAAGACCGCGGACATAAATCTTTTGAGAAACACTGGATCCGCCGCCAACCGAAACATCCGGTTCCGTTCTGAAAATATCATTAAGTTCATTTGCCTGACGCTGTTTAAGCGAAAGCGCATCAACATGAATACTCGCGTCTTGAATACGCTCGGCTTCTACAGTGACAACCTCATCGGACGCCAGTGTTGGTGAAGATAATGCTCCTGTTATTGCAAGCGCCAAGAGAGAAATTTTTGGTGAACGACCGTGTTTCATAAATCCTTTCCAGTAATGATAACTATTATCAACAATTGGAGGGTATACTCTATTTATCGGTGTTATCAGTAAAGGACTTTTACAACTGTTACATCAATATGTAAGACAATAACCAACACCGTGGACAGTGCGGATTCTCTCAGCCTCTAGACCAGCTTCTGTCAGCTTTTTCCGTACACGGCTAAGATGCATATCCAAAGTACGATCATGCGGTGTCAGCGCCTTCTGCAACACGCTCTTATACAAGAACGCCTTATCTAAAACTTGCGTTCTATGCGTCGCCAGTACCCAAAGCAAACTGAACTGTATCGGAGTCATCGCGACCGTTGTTCCAGAAACTTTTACAATGCTCTTGCGTCTATTAAGGTAGAGGTCTTCGAGCAACATTTCGTGACGTGATAAAGCAACAGAGACCCGCTGTGAGCGCCGCCATGTTGCAACAATACGAGAAGGGAGTTCTTGCAAGTGTTTAGGGCCTGCTACATAGTCATCCCCCCCACGCTCAAAGCACTGATTACATTGCGCCAGTGAGTATTCGTACACTAAAACTAATACAGGTAATGTCGAGTAGATACGGATACGTTCAAGCAACACATTGCTTAGATCTGTAAATTCTTCATCGCCGATCACGATGACATCATATTCATCAACAAACGATTCTACGTCGCACAGTTGTGAAAATTGCTTGTGTGTTACGACAAAATCACCGTTGTTCAAGGTGCTTAAAAAAAATGCCAAACTATACCCAGGATAATTCGCATCAAAGGCATCAGGCGTCGCCAACAAAACGCGTTTCTTATCAAAAATATTTTCAGTAGATAGCATTTTCTCACCATGAAACAGGCTATTAATTGATAACCAAACTATCAAAAATGCGTTGAATTATAAAGTAATGGTTATAAGAAGAGGCGCTAATGAATCCCTCTTAAGACCATCGAGAATGAGCGGTACTCTTTTAGACCAAAATCAAACACAGAGAGCACAGCTAACGATTGAGTGGCTCCAAAACGAAGGGCTGGGCTTGCGCACAAGCGGGACTCATGCCGCAGGCTCGTGAGAGTCCCTTTTCCATGCTGCAGATAGCAAAAAACCTCGTCTTTCGTCGGGGACGCCTAGTCGAGGCTTCTTAAGAAGTGGCGGAGGGCCGAGCTCGCGTACAGCGGGATTCATTCGCCTGCAAGGCGAACATATCTCTCTCAGACGTAAAAAAGCCCGAGTCAAAAGACTCGGGCTTAGTATAAGTGGCGGAGGGCCGGGCTTGCGTACAAGCGGGACTCGAACCCGCGATTGCCTTCGGCAGCGTGACAGGCCGCTTCTTTCAAGGTAAAAAGCTAACCAACTGAACTACCGCTCTATACTGCACATACAAAAAGTCCCCAGCATTGCTGCTAGGGACTCAATGATTGGCGGAGTGGACGGGACTCGAACCCGCGACCCCCGGCGTGACAGGCCGGTATTCTAACCAACTGAACTACCACTCCGCACTAATTTGGAGCTTGGCGATGTCCTACTCTCACATGGGGAGACCCCACACTACCATCGGCGCTATTGCGTTTCACTACTGAGTTCGGCATGGAGTCAGGTGGGTCCACAATGCTATGGTCGCCAAGCAAATTTTGTTCAAACTAGGAAAACTGATTCGTCTTGCTCTCAACACATTCAAGCGCGATTAAGTCCGATAAAACACCTTGGGTGTTGTATGGTTAAGCCTCACGGGCAATTAGTACAGGTTAGCTCAACGCCTCACAACGCTTACACACCCTGCCTATCAACGTCGTAGTCTACGACAACCCTTTAGGACAGTTAAACTGCCAGGGAGAACTCATCTCAAGGCTCGCTTCCCGCTTAGATGCTTTCAGCGGTTATCGATTCCGAACTTAGCTACCGGGCAATGCGTCTGGCGACACAACCCGAACACCAGAGGTTCGTCCACTCCGGTCCTCTCGTACTAGGAGCAGCCCCTTTCAATTCTCCAACGCCCACGGCAGATAGGGACCGAACTGTCTCACGACGTTCTAAACCCAGCTCGCGTACCACTTTAAATGGCGAACAGCCATACCCTTGGGACCGACTTCAGCCCCAGGATGTGATGAGCCGACATCGAGGTGCCAAACACCGCCGTCGATATGAACTCTTGGGCGGTATCAGCCTGTTATCCCCGGAGTACCTTTTATCCGTTGAGCGATGGCCCTTCCATTCAGAACCACCGGATCACTATGACCTGCTTTCGCACCTGCTCGACTTGTCAGTCTCGCAGTCAAGCGGGCTTATGCCATTGCACTAACCTCACGATGTCCGACCGTGATTAGCCCACCTTCGTGCTCCTCCGTTACGCTTTGGGAGGAGACCGCCCCAGTCAAACTACCCACCAGGCACTGTCCTCACCCCGGATAACGGGGCCAAGTTAGAACATCAAACATACAAGGGTGGTATTTCAAGGATGACTCCACGCTATCTGGCGACAACGCTTCAAAGTCTCCCACCTATCCTACACATGTAGGCTCAATGTTCAGTGCCAAGCTGTAGTAAAGGTTCACGGGGTCTTTCCGTCTAGCCGCGGGTACACAGCATCTTCACTGCGATTTCAATTTCACTGAGTCTCGGGTGGAGACAGCGTGGCCATCATTACGCCATTCGTGCAGGTCGGAACTTACCCGACAAGGAATTTCGCTACCTTAGGACCGTTATAGTTACGGCCGCCGTTTACCGGGGCTTCGATCAAGAGCTTCGACCGAAGTCTAACCCCATCAATTAACCTTCCGGCACCGGGCAGGCGTCACACCGTATACGTCATCTTTCGATTTTGCACAGTGCTGTGTTTTTAATAAACAGTTGCAGCCACCTGGTATCTGCGACTCCCGTTAGCTCCATCCGCGAGGGACTTCACCGACAGGAGCGTACCTTCTCCCGAAGTTACGGTACCATTTTGCCTAGTTCCTTCACCCGAGTTCTCTCAAGCGCCTTGGTATTCTCTACCCGACCACCTGTGTCGGTTTGGGGTACGATTCCTTACAATCTGAAGCTTAGAAGCTTTTCCCGGAAGCATGGCATCAATGACTTCACTGCCGTAGCAGCTCGACGTCGTATCTCAGTCTTAGGTGTCCGGATTTGCCTAAACACCCAACCTACATACTTGAACCTGGACAACCGTCGCCAGGCCCACCTAGCCTTCTCCGTCCCTCCATCGCAATTGTAAGAAGTACGGGAATATTAACCCGTTTCCCATCGACTACGCTCTTCAGCCTCGCCTTAGGGTCGACTTACCCTGCCCCGATTAACGTTGGACAGGAACCCTTGGTCTTCCGGCGAGGGGTTTTCACCCCTTTATCGTTACTCATGTCAGCATTCGCACTTCTGATACCTCCAGCATGCCTTACAGCACACCTTCAACAGCTTACAGAACGCTCCCCTACCCAATACACATAAGTGCATTGCCGCAGCTTCGGTTTACTACTTAGCCCCGTTACATCTTCCGCGCAGGCCGACTCGACCAGTGAGCTATTACGCTTTCTTTAAATGATGGCTGCTTCTAAGCCAACATCCTGGCTGTCTGAGCCTTCCCACATCGTTTCCCACTTAGTAGTAATTTGGGACCTTAGCTGGCGGTCTGGGTTGTTTCCCTCTCCACGACGGACGTTAGCACCCGCCGTGTGTCTCCCGGATAGTACTTACTGGTATTCGGAGTTTGCAAAGGGTTGGTAAGTCGGGATGACCCCCTAGCCTTAACAGTGCTCTACCCCAGTAGTATTCGTCCGAGGCGCTACCTAAATAGCTTTCGGGGAGAACCAGCTATCTCCAGGTTTGATTGGCCTTTCACCCCAGCCACAAGTCATCCGCTAATTTTTCAACATTAGTCGGTTCGGTCCTCCAGTAAGTGTTACCTCACCTTCAACCTGCCCATGGCTAGATCACCTGGTTTCGGGTCTACACCCTGCAACTGTACGCCCAGTTAAGACTCGGTTTCCCTACGGCTCCCCTATTCGGTTAACCTTGCTACAGAATGTAAGTCGCTGACCCATTATACAAAAGGTACGCAGTCACCCCGAAGGGCTCCCACTGCTTGTACGTACACGGTTTCAGGTTCTATTTCACTCCCCTCACAGGGGTTCTTTTCGCCTTTCCCTCACGGTACTGGTTCACTATCGGTCAGTCAGGAGTATTTAGCCTTGGAGGATGGTCCCCCCCTATTCAGACAACGTTTCACGTGCGCCGTCCTACTCGATTTCACTGATAAGGGATTGTCGGTTACGGGGCTATCACCCTGTATCGCGGCACTTTCCAGAGCCTTCACCTAATCCCAAACCAGCTTAAGGGCTACTCCGATTTCGCTCGCCGCTACTTTCGGAATCTCTGTTGATGTCTTTTCCTTCGGGTACTTAGATGTTTCAGTTCCCCGAGTTCGCCTCATAACGCTATGTATTCACGTTATGATGACCGCTTATGCGGCCGGGTTTCCCCATTCGGAAATCCATGAGTATAGTGACTCTTACCGTCTTCTCATGGCTTATCGCAGGTTAGCACGTCCTTCATCGCCTCTGACTGCCAAGGCATCCACCGTGTACGCTTAGTCACTTAACCATACAACCCCAAGGCGTCTTTATTTCACTTTAGAAAGTGAAGACACATAGGCGTATGGCAAACAACCAAGGTTTACATGTTTTCGCCGGACTCAATACAAGACACTTGAATGTGTTTGTTGTATTTACTTGCGTAAATACGATTTGAGAACTTGTTCATTTTTCAATGAACGATTCAATCTATCGATTGAATTTACTAGTCAGCTTTCCAGTTTGTTAAAGAGCATGTGAATCTATCAAAGACCACTTTTTAAATATTCTCTGCGAGAAAACACTTAAAGAGTGGTGGAGCTAAGCAGGATCGAACTGCTGACCTCCTGCGTGCAAAGCAGGCGCTCTCCCAGCTGAGCTATAGCCCCACAATAAGTTTCTTAGTTACCACTTCGCTTAGCCCAGTCAAGTTTGAAGCGAGAAGCGCAGTGTGCGATAGCACATGAGCATCGCAGCTATCAAAGATGACGCCGGATAAGTAGAAGTGGTGGGTCTGAGTGGACTTGAACCACCGACCTCACCCTTATCAGGGGTGCGCTCTAACCACCTGAGCTACAGACCCACTAAGAGTACTCTAGGTTTGGGCACCTAAAGTCTTATTCTTTCACATTACGACCAAGCAATCTGTGTGGACACTGCATTTAACAGCAGTCTTATCGTTAAGGAGGTGATCCAGCCCCAGGTTCCCCTAGGGCTACCTTGTTACGACTTCACCCCAGTCATGAACCACACCGTGGTAAACGCCCTCCCAAAGGTTAAGCTATCTACTTCTGGTGCAGCCCACTCCCATGGTGTGACGGGCGGTGTGTACAAGGCCCGGGAACGTATTCACCGTAGCATTCTGATCTACGATTACTAGCGATTCCGACTTCATGGAGTCGAGTTGCAGACTCCAATCCGGACTACGACGCACTTTTTGGGATTCGCTCACTTTCGCAAGTTGGCCGCCCTCTGTATGCGCCATTGTAGCACGTGTGTAGCCCTACTCGTAAGGGCCATGATGACTTGACGTCGTCCCCACCTTCCTCCGGTTTATCACCGGCAGTCTCCCTGGAGTTCCCACCCGAAGTGCTGGCAAACAAGGATAAGGGTTGCGCTCGTTGCGGGACTTAACCCAACATTTCACAACACGAGCTGACGACAGCCATGCAGCACCTGTCTTACAGTTCCCGAAGGCACACTCGAATCTCTTCAAGCTTCTGTAGATGTCAAGAGTAGGTAAGGTTCTTCGCGTTGCATCGAATTAAACCACATGCTCCACCGCTTGTGCGGGCCCCGTCAATTCATTTGAGTTTTAATCTTGCGACCGTACTCCCCAGGCGGTCTACTTAACGCGTTAGCTCCGAAAGCCAGTGTTCAAGACACCAACCTCCAAGTAGACATCGTTTACGGCGTGGACTACCAGGGTATCTAATCCTGTTTGCT
This sequence comes from Thaumasiovibrio subtropicus, assembly GCF_019703835.1. Taxonomy (NCBI): domain Bacteria; kingdom Pseudomonadati; phylum Pseudomonadota; class Gammaproteobacteria; order Vibrionales; family Vibrionaceae; genus Thaumasiovibrio; species Thaumasiovibrio subtropicus. The sequence goes on along the minus strand of NZ_AP023054.1, from coordinate 700,240 downwards.
CCCCACGCTTTCGCATCTGAGCGTCAGTCTTTGTCCAGGGGGCCGCCTTCGCCACCGGTATTCCTTCAGATCTCTACGCATTTCACCGCTACACCTGAAATTCTACCCCCCTCTACAAGACTCTAGCCTGCCAGTTTCAAATGCGGTTCCGAGGTTAAGCCCCGGGCTTTCACATCTGACTTAACAGACCGCCTGCATGCGCTTTACGCCCAGTAATTCCGATTAACGCTCGCACCCTCCGTATTACCGCGGCTGCTGGCACGGAGTTAGCCGGTGCTTCTTCTGCAGCTAACGTCAAATCTAGCAGGTATTAACTACTAAACCTTCCTCACTGCTGAAAGTACTTTACAACCCGAAGGCCTTCTTCATACACGCGGCATGGCTGCATCAGGGTTTCCCCCATTGTGCAATATTCCCCACTGCTGCCTCCCGTAGGAGTCTGGACCGTGTCTCAGTTCCAGTGTGGCTGATCATCCTCTCAAACCAGCTAGGGATCGTCGCCTAGGTGAGCCGTTACCTCACCTACTAGCTAATCCCAACTGGGCCCATCCTAACGCGAGAAGCCCGAAGGTCCTCCTCTTTGCTCCGTAGAGATTATGCGGTATTAGCCATCGTTTCCAATGGTTATCCCCCTCGTTAGGGCAGGTTCCCAGCCATTACTCACCCGTCCGCCGCTCGACGCCCTTAACGTCACCCGAAGGCTCAGTTAAGTCGTTTCCGCTCGACTTGCATGTGTTAGGCCTGCCGCCAGCGTTCAATCTGAGCCATGATCAAACTCTTCAATTAAAGATTTTTGATTTGGACTCAATGAATACTGATATTACTTATTGCTAAGTAATGAATTGACTGTGCTAAGACCGAAGTCTTAATTTGGTCACTAGTATCATTGATGCCACATTTGCTTTCACTTTTAAAAGTGAAGACAAACAGTTTTGACTATCTATTCAACGAGTGCCCACACAGATTGCATGGTCATATTGTTAAAGAACGCTGTTGCCTTACTTGGTAACCCTGCGAATAACGCTGTGTTTTCCGTGACAACGGAAGCGCATTATAGGGATAGATTTTTTGCTGGCAACCCCTTTTTAAGAGAAAATTAAAAAAATGGCGCCAAGCGGATAAAAATCACACAAAGACGCCATTTTTCAATCAAATTTTCACCAATAGCATGAAATTAAAGCTGAGTAGCAATAACTTCATCCTCTTTCACTTCGAGCTTTAAAGGTTTATCCGGAGTCAGCTCTCCAGATAGAATCTGTTGCGCCAAAGGATTCTCAACGAGTTGTTGGATGGCTCGCTTAAGTGGCCGCGCGCCGTAAACTGGATCGAATCCTGCTTGCGCTATTTTTTCATAAACCGCTTCATCAATCGTAAATTCAAACTCTTTCTCAGCTAAACGGTTAGCAAGCTTTTGTAATTGAATCTCAGCGATATGCTGAATATGTTGACCACTGAGCGGGTGGAAGACAACACTCTCATCAACGCGGTTAATAAACTCTGGTCTGAAATGATGACCAACAACTTCCATTACCATGGATTTCATTCCGTCGTAGTCTTGTTCACCAAAATGTTCTTGAATACGATCCGAGCCCAGGTTGGACGTCATAATGACCACAGAGTTGCGAAAATCAACTGTACGACCTTGGCCATCCGTTAAGCGGCCATCATCGAGTACTTGCAGCAGAATATTAAATACATCTGGATGGGCTTTCTCGACTTCATCTAGCAAGATGACAGAATAGGGACGACGACGCACCGCTTCAGTCAGATAGCCACCTTCCTCATAACCGACATACCCAGGAGGCGCACCGACTAGTCGAGCCACTGAGTGTTTCTCCATAAACTCTGACATGTCAATGCGAACCATGGCTTCTTCGCTATCAAACATAAAGGTCGCTAGTGCTTTACAGAGCTCTGTTTTACCGACCCCCGTTGGCCCCAAGAACAAGAAAGAGCCGATAGGACGGTTGGGATCAGCAAGTCCAGCGCGACTTCGACGTATGGCATTCGCAACCGCATCCACAGCCTCATCTTGTCCAATGACACGTTGATGCAGCGCTTGCTCCATTTTAAGCAGCTTCTCTCTCTCTCCTTCGAGCATCTTAGAAACAGGAATCCCCGTTTGACGAGAGAGCACCTCGGCAATTTCTGCGTCTGTGACTTTATTTTTCAACAGACTCATCTCTTGCATTTCCGCCAACGAAGCAAAGTCGAGCTGCTTCTCTAGCTCAGGAATTCGTCCATATTGCAGCTCAGACATACGATTGAGATCACCCGCTCGACGGGCAATATCCATGTCTGTTCTCGCTTGTTCAAGCTCTGCTTTGATGTGCTGAGTACCAGACAGCGCTGCTTTTTCTGCTTTCCAAACTTCTTCGAGCTCAGCGAAATCCCGCTCTTTCTCCATCAACTCAGATTTTAAGCTGTCACTACGTCGACGACTCACTTCATCTTGCTCTTTTTCCATCGCCTGAAGTTCAATTTTGAGTTGAATTATCTTCCTTTCCAACTTATCCAACGCTTCAGGCTTAGAATCTATCTCCATGCGGATGCTTGACGCCGCCTCATCAATAAGGTCAATCGCTTTATCGGGGAGTTGTCGATCCGAGATATAACGGTTTGACAAGCTTGCAGCCGCTACGATAGCTGGGTCTGTGATTTCAACATGGTGGTGAAGCTCATAACGCTCTTTTAAACCACGTAAGATAGCGACGGTATCTTCAACACTAGGTTCATCCACCAGCACTTTTTGAAAGCGTCGCTCTAAAGCCGCATCTTTTTCGATGTACTGTCGGTACTCATCTAATGTCGTTGCCCCAACACAGTGCAACTCACCTCGGGCGAGAGCAGGTTTAAGCATATTACCTGCATCCATTGCCCCCTCTCCTTTGCCCGCACCCACCATGGTATGCAGCTCATCAATGAATAAGATGATATTGCCTTCTTCTTTAGCCAGTTCATTGAGCACGGATTTTAAGCGTTCTTCAAACTCACCACGGAATTTAGCGCCCGCGATCAACGCCCCCATATCAAGAGAGAGAACACGCTTGTTCTTCAACCCTTCAGGCACCTCACCGTTCACAACTCGTTGAGCTAATCCTTCAACAATCGCGGTTTTACCGACACCAGGCTCACCAATGATTACCGGGTTATTCTTGGTTCTTCGTTGCAGCACTTGAATGGTTCTGCGAATCTCATCGTCTCGACCAATCACTGGATCTAACTTGCCCTGCTCTGCACGCTCGGTCAGATCGATAGTGAACTTTTCAAGCGCCTGACGATTATCTTCTGCATTTTGATCGTCGACCTTATTACCACCGCGTACTTGTTCAATTGCCGCTTCCACTTTCGCGGCAGTAATTTGCAACTCTTTAAGTAGCTTTCCTAGCGCCCCTTTGTCTTCAACTGCGGCAAGTATGAATAACTCTGAACTGATGTATTTATCTTTTCTCTTCTGCGCAAGCTTGTCGCAAAGGTTCAGCAACATCCCCATGCCACTCGAAAGCTGGACATCACCACCAATACCACTCACTTTAGGGCAACGATCTAATAGCTCTGATAGACGAGAGCGCAACTGAGCGACATCAACACCCAATAACGTCATTAAGGGACGAATCGTACTGCCATCTTGATTAAGCAATGCGACCATTAAGTGCTCTGGCTCGATATACTGATGGTCACGCCCTAACGCCAAAGATTGAGCATCAGAGATAGCCATCTGAAATTTACTGGTAAATCGGTCAAGACGCATGCGACTTCCTCATCAATTATCGTTCTTCTTATGCTTATATATGGCTATAGCAACGCCGTTTTTCAACCACAGGCACAAAAACTAACGATACAATTGCCCCAATCAAATTGAAGGTAGCTCGCAACATTCGCTGCAATAGAAGTAGAGATAAGAAAGGAGGTTCGGCGCGATTCGCAACTAAATGAAAAGTTCGGTTTACTGCTTTCCTACCACCATCAAGTAGGCAAATATTCTCGGCACATTCATCGCAGTTTTTTATGATTGTAGGACAAAGAAAAATGACTTTGAAAGAGAAGTACTTAATTGGAGCTAGCCTTAGTTGCCTGTTTTTTTCACCCACTAGCTTGGCATGCATGGATGAAGAATATAATGCTCACGTTACTTACGTTTACGTGGAGGAATATACCCAGGACAGAAACCCTGGTCAGATTTTAAAACAGCATGTTGATGCATTAAAAAGAACACTCTCAGGGCCAGAATTTGAACGTCATTCAGCTATAAATACCAGCATTTCTTTCTACGATGAATCAGAGGGGGTATCGAACTTAATCCTCACCCTTTCGGCTTCCTATACCGGCGCTTATGAAGCAGTGACAGAACTCATCCGTGCAAAAGGGCATGTTTCCATTGATATCGGGCAGTGCATCAATTGATGCCTTCATCGGTCAACCAAATCATCGATGCTTGACGACCCGTTCGCCCATCTCGACGATAGGAAAAAAAACGTTGAGCATCGGATACCGTACACCAATTGCCGCCATAAATGGCGCTCACACCCAGCGCCTCTAAACGCTGTCGAGCCAGCAAATAGATATCAGCTAGCCATTTTTCTCCCTTTGGCGTAAATGCTAAGGCTGCTTTCGCATCAAACGCAATAAACGCATCTCTGACTTCACTGCCCACTTCAAACTCTTGTGGACCAATCGCAGGTCCTAGCCAAGCCAATATCTCCTTGGCTGGTGCCGAAAACGTTGCCACGGTATTTTCTAGCACACCATCGACTAAGCCTCGCCAACCGGCGTGCGCAGCTGCAACTTCAGATCCGGATTGATCACAAAAAAGCACGGGGAGGCAGTCCGCCGTCATAACGAGAGCGACAGTTTCCCTCTGAGAGGTGTAAGACGCATCCGCATCAGGCGGGCCATCAGCAAAAGCAGCATTACTTAGATCAATCACATGCGTACTGTGTATTTGATTAAGCCAATAAGGCGATGAAGGCAAGGATAGACCTAATTGACGGCGATTTTCCTCTACCTTCATAAGATCATCCCCAACATGAACACCAAGATTGAAACTGCTATAAGGCGCTTTGCTCACTCCACCACTGCGTGTCGTGCTCAGTGCTCTCACATTTCTTGGTGCGGGCCACTCAGGAACAATCCAATCCATGGTTAATACTCGTCTTCGCCGTATTTCAGCATGTCTTGGCGGAGAATCTCTGCCAGCGCCACCATGTCATCAGGTACAGGTGCGTGCCATTCCATCAGCTCTTTCGTGGTTGGATGCTCTAAACGAAGCATACGTGCATGCAGTGCTTGTCGGTCAAATCCTCGTAGCGCTTGCACCAGTTCGTCATCCGCATTACGTGGTGGACGAGGGCGTCCGCCATACTGAGGGTCACCGACAAGAGGATGCGTTAAGTAAGCCATGTGCACACGAATCTGGTGCGTACGGCCTGTTTCAAGGCGAAGTACGATACGCGTATGCTCACGGTAATGCTCCGCAACGCGATAATGGGTGATTGCAGGCTTGCCCAACTCGTTCACAGCCATCAATGTCCGTTTAGTTGAATGACGACCGATAGGCTTTTCAACCGTGCCTCCTCCCGTCATTTTACCGATGGCAATGGCTTCGTACTCTCGCGTAAATTTACGCTTTTGCAACTGACGCACTAAACGAGTTTGTGCTGGCACCGTCTTGGCTACAACCATCAACCCCGTGGTCTCTTTATCAAGGCGGTGAACAATACCAGCGCGAGGCACTTCAGCAATGTCAGGGTAATGGAAAAGCAACGCATTCAACACGGTGCCATCTGGCGTACCCGCACCGGGATGCACAACAAAACCACGCGGCTTGTTGATCACTAAGATATCATCGTCCTCATAGACAATATTCAACGGGATATCTTGTGGCTCGTAGCGCTGCTCATCTTCAATTTCTGCTTTGATGAGGATATCTTCTCCCCCCATCACCTTATGACGAGGTTTAGCACAGAGCTCACCTTCCAAAAACACACGCTCTTCGAGGATCCAATCCTTGATGCGTGAACGGGAGTAATCAGGAAATAATTCAGCTAACGCCTGATCCAGACGTTGCCCTAATTGTGAAGGTGCAACCGTTGCGGTTAATTCTATCTGCTGTGCCATGTCGAACTTTTTTAAAAACTGTGGGACTAATTGACGCATGGTGCGTAAAATAGGTGAATTACGCTATTGTATCCCTAATCGGCGCTGCCGACACGTTTATTGCAACAATTTTTAGTTCAAGGAAGCTTACGCGGTAATGAAACGACTAACCCTTTCCGGCTTATTAGCCATCGCTCTGCTTGCAGGTTGCTCTACCAGCAAAGAAACGGTTGTACCAGACATTCCTCCAGCAGATCTCTATGCAGAAGCGCAAACAGCCCTACAAGAAGGCAGTTGGCAAACTGCGATTGAGAAACTGGAAGCGTTAGACTCGCGTTATCCATTTGGTGCTTATTCTGAGCAAGTACAGCTAGACCTTATCTACGCTTACTACAAGAATGACGACCTCGCATTGAGTGAAGCAACGATTAACCGTTTTAATCGATTGCATCCAACTCACGACCGTGCTGACTGGGTACTTTATATGCGTGGCCTATCAGCAATGGCACAAGATCGCAGCTTTATGCATGATCTATTCAACATTGATCGCTCAGATCGCGACCCAGAACCAGCACGCAAAGCGTTTGCTGATTTCCGTCGTCTTCTAGAGCGTTACCCAGACAGTGTTTACGCCAATGATGCTCAGGCACGGATGGTCTTTTTGAAGAGCCGCCTTGCTGAGTATGAGCTCTCCACCATCGATTTTTATATTCGACGCGAAGCTTGGATTGCCGCCATTAACCGCGCTCAGCAATTACAGCAGCACTACCCCAATACAGAAGCGGCTAAGCGCTCTTTGACTTACATGTTAAAAGCATACGAAGAGTTGGGATTAGAAGAGCCAGCGCAACGCACGCGCGAACTGATTGAGCTTAATCCGGTTTAATCAGCCTCGAGAACAAAAAAACCGCGATATCCATCGCGGTTTTTTTGTTTTTAATCTCGTCATCTTCGGCCTGAATAGCTGTAGCCGAATGTCCCCGAAGCAGAACGCGCTCAATTCATAAGCAATATCAATAACCAGTCAACGAAAGCCCATTAGCTTGTTTGTCGTTTTTTTGTTCAGCACACTTTTGAAGATTGAGTGAATCCCCTAAAAGCACAGGCAATTAGCGTTCTCGATAACTCCATACTGCCTTAAGTTTAACGGGCCACACAAGTGTTTTTTACCTATTCACTAAACAAAAACACTCATTGCTCACACTTCCCTACCCATTTTAAAAATCAGCACAAAAACATGACTTAGATCACATTATAGAGGCGATAAATCCGTATTCTGAAGTTAACCCAACAAGGGGTAGCAACAGAGGAAAATACTATATGAATCTAGAAATTACTGGCAAAAACCTTGAAGTCACTCCTGCTATCCGCGCTCGTATCGAAGCAAAATTCACCAAATTGGAGAAATGGGAAGTTCCTCTGCTAAAACGTCACGCCGTTATCAGCCAAGAGCCTAATAAACGCTTTAAGATCGAAGCATCTGCATCAATTCCTGGCGGTAAACTCATCGCATCGGCTGACCATGAAGACATGTATGGGGCAATCACTGATATGTTCCAAAAAATGGAACGTCAGATGAATAAACAACAGCATAAACCTGAAGCACGCCGTGCCTCTCACGCGCAACCTGTTGTCGAAACGACTGAAGAAGAAGCTGAATAAGGATTGCAGGGTCCCGCAGAGGCGGGACCTCAAAACTTGACATCCCTCGCCAACCTCCCTATTGTAAAAATCTCATTATTTCTGAATAGATAATCACATGCGACCAACTCTGTTTTTCTTTGCTTTCTTTTTTACCTTGCCTAACCAGTGAGGGAGCCCTGCGCAGTCGAAAAAGAAAACCAAGACAAGCAGACAGCCTCCCAACCGGGAGGCTTTTTTATATCGCTGAACAAAAAGACTATAGGTAACACAATGACAGACGCCCCTATGCCGCTGGAGCAAATACGCGAAGAGATAACCGATCTCGATAATCAGCTCGTCGCCTTACTCGCTCGCCGCCGAAGCCTAAGTATTGAAGTCGCTAAAAGTAAAATAGGCACCACTAAGCCCGTGCGCGATCAAACCCGCGAACAACTCCTGCTTCAGCGCCTCATTTCTGAGGGGCAAAAACATCAACTTGATGCACAGTATGTCACCCAAATTTTCCATACCATCATTGCCGACTCTGTGCTTTATCAACAATCTTATCTTCAAACACTCACTAATCCAGAAAGCACGCAACCCACAGCTCGCGTTACCTTCCTCGGTAACAAAGGGTCGTATTCTCACCTTGCTACTCGCAATTACTTTAGCCGCAAACAGACACAAGTTGTTGAGATGAGCTGTCATAGCTTTAAAGATATTGTTAGCCAAGTAGAGAAAGGCAACGCAGACTATGGTGTGCTACCGATCGAAAACACCAGTTCAGGCTCCATTAATGAGGTTTACGACCTCCTACAGCACACGCGTTTAGCGATTGTTGGGGAAATTACATTACCGATTGAACACTGCTTGCTGACCGCAGTCGATACCAAACTAGAAGATATCGACACACTCTACTCGCATCCGCAACCCCACCAGCAGTGTAGTGAGTTTGTTCATCGCCTTGGTGGCGTGACACAAGAATATTGCTCTAGCACTGCCGAAGCTATGGCTGTTGTCGCCGAGAAAAAGCAGGGGAATATTGCGGCGATTGGTCATGCGAGCAGCGGCGCACTCTATGGTTTACAAGTACTAAAAACCGATATCGCTAACCAAGAAGAAAACTATACGCGCTTTATCATCGTTGCTCGAAAAGCTGTGGATGTTACGCCATTGGTGCCTGCGAAAACGACACTCATAATGTCAACAGACCAAAAGCCGGGCTCTTTAGTCGAATGCTTGTTGGTGCTGCGCAATCAACATATCAATATGGCAAAACTGGAGTCTCGCCCGGTGATGGGCAACCCATGGGAAGAGATGTTCTATCTGGACGTTGAAGCTAACATCAAAGCCGACAACATGCAGCAAGCAATGGAAGAGTTAACCCGACTAACCCGAACTATCAAAGTGTTAGGCTGCTATCCTTCAGAAAACGTGAAACCCGTTGATCCACAAACGGGTGAGTTAATTGACAGCTAACAGAGTCAACGAACTATAAAAAAGCGGGCCTCGCTATGAGGCCCGCTTTTAATCACAACCCATTATCCACGATGAGTGGCATCATTCGCTTGCTTCAGTAATCCCTGACTCTCTTTTAAGAAGCGACCAGCAAAATCTCCAAACCACAACTCAACTTGATCAAACGCTTGCTTGAAGCCTGACTTGTCTTGTGACTCCAACAGCTTAATCGCTTCACCAAAACGTTGATGGAAACGTTTGATCATCGCTAGATTTTGCGGGGAAGACATAATGATGTCGCCGTACAACGTGCCGTCTTGTGCAAACAAGCGCCCAACCATCGCCAACTCTAAGCGATAGATAGGTGAACTCATTGCCAACAGTTGCTCAAGACGCGGATCTTCTTCTGCTAGGTGCACACCATAAACAAAAGAGGTGAAGTGACGTAGTGCTTGAATCAAGGTCATACCTTGATCGTGCTCGATCGCACTGATCCGCTCAATGGTTGCTCCCCAAATCTGGATCTGCTCTAACAACCATTGGTATGTTTCTGGCATTCGGCCATCACAGTAAATAACGACCTGCTTCGCTAAACTTGGGATATCCGGACCAAACATCGGGTGCAAACCAACCACAGGACCATTGTGTACTTCAAGCATGGCTTGCAATGGCTCACTTTTGATAGAGGTAAGATCAGCAAGAATACAATCGTCAGGCAGTGACGGTAGTTTTCGAATCACACTGTCAGTGAGATGGATCGGCACTGTAACCACCACCATGCCCGCATCTGCGACCATTTCTTCAGCTTTATCCCAGTCCTTGCTGCCTAGCACTCTGACTTGGTAGCCAGAGAGCTCAAACAGTCGTCGAAACAACCGCCCAAGTTGACCATGGCCACCCACGATAACGATCGGGCGCAATTCAGGATTCAGGCATTTAAAGCCAGAGTCATTTTCGCTAGCGTAAGACTCACGCATGGTGCGGCGCAGAATATCTTCAATCAAATCGGGTGGCACCCCTTGTAAAGAGGCTTCTTCACGCCGTGACGCTAACATCGCAGCTTCGCGATCGGGGGCGTAGATAGGCAAACCATGTTCACTCTTCACTTCCCCCACTTCTGCCACCAGCGCTAAACGCTCCGCTAGCAACGCCACCATCTGTTTGTCAACTGCGTCGATCTTGTCCCGTAGCTGTGATAACTCTGCAACCATGAAATGCTCAATCCTTTATGCTTTTATTCTTTCTTCTAAAAACGGCGTCAACTCTTGGTGGGTATGACGCAGTAATGCTTCCGTACTTTGCCAATTAATACAGGCATCTGTGATTGATACACCATATTGCATCTCATCGCGAGGAATATTCGACGGCTGATTTCCCTCATTGAGATGACTCTCTAACATCACACCTATGATTGAACGATTGCCTTCACGAATTTGGTGAAGTACATCCTCAGCCACTAACGGCTGACGGCGGTAGTCCTTGCGTGAATTTGCATGACTACAGTCAATCATCAACGCAGGATCTAAGCCTGACGCCTGCATTTCAGTCTCACATTCAGAAACAGAGACTGAATCATAATTGGTCTGCTTCCCGCCGCGCAGAATCACATGACCATCTGGGTTTCCTTGTGTACTGAGCAAGGCGACTTGCCCTTGACGGTTAATGCCCATAAAGCGGTGACCATTTGCCGCCGCCTGCATCGCATTAATTGCAGTACCTAAACTACCATCGGTACCATTTTTGAAACCCACAGGCATAGAGAGGCCGCTCGCCATTTCACGGTGAGTTTGTGACTCCGTTGTTCGCGCGCCAATCGCAGCCCAACTGAACAGATCCCCCAAGTATTGAGGACTTATCGGATCCAAGGCTTCTGTTGCCAATGGAATTTCCATTTCGGTCAAATCAATCAACAATTGACGTGCTTGATGCAGGCCTTCTTCAATCTCAAAGCTGCCATCAAGGTGCGGGTCGTTGATCAAACCTTTCCACCCCACAGTTGTGCGTGGTTTCTCAAAGTAAACCCGCATCACAATATAAAGTTGATCGCTGAGTTGATCAGACAGTGCTTTGAGTTTCTGCGCGTAGGCTTTCGCTGCATCAATATCATGAATGGAGCACGGGCCACACACAATCAATAACCGATGGTCACGTTTGTGGATAATATCGGCAATCTCTTTGCGAGACTGGCATATAAAGGCATTCCCTTTTTCACTCAAAGGCAATTTGTCTTTAAGTTGCTGAGGTGTAATAAGTACTTGCTCATCGCTAATGTGTACGTTGTTGAGTTGATCTCTCTGCATCAGTCTTCCTTGCGAATCTTTTCCACGCGCTGGCGTGATCTTGAGCACACCATATCAAGACTTTCCTACCCATCGCAATAGCCTGTAAATAAAAAAATCCATACGTAAATAAAAATTTACACAGCGTTGTTTTTTACTCCCTTTCGCTAGCGGCGTATGATGCAGCCATTACATCACGAACATGAGTACTGAGATGGATCTGATATTTTCACTATTGCAACAACTGAGTGTGTATCTGGTTATCGCCTACCTCCTCAGTAAAACCCCACTCTTTATGCCCTTAATGAGTGTGTCTGGCAGCGGCTCACAGCGACTGACCTGTTATGTCTTGTTTTCATTGTTCTGCGTGCTTGGCACTTACTTTGGCTTGCAAATTCAAGATGCCATTGCCAATACCCGGGCAATAGGGGCCGTCATGGGCGGCCTATTAGGCGGGCCAGTGGTAGGTTTTGCGGTCGGCTTTACGGGCGGAATGCACCGCTACAGCATGGGAGGTTTCACTGATGTCGCCTGCGCGATTTCAACGACGGTGGAAGGCCTCATGGGAGGCCTACTCCATATCTATCTTGTTCGTCGCGGCCGAGTAGAAGATATCTTCAAACCTGGGATCGTGTTTGCGATAACACTCGCCGCAGAAATTTGCCAAATGGCGATTATCTTGTTAGTAGCCAAACCTTTTGACCAAGCTTACGAACTGGTTAGTGCTATCGCATTACCCATGATCATTGCTAACTCGGTCGGTGCCGCGCTATTTATGAGCATCATTCAAGACCGAAAGGCGATCTACGAAAAATACTCCGCCGCTTTCACTAGCCGTGCGCTAAAAATTGCCCAGCGCAGCGTCGGAGTTTTCAGCGATGGCTTCAATCCCAAAAGTGCCGAACGCATCGCGCGGATCATTTATGAAGAGACAGGGGTTGGTGCTGTTTCGATCACCGATAGAGAAAAGATCCTCGCGTTTATTGGCATCGGTGACGACCATCACTTACCGGGAACGATGATTTCATCTCACTGCACACAACGCGCTATTCTTGGCAAAGAACTCATCTATGCCGATGGCTATGAAGAGCCTTACCAATGCTCCATCGATCCCAACTGTAAACTCGGATCGTCACTCGTCATTCCATTAAAAGGGGGGGACGATGACGTCATCGGTACCATTAAGCTCTATGAGCCTAAGCGAAAACTCTTTTCGACCATTAATCTGACGCTAGGGGAAGGCATCGCAAAACTGCTCTCCAATCAGATTCTCACTAGCCGCTTTTTACAACAAAAGTCCCTGCTCACCAAAGCAGAACTCAAGCTATTGCAGGCTCAAGTTAATCCACATTTTTTATTCAACGCTTTGAATACAATCAGTGCCGTTGTGCGTCGAGACCCAGACCGAGCACGAGATTTGATCCAACATTTATCACAATTTTTCCGTCGCAACCTGAAACAAAACAGCGACACCATTACGCTAAAAGAGGAGCTAGAGCACATACAGTCTTACATGAAGATTGAGCTCGCCCGCTTCTCTGACCGTCTCTCGTTAGATGTGCAGATAGAGCCGAGTTTACTCAACATCACAGTACCGACCTTCACACTGCAACCCTTGGTAGAAAATGCCATCAAACATGGCACCTCTCATCTGCTCGACAGTGGTCAAGTGACGGTGAGTGCGCAAATCACCGCGGAAGGCGTATTGCTGCAAGTTGAAGATAATGCAGGTAATTACAACCCTGAAACGCCCAGTAAAGGCGGTTTAGGGACAAGGATCGTCGATAAACGGATTAAAAACCTTTTTGGTGAGCAATATGGTCTGACATTGAGCAGCCAGCCTGAAAGCTGGACTCGTGCTTCTATTTTGCTGCCGCACTCAGTGAGAACCGATATATGATTACTGCCCTTGTCGTCGATGATGAGCTGTTCGCGCGAGAAGAGTTAATTGAGCTGCTTGAAGAAGCGGGTGACATTGAGATCATTGGTCAATGTAGTAATGCGATAGAAGCATTAAAGAAGATCCATCAAGATAAACCCGATGTTGTCTTTCTCGATATCCAAATGCCTCAGATCACCGGGATAGAGCTTTTGAGTATGATGGACCAAGACACCATGCCAAAAATTGTCTTTGTCACCGCCTATGATGAGTACGCGATTCAAGCTTTCGAAGAGAATGCGTTCGACTACTTACTCAAACCCCTAGAAGAGCATCGGTTACGCAAAACACTCGAAAAACTCAAACGTTCTACCGCACAAGATGTCACGCCATTGACACAAGAGACGTTAGAGCAGATACCGTGCTCTGGGCACAATCGTATTCTCATTGTGCCGACACATGAGATTGAGTTTGTCAGTAGCAGCCTAAGTGGCGTCACGGTGTACACGGCTGAACAGCAAGCGACAACACAGCTGACACTGAAAACCCTCGAAGACAAAACACCTCTTTTTCGATGCCATCGTCAATATCTGGTTAACCCGAAGCAAATCCGTGAAGTTCGTCTATTGGAGAATGGATTAGCGGAGGTGATTACCCCATCCAACCATCAAATTCCGATCAGTCGTCGCTACTTAAAACCGCTAAAAGACCTCTTAGGCCTGCACTATTGATATTTCCTCTCCGGGGTATTCCGCGTCAGCCCTTATCTGACGCGGCTTCATCCAATTTTTGAGCCAAGTCACACGCTGAACTGCCGCTGAACCACTTAATCCCTATATCGACCACTCGCACGGCTATACCTCCACTCGGCTATTCCGAACGCGCATTTCGAAAATAACGAAGTATCATGGCAAAAGTACTCAATTTAACCCTCAACTTGCAGAAGGATAACCGCGATGACTTGGTTCCTGCTTTGTGTTGCCGCTCTAATCGGTGGATATTTTATCTACGGCAGCTTTGTTGAACGCGTATTTGGCATCAACGAAAACCGTAAAACTCCCGCTCACACTAAAACTGACGGCGTTGACTACGTGCCAATGTCGAACAAAAAAGTGTATCTGGTTCAATTATTGAACATCGCTGGCGTAGGCCCCATTTTCGGTCCCATTCTCGGCGCACTATACGGGCCTTCTGCACTCCTTTGGATCGTGTTTGGTTGTATCTTCGCTGGTGCGACACACGACTACTTCTCAGGCATGCTATCCGTTCGCAACGGTGGTGCTTCTGTACCAACTTTGACCGGACGCTACTTGGGCAACGGCGCTAAACACTTTATGAACATCTTTGCGCTCGTGTTGTTGATCCTTGTCGGTGTTGTTTTCGTTTCTGCACCAGCAGGCATGATTACTAACCTCGTGAATGAGCAGAGCTCAATGACGGTCTCTATGGGTACCATGGTCGCCATCATCTTTGCTTACTACATCATCGCTACTATCGTTCCTGTCGATAAAATCATTGGCCGCTTCTACCCATTCTTCGGTGCATTGCTTATCTTCATGTCGGTTGGTCTGCTAGGTGCTATCGTTTTCTCTAGTGACTACACGCTACTCAATGGCTTCACTGCTGGCGATTTCATGAGTAACCTCAACCCGAACGACATGCCACTTTGGCCTGCGCTATTCATTACCATCGCTTGTGGCGCAATCTCAGGTTTCCACGCAACGCAATCACCCTTAATGGCACGTTGCATGGAAAACGAAAAGAATGGCCGTTTTGTCTTCTACGGAGCAATGATCGGTGAAGGGGTTATCGCACTAATCTGGTGTACCATCGCACTCACTTTCTTTGGTGACCTTGGTTCGCTTTCTGAAGCCGTGGCAGCGGGTGGCCCAGGTAACGTTGTTTACTCTGCATCATTCGGTCTACTGGGTGTGTTTGGTGGTATCATTGCCTTCCTTGGGGTTGTTATCCTCCCTATCACGTCTGGCGATACCGCTTTCCGTTCAAGCCGTCTCATTCTTGCTGAATACTTCAACATGGGTCAGAAGCAAATTAAGAACCGCCTGATTATTGCCGCACCGCTATTTGTCATCGGCGGCATCCTGACGCAAGTAGACTTCAACGTCATCTGGCGCTACTTCGGTTTCGCTAACCAGCTGACTGCGGTAATGATGCTTTGGACTGCGTCAGCATACTTACTCCGTCACAACAAGCTACACTGGATTACCTCGGTACCAGCCATGTTTATGACGACGGTTGTTACAACGTTCATTCTTAACAACGGCCAACTAGGCTTCGGTCTACCGATGACGATCTCTACAGCAGCAGGCGTTGTTGTGGCAGGCACCGTCATTACATTGCTTATTACGAAGTTCAAAGGTATTGGTGAGCCAGAGGAAGAAGAAGTAGAGCAAGCCAAAACCGCTTAATTCCTATCACAAGTTATATAACAATAAAGCCACTCATTGAGTGGCTTTATTCATTACATACCGATATTCATTTAAGTCGTTAATAAAATCAATCTTTGAAATTCGTTAATTTAAATGAGATTTCAAAAATATACTTTTACACAACCGACAAATTTCAATGTAATAGCGTAAATACTGCCTCTCGACAGAAAGTGTATTTCAAAATGTAACACAACAGAATAAGCAACCCATTTTATATATAAATACAGCACTCACCTAAATCCATTAAAACATTTTTAAAATCAAACCATTAACATTACAGCTTCATCTTCAGCTCGCTTAAAATCCAAGCTTAGAGGCAGTTCAAAAAAATATCTTAGATTAGCCTTGATAAAACCCCGCCAAACATTAGTCATTGTTTTTCATATAAAATATTTTGTTACATCGACTTAAAGCAGTACGAATTAATACCTCTTTGGGTTTGATATAAATAGCCTGTAAAACTAATCAGTGAGGCTACAATGAAAATCAAAACTCTAACCCTATTTGTCGGTGCTGCATTACTGGCGGGTTGTAATAGCTCGTCTACTAGCGAGTCTCCGGCACCAGTGGTAAACAATACTCTGACGGTAAAAACCGTTATGACTTCAACAACTGAAGATGTAAATGGTCATAACAAGCGCAACTTCGAGTGTGCCATTTCCGATTTTGAAGTACTCGTTCACGATGAAAACGGTGATTACGCGAAGACGTTGACTACAGACTCGAATGGTGAGATTTCATTCAAAGATGTGCCTGCACATCACTATGTCACTCTTAATCCATCCCAAGCTCACTACAAGTTAGCAGCAAATGAAACGATTTACTCTTTCCAAAAAGAGATCGTGACTGCTAATGCCGCTCTATACATCGATGATTACAAAGGCACTTCTCTCGAACATTGTGTTGAAATGATTGACGAGCCTGAAATCGAGCAGCTTCGTTACATTGACATCGCGTTTGCTCTACCTAACCTACCAGGGCTACACACCATCCCGGAACTAGACGAAGCGGGTCGACTAGAGCTAACTAATGACCTACCTGGCGTTATGGTTTACACCACAGTCTCAACTGACCGCTATGATGAACCGCGCCAAGCTGCATTCGTTTCTATTGACGAGTTACGTGACAAAGAGTTCTTCAAGTTTGACGCTGATCGCCTTCAAGATGTCGATGGTGTTACTTTGAATTCAGAAGCACTCGCAAATTGGGATTCTGCTTCTTACCGCGTAGATGGCTACACTTACTTCAGTAATGCCAATACTGCGATTGAAGATACTCAATCACCACTACAAACCCTTATTCCTTTCCCTCAAATTGAAGGCGGAATGGGTCAATTTGATGTTGCGAGCTCTGAACACCAAGATCACAACATGAATGTGTTTAGTTTTGGTTCGACATTGTTCTCTAACGAGCGCAATGTGACTGTACCGAATCGTTCAATCGACACCTTTTACGTAAGAAATAACTCACCGCAAGTTTTTGAGTTCGAACTTAATGATTTCAATGCTGATCTAGTAGAACTATTTGTAACCTATGCAAGTGGTGAAGAAGTCACATTATCACACGTTGTATTGGGTTCTGGTTACAACAGCACTATTGCAACGCCTGTTGTGCGCCCAACTCCAGAAATTGCAGATCAATACATCGGCAAATCTCTTTTCATTGCTAACTTTGAGCAAAACGGTAAGTACGCTGCGTTCTTCGATGGTGAGCTCGATCTAAACTTAGAGACTGTTTCAGATAATGTTGTTGATAGCGTTGAAGCACTACAAACAACAGATCGTCACTACATCTGGACTGGTAACCTTCCTCACTAACTCCCGTGGGAAAATGACTAGTAAAGAGCAGCCTTTGGCTGCTCTTATTTTAGCGACTCTACTTGCTATTTCTAAACCCACTCTTGGTAGTCAACAGCGTATAGCCTAATCTCCTACCCCACACTCTTCAGCCAAATAGCCCACTTTAAAGCTATAGATTGTAAAAATTCTCAGTCGCTATCTATATTAAACCACCCCGATAAAAGCACCTTTTAGCATCTAGAGCACCTAAAAGCTGCACGCTGTCACGAACATCACCAGTACATAGATTAAACTATTGATTTTTAAGTGATTTTTATAAGGTGCAGCTTTTCGAGTTTTTACCTACTGAAGTCCAAAAGCTAACAATGCTGTACATACCTAAAGGTTAAATAAGTAAGCTACTGTTTTAATTATTAAAAATGAGAATATCGCGATAGAACCTTTTGAGCACCTGCAGACCAAAAGCTACCCAAGCTGTACATGTAAAGCCAAGATATAAAAAAACCCGCCTCATTGAGGCGGGTCTCTATCTCACTAATTAATCGCGAACGATTACTTAGCCAGCTTCTCACGGATACGTGCTGATTTACCAGAACGCTCACGTAGGTAGTACAGCTTGGCACGACGAACTGCACCACGACGCTTAACAGTAATGCTGTCAACTAGTGGAGAGTGAGTTTGGAATGCACGCTCAACACCTTCACCGTTAGAGATCTTACGAACGGTAAATGCAGAGTGCAGACCACGGTTACGCTTAGCGATAACCACGCCTTCGAACGCCTGAAGACGCTCACGCTCACCTTCTTTTACTTTAACCTGAACAACAACTGTGTCACCAGGTGCAAAAGCAGGAATGTCTTGTTTCATTTGCTCTTGTTCGAGCTGTTTGATGATGTTACTCATTTCTATACCCTAGAATAAACTGATACTAGTTAAATTGATTATCTGCTCGGTATTCGCGAATAAATTCGCTGAGCAATAATTCCTGATCGTCAGTCAGAGCTAGGTTTTCCAGGAGCTCTGGTCTTCGTAGCCAAGTGCGGCCTAACGACTGCTTGAGTCGCCAGCGGCGAATGTCCTTATGGTTCCCTGAAAGTAAGACTGCAGGAACAGTTTCACCATCCAAGGTTTCAGGACGAGTATAGTGAGGATGATCAAGCAATCCGTTAGCAAAAGAGTCTTCTTCTGCTGAGGCCATGTCACCAAGGACACCGGGTACAAAACGTACTACAGCATCAACTAATGTCATGGCTGGTAGCTCGCCACCAGTCAGCACAAAATCCCCAATCGACCACTCTTCGTCAATCTCTTGCTGGATAATGCGCTCATCTATCCCTTCATATCGGCCACAGACAAGAATCAAATTCTCGTTCGCGGCGAGTTCCTCAACACCCGCTTGATCAAGCTTGCGTCCTTGAGGAGAAAGGTAGATCACTTTCGCCGTTTCGCCTACATGCTGTTTTGCTGTCTGAATGGCATCGCGCAGAGGCTGTACCATCATTAGCATTCCAGGTCCGCCACCATAAGGTTTATCATCAACCGTACGGTGTTTGTCATGGGTGAAATCACGAGGATTCCAAACATCCAATGACAAAAGGCCTTTTTTTACCGCCTGGCCCGTCACCCCAAAATTAGTAATGGTATCGAACATCTCCGGAAACAGGCTTACAACGCCAACCTTCATCTGTTCGTTCCTTTACTAGGGTTAGAATCCAGGATCCCAGTCAACTTCGATCCGTTGAGCAGCGCGATCAATCGACTTGATGACCTGCTCATCGAGGAACGGGATTAAGCGTTCCTTTTGGCCAAAAGCGTCTTTCAGGTTAGCTTTAACTACCAATACATCATTTGAGCCAGTTTCCAGTACATCGGTCACTTTGCCCAAGTCATAACCTTGTGAGGTTACCACCTTCATCCCAACCAACTCACGATGATAAAACTCATCATCAGATAGCGCAGGTAATGCATCCGCAGGAACAGCGATTTCAGCGTTAGTAAACACCTGAGCTTCTTCTCGAATCTCAATGTTATCCAACTTCACTATCCAGCCCTGATTGTGACGTTTCCAGCTTTCAACAGAAAACGTTTTCCACTCACCATGCACATGAATGAACCATGGTGTGTAGCTAAAAATGTTTTCGGCTTCTTCTGTGTAGGAAAAAATCTTGAGCCAGCCGCGGATACCATAAGTAGCACCTAGCTTGCCGACTACAACAAGTTCTTGCTTGCTCATATTTCCCATCTACCAATCAATTAAGCTTTAGCAGCGTCTTTGATTAGTTTAGCGGCACGGTCAGAAACCGTAGCACCTTCGCCAACCCAGTGGTTAACGCGGTCTAGGTCCAAACGTAAACGCTCTTCTTGGCCTTTAGCCAGTGGGTTGAAGAAACCAACGTTCTCGATGTAACGACCGTCACGCTTGAAACGTGAGTCAGCTACAACGATTTGATAAAATGGGCGTTTTTTCGCACCGTGACGTGCCAAACGAATGGTTACCATATCGTCCTCTTTGCATTACTGAAATTAAATTGGCCCCGATAAAACGGGGCCCGTGCCAAATTAAGCTCGGGAATTTTACTCTTTATCTCGGTGATTGCAACTGCTTTAGCTAATTTTTCGCCAGCAAAATGACTCACAGAGAATAAAAAGCTTAGCGGCCCGGGAACATACCACCGCCAGGCATCATGCCTTGCATGTTTCGCATCATATTGCGGATACCACCCTTCTGCATTTTCTTCATCATCTTTTGCATCTGGGTAAACTGTTTCAACAGTTTATTCACATCTTGTACCTGTGTCCCTGAACCCGCAGCAATACGCTTTTTACGCGAACCTTTAATCAGGTCAGGACGTTGACGCTCTTTCGGTGTCATGGAGTTGATGATCGCCTCCATCTGTTTAAACACCTTATCATCCACTTTATCTTTCACATTCGATGGCAAGTTAGACATACCGGGCAGTTTATCCATCATACCCATCATGCCGCCCATGTTGTTCATCTGCTGCAACTGATCGCGGAAGTCTTCAAGATCAAAACCTTTCTTCTCTTTAAACTTCTTCGCTAACTCTTGCGCTTTGTCTTTATCAACATTGCGCTCAAGGTCTTCGATCAACGATAGGACATCACCCATACCGAGAATGCGTGATGCGACACGGTCTGGATGGAATGCTTCAAGTGCGTCGGTCTTCTCACCAACACCTAAGAATTTGATTGGTTTACCGGTGATATGACGAACAGAGAGTGCCGCACCACCACGCGCATCACCATCTACCTTGGTCAATACAACACCGGTCAATGGCAGAGCATCGTTAAAGGCTTTTGCGGTGTTCGCCGCATCTTGACCCGTCATTGCATCGACAACGAACAGAGTTTCGACCGGGTTAATCGCGGCATGGACGTCTTTAATCTCGTCCATCATCGCTTCATCAACCGCAAGACGACCAGCGGTATCGACGATCACGACGTCATAAAACTTCAGTTTGCCGTGTGCAATCGCCTCTTTGGCAATCGCAACAGGTTTCTGATCGGCTGTTGATGGGAAGAAATCAACCCCAACATCGGTTGCCAAGGTCTCTAGCTGTTTAATCGCCGCAGGGCGATAGACATCCGCAGAAACCACCAGCACTTTTTTCTTGTGCTTCTCTTTTAGCAGTTTACCCAGTTTACCGACACTGGTGGTTTTACCCGCACCTTGAAGGCCCGCCATCAAAATCACAGCCGGGGGCTGTGCTGCTAAATCTAATGCTTCATTGGACTCACCCATCACAAGTTCAAGCTCAGCTTGAACAATCTTGATGAACTCTTGTCCTGGTGTCAGGCTTTTAGAAACCTCAACACCTACCGCACGCTCTTTGACGCGCTTGACGAAATCACGAACAACCGGCAAAGCAACGTCTGCTTCCAGCAGCGCCATGCGTACTTCACGCAGGGTATCCTTAATATTGTCGTCAGTTAGACGGCCACGCCCGCTGATATTTTTTAGCGTGCGCGACAGTCGGTCGGTTAAATTCTCAAACATAATGCAACTCGCTCAATACGCGACCAAAAGACAAAATATTGCTCAGTATACCTTAATCAAGGCGATGCGGATATCTACAGATAGCCACTCATCCAATCGCGCGGTATAATTCTTGGTCTATGTGCTTATTATCAACGAGTTGTTGACTATGGAAATCATGCTAGCTGTTCTTGCAGCCTGCTTTTATTGCTTAGCGTTAACCCAGGTCCTACCCGGCCTGACGAACAGTGATGGTATCCAATCTCGACGCGTTCTCAGTTTCGCGGCGTTGGCGCTACTCGCTCACATCATTTTATTGAAAGACCTGATCTTAGAAGGGCCAGGGCAAAATCTTAGCATTCTTAACGTCGCCTCTCTGATCAGTTTCATTATTTCAGCAATCACCACAATCACCGCAACCAAGATCCGAGTGTGGTTTCTATTACCTGTTGTCTATAGCTTTGCCGCCATTAATCTTTGCGCTGCGACGCTGTTGCCAGGGGCGTTTGTCACGCACTTAGAAGCGCATCCACAAGTGTTACTCCACATCTCATTGGCGTTATTCGCCTATTCAACCCTGATGATAGCTTGCCTTTATGCCATTCAACTGGCTTACCTTGACAACAAGTTACGCAGTAAAAAGAAACTCGCAATCAACCCAAACCTCCCACCGCTAATGATGGTAGAGCGTCAGTTATTCAAAGTGATCCTCATCGGTCATACCTTGTTAACGACAACACTGTTGACCGGGTTTTGGTTTGTTGGCGATATGTTTGCACAAGGAAAAGCCCATAAGGCGATCTTCTCCCTTCTCGCATGGGTTGTCTATACTGTGCTCTTATGGGGTCATTACCAGAAAGGTTGGCGAGGTCGCCCAGTGATTTGGTTCAGCATCATTGGCGCCTTCTTACTCACCTTGGCCTACTTTGGCAGCCGGTTTGTTAAAGAAGTCATTATCGGCGGGTAAATTATCATTTAGACCATAGAGTGATTGATTTTTTCGATAGAGTCGGTAAAAAGAAGTTTCAAATTCGTAACCATAGGACACCTTCTTGGACGACATATCCACGGGACTGTTATTTTCCCTACTGATATTACTTATCGTCATTTCCGGATACTTTTCCGGTTCTGAAACGGGCATGATGTCGCTGAATCGCTATAAGCTTCGCCATCTTGCTAATCATGGTCATAAAGGCGCCAAGCGTGTGGAAGCGCTCCTTTCTCGTCCTGACAGGCTGATAGGCCTGATCCTGATAGGTAACAACCTAGTCAATATTCTTGCGTCAGCCATTGCAACCATTTTGGGCATGCGTCTTTTTGGTGACATTGGCGTCGCCATCGCTACGGGTGTCCTTACCCTTGTCGTCCTTGTCTTTGCTGAAGTAACCCCTAAGACTCTGGCTGCGCTTTATCCTGAAAAGGTCTCTTATGCCAGCAGCATAGTGCTAAATATTTTGATGCGCCTGCTCTACCCTTTGGTTTGGCTAGTCAATGGCATCACGAATACCTTCCTAAAGATCATTGGCCTCAATGTTGATAAGTCTGATGATGGTCACCTCAGTTCGGAAGAACTCCGCACGATAGTGAATGAAGCAGGTGGGCTTATTCCTCGTCGGCACCAAGACATGCTGATCTCTATCTTAGATTTAGAGAACGTGACAGTCGAAGATATTATGGTGCCTCGTAGTGAAATCGCCGCTATCGACATCAACGACGATTGGAAGTCGATTGTGCGCCAACTGACACACTCTGCCCATGGCCGTATTGTGCTCTATCGAGACCAGATAGATGAAGTCGTCGGTATGTTGCGCGTTCGCGAAGCTTACCGGATCATGATGGAGAAAAATGAGTTCAGTAAAGAGACGCTACTCCGCGCCGCTGACGAAATCTACTTTATCCCAGAAGGCACGCCACTCAACACACAACTCCTCAAATTCCAACGCAATAAGCAACGTATTGGTTTAATTGTTGACGAGTATGGTGATATCCAAGGGCTTGTCACGATGGAAGACATTCTGGAAGAGATTGTTGGTGAGTTTACTACCTCAATGCAGCCAAGCCTGGCGGAAGAGATCACACCGCAAAGTGATGGCAGTTACTTAATCGATGGTAGCGCAAATATTCGCGACCTCAACAAGAGTCTCAACTGGAAGCTGCCTACCGATGGCCCTCGGACACTGAATGGTTTGATTCTTGAACATCTGCAAGATATTCCTGAAAGCCAACTGAGTGTCGCGGTTGAAGGTCATCATATGGAGATCATTGAAATCTCTGAGAACATGATTAAGCAAGTGAAAGTCGTACCAGAGAAGCAACAACGCGTTCTCGCTCGATAGACCATTTGTATAGAACGATTGCATAAAACGATCAAAAAGCCCGAGTTTTTGCTAACTCGGGCTTTTTCTATCTCGCTTCCTATGACGCATTCGTCATTACTTAACGCTTAACTCTTTTAACATGCTCTCAGGTAAAGCAAGGTCTTCGTTCTTGTTTACATTGATACCCGCATCAAGAATATTGGTCGCGATCGCTTTTGCTTCTTCTAACGAATGCATCTCTGCTGTACCACACTGATACTCGTTCAACTCAGGAATTTGCTCTTGAGACGCCACCTTCAACACGTCTTCCATTGCTGCAGTCCAAGCCGCAGCAACTTGTGCCTCTTGTGGTGTGCCAATCAAGCTCATGTAAAAACCAGTACGACAGCCCATAGGCGAGATATCGATAATCTCAATGTCGTCTGAGTTTAAATGGTTACGCATAAAGCCAGCGTATAAGTGCTCTAACGTGTGAATACCTCGCTCTGACAAGATATCTTCATTTGGGCGACAAAAACGAAGATCAAACACGGTAATGGTATCGCCCTTTGGCGTCTGCATCGTTTTAGCTACACGCACGGCTGGCGCATGCATACGCGTGTGATCGACGGTAAAACTGTCTAGTAACGGCATCTCTTTTCTCCTTGTATTGGTGGCAAAACTACCAAGGCCACCAACTGCTGTTTTTCTCTAGTTCCGAGCGGCATTGTTTAAGCTGCCACCCATAGTCCTTCGCTTGCTGCTCGACACGACGAGCAACCTTAATCAAATTTGGTTTGGCGTTATACGTTTTACGGCTATAACCCCCTCTGCCTTCATGATAGGCAAGATACTGGTTGTATGCATCCCATTTTGAGACCCCTAATTGACGCTGCGTCTCATGGGTATACCAACCAATAAACATCATTGCATCACTGAACTTAGTGCGACTGCCCCCATTGCCTGTGGCTTTTTGATAGTCACTCCACGCTGGGTCTTGCGCTTGAGCATATCCGTACGCGCTGCTCACATGGCCCCATGGGATAACCCACAACACTTTCTTTTTCGGTGGCCGCGCATCGTGACGAAAGCTACTCTCTTGCTTCACAAATGCCATGGCTACTTGGATAGGTGTCCCCCACTCCTCTTCCATCCGCTTGGCATCTTTATACCAACTTGGCTGTTCACGGAAAATTTCACAGATATTGCTTTGATTTTTGGGCGGTGGGGGTGCAGCACAGCCAACCAAACCTATGCTTAACAGAACAGTCAGAAGAGACTTATACATCCTTTCCCTCTATAAAAATGGCAGCCTAAGCTGCCATCATAACCGATTGAATTCACGGCTTCAGTGAAGATCTGCAAAGTAGTCTGCAAGAAATTGATCAAATGAGACCGAATCCGCAGCTTCCATTGCCGCTTGATCAGCAAACGATGCATGACGTTTGTCGACAAACTGCTGATAAGTAAACTGCTGGTAGTCCGCCTGATCAAAATTCATGGCATGCTGTTCGGCGAGTGCATAACCCACTGCGCTGATACTGGCTTTCTGTTTAATCGCTTCTAGTAGTCGAGCCGATAGCGTCATCTCAGGGTGCGTCACCCAAGATGATAACTTGTCGCAAGTTTCCACATAGGCATGCCCCCCTTTAGCGGCATCAATCGCTTCAGCGATCATGCGCAGTTGAGCAAAGAGGTCTGAAGCTAAATCTTGTAGCCCGTGTTGTGGTTCACCGCAGCCCATTTGGAGCTTAAGTTCAGGGTCTCGACCTTCAACAACAACACTACTCCAATTCTTACGCCAACAATCTAGCTCAGCATCTGACATATCCGCAGAAGGAGTGAGTGTCGCCCATGTCAGGAATAGGTCAAGAAAACGAATTTGGTCTGCATCAATCCCTTCGGGGCTAAATGGGTTCACATCGAGTGAACGTACTTCAATATATTCAACCCCACCACGCTGCAATGCATCTGAAGGTTTTTCACCACTTTTAGCCACACGCTTAGGACGTATAGGTGAGTAGAGCTCATTCTCAATTTGCAGCACGTTGCTGTTTAATTGGCGATACTCGCCATCCACTTTCACACCAATTTTCGCGAACTCTTCAGAAGGGGTACGAATCGCAGCCTGTAAGCCATCAACATACTGCTCAATACTATTAAAGCCAATACGCAAGACACTTTGCGCGCTGTTGGTATAACCCAGATCACTCAAGCGCAGCGAGGTGGCATAAGGCAGGTAGCAGGTCCCTTCGCCAATTTCTTTAAAGGGCAATGTAGAGGCAGAGGCTTTGATAAAGGAGCCACACAGCGCCGGTGATGCCCCAAACAGGTAGGGGATAATCCAGCCGTAGCGGTAGTAATTGCGGATTAAGCCAAAGTAAGCGCCAGAGATACTCTCTTGTCGAGCTTCATCACTTTGCTCACCAAACAATTGTTCCCAAAACACCTCAGGAAACGAGAAATTAAAATGCACGCCCGAGATAATTTGCATCACGCTGCCGTAGCGATGCTTTAATCCTTCCCGGTAAAGCGTCTTC
Source organism: Thaumasiovibrio subtropicus (assembly GCF_019703835.1). Lineage (NCBI taxonomy): Bacteria > Pseudomonadati > Pseudomonadota > Gammaproteobacteria > Vibrionales > Vibrionaceae > Thaumasiovibrio > Thaumasiovibrio subtropicus. The sequence goes on along the minus strand of NZ_AP023054.1, from coordinate 673,822 downwards.
ATCTTGCCTGAGTTTGATTGGCCATATTGTGCCAAGGTAATCGCCGCTTCATTCTCAACAAAGCAAGGCATCGACATCGGCCACAGTTGTTCGCTGCCTAATTCACTGTAAGTAAACTTGTGAATGTCACTCAACTGAGAAAGTGTCGTATCGATATCAGTAGAAACAGGGGTAATGAACTCAAGTAGGGATTCAGCGAAGTCCGTTGTGATCCAGTCGTGAGTGAGCGCTTGTCCTAATCCTTCGGGATGCGGCTGATCAGATAAATTACCTTGCGGCGAAATGCGCAGTGCTTCTCGCTCTATACCACGTCCAAAATGAGTCAGTGCGTCGGGATTGGCAGCAACTTGTTGCAACCGTCGCGTAAAATCAGTCAAGGTATGTCTCGTTGGTTAATAAAAGTGAAATTGTCGTCAGAATAGCTGTCTTAAACACAGAATGCTATGTCGATCACGCTAGGGCGAGTAAAAAAGCGCCCATCTAATCATGGGCGCTATGAATGCTATCGCTTATATATCTATATTGAGGTCAAATATAGGAAGTTCAAGCTCTTCTAGCTGAGCGCGGATCAGCGCCGCATCTCCGACCACAATCATGTGGTAGTGCGATGGGTCGAACCACTTTTCAGCCAGCGCATTCAATGTCGCTTTGTCAACCTCCGCGACCACTTGGTTCTGCTCAGCGACAAAGGTTTCATCCATATCATAAATCTGCATCTGCGCTAACAGACCGGCCTTTTGACTAGGAGTTTCATACGACAGTGCTTCTTTTTGTCCAACCGCCAAACGCATGTAATCCATCTCGGCATCAGTAAAGCCTGATAGGGTCGCTTCATTCATCTCGTTGATAAACTCTCTCAATGCTGCTCCGGTGACGTCTGCACGCACCTGACCATAATAGGTCATATAGCCAATTTCACGACCATTGACGAGATACCCTCCTGCGCCATACGTGTACCCTTTATCTTCCCGCAGATTCTGATTAATCCGGCTGTTAAAGTTGCCTCCTAGATTAAAGTTAGCGAGCTGGGTTTGGTACATCTCACCAGCACCATCATACGGCAATGCAGGGCGAACTAAACGAATCACACTCTGCGGTGAATGCGGCCGATTCACCAACCAAATAGCGCCGCCTTCACGTTGCGGCAGTTCAAAAGAGACACGCGCTGGTTTAACACCCCCCTGCCACTTTCCGAAAGTTTCCAGGCTTTGCTTGATTGACGCCTCTTCCACATCACCGACAATCACCACCTTGACCTCATTGTGCGTGTAATGGTCCGCATAAAACTGCTTCACATCGTCCAAAGTCAATTGATTTAAGCTGGCGACAGTACCATCACCAGACAAGGCAAAGGGTGTCCCTTCAAACATCAGTTTTCTCGTTGCCTCTGACGCCAACCAAGCCGGACGTTGTTGTTCATACCTTAAGCCTTCTAATGCTTGTTTGCGTAAACGCTGGAAGTCAGTCTCATCAAAAGCGGGATGCCATAACTTCTCTGCCGCTATCTCTAATGTTTCGTCAAGGTGCTTCACCAAGGTCGTAATAGAGAGAGTGGTGGTGTAAGTGTTTGCGTTAAATGAAACACTACTACCGATTTTATCGAGTGCGGTTTGCAGTTCCTCGGCTGAACGCTTGGTTGAGCCTTCATTCATCATGGCGGCAGTGAGCCTTGCAATACCGGATGATGCGACCGTTTCATCACGACGACCTGCAGGTAAAGAGATGCGCAACTGTACGGTTGGCGTTTCGCTATTGACCGTACCGAGCACATCAATGCCATTCTCGAGTTCAAAGCGATACAAGTCAGGCAAGGTTACTTCCGAAGGTGCTGTTGGCTGCGGCATGAGACTACGATCAAAACTGTCTTCTGCACGACGATAGACTAGCTCAGGCGTTACATGTTCAGGTAGTTGTCGCTCCGCTGGCGTATAGTTAACTTCTCTCGCGGCTAAGTGATGCTGCCCTGCAGGGATGGTACTCAAAGATACCGAGTAGCGACCATCGACAAATTGAGCGAAGGCGGCTTCAACATCTTTCGGTTTAACCTGATAGAGCTTGTCTTTCTCAATGGCTAGGCGATCCGGCTTGCCAAAGAAAGTTTCGTTAGAGGCTAACTGTGTCACTTTCCCGCGCACACTCTGCAAACCAAAGATAGTGCCGGCCTCAACCATGCCAATCACTTCTTCAATGTCTTGCTCGTTAACACCTCGCTCTCTAAGCAGCCCAAGTACCTCCAGCACTTGCTCGCGAATCACGGTAAGGTCACCAGCGTCACCACTATTGCCCATCGCGTAGACGTAGAACGTACATGCTAATTCAGCACAATCGTGAAAAGCGCCCGCATCAAGCACCTTACCGGTCTTAACAAGTTCTTGATAAAGTAAACTATTACGACCACTTCCTAAAACACGCGCGAGCACATCGAGGGCAAACTCATTCTCGCTACCGAGGTATTCCGTCGGCCACGCCATCATCAACATGGGCTGTTGAATCTGATCCTCAAGCGTAATAAAACGATCGTTATCTAGCGTCACTGGCCACTTGTCAGCCGCATCAACTTCAGGGCCACGAGGAATGGAACCAAAGTACTTTTTCACCCATTCGAGCGTGGTTTGAGTATCAATATCACCACCCACAGTCAGCACTGCGTTGTTGGGACCATACCAGCGTAAAAAGAAGGCTTTCAAGTCATCGACATCAACGCGATTAAGGTCCTCTATATACCCAATCGTCTGCCAAGAGTAGGGATGCTCGCGAGGAAAAAGTGCCTCGCCCATTCGCTCATACATCAAGCCGTAAGGACGGTTTTCATACATTTGCGCACGTTCGTTTTTTACCGTATCACGCTGTATCTCAAATTTATGTTGTGAGACCGCATCTAACAAGAAACCCATACGATCGGCTTCTAACCACAGTATCTTTTCTAACTCATTCGCAGGCACGGTCTGAAAGTAGTTAGTACGATCGCGGTTAGTGGTGCCATTCAAGGTCCCGCCCGCTTCGGTGATCAAACGAAAGTGTTCTTGGTCACCAACATTTTCAGACCCTTGGAACATCATGTGTTCGAAGAAGTGGGCAAAGCCTGAATAACCCTGCTCTTCTCTTGCTGAGCCCACATGGTAAGTCATATCGACATGCACCAAGGGATCTGAGTGGTCATGATGAAGGACAAGCGTTAAGCCGTTGTCTAACTCGTACTTGTCATAAGCAATACCCACTTCGCCCTGAGCGACGCGATGAGACTCAACCAAAGTGATGCCTTCAGGCAAGGGGGTGGAAGTTTGAGATAGGTGGCCACAAGCCACCATCGTTAGACTCATCAGAGCCATAAGACTTTTGCGCACTCGTCTACTCCTAAAGAATGCCTTTGAAAATCATTGCCAATGCGGTGTAGCGAAGTGCTTTACCTATCAGAACGACGAAAAAACTGAGGGAATGGTTTAGCCGCAGCCACCCCGCGGCCAAGCAGAGGGGGTCGCCAATAACAGGCAACCAACTGAACAACAGTGCCCAGTATCCATGCTGCTTTAACCAATGCATGGCTTTATGACCGTGTTTCTCATCAGAAGTTTTATCCGGTAACAATCGCCCTAGCCAATAGTTTGTCATTCCACCCAAAGTGTTACCTATGGTTGCAACAACAATCAGCAACATCAAGCTGTTATCTCCTAGCCTCATGGCGGCAAGAAAGGCGGCTTCAGAGCCACCAGGCAAAAGCGTCGCACTTAAAAATCCAGTAACAAACAGCACCCACAGCCCACTCTCACCCACGAATAACGCGGTAAGAGCAGGCACTATACTCTCTAAACTCAACACTATGCCCCTGCTATTGCAAGCACTAGCTTACCGCGAGTACGTCCAGTCTCAATCGCGGTATGCGCCTCATCGCCTTCAGACAAAGCAAACTGCTCACTCACCGTTACCGTCACAGCTTCGTTCGCTAACATGCGAAATATTTCGCTACATAACTCATTATCTGGCTCCACTAACATACCGGATGCAGCCAGCCCCAGCTTCTCTGCGTGCTCTATGATAGATGCCGCTGTCACCGATGGAATGGTGACGACACGCCCGCCTTTTTTTACGCACCCCAGCGCTTTTTCGCCCACATGACCACCAACGAGATCAATCAAAAGATCCACACCATCAATATCGAGATCGCCTTGTGTATAATCTAATGCGTTCGCACCCAGCGCTTGAACAAATGCCACATTCTTTGAAGAGCACGACGCATACACTTGCGCACCATGTTCGTTGGCAAATTGAATAGCAAAGTGCCCGACACCGCCCGCTCCGGCCAAAATCAACACGCGATCATCTTCACTAAGGCCGCCTTTTTGTAACGCTTGCAATGCCGTCAACGCGGCTAAAGGCGTTGCTGCCGCCTCCTTCAGTGAAATATTTTCAGGCACTTCGACAAGCTTGTCTTCCTTTATCACCAAGTACTCAGCATAACAGCCACCGTCTAAAGTCAGACCTGCAACGCGCGCACCTTCCTGCCACTTCTGAGAGACACCTTCACCCACAGCTACGATTTCACCCGAAAAATCAAAACCCGGCGTCCAAGGTAGTGCATCTTTACAACGTTCAGCAGCCCAGCCTAACCCCGCACGTGTTTTAGCATCGACGGGATTCACACCGGCAAACGCCACTTTCACTAGGACGTCCCCCTCTGATAACGCGGTTAGTTCGCTTTGCGCTAGTGCCAACACTGAAGGCGCGCCAAACTCGATAATTTGTAGCTGTTGATTTTTCATCGCTTGCTCCCCAAATAGGCATAAAAAAACGGGCGACTTACGTCACCCGCTCTATCATATACCTTGTTTGCCATCAGTTGCATGGCGCTCAAGTCAGTTCTGCTGCTTTTTAGCAGATATCAGCTCTGCATCAAATATTGAGCCCAAGCGTACTGGATAACATAGATAGTTTAGCCACCTACAAGTGCAAGCAAAATCCCCGCCGCGACCGCCGAACCGAGTACACCAGCAACATTAGGCCCCATAGCGTGCATCAACAAGAAGTTTTGCGGGTTGGAATCCAAACCCACTTTGTTGACCACACGCGCTGCCATTGGCACTGCGGAAACACCTGCAGCACCGATCAACGGGTTAATCGGCTCATCCGAGTACTTCGCCAATATCTTGGCCATTAATACACCTGCTGCCGTACCGATACTGAATGCCACCGCACCCAACGCCAAGATACCCAGTGTTTCAACGTGCAAAAACTTATCCGCTTGCAACTTGGAGCCAACGCCTAGGCCCAAGAAGATAGTGACCACATTGATCAACTCATTTTGGGCTGTGCTGGAGAGGCGATCGACCACGCCAGATTCGCGCATCAGGTTACCTAGGCAGAACATACCGACTAATGGCGTTGCCGATGGCAGGAACAGAATCGTCATCATCAGTACAGCAAGTGGGAAGATTATCTTCTCTACCTTGCCGACGTGACGCAACTGCTTCATCTGAATCTTGCGCTCTTCTTCGGTCGTAAATGCCTTCATAATTGGCGGCTGAATGATCGGCACCAGCGCCATGTAACTATAGGCTGCTACAGCGATTGCGCCGAGTAAGTCAGGCGAGAGCTTACTGGCTAAGAAAATCGCCGTCGGGCCATCGGCGCCACCGATAATGGCAATGGACGAAGCATCCTGTAAGGTAAACTCCATACCCGGCACCAAGTTAAGTAAAATCGCGCCAAACAAAGTCGCAAAAATACCAAACTGAGCTGCCGCACCGAGCAGTAAGGTTTTCGGGTTGGCGATCAGAGCACCAAAGTCGGTCATCGCGCCAACACCCATGAAGATCAACAGTGGGAACACCCCTGTCGCAATACCTGCTTCATACACCATGTATAGCAAGCCGCCTTCATCGGTAAACCCGGCATTAGGAATGTTTGCCAAGATGGCACCGAATCCAATCGGCACCAACAGTAATGGCTCAAATCCTTTTTTGATGGCTAAAAACAGCAGACCACAGCCCACTAGGATCATGATCAGTTGTGTAAACTGAAAATGGGCGATCCCTGTGTTTAGCCACAGTGTTGTTAGTCCTTCCATGGCATCCTCTACTAAGCCAGACTGAGGATAGGAGCACCTACCGCTACAGTATCACCCTCTTTAACGTGAATCTGATCCACGACCCCACCGCGCGCTGCGCGTACTTCGGTTTCCATCTTCATCGCTTCAAGCACGACCAATACATCACCTTCAGAGACTTGAGCACCTGCTTGGACTTGAATCTTAAAGATGTTACCCGCCAATGGGGCAGGCACAGGCTCAGCATTCCCCGCAGGTGCTGCTGGTGCGGCTACTGGCGCATCTTTCGCCAAATTCACAGACGACACTTCACCTGCTGGGCCGACTTCCACATCGAAGACTTGACCGTTCACTTTCACACTGTAAGCCTCAATACCACCGGCCGCTGAAACCACTGGCGCTGCCGCTGGTTTTTCTTCAGCTACTTCCTTACCCGGTGCAGGTTCAAATGCATCTGGGTTGTTGCGGTTTTTGAGGAACTTGAGACCAACTTGTGGGAACAGAGCATAAGTTAGCACGTCATCCACTTGCTCATCCGCTAGGGCAATATTCTCCTCTTTCGCCTTCGCAACGAGGTCATCTGTTAAGGTGTGAAGTTCGTGCTCAATTAAGTCGGCAGGACGGCAGATAATCGCCTCAGCGCCATCTAATACACGCGCTTGAAGCTCAGCATTGACATCTGCTGGTGGTTTACCGTATTCGCCTTTCAATACACCGGCAGTCTCTTTGGTGATTGACTTATAGCGCTCACCCGTCAATACGTTAATTACCGATTGCGTACCCACAATCTGTGAGGTCGGCGTAACCAACGGGATATAGCCTAAATCCTTACGCACGCGAGGGATCTCTTCCAATACTTCATCGAGGCGATCCGCCGCGCCTTGCTCTTTCAGCTGGCCTTCCATGTTCGTCAACATACCACCCGGTACTTGGGCAATAAGAATACGGGAGTCGACGCCTTTAAGCTGACCTTCAAATTTCGCATACTTCTTACGTACTTCACGGAAATACGCGGCAATCGGCTCAAGTTGATCAAGTTTGAGGTTGGTATCACGTCCCGTGCCCTCAAGCATCGCGACAACGGTCTCAGTCGCAGTATGGCCGTATGTCTGACTCATCGACGAGATAGAGGTATCAAGAATATCAAGACCGGCTTCGACTGCCTTCACCGCTGTTGCAGGCGAAAGGCCTGTCGTCGCATGACAGTGCAATGCTAATGGGATGTCACAAGAGGCTTTAATACGCGAAATCACCTCTTCAGCTTCATAAGGCTTTAACAAGCCTGCCATATCTTTAAGACAGAGAGAATGACACCCTAAATCTTCAAGGCGCTTAGCAAGATCAACCCAAGTATCAGACGTATGGTAAGGGCTAGTGGTGTAAGAGAGTGTACCCTGCGCGTGAGCACCAACATTAACCGCCGCTTTTACCGCACGTTCGAAGTTACGTACGTCGTTCATCGCATCAAAAATACGGAAAACATCCATACCATTTTTGTGCGCACGTTCAACAAACTTATCGACAACATCATCGGCGTAGTGACGGTAGCCAAGTAGGTTTTGACCACGCAGTAACATCTGCATTGGCGTATTTGGCATTGCCGCCTTTAATAAGCGAAGACGCTCCCACGGATCTTCACCCAAGAAACGGATACAGGCATCAAATGTTGCCCCACCCCAAGTTTCCAGTGACCAGTAACCGACTTTATCTAGCTGCTCGGCAATCGGTAACATATCTTCGACACGCATACGTGTCGCGAATAACGATTGATGGGCATCGCGAAGTACCACATCGGTTAGTGCTAATGGTTTGGACATGCTCAACTCCTTTTAATCATATTGTCCGGCTTAAATCATGCGTTGCGCTGACGATGCTGCTTAATAGCAACGGCAATCGCCGCAACGACACTAGGCGACACACCGTTTGCCGTGTTTGAGGTTGTTGCTCGGGAAGGTATTTCGGGGGCTTCTGGCACTTCTTTCGGCAATCGACTTGCCAATGTCTGCACCAAAAAGATCAAGATACTTAAGAACACAAAGACAAACACCATGCCTGTCAGCATGAGTGTTGCCGCTTCGACTAGCAGATCACTGATATTTGACATCCTGCTTCCTTTCTACCATTTAAATCGCGACACCCCGTCGCATGGATAACTACGTTAACTCCACCTTAACGCGTAAAAACGCAAAAAATCTTAACATAAATCAACAATTATGACATTTAGTTGAATAGCTATTGACAAAAATGCGAAGAAAGCAGCATTAGTATGCGTTTAACAGACGCATATTTCGGTGGAAGTAAAATTAACAGCACAAATTTAGAGGTTTAAGAAGCTGTGCGGGATGATCTATTGAAAGCACAAAGGTATGTGTGAATAAGTCTGTGCATAGATTGTCTAAAAAGACAGGAAAACAGGGTATAAATATGAAGCGTTAAGGGACGTTATTCTCAGAGATGAGAAGATGGCGCGTCCGGGAGGATTCGAACCTCCGACCGCCTGGTTCGTAGCCAGGTACTCTATCCAGCTGAGCTACGGACGCGCATTAAGACGGTAATACTGCTCTCAAAAAGCAATATGAAATGATGGCGCGCTCGGGAGGATTCGAACCTCCGACCGCCTGGTTCGTAGCCAGGTACTCTATCCAGCTGAGCTACGAGCGCGCAGAAACGGGGTATCTCATGTTTATTGAAGAAGAACACAAGAAAAAATAGTGGCGCGTCCGGGAGGATTCGAACCTCCGACCGCCTGGTTCGTAGCCAGGTACTCTATCCAGCTGAGCTACGGACGCGCAGGCCACATAAATGATAGTCTTAATATCAAAGATGTGTTAATTGACTTCCATGGGAAAAGAATGGCGCGCTCGGGAGGATTCGAACCTCCGACCGCCTGGTTCGTAGCCAGGTACTCTATCCAGCTGAGCTACGAGCGCGCAGAAATCTTTTTACTCTTTGAAGGGAATCCGTTACCCAGGAGTGTAACAACAAAGTACTGAGCTTCATTGCTATAAATAATGGCGCGTCCGGGAGGATTCGAACCTCCGACCGCCTGGTTCGTAGCCAGGTACTCTATCCAGCTGAGCTACGGACGCGCAGGGGTCTAAATAACAGTGACAACAATTGTGTAGACACAATCACTGAAAAGGACTGATATTTATGAAGAATGGCGCGCTCGGGAGGATTCGAACCTCCGACCGCCTGGTTCGTAGCCAGGTACTCTATCCAGCTGAGCTACGAGCGCGCAGTACTGTTTTAACATAAACAGAAAAATGGCGGTGAAGGAGGGATTCGAACCCTCGATACGGCTACAAACCGTATACTCCCTTAGCAGGGGAGCGCCTTCAGCCTCTCGGCCACCTCACCACACAAACAGGTTTAACAAAGAATGGCGCGTCCGGGAGGATTCGAACCTCCGACCGCCTGGTTCGTAGCCAGGTACTCTATCCAGCTGAGCTACGGACGCACATTGTTTGTTATAGATGCCAGTTAACACTCACATCTTAAATGATGGCGCGCTCGGGAGGATTCGAACCTCCGACCGCCTGGTTCGTAGCCAGGTACTCTATCCAGCTGAGCTACGAGCGCGCAGTACTGTTTTGACATAAACAGAAAAAATGGCGGTGAAGGAGGGATTCGAACCCTCGATACGGCTACAAACCGTATACTCCCTTAGCAGGGGAGCGCCTTCAGCCTCTCGGCCACCTCACCGTCTTGCGGGGGCTCATATTACTTCGAAGCAAAAATATGTCAAACATTTTATCGCGAAAAATATCGAATTCATGCGCGCTTGGACACTTTGCAACCAAAGTGAACCTTAAAGCAACAATGTGACATTTTTTTCCACAAAATTAAATGAGTTAGATCTGAACAAATCCAGTATTGCACTGAATTGGAGGTAATAAAAAAGTCGGCCTAAGCCGACTCTTCTATCAGTAGCTGCTCGCTTTTTCAGCGCCAGCGCCTTTCTCTGCTTGGATGCGCAAATAAATTTCTTCACGGTGAACAGATACTTCTTTCGGTGCATTCACACCAATTCGAACCTGGTTACCTTTAACACCTAAAACAGTGACGGTAACTTCGTCACCAATCATTAACGTCTCACCTACGCGACGAGTCAAAATCAGCATTCGTGTGCTCCTTGAGTAATCTCTAATTATTCATTTTTAACAGCGAACTCGTCTTTCTATTAGGACACAGCCAAAAGTTCCGGCTCATGCTCTGAAAGACCAGCAACCACAAATTGCGCATGAAGCAGTTTCACCGCTCGCTTATGGTCAGATTCAGCTACCAATAAGCATAGACATTGCGGCAAATGTTGCACCTTGTGGACAACAATTCCTTCACCAGCCAGTGTCGCTAACATCGCCTGCTCGCACTCCGTTGCAGCATTTCCAACGACGGATAATGTCGCTACATTGTCAATATGATGTAGTTCGTCACTGTGCGCTAGCTTTAGCTGTGCCAGATCTGCATCTGACACCACAACATGTGAAGAATTTGTTTCATCCATCACATTATTCCATAACTGAGAAGCAATGCCACCACTTTGCCAAATCATTTTTTCGGCTTGTGAAGCAAGCGAAAACAAGTGTTGGTTTGCCAGTACAGCGATGCCTGCTATTGATGTCTGATTATCAGACTTCATCTGCACTAAAGTCCCTTGTGTTGTTCTATCATCTTCAAAAGAAGAGAGAACACGCAAAGGGACTTGATGCTGATACGCATACTCTACCGATTGGAGCTGCAAGACTTTGGCCCCCAAACGCGCCAATGTCGTCATGGTTTCAAAGTCCACCACATCTAGTCGACGTGCCTGCGGCTCAATGCGAGGGTCCGTGGTATAGACACCATCAACATCAGTAAAGATTTGACACTCATCGGCCTTTAACGCACTTGCTAATGCGACTGCACTAGCATCCGAGCCGCCGCGACCGAGAGTGGTAATGTTTCCTTGGTTATCGCGACCTTGAAAGCCAGCAACAATCACAATATGGCCATTATCTAACAGGGATTGAATACTCTCAGTAGAGATCTTATCTATCTCAGCGTTGTTAAAACCGCCTCGCGTCGTAATACCAACCTGATCCGCTGTCATTGACGTTGCGGCAAAACCCTGTTTGTTGATAGCCATGGCTAATAAAGCCATAGATACCTGCTCACCAGCAGACAGCAAAACATCGAGTTCACGCGCCATTGGCACTTCATCGATCTGCTTTGCTAATCCCAGGAGACGATTTGTCTCGCCTGACATTGCTGAAACGACAACCACTACCTGGTGTCCCTGCTGATGAGCATTAATCACTCGCCGAGCGACGGCCTCTATTCTGTCGATGGAACCCACAGAGGTTCCACCAAATTTCTGGACGATCAGTGCCACTTACTTATCTTCTCCTAAAAAAGCTTATAGCTTTTCAGTTAGCCATGGAGTCACAGATTCCAGTGCTGCAGGCAGTGCTGCAACGTCTGAACCACCGGCTTGAGCCATATCTGGACGGCCGCCACCTTTGCCTCCCACTTGCTGCGCAACGAGATTCACTAACTCGCCCGCTTTAACTTTACTGGTTAGGTCCTTAGTCACGCCGGCAATCAAACCTACTTTGTCGCCGCTTGCATTGCCAAGTACCACAACCCCACTACCGAGTTGGTTTTTAAGCTCATCAACCATGCCACGCAGTGCTTTGTTATCGGCACCTTCAAGTTTCGCCACCAGCACTTTGACACCATTAATGTCTTTCGCTTGATTCACAAGGCCTGCACTTTCTTGTGCAGCAAGCTTGTCTTTCAACTGCTGAATCTCTTTTTCCAGAGCTTTGCTGTGCGACACCAATGCGCCCACTTTCTCAACCACAGACCCTTGATCTGACTTGAGCAGAGATGCGGCATCAATGAGGTTTTGCTCTTGTGCATGAAGTGCGTTAATCGCGCCTTGACCAGTTACCGCCTCAATTCGGCGGATACCTGCCGCGATCCCGCCTTCCGACACAATTTTAAATAGGCCGATATCACCCGTATGCTTCGCATGAATACCACCACACAACTCGGTAGAGAATTCACCCATGCTCAACACGCGTACTTCATCGTCGTACTTCTCGCCAAACAGGGCCATTGCACCTTTTGCTTTTGCGGCTTCGATATCCATCACTTCAGTTTGGATAACGTGGTTGATACGAATCTGTTCATTAACCACGCGCTCTATCTCACGCAGCTCTTCCGGTTTCACTGCTTCTAGATGAGAGAAGTCAAAACGCAGTCCGTCGGCTTTTACCAACGAGCCTTTCTGCGCCACATGCTCACCAAGAAGATTTCGCAATGCCGCATGCAATAAGTGGGTGGCTGAGTGGTTTAAACTAATTGCCGCACGGCGCTCTGCATCAACTGATGCAGTAACGGTTTCGCCAACACTTAAAGCACCTTGGGCTTGCTGACCTTTGTGGCCAATCGCGCTACCAAATTTTTGTGTATCTTCGACTTTAAAGCCCGCAATGTCACCGGCATCACCACATTGACCACCTGATTCCGCGTAGAACGGCGTGTTATCCAGCACAACAAGACCGGACTCACCTTCATTCAAAGTATCAACAGCTTCGCCATCACGGAATAGAGCGACAACCTTAGCGTCACCTTGTGTCGCGTCGTAGCCACAGAAAGCACTCTCGCCGTCCACTTTAATCGCGTCGTTGTAATCAACGCCAAACTGACCTGCATCACGTGCACGTTGACGTTGCGCTTCCATTGCGACTTCAAATGCAGGTTCATCAATCGAGAAACCTCGCTCACGAGCGACATCATTGGTCAAATCCGCGGGGAAACCATAGGTGTCATAGAGTTTAAATACGGTTTCACCGTCAAGGACTTTACCGTCAAGTGCGTCTAACGCTTCAGTAAGAATCGCCATACCGCGATCAAGTGTACGTCCGAAATTCTCTTCTTCAATTTTCAGTACTTTCTCAACGACCGCTTGCTGCTTTTTCAGTTCTTCACCGGCGCTCCCCATGATTTCCGCCAGTGGACCAACGAGCTTGTAGAAAAAGGCACCTTGTGCACCAAGCTTGTTACCATGACGAACGGCACGACGAATAATACGGCGTAACACATAACCACGCCCCTCGTTTGATGGCATCACACCATCAACAATTAAGAAGGCACACGAGCGGATGTGGTCGGCAACAACGCGCAGTGACTGATTAGAAAGATCATCGTGACCGATAACTTTAGCCGCTTCTTTGATCAACGTTTGGAAAACATCAATTTCATAGTTAGAGTGCACGCCTTGCATGATCGCAGCAATACGCTCAATACCCATACCGGTATCGACTGAAGGCTTAGGCAGCGGCTCCATAGTACCGTCTGCTTGACGGTTAAACTGCATGAATACGTTGTTCCAGATCTCGATAAAACGGTCACCATCTTCTTCTGGTGTACCCGGGCGTCCACCCCAGATGTGGTCGCCATGATCATAGAATATTTCGGTACATGGACCACACGGGCCAGTATCACCCATCTGCCAGAAGTTGTCTGACTCGTAAGCTTTACCACCTTCTTTATCACCAATGCGAATAATACGATCGGCAGGAATACCCATCTCTTTGTTCCAGATCTCGAACGCTTCGTCATCCGTCTCATAGACTGTGACAAGTAAGCGGTCTTCTGGCAGCTTCAATGTTTCAGTGAGAAATTCCCAAGCATATTTGATCGCATCTTGCTTAAAGTAATCACCAAAACTGAAGTTCCCCAGCATCTCGAAGAAAGTGTGGTGGCGTGCAGTGAAACCGACATTTTCAAGGTCATTATGCTTACCACCAGCTCGAACACAGCGCTGCGCCGATGTTGCTCGGGTGTAATTACGTTTTTCTAATCCTAAGAAGGTATCTTTGAATTGGTTCATCCCGGCATTTGTAAACAACAAAGTTGGATCATCGGCTGGAACTAGCGATGAACTGTCTACAATTTGGTGTCCTTTGCTTTCGAAAAACGTAAGAAACGCGCGGCGTATCTCGTCTGTGCTCATGTACATAGGCATTTCCTGAAAAACGGCATATTTATTGATCAACAAAGCCGCGGGCGAATGTGCAAAATTCAACCGCGACGATAAGAATTAGCGCTATTGTAAAACAGCCAGCGTCAATATAGGAGGGAAAAAAACATCAATAGGCTAATTAATGCAGCTTTTCAGAGGCAATTTCGCCCAAGATTAATTAAAGTCGACATTGGCGAAAGCGTATCATCACTCCCATCGTAGTCTAGTCGCTATCACATTGGTGTTAACCTGCACATAGTAACATCGCAAATTGGCAGCCCCGAATGGCAAAATGAAGATAGTGGTGCACAACCCGCCGTTGCCACTTGAGTATCGAAAATCCAAGTGAAACGCGATGACTTAATGGGAAAAGTGGCGCTGAAAAGAAAATAGCGCTAAAGCGAGAGTTGCTCTAGTGCGTAGTTGGACTGTTCAAAGTCAAAGCCACGATATTGCAGAAAACGAAAGCGTTTTGCTTTCTCTTTCATTTCAACTTGACGATCTTTCGTCCGTTGGACCTGCGAGCCAAACTTGCGTTGCGCAGTGACTCTGGCTTGTTCAAACCAATCGATATCGAGATCTAAAAACATCTCTTGGATTCGGCTATCCGCAATACCTTTTTGCTTAAGAGATTGTTGAATACGTTGAGGCCCCCACCCTTTGTTAATGCCATTACGCAACATCAACTCACAGTAGCGACTATCATCGAGGTATCCATATTCTTTACAGCGGGTCAGAGCGTCAGTAACCTCTTCGAAGGCAAACCCTTTACTAAGCAATTTACTCCGTAGCTCTTTCTCGCCGTGGTCACGGCGGGACAATAGTCCCACCGCAGCCTCATAAGCTGATTGCTTCATGCTTAGAATGCTTGATCTTCAGCGGTATCGGCTTGCTCGCCATCAGCGTCTTCCTGAAGTTCTGGTTTTTGCAGCAGCAAGTCACGCAATTTCTTATCGATCTCTTGTGCAATCGCAGTATTCTCAGCAAGAAACTTACACGCATTCGCTTTACCTTGGCCAATCTTATCGCCATTGTAGCTATACCATGCACCCGCTTTTTCAACCATTTTATGCTTAACCCCAAGGTCAACCAACTCACCTAGTAAGTTAATGCCTTGGCCATAAAGAATCTGGAAGTCTGCTTGCTTAAATGGCGCTGCCACTTTGTTCTTCACTACTTTCACGCGCGTTTCGTTACCTACAACCTCGTCACCATCTTTGATGGCACCAGTACGGCGAATATCAAGACGCACAGACGCGTAGAACTTCAGTGCATTACCACCGGTTGTTGTTTCAGGATTACCAAACATGACACCGATCTTCATTCGGATCTGGTTGATGAAGATCATCAAGGTGTTTGAGTTTTTGATGTTACCGGTCAGCTTACGCATCGCTTGCGACAACATTCGTGCCTGAAGACCCATGTGAGAATCACCCATCTCGCCTTCAATCTCAGCTTTTGGCGTCAATGCGGCAACGGAGTCAACAATGATCACGTCAACAGCACCAGAGCGTGTCAACGCATCTGCGATTTCAAGTGCTTGCTCACCAGTATCTGGTTGAGAGACCAGCAGGTTATCGATATCAACATTCAGCTTGCGCGCATAGACGGGATCAAGCGCGTGCTCAGCATCGATAAATGCACAGGTTTTACCTTGTTTTTGCGCTTCGGCGATCACTTGCAGTGTGAGTGTCGTTTTACCCGAAGATTCTGGACCGTAAATTTCAACGATACGGCCGTATGGAAGACCACCAACACCCAGTGCGATATCTAACGACAACGAACCGGTAGAAACGGTTTCAATGTCCATGGTACGATCATCACCCAGACGCATGATCGACCCTTTACCAAATTGCTTTTCGATTTGACCCAGCGCCGCAGCCAGTGCCTTCTGTTTGTTGTCGTCCATTCGACTCTCCACACTACGTTCTTGTTTAATGCTGATCATTATACTGTCTATTCATACAGTGTCTACTGGTGATTGCGGATTTTCTGCACCAATAGTACAAGATGTTGATTTTAAATCATTTTAATCAGGCTTTTTAACGCATACTCAATCGCTTCAGTCCTAACCTGTGCCCGATCACCAGCAAATATACAGGTAGTGACTGTACTTTCACCCTGTCGGGTTGCAAAACCAAAGCACACCGTTCCAACCGGCTTTTCGTCTGAACCTCCACCGGGTCCCGCTATACCGCTTATTGCGACACTGATATCTGCGTGAGAGCGCGACAAAGCGCCCTGTGACATCTCTTCGACAACAGGCTCACTCACTGCTCCAAACTGAATGAGCGTGTCAGCCTTTACACCTAGCATTTCCATTTTTGCTTCATTGCTGTAAGTCACAAAGGCGCGATCAAACCACGCTGAACTCCCAGCAATGTCAGTGACAGCTGTCGCTACCCCACCGCCAGTGCAAGATTCAGCTGTCGCCAGTACCCAACCTCTGTCAGCTAAGGCTTTGCCGAGTTGTTGACTCAATCTCTTATGAACCATCCTTGCTCCTATTAAAAAGCGCTCAGAAAACGGTATTCTGAGCGCTCATCGTATGAATCGCAATCCCTAACCAGATTTAAACCCTACTCAGCCTCAATAATGTATTCACCTCGTTGTGACTCCGCAAAATACTGCGCTATTTTTCCCTCTGCACGCAATGTCGCTAAACCTCGATTGAACTTCTCCACTAACAAGGCACCATCTGCCACTTTCTTAGAAATCATCAGATACATATCAGGGTTTTGAACATGCTTGGGATGATAGGTCACACGGTCCACTTCCTCAGGATGGGTAAGATGAAGTGCATAAAAACCTTGGTCTATTGTTGTCAGCACAATATCCAATCGGTTGCCTCGCAACAGCTTTGTCATATTTTGTGCATGAGACAACACGCGTTCGGTGGTGATGTCACCATTTTGGTCTGCCTGATCAAACTCATCACTGTAGGCATACCCTTGCATTGCGCCTATTCGATATCCAGCAAGATCAGCCATCGATGACCAATCAAAAGGACGCGATTTTAAATGAAAGAACACCCGCGTTTTCTGAAAAACAGGCTCTGAGTAGTAAAAGTGCGCTAACCGCTCCGCTTTTTTAGTTGCGTATCCCACCCCATCTAGTTCACCACGTAAAATATAGCCATAAGCCCGTTTCCAAGACATAAAGTGAAATTTCACGTCAATCCCTTCCAAAGCAAATGCTTCAACAACAATTCTCGAGACAACGCCATAGTGCTTGAGGTTTTCTGCTTGATAAGGGGGATAGTTCCCCGCGGTTAAATTCACCACCCGCCTATTTTCCGCCAAAGCGAACGTTGTCATTAGGCAAAACAACGTAAACGTCATCACTCTCAGCATGTCGACACCCGAATTGATCACATAGTCAATTAAGCGTAGTGACTCAGATGCCACATCAATGCTTCTAATTTGGGACAAACAAAAAAGCAGCGGCCAATTGACCACTGCTTTTTACTGACGATTCACTAGGCTCAAGCAACCTCAAAATACTTGAGCACAAGCACCTTAATCACTGATGGTTTGTTGCAACGCTAGCTTAAGCTCTTTCTCTGCTTCAGCAATCACACGCTGGGCATGCTCTCGCTTCTCACGCCCTTCTTTCACTCTCGACAAGGTATTGTTCAATGTTTCAATGGTTAACTGGTTCACGGTTTGTAATGAGTCGAGATCAAGCACACCACGTTGATAGTTTTCGGCAATTTGCTCTTCCAGTACTTTCAGCTTTTCCGCGTTCTGTACGTACTGCTGATTGGTGTAATCTTTCACCGCACGCGTTACCTTCAATGCCTTCTCTTTCTCAAAGTTTGAGATAGCAATCAAGAACTGTCGTTTCCACATAGGTAAGGTGTTATGGACGATATCCTGAATATCTTCCATCATGATCTGATTACCCTCTTGAGATAAACGGATCTGTGGCGCGGTCTGAATTGCTGCCATACGTGAAAGCTCTAGGTTGTGAACGCGTTTTTCTAAACGTGCAACGACCTGCTGCGCGTCACGGTGAGCCTGTGCCTCCAAGGCGTCACCAGACTCTTGCGCCGCTTTCAGCAGCACAGGTAGATGCGCTTCTTTGAGTTGATGAATTTTCCAACGCCCCGCTTCGATGTATTCTTCTAACCCTTTCAACAAAGCCAAGTTTTCATCATATAGTGTGTCCAACTGACGCACATCATGGGCTAAACGCACCGACTGCGCTTCCAGCGACTTGGTTAACTCCTCAAGGTGACTCTTCACTGAATCAAAGCCTTGCGCAAATTTCTTAAATCCGCAAAAGAGCTCACCAATTAAAGGTAAACGAGACAAGAACGTCGACTTATTAACCTCATCAAACTGAGAGCCATCCATTGTCGCAATCATCGACTGCAACATTTCACCTGCATCTCCTGCATCTCGAAGCCGAACGTTTTCTAACACCGAATCGGTAAAGTCTGTCAAACTTTGCTGAGCTTCTTTACCGAAAGTGATGGTCGAGACACTATCATAAGGGTCGAAGGCATCCGCAATCGCAACAATGGCATCCGCGGGCAGCGCCATTGGCATATGCTCTTCTTTGTGTTCTTCCTGTGGGACAGGTTGTTGGATATCTTCCATGCCAGGCTCCTTACTGAGCTTGTTAAATTAGTTATATTGCGGGAAGCGCTCCCAAAGCGTTTCGAATCTTGCCAAATACTTGCCCACGAAGCGGGGGTCATCGGTCAAGGTAATATCTTCTTGATTATATTTTGACGCGCTTCTCGTCCAGTTAAAGCTGCCATTAATCATTCGCTGACCATCAAAAATCGCGAACTTATGGTGCATATGGTAGTTGGTATCATCGATCTTAATCGGGACACCTTTGCGGGCGAGATAGTCGATATCGCTACCTCGGTCATGGAGCTTCTCGGCATCGGTCACTAATCGAACTTTCACGCCACGCTCATGAGCGCGCAAGATTTCTTTGCTGAGATCATCATCTGCGATAGTAAAAACACAGATATCAATGCTGTGTCGAGCGCTACGCAAATGCTGAGTGATACCATTTGCGCACGCCCGCCCCGGAGAGAACCAACTCTCAGCAATGACAGGTTCTGCACTCGGTCTTGAGTTGTCTAACACCTTAACAATCCGCTCTAGCCAACGCACTATCATCGCAGGATCCCCGCCTTCGCCGAGTGCTTGCTGCGCCAACCTAAAGGTGTGATTACGAATAAAGCCGCGATCTTCATCGGCCATATCCAGATCACTGAGTGTAGCGCTCAACTCTCGCCGCTCACTGTCATCCAATTTAAAGTCGTCTAATGATGTTGTGATCCACTCAGCTAACTGATGTTTGTTCATCCTTGAGTCCTCTAGCAAAAATGCCCACAGCTTTCACTGTGGGCAAAGGGTTAGCACGCTATTCGCCACGACGCATCGCAGCAAACTGCTGATTAAGCGCAGCCAATTGCTGCACCACCTGACCGGCTCTGTCTTCTTCATCTCCCAACATTTGGCGACGTTGATAACCATCTCTGATTTCTTGCCAACGCTGTTGTTGATCGTCTGACATCGCTCCGCGCAGTTCAGCCAGTTTGAGGAGGTTATCCTCAGTGCCGCTCGTCAACGTTTGCGCTTCACCTTGGTAGTGATCTTGTAGTAACGTCTGCAATTCGTCATCCGTCATCACTGACGAGATCTTTTCAGCCAGCTTATTCATGTTTCGGTAAGAACCTTGAAGCTTAAACGGTGGTTCAACCCGATACTCATCAGCGGTTGCTGCAGAGGCAATATACTGCTGATTTACCTTCAACACCGTTTGTTGCACGGTGATCAGACGTTGCAATGTCGCAACGATATCACCAGCCTCAATGGCGGAATAAGCATGACTCATTTCGCTCAAGGCAATGTTGTCGCCTCCCGCCATGTTCACGAAACGATAGAGATCATCAAGATCACGTGTCGCCAACGGTGCAAGAACAGGATTTGACGTCAATGAGTTCTCAATAAAGCTGAGTTCAAAGGCGGTTTTCTGGTCAGAGAGCATATCACCAAGGTTGTAGATATCCGCGCGGTTAGCCAGCATGTCAGGGATACGGAACATCTCTCCAGATTCGGTATAGGGGTTACCCGCCATCACCACGGCAAACTTCTTACCACGCATGTCGTACGTTTTTGTCTGTCCGTTCCACGTACCTTCAATACGACGGGTACCATCACACAAAGAGATAAACTTCTGTAAGAACTCAGGGTGTGTATGCTGAATATCATCGAGATAGAGTAATACGTTGTTCCCCATTTCGAAGGCGAGGTTGATCTTTTCGACTTCACGCGCCGCATTTTGATCAGGCGCATCGGCCGGATCTAGCGATGTCACCTGATGGCCTATAGACGGGCCATTGATCTTCATGAAGACCAAGCCCAGCTTCTGAGCAACATATTCGATCAGGGTTGTCTTACCATACCCAGGTGGGGAGATAAGCAATAACATCCCCATCAAGTCGGTACGTTTACTGTCGCCTAATGCACCCATCTGCTTGGCAAAGTTATCGCCTATCAGGGGTAAGTAGCTGTCACTGATCAACTTGTTACGCACAAATGAAGTGAGCGGGCGCGGCTTAAACTCTTCCAAACGGAATTGAGATTTTGCCTCATTGAGCATATCGGCGCGCGTTTTTAAGTAGGCTTCAAAACCCGGTAATGTCACACGATTATGATGCTCGCCGCGCTTCAAGAAATCGTCTAACACTAGGGTTAGCTTGCCACCATCAAGACGGCGATGATCACCCAACAACCCTTCAATATGCACTGATAGTGAGAAATCAACCGTGCGCATCGCAATGCTTGAGCTGGCTTTCCAGGTCGCGATCGCAGCAGCTTCAACCACAAAACCTTGTCCAGTGCCTTCACGCTCACTGTAAGCAGAAAGCCATTGTAGATGGTCAGCAAACGCTGCTTGAGGAGGCAACTCACTTGGACGCCATCCCAAACTTCGTCGGAACTGCAAATAGTCTTCACTCAGATTATGGGCATCTAAACCGACCGCGATATCTTGCAGAGGTTTTGCGAGTAGCTGAATGAGGTAGTCTGACACATCACTCGCCGTCACACCGTCTGGTAGCGTAATCTGTTTTTCGAGATCTTGCTGCAGTGCCTCATAGGCCTCGCCCGCGTGCAGGTATTCTTTAAGTTGCTGCGCATTGTTTGCAGCTTGCTGCCACTGCGCTAACTCCGCGTCATTCAGCCCTAACAACCAAAGGAGTGCGGCAGCTCGTTCGCCTTGCCCGAAACGCAACAAGCCCGCTTGTTCATAAATGGGCAGCAGGGCTTCCAACATTTTCGCGGCATCATGGTCATGAATCCCCTTAACATAGCCTTCTTGATAACGTGGCGCCGCGACTTGTTGTACCAGGTTAAGTAATTGGCCTTCTTTACTCGCAACAAGTAGTTGAGGTAGGCCATACTTTTCAGGCTCCGCCTCAATCAGAGTAAACATCAAATACGCAAGGTATTCACCGCGATACAAACTCGGTGTTTCAGAGGCAACGTCTAACTGTGAAAGGCTCTGCAGTTGCAGGAAGGTTTCGTCGGTGATCGGTTGATAAAAGTCGGTGCCCGAAATATGCAGCGACAATTGGTTGTTGTTGTCAATCAATGACAGATCGAGCGATTGCTGATTCACACTGAATCGATGCTTACCAAGACGCAGTACCTTGCCGCCTTGTTCAAAGATATCTTGATTGTCGCGCAATGCGCGCAATGACTGATCTTTTAGCGACTTCAGTTTACTTTCAACACTGTCCGCTTTAACGCTATCTCCCAACTCTCGAATCGACTCCGCGAGCTGATTTACTTTAATCACCATCGCATCGGTTGAGAAGTAGCTATTAAGGCCGGCGACATCTTCAAAACGCGAAACACGTTTTTCTACGCTGTTGAGCGTGACGTTCGCAGCTTGGAGCAAGTTTTGTACTCGGCGCTGCTGTGCGGCAACGAGCTGTTGCTTATGGTTTTCAAGTGTCGATTGAATTTCATCGCGTTTGGTATAGATTTCACCGAGAAATTCATCAAAATCCGCAAAACGGGATTCGAGCTTCTCTAACTGACCTATCAATTTCGCTAATTGGTTATCACACTCCTCAGGCGATGTCGCTTGCTCCATCGCACTGCTAACAGATTGTGACAGCAACTTAAATTGCGCGCTAAACTCTGCTTTTACTTCGTCGTTTTGCAAGCTTTCATGTCGGATACGCAGTTTCGCAGAAACTGTGTTCAACATGGTCGTCACTTCCGTAGTGAGATCGAGGATCCGTGTTGCTTGTGTCGGATCGTCGGTTTCTATCTCAGTCACTTCTTCTGAGACAAGGGCAAGCTCATCACGAAGTTTTTCAACTTCCTCTTGCAATGCTTGCAGTTCAGCGGTTTTATCCACCTCAACCAGTTGGTCTTCAATCTTAGTGATGGCAACCTTAAAAGGCTGGTAAGCCTCTTCTTTTTGCAACAGAGAAAGCAGCAGCTCATTGAGGTATTGACGATGCTCATCAAGTTCGGCCAACAGCGTATCAACAGCCTCAACATCAACATAATGCTGTTGCTGCAAGACCATGGTGCTCCCCGTCTGTTGCTTTAACTCAGCAAGCAAGGTTAGCAGCGCTTTCGCATCATACTTAGGGGCCAGTTTGATCTTGCCTGTAAGCTGATGAACCGCCGCAGACTCTGTTTCCAGAGCTTCCAATGCATGCGCTTGCATCTGCAACACTTTGGCAAACTCATCAATGATCTTATGCGATGTATCCATCACAGCGTGAATCGCATCACCAATGCCATTGGCATAGTCATGATTTAGCCAATGATAGTGATCTAACGTCGCTTGTGATTGCTTCAGCAAGGCTTCATAAGCCGCTTGTGTGACCTCTTCTGTCTGCGCTAAATGGCATACCGAGAGCACGGAAGACAGCGCTCGAACCAGTTCAGCATTACCGAGATTAAACAGCGGACTGGTTTTATCGCCCGCACTTTGGTGCGATGTGTAGTAATCCTGCGTTGAGAACGGCGTCTCCCAGATCCGTAGCGGATGGATAGTAGAGGCTTCAGCGTTATCTGAAACTTGAAACACCAACATGCGGCCATCGGAGTAGAGACTCAAGCCGTGACTATCAAGCGGCGCAGAAAAGCGCTTCTCAATCATGTTATAGGTGTAAATAACATAGTAACCATCACGAATATTGAAGAAGACATAAAGCATATCTTCACCATTGGGTGACGCGATGCGTTGGAAGAAGCGTAAGTTCTCCCAATCCATGTCTAGCTGCTTACTTTCGCCGTTAGTGAGCACATAACCGTGTGAATAGAGAATACCGTGATCTTCAGGTAGTGATTTCGCTGACACCTGTAATGCATCGACACGAATCACTTTTTGCGTCAACGGATTAAAAATGAAGTAACGGTACTCTTTTTCTCGGTTTGGTAGGATCTTTAAGGCAATCAAATCGCCAATAAACGCATACTCAATGTCCGCATCAGCCACACTTTGGTGAAGATCTTCAACCGGCTCGTTGTAGATCCCTTTTCCGTCTTCCGTATTATCTTCCACTTTAATGGTAAGATCGCCGCCGACACACTCAACAAAGAGCTTATCTTTGATCGAGACGTGCGGGTGAGTCCCTAACAGGTGATCGGCTCGCGTTGTTGGTGTCCACTCAAAGTCATGTTGCTGCGCACCTTGCAATGTCTGGTGGCCATTGGCATCGAGGTACTCAACCGAGTTTTTATTTAATTGGAATCGGAAAACCTTCCTGTCTTCCGCGCGCATACCGATTTGGAATGCAATGTAGAGAACATTTTCTTGTCGCGCGATCTGCGACAATTTGGCATCACTGTAATATGTAAACAGTTCATTCAATTCATGTAAGAAACGTTCGTCGGCAAGAAAACTCTTATCGACTGGCAAAGGTTCTACCCGGAACATGCCTTCGTTTTCATGAAGTTGATAAAGACCGAATACATCAGAAAGCGATGGGCTCGCTTTCATGCCAACGGTAACTTGATAACCAAACAACAGCTGCCCATTCACTTGCGCCATATCGACAGGGATACAACGCGCTTCAGTCTGGACATTGGCTTTACCGATAAGGTCTAGCTCTTGGCCACCAAAGACCTCTTGGCGATCCTGGTTAAACTGTTGGGCAATGGATTTTAGATGGCTGCCTTGTTGAAGAAGGCGATTCTTGAGGACTTCATATGCGCCGCCTTCGGTGACAGCCTGAGAAGTGGTTTCTGACATGCTGATACCTTTATACCCACCCCGCGAAAACGGGGTGGGTAATTAGCAATGGGAATAACGAATTAAGATTTAGCGTCTGAAGCGCCGCTGCTCATTGAGCTTTGAATTTTCTTCAACAACTCCGTTGCGCCACCTTCTGCGTTTAGCAAACTCGCTAGCGCGACATTGCTAAGGTCGCTGCTCTTCATTTCGGTATTTTCCAAGATATCTTTGATGTCTTGAGGCAAGCTACGCTCGCCGCTCATGTACTCAGAAACCAATGGGTTAAGCACTTTCGACTCATTGAACTTGTTATCCATAGCCGCAGCATCGATAACAGTACGGCGCATTTGCTCCATGCCTTCGCCACCAAAGAGTTTGATATCTGCAGATGCCAATGCCTCTGCCAACGCACGGGCGCTTTCACCAGAAATATCACGCTGCGCTTCGATACGTGCAAACTCCAGCTCTTTCTCTTGTTGCAGTTGTAGTACCCATTTGTCGTGCTCGCGTGTGTGTTCGTCCGACTTCTGAGTCGCTTCCAGACGCGCCGTTTGCGCTTCTGCTTCCGCAAGGCCTTTCGCACGTAGCGCTTCCGCTTCCGCTTCACCTGTGCTCTGAAGCGCAAAGGCTTCCGCTTCACCCGTCTCGCGAATCGCAATCGCGCGCTCACGATCCACCTCGACTTGCGCTAGACCTGTCGCACTGATGTGCTCACGTTCAGCTTGAGCCATGCGCTCTTTACCCGCAGCATCACGCTCTTGCTTGATGTAAGCCGCTTCTGCTTCTTTCTGAGAGGCATCCAGTTCAGCTTCCGCTTGCTTCAAGCGGGCAACCTGCTCGGCTTCCGCTGCTTTTTCAGTTGCAATGGCTTCCGCTTCCGCTTGCTTAACGGTGACCACTTGCGCCGCTTCTGCTTCACGACTCTTCACCGCTAGCTCATTTTCCGCTTCACGTGTACGCGCTTTCAGCTCTGCATCTTTCTCAATCAATAGACGCTCAGAACGTTCTTTGGCCGCTTCTTTCTCAGCACGTGTTGCGACAAGCAGCTCCAACTGTTTCGCTTCAGCCAGTGCTTCAGCCTCTACCATGCTGACGCGTTTCTTACGGTTCACTTGTTCGTTAACACGTAAGTTCTCGGTTTCTTCCTCTTCACGCGCAATTTTACGCTCGATTTCCACACGCTGAGAGCGCATCTCAGCAACTGACTTCATCGCTTCTTCAACGGTAGTGTCTTTTTCCATTTCACGCTGAGCGACGTCCGCGGCAGTGCGCACTTTCTCTGTTTCTACAGAGCGATTAAGCTCTTCTTGCTGAATCGCAACTTGACGCTGGTTAGCGATGCGCGTCATTTCAACTTCCATCTCTACGCTTTCACGTTTCTTAGAGACTTCTTCTTCCGTTTCTAGACGAGCAACGGACATCACGCGCTCATATTCTTGGCGCTTCTCTTCCGACAACGCTTGCTCTTGGGCGCGGATAATGTCAATTTCACGCTTGATACGCGCTTGGCTTTCTTGCTCTTGCTTATCCAGTTGCAGACGGTTCGCTTCAGCTTCAACGTCTTTCTTCTTACGCGTCGTCATCTCATCTTGGCGAATTGCATTGGTTTGCGTGTTCTTCTCGGCAGTGATAGCCGAGATCTTACGAATACCCTCGACATCCAAGATGTTGTTTTCGTTATGCGCATCCAATGCGGTTTGGTCAATTTTATCGATAACCACATCATAGATTTTAAACCCATCCATTTCGCTGCCGATCACTTCGACCACGGCATCACGGAACGCACGACGATTCGTTAACAGTTCCTCGAACTCAAACTGCTTAACTGCCGTTTTTAATGCTTCAGAGAACTTGGGTTGGAAGTGCTCTTTTAAACGCTCAAGATCTGAAGCGCCATCCGCAGTAAAGAGTTTTGCAACACGAACAATGTCGTCTTCTTCGTGGTTAACGCCTATATAGAAATCAACTTTAATATCGGTACGGATATTATCGCGACAGTGAAGGCCTTCATATTCTTCGCCTTCTTGATCTTTGCGGCCGCTTCGCACAACCGAAATCTTCTTACGAGTAATATCCATATACTCGTATCGGTTAACGACTGGCCACACAAAGGTACCCGTTAGCGATGCACGTGTACGATTCACGCCGTTAACGATCAGTGATTCACCTTCGTTACGTACTTTTTTATATCTAGATGTCAAAAATATCAGGACAATTAATAGAACTAATACGCCAACAAATAAGAATATCATCCCGGGCGATAGTTGCATCCCGCTTTGGTATGACATGTAGAGCTCCTTTTTCTAATTTTTCATTTTAAATTTTGGTAACGACATAGTTTTTCGAGTCTTCAACTTTCGAGAGAATGACAACTTCATCCCCGTAAGCCATTGGGGCAGAGGTCTCTGCAACAACATCCAGCAAATATTCATTGCCTTGATGTGTCACCACCACTTCTCCGCGCTCTTGAGTCACTGTGCTGCTATGCACGCGCGCTCTCATACCAATGTAATTTACGGTAGCGAAAGTTTTCTCCTTATCAAACAGCGGCTGCAAAGGCTTAAGCAGCCATGATGCCACGTGCAAAGACGCGATTGCGCTAACCGGAACAGTAGCAATTTTTGCAGCAGTGGCAACGACACCCTCTAAATGCACAAGCGCCAAGGTGTCCACGTAGTAGCTCATTACCGTACCAACAAAGAAAGTGACACATAAAGCTACCGCTAATGGGACATGAGAGAGCACAGGAGGGATCAGTAAACTACCGCCGGTTTCCGCGTCAAAATCAAAAAAATCAAGCTCTCCAAATGCAGCATCGGCAAAATCAAAAACCATGTCGATGGCCATAACAAAAAAGAGTATGACGAACGGAACAAAAAAGATATTTGTCGGAAAGGACGTTAGAACTGATAGGAATGAAGCTGTATCCATCTCATGCCTCTATAGTGATTGAAGCACCGAGTAAGTGCTGTTTGAACCAAGATGAAAATACATCTAAAAACTAAAATGCCAACTAGGACGAACTAATATAACGACTGACTTCAAATAAAATCATCCGTATTCTATGTTACTAACACTCTTTAAAATAATAAATTGACATCTGTCACGATATTAATGTAACTGACAAACATGTTATTAACAGTAAGATTTCGCAATTCAATAAATCAGCACCATAAAAACCTTGAAACAGCTGCAACAAATGGCCTTATCACTACTTTTTCATACTTTTAAAATAAACAAACCTGACATTTTTCCACTGCCGTTTTTTGGCCCCAATTCAGCGCTTCATTGAGAAGGCATTATTTATTACTTCACACCAACAATTCATCAACATCTTACCGCTTAGCCGCGCGCTAATCTAACCACTCCACTTTCACTCCCAGCTCTCGGATTACCTTTGCTCGGACTAGCCGATTCACGTATCCTTAGCCCCAATAAGAACGCAGCAACAGGCCAAACTTGTGACCGCAAAATCGAATGAAAAACACACCCCGATGATGCAACAGTACCTCCGGATAAAATCTGAAAACCCGGAGGTTTTGCTGTTTTATCGCATGGGCGATTTTTACGAACTCTTTTTTGATGATGCCAAACGTGCATCTCAGCTACTCGATATCTCGCTCACCAAAAGGGGCAGCTCTAATGGTCAGCCAATTCCGATGGCTGGCGTTCCATTTCATGCGGTTGAAGGCTACCTTGCCAAACTTGTCCAGTTGGGAGAGTCTGTTGCTATCTGCGAGCAAATCGGCGACCCCGCAACAAGTAAGGGGCCAGTAGAGCGACAAGTGGTTCGCATTGTGACGCCGGGTACAGTGAGTGATGAAGCTTTACTGAGTGAGCGTCAAGATAACTTGATCGCCGCTCTCTATCATCACAATGATCGCTTTGGCTATGCCACTCTCGATATAACATCAGGGCGCTTCTTGTTAAGCGAACCCGAAACAGAAGAGACCTTACTGGCCGAGTTGCAACGAACCCAACCCGCCGAGTTACTGTACCCTGAAGATTTCGCATTTCTCTCGCTTATCGAGGAGCAACGCGGTTTGCGGCGCAGACCGGTCTGGGAGTTTGATTTAGACACATCACGTACCCAGTTAAATAAACAGTTTGGCACCCGTGACCTTGTCGGTTTTGGTGTTGAGAATGCTAGCCATGGCCTTTGTGCTGCAGGCTGTTTGCTACAGTATGTTAAAGATACCCAACGAACCGCATTACCGCATATCCGCAGTTTATCGATGGAGCGCAGGGACGACGCAGTGATCCTAGATGCGGCAACGCGACGTAATCTTGAAATTACCCACAATCTATCTGGCGGCACGGACAACACTCTCGCAGAGGTGCTTGACCATACAGCGACCCCAATGGGAAGCCGCCTTTTGAAACGCTGGCTACATCAACCAATCCGAAAGCAGCAAGTACTCAACGCGCGTTTAGATGCTATCACCGAATTAAAAGAGAGTGCATTATTTGCCGAGCTAGCACCTCAGTTGCGTACCATAGGTGACTTAGAACGTATTCTTGCACGATTGGCGCTGCGTTCAGCGCGACCGCGCGACCTTGCAAGAATGCGCAATGCGCTTCAACAGTTACCTGAGCTTGCCATCACTCTCGAGAGCCTGCAAACACCGCACTTGCAAGCATTGACTCAGCTCGCCCAACCACAACCAGCACTTGCCGAATTATTGCAAAACGCTATTAAAGAAAATCCGCCCGTGGTTATTCGAGAGGGCGGGGTCATCGCTGAAGGATATGATGCCGAACTTGATGAATGGCGAGCATTAGCGCAAGGCGCAACCGACTATCTTGAAAAACTCGAAGCCGATGAACGTGAGCGACACGATATCGATACGCTTAAAGTCGGCTACAACAATGTCCATGGCTTCTACATCCAAGTTAGCCGAGGCCAAAGCGACCGAGTACCAAGCCACTACATTCGTCGCCAAACACTAAAGAATGCTGAACGTTACATCATTCCTGAACTAAAAGAGCATGAAGACAAAGTCCTCAGCTCAAAGTCAAAAGCATTGGCACTCGAGAAGAAATTGTGGGAAGCATTATTTGATCAACTGCTGCCACACCTTGAAGCACTGCAAAACCTCGCAGCGTCTTTAGCAGAACTGGATGTATTGAGTAACTTAGCGGAGCGCGCAGATAGCCTCAACTACTGTCGGCCTCAGTTGACAGAAAACAGCGGCATCCAGATTACAGCAGGCCGACACCCAGTGGTTGAGCAGGTCTTAGATGAGCCTTTCATTGCTAACCCAATCGCACTCAATCCTAATCGACGTATGCTAGTCATTACCGGACCCAATATGGGTGGTAAATCGACTTACATGCGCCAAACTGCTTTGATTGCATTGCTTGCGCATGTTGGCAGCTTCGTTCCAGCGGAAAGTGCTGAGATAGGTCCTCTAGACCGTATCTTTACCCGTATTGGTGCATCTGATGACCTTGCGTCTGGGCGTTCAACTTTCATGGTCGAGATGACTGAAACTGCAAATATTTTGCATAATGCGACGCAAAATAGCTTAGTGTTGATGGATGAGATAGGGCGAGGAACGAGCACCTACGATGGTCTCTCTCTTGCTTGGGCCAGTGCGGAATGGCTAGCCGATAAGATCAAAGCAATGACACTATTTGCGACGCACTATTTCGAACTAACAGAGTTACCAAATTTGTTACAAGGGTTGGCCAATGTTCACCTTGATGCGGTTGAGCATGGTGATGAGATTGCCTTTATGCATGCGGTCCAGGAAGGGGCAGCGAGCAAATCCTATGGTTTAGCGGTCGCTGGGCTTGCTGGCGTCCCTAAATCTGTCATCAAGAATGCTAAAGCCAAACTGCGTGAGCTTGAGACCCATCAAGCACCACAAGCGCACACTGCTCCACGCCAGGAGACTCAGCTCTCTTTGTTGCCTGAACCAAGTGAAGTGGAACTGTTGCTATCTAAGATTGATCCTGACAACCTCACACCACGCCAAGCGTTAGACGAACTTTACCGCTTAAAGAAGTTGCTTTAACCGCACGTTAAGTTCCATGGAACGTAACACTGATATCATCGCGATCAAAAAAGGCACCGCATCGGTGCCTTTTTAATGCGCTAAACCACCTTCTACTGAAGGTTTTCAGCGGTAAAGAGTGACTCGATATTGAGCCCTTGGTGCGTCAGCATGTCGCGCAAACGACGTAGCCCTTCTACTTGGATCTGACGAACACGCTCACGTGTTAAACCAATTTCGCGCCCGACATCTTCAAGTGTAGAAGCTTCATAGCCAAGTAACCCAAAACGACGTGCTAATACTTCGCGCTGCTTAGGGTTGAGCTCCTGCAACCACCCAACAATTGAGTGCTTCATATCATCTTCTTGAGTCGAGCCTTCAGGGCCACCACTCTTCTCATCTGGGATGATATCCAATAACGCTTTCTCGCTGTCTCCACCAATAGGATTATCAACCGAGCCTACGCGCTCGTTCAGGCGCAGCATACGGTTAACATCGTCGACAGGCTTATCAAGTTTCTGTGCGATTTCTTCAGCTGTTGGCTCATGGTCCAGCTTCTGTGCTAGCTCTCGTGCAGTACGCAAGTACACGTTCAGCTCTTTGACGACATGAATCGGCAAACGGATTGTCCGCGTTTGATTCATGATGGCACGTTCAATTGTTTGACGAATCCACCAAGTCGCATAGGTTGAGAAACGGAATCCCCTTTCTGGATCGAACTTCTCGACGGCTCGAATTAGGCCGAGATTGCCTTCTTCAACCAAATCCAATAGAGCAAGACCGCGATTACTATAACGGCGAGATATTTTCACCACTAAACGGAGATTACTTTCAATCATTCGCTTACGGGCAGCTTCATCACCGCGAAGGGCGCGACGAGCATATAGGACTTCTTCTTGAGCGGTTAAAAGAGGTGAGAATCCGATTTCACTCAGATAAAGTTGAGTCGCATCAAGGGCTTTTTGTGTCGCAGCAAAGTTTTGCTCTTCTGCATCTTCCGCTGCTTGCTCTAGCTGAGCATCTTGCTCCATTTGCAATTCAACATCATCGTTATCGTTGAGGGATTCTTCTTCAAAGATCTCTTCTTTCGGTAGCGTATTACTTTTAGTCATAGCGCGCCTCCCGTGTGGCGAATAGCAACACATTACAGCGAACCAAGCTGTAATGACGACCTAGTTGAGGTATTTCATCGGATCAACCGACTTACCTTTAAAACGGATCTCAAAATGCAGCTTCACACTTTGAGCCCCCGAACTGCCCATAGTTGCAATTTTTTGACCTGCTTTAACCGTCTGGTTTTCTTTGACGAAAAGCTGATCGTTGTGGGCGTATGCGCTTAGAAAATCATCATTGTGTTTCACTATAATGAGATTTCCATAACCGCGTAGCGCATTTCCAGCGTAAACCACCGTACCGGCGGCTGTTGCATTGATAGGCTGACCTCTCTGTCCAGCAATATCTATGCCTTTATTGCCATTGGTTGCACTGGAAAATTTGCTTATTACTCTTCCTTTCGTTGGCCACAACCAGCTCGTTACTTTATCAGATGCCTCAGTTGGCTTAGCTTGACTCGGTGTACTTGCCGTCTGTGTTTCCGTCGGTTTCACGGTTGCCGGAGGAGTGTTTTTTGTAACAGTTTGTTTACTTTCCTGTTGAGAGTACTCTGACGGTTTCACAGGATCAACTGTTTTAGGGTCGGTTTTATGTGCGCTAGGTATAACTTTTGTCTGTTCAGTTGTTGCACTATTTGCAGCAGGATTGGAAGACACCGCACTTGTTGAAGGGGTTGTTGAGGGAATCGTTGCCGCGACAGCCACCACTGGTGCGGCTTCGGCCGATTGGCCATAGGCTGGCGCAACGTATTTCGGGCGCCAAAGTTTAAGCTTTTGCCCTGGATGAATGATATAGGGCGCTTCTAAACCATTGTATGCGATTAGTTCATCGACACTTTTATCAGTAATATAAGCAATAAAGTAGAGCGTATCGCCTTTTTCAACTTCATAGAAACTACCACGATAGCTGCCTCTTTCCAGCACATCGTAATCTTTTGAAGTCGGTTTTTCCGATATCTGAGGGTAATATGCACAGCCAGCCATGAGGCTTAAACAAAGCCCTGCTGCTAACTGCTTGATGTAATTATGCCGCTTCCCTGTCGCTCTCATATTTAAATCAAACAGTTTCTCCGGCCACCAGCGGCACAAAGTTAACTGCTTCGATATCCTCACTGATAAAATTATCGCCCTGACGAATAATCCGTTTCAGCACTTGCTGATCGTCACCTACGGGAATGACCAATCTACCGCCATCCGCAAGTTGCTCTAACAGCGCTTGCGGCGTACCTATAGCAGCAGCTGTGACGATAATCGCGTCAAACGGGCCTTTATTATGCCAACCTTGCCATCCATCTGCATGTTTTGTCGAGATATTATGCAGATCTAGTTGCTTAAATCGGCGCTTTGCTTGCCACTGTAACGCTTTAATGCGTTCAACGGAATAGACATGCTCCACTAACTGAGCCAATACCGCCGTTTGAAAGCCAGAACCAGTACCAATTTCAAGTACACGGCTCTTGTAATCTAACGCCAGCAACTCTGTCATTTTCGCCACAATATATGGTTGAGATATGGTTTGTCCACAGCCTATCGGTAAGGCGTTATTTTCATATGCCTTGTGAGCCATCGCTTCATCGATAAAGTGCTCTCGCGGCAGCGTCGCCATCGCTTCGAGTATCTTTGCATTCGCGACACCTAGTGAGCTCAACGTTGTGTATAGGTGATTTCTATCACTCAACGTAGCCTTCTCCCTTTTGTTATTTCTGTAACCACTGTTCGACAGCTTGCATTGAATTGTGGGCGGTTAGATCGACTTGTAATGGCGTAATTGAGACATATTGGTGCTCAACCGCGTAAAAGTCTGTGCCTGGCCCTGCATCCTGACAAGGTCCTGGAGGGCCCAGCCAGTAAATTTCGTGACCTCGAGGGTCAGTGTCTTGAATCATGGCTTCGGCACGATGACGAGCACCCAAACGAGTAATTTGCCAACCCTTTAACGCATCATATTCACAGTCAGGTACATTAATGTTTAACAATCGTTGATCAGGGACGGGGGAGTTCATCATACGCTCAATGACCTCTTTAGCCACACGAGCAGCGGTGTCAAAGTGTGTTTTACCAACCAAAGAAATCGCCATTGAAGGCACATCAAGAAAGTGCCCCTCTGTCGCCGCCGCAACAGTACCTGAGTACAGCACGTCATCGCCTAAGTTAGCGCCATGATTAATACCCGCGATCACAAGGTCGGGTTTAAAGTCGAGCAATGCATTCAAGGCGAGGTGCACACAATCTGTTGGCGTACCTTGTACAGACACTCGTTTCTCTTGGTGTGTATGTAACCGTAAAGGGGTGTCCAGTGTCAAAGAGTTGGATGCGCCACTACGATTGCGATCTGGAGCGACAATATAGATATCGCCTATGTCACTCAGTACCTCTGCTAAGACATTAATACCTTCGGCCCAAACACCATCATCATTACTAATTAGAATACGCATATTAACCGTCGATATCACCTTGGACGATAAGTTCGCGCATGACTGCCGTCGCGAAACTTCCCGCAGCTAATGTAAATGCGATCGTCAATCGATCACCATCGCGCTCCCAGCGCATAGCTTCTGGTTTCAACATTAACGGGCGGCGATCATGACGCATACGATTGTCACGAATAACTTTCAATAACAAAGGCTCCTGCTCTGCTATTTGGTTTTCCAACACCGCGACATCACCCGCTGTAGGAAACGCATTATCACCCGTTAGAGGGCCTGTAATCCCAGCCAGACCCGCGTCAACGTCTGCTTGACTTGATAAAGATTCAACCAACACCTCTCGGCCATCCTGATAAGCGAGGATATCGCCTACCGACACGCTTGAGGCTGTCGACTGAGTCAGACGATGAGACAGCAGTAAATTGAAAATCCAACTACGCGCAGCCGACAGGTAGAAGCTGCGCTTGCTCTTATCCCGAACACGAAACTCATCATTGCCCCAGGCTCTTGCTGAAACTAAGTTGTTTCCCTCACGGCCAAAGCGTTGTTCACCAAAGTAATTTGGTACGCCATGCATCGCAATCTGCTGCAACTTTTGCTCTAACTCAGTTTCAGCATTAAGCTCAGTCACTACGATTTCAAATTGATTCGCGGAGAGATCGCCCGGACGCAGTTTTTTATCGTGCCGAGCTGTAGCCAGAACTTCAACACCCGGATGTGTGGCGACAAACTCTTCGAGACAAGGATCTTCTTTACCCGGTAAGTGAACACTGAGCCATTGCTCAGTCACTGCATGTCTGTCCTTCAATCCAGCCCAACTCACATCGCGAGACTTCACGCCACATGCCTTTGCCAACTCATTGACAACATACTTTGTGTTTTCGCCTCGCTTGCGGATCTGCACCATAAAGTGTTCACCTTGGCCTGCAAACTCAAAGCCTAGCACCTCTTTCACAACAAAGTGTTCTGGTTCAACTTTTAATCGTCCTGTTGTGAGAGGTTGGCCGTAGCCGTATGCCAAGCTGTTCATCAGTTCACTCATTATTCCGCCTTGGTGATTAGTACTACCGCTTCGCAAGCTATGCCTTCTTTGCGACCGGTAAAGCCCAAACGCTCTGTAGTCGTGGCTTTAACATTAATATTAGTTACATCAGTTTCTAAATCTGCTGCAATAGTTTGGCACATTGCGTCAATATGTGGCGCCATCTTCGGTGCTTGCGCCATAATGGTGACATCGAGGTTACCTAGCACATAGCCCGCTTCTTTTACGCGGCGATAGACATCTCTTAGCAAAGCTCGGCTATCCGCCCCTTTCCACTTATCATCTGTATCCGGGAAGTGCCGACCAATATCCCCAGCCGCTATCGAACCAAGTAATGCATCGGATACCGCATGCAGCGCTACATCGCCGTCAGAATGCGCGACCAATCCAAATTCATAAGGAATATGAACACCGCCAATGATAACAGGGCCTTCACCACCAAACTTGTGTACATCAAATCCATGGCCAATACGAATCATGACGACTCCTTTTCTCGTTGAGTTAAATAAAAGTTTGCTAGCGCGAGGTCTTCTGGGCGTGTCACTTTAATATTGTCGCTCCTCCCAGAGACAACCCGCGGTGTCAGCCCACAAAACTCCAAAGCTGATGCTTCATCAGTGATTGTTGCACCGCCTGCTATCGCTTCAGCCAATGCTGTTTTTAATTGTTCTGTTCTAAACATCTGGGGCGTAAGCGCATGCCATAATGCCTCACGACAAACTGTGTGCGTTATACCGCTAGACTCACCCACTCGCTTCATTGTATCGCGCACTGGCATCGCGAGAATGGCTCCAGCATCTGATTGAATCGCAACCTCTATCAAGGCATCAATGTCCGATAACGTGACACAAGGTCTCGCCGCATCATGCACCATCACCCACTCATCCGTGATACCTTCTAATCCGGCGACTACAGAGTCAACACGCTCAGCGCCACCATCAACGCGCATCACTCGTTTATCTGACGCAATCGTTAGTAAAGGAAAGTAGGGGTCATCCGCGCTCGTCGCCACGACGACTTTTGAAATAGCCGAGTGAGATAGCAGCAAAGAAATGGTGTGTTCGATAATTGTCTTATCATTTAGCTCTAGGTATTGCTTAGGACGGTCAGCTGCCATGCGTTTTCCCACTCCAGCAGCGGGAACCACAGCAACTATTTGCGGGGATTTCAACGTCAAAACTCAATCCAGTGACTTTGGTTATTGATCAGTGTCGATAATACGGAAAAAGGTTTCACCCTTTTTGATCATGCCCAACTCATTTCGGGCACGCTCTTCAATTGCATCAACACCGCGATTCAGGTCGGCAATTTCTGCATACATTTGCTCATTACGCAGTGACAGCTCATGATTTGTCTCTTGCTGCGCAATGACGTAATCACGGATCTCAAAATAGTCAAACAGACCATTTTTGCCGTACCAGAGCGTCCACTGTAAACCAGCAAGAACAATAAGTAGCGAGAGGGTTAGTAATCGCATGTTAGCCTTCAGCACCGATGTGATTTGGCTGAATAATCCCATAAACGCAGCCAATAGACCAGCTATCCCAACAGGAAAAGCGCTCTTTTCTTACTGGCATAAAAAAACCTCGCCGAAACGAGGTTTTTTACATATATCAGGTCAGCTTAAGAATTAAGCTTGGCCTTTTACTTCTTTAAGACCGTTGTAAGGTGCTTTCTCACCTAGCGCTTCCTCGATACGGATTAGCTGGTTGCCCTAACAAGGCATGGCAGCAACACGGTCAGGACGGCTCATCGCTCTTGCCGTAAACCAAATTGACAAGCATAAAAAAACCCCACCTAAGCGAGGTTTTTACAATGAATCAGGTCAGCTTAAAAATTAAGCTTGGCCTTTTACTTCTTTAAGACCGTTGTAAGGTGCTTTCTCACCTAGCGCTTCCTCGATACGGATTAGCTGGTTGCCCTAACAAGGCATGGCAACAACACGGTCAGAACGGCTCATCGCTCTTGCCGTAAACCAAACTGACAAGCATAAAAAAACCCCGCCGAAGCGAGGTTTTTACATATATCAGGTCAGCTTAAGAATTAAGCTTGGCCTTTTACTTCTTTAAGACCGTTGTAAGGTGCTTTCTCACCTAGCGCTTCCTCGATACGGATTAGCTGGTTGTACTTAGCAACACGGTCAGAACGGCTCATAGAACCCGTCTTGATTTGACCTGCAGCTGTACCTACCGCTAGATCAGCGATAGTTGCATCTTCAGTTTCACCAGAACGGTGAGAGATAACTGCAGTGTAACCTGCGTCTTTAGCCATCTTGATTGCAGCTAGAGTCTCAGTTAGAGAACCGATTTGGTTGAACTTGATAAGGATAGAGTTAGCTACGCCTTTCTCGATACCTTCAGCTAGGATCTTAGTGTTAGTAACGAATAGGTCGTCACCTACTAGTTGAAGCTTGTCACCTAGTAGTTCAGTTTGGTGCTTGAAGCCATCCCAATCAGACTCGTCTAGACCGTCTTCGATAGAAACGATTGGGAACTTGCCAGCTAGCTCAGCTAGGTAGTGGTTGAACTCTTCAGAAGAGAAAGTCTTACCTTCGCCTTTCATGTTGTAGATGCCAGCTTCTTTGTCGAAGAACTCAGATGCAGCACAGTCCATCGCTAGAGTAACGTCTTTACCTAGCTCGTAACCAGCAGCTGCAACAGCTTCTGCGATTACTTCTAGCGCTTCAGCGTTAGACTTAAGGTTAGGCGCGAAACCACCTTCGTCACCAACTGCAGTGCTGTAGCCTTTAGACTTAAGTACTTTAGCTAGGTTGTGGAATACTTCTGCACCGATACGTAGACCTTCTTTAAGAGTCTTAGCGCCAACTGGTTGGATCATGAACTCTTGAATGTCAACGTTGTTGTCTGCGTGCTCACCACCGTTGATGATGTTCATCATTGGTAGAGGCATAGAGAACTGACCAGCAGTACCGTTTAGCTCAGCGATGTGCTCGTATAGAGGCATGCCTTTCGCTGCAGCCGCGGCTTTCGCGTTTGCTAGAGAAACTGCTAGGATTGCGTTAGCACCGAACTTAGATTTGTTGTCAGTACCGTCTAGATCGATCATTACTGCGTCGATTGCAGCTTGATCTTTCGCGTCTTTACCCGTTAGAGCGGTAGCAATTTCGCCGTTTACAGCTTCAACCGCTTTAAGAACGCCTTTACCTAGGAAGCGTGCTTTGTCGCCGTCACGTAGTTCTAGAGCCTCACGAGAACCAGTAGATGCACCAGATGGCGCAGCTGCCATACCTACGAAACCACCTTCTAGGTGAACTTCCGCTTCAACAGTTGGGTTACCACGTGAGTCGATGATTTCACGACCCAGAACTTTAACGATCTTAGACATTAGTCTTTCCTCTTGCTTTAACAATTTAAAAAGCGAACCAAAACCGCAGCCCTCATGGCTGCGGTCTTTCCATTTGATTACTTCTCTAACTCGCCACGCTGATTAACAGCTGCAGCAGCCACAAAACCTTCGAACAGCGGGTGGCCGTCACGAGGTGTTGAGGTGAACTCTGGGTGGAACTGCGCAGCAACAAACCAAGGGTGGTTTGGTACTTCGATGATCTCAACCAGCCTCTTATCTGCCGACAGACCTGAAATGCGAAGACCCGCTTTCTTCAGTTCTGGCAACAGGGTGTTATTCACTTCAAAACGATGGCGATGGCGCTCATGAATCGTTGGATTACCGTACATTTCACGCGCTTTTGAGCCTTCTTCTAGGTGACAAAGCTGAGAACCAAGGCGCATGGTACCGCCTAGATCTGACTGCTCAGTACGCTCTTCAACTTTACCTTCGCCGTCAACCCACTCAGTGATCAGGCCAACAACTGGGTGCTGAGAGTCTTTGTTGAACTCAGTAGAGTGCGCATCTGTCATGCCCGCCACATTACGTGCGAACTCGATCAATGCCACTTGCATACCAAGACAGATACCTAGGTAAGGGATCTTATTCTCACGTGCATATTTTGCCGTCAGAATCTTACCTTCAACACCACGACCGCCAAAGCCGCCTGGTACTAGAATCGCATCTAAGCCTTGCAGCGCTTCATC
Organism: Thaumasiovibrio subtropicus; assembly: GCF_019703835.1. Taxonomy (NCBI): domain Bacteria; kingdom Pseudomonadati; phylum Pseudomonadota; class Gammaproteobacteria; order Vibrionales; family Vibrionaceae; genus Thaumasiovibrio; species Thaumasiovibrio subtropicus. The sequence continues at coordinate 634,904 of NZ_AP023054.1, read as the reverse complement.
ACCTTTGCTCTCAACATCTTGAGAGTCAACATACTTGATGTTTACTGTGACACGGTTCTTCAAACCCGCGTGTTTCAGTGCTTCATTCACTGATTTGTAAGCATCAGGTAGTTCAATATACTTACCAACCATACCAATGGTGATTTCACCAGTAGGGTTAGCTTCTTCGTAGATAACTTGTTCCCACTCACTTAAATCTGCCTCTGGCGCTGTAATGCCAAAGCGATTACACACGAGATCATCAAGACCTTGAGATTTGATTAGCTGTGGGATTTTGTAGATAGAATCTACATCTTTCATTGAGATAACAGCTTTCTCAGATACGTTACAGAACAGTGCAATCTTCGCACGCTCATTCGCAGGGATAACACGATCACTACGACACACTAACACATCTGGCTGAATACCAATTGAAAGCAACTCTTTTACAGAGTGCTGAGTAGGTTTGGTTTTTACTTCACCGGCAGCGGCGAGGTAAGGGACAAGCGTGAGGTGCATGAACATTGCACGTTCACGGCCAAGTTCAACCGCTAACTGACGGATTGCTTCCATGAACGGGAGTGATTCGATATCACCAACCGTACCACCCACTTCAACGATAGCCACATCGTGACCTTCTGCGCCCGCTTTAACCCGGTCTTTGATTTCGTTGGTGATGTGAGGGATAACCTGGATTGTTGCACCAAGGTAGTCGCCACGACGCTCTTTACGCAATACGTCGGCGTAGATACGACCCGCAGTGAAGTTGTTGCGCTTCGTCATCTTAGTACGAATGAAGCGCTCATAGTGACCCAAGTCTAGGTCGGTCTCTGCACCGTCTTCCGTAACAAATACTTCACCGTGTTGAGTTGGGCTCATTGTGCCTGGGTCAACGTTGATGTATGGATCGAGCTTCATCATTGTGACGTTTAAGCCACGCGCTTCAAGAATAGCAGCTAGAGATGCAGCAGCAATACCTTTACCTAGAGAGGATACTACCCCGCCAGTAACAAAAATGTAGTTTGTTGTCATGCTTAACCTGGAAGTTGGTTTAGAGGAATTAAAATGTATCTGGACGGGACGCTACTATACCAGAGCCACTTTATTGCCACAACGTGAAAAGTATCACACTCATCGGCGATTTTTCTTGTCTCAAATCAATAGCCGTCACGCAATCGAGTGCGTTGTTACATTATGATGCGTTGTTTTTTTCACGCTTTTTCACCGCTTGCCAGTGCGCCTCTAGGGTTTCTAGGTCACACTCATCCAAGCGCTTACCTTGTTCTAGCACATTTTTTTCCACTTGGCGAAAGCGACGTTCAAACTTCTTATTTGCACGAGCAAGTGCCATTTCAGGTTTCACTCCTGCATGACGAGCTAAATTTGCTGCAGCAAACAGTAAGTCACCCACTTCATCTTCTATTCTGTCTGCATCAGGTGACACTTGCATGACTTCCGCCATCACTTCATCGATCTCTTCATGCACCTTATCGACCACAGGCCCGAAGCTATCCCAGTCAAAGCCATGCCTTGCTACGCGCTTTTGAATTTTGTCGGCGCGGATCAATGCCGGAAACGCATTGGGAATGTTATCCAACACGCTCTGCTGCCCTTTCTCTTCTCGCTCAGCCGCTTTTTCTTGCTCCCAACTTGCATTGAGTGCTGACTCATCAGCGAGTTCTCTGTCTGCAAACACATGCGGATGACGACGTACTAGTTTGTCATTTAGATCGGTGACCACATCTTCAAAGCTAAACAGATCATCTTCTTTCGCCAGTTGACTGTAAAAAATAATCTGGAACAGCAAATCCCCCAGCTCTTCACGAAGCTCTTGCCAATCCTGTCGCTCTATCGCGTCAGCCACTTCATACACCTCTTCAATGGTGTGCGGCACAATGGTGTCAAAACGCTGCTTTAAATCCCAAGGACATCCGCCATTTGGGTCGCGCAGTTTGACCATGATTGCCAGTAGTTCATCAATCGGTTTTACAGACATGGTGCTTACCTTTACTCATAATAAAACGGGAAGCGGCTCTAATGTCGAGCTACCTCCCGTTGCTATCCTACTATTTTACTACGCAGTAACGAACTCAATTGCCCCTTTAATGTAACCTGCGCGCTTGAGCAACATCGCGCAATGACTCAATACGCTTCAACACACGACCAAGGGTGTCTAAGTCTTCGAGCTCAATCTCAAAGTCCATCACGGCCAACTGCTTCTTGTTATCGAAGCGGCTCTTCATACCACTGACCGTGATCTTTTCGTTGGCGAGTGTGGTTGTCAGATCTTTTAACAGACCACTGCGTTCATTCGCTAGCACACGTACGGTGATCTTATATCGGCCGCTGAAGTTACCCCAGACCACGTCAATAATGCGCTCAGGGGCGTGGATGCGTAGCTCTTCGAGTTGTTCACAATCGCTTCGGTGCACAGAGATACCGCGCCCTTGGGTGACAAAACCACAAATATCATCACCGGGTATCGGCTGACAACAACGTGCGAGATGTGTCATTAAGTTATCGACACCCTCCACCACAATGGCATCTCGACTCGGCTTTTGGGTCGAGGTCGTAGTGCCACTTTCAGTGAGTTTTTCGAGCAGTTGCTGATCTTCTTCCTCTGCCGTCGGCTTATTAACCAAGGCATTGATATGATTAACAACCTGATTGATGCGTAGATCGCCACTTCCTAAGCCAGCAAACAGTTCATCAGTGCTGTTCACATTGAAGCGTTTTAACGCATACTCTTCTGCGTCTTTTAATGTGGCATTGATTTTAACTAGCTCAATGTCAAGGATCTCTTTCCCCGCGGCGATGTTCTTATCGCGATCTTGCTTACGGAACCAAGCGTGTACTTTGGCACGCGCTCGACTGGAGGTCACAAACCCTAAACTTGGATTCAGCCAATCGCGAGAGGGGTTCGGCTCTTTCTGAGTGATGATTTCAACTTGATCGCCCATTTGCAGCTTATAAGTGAACGGGACAATACGGCCCTCAACTTTTGCGCCAATGCAACGGTGACCCACTTCAGAGTGAATGTGATAGGCAAAATCGAGTGGTGTGGCATCGGCGGGTAGATCGACAACATCCCCCTTTGGTGTAAAGGCATAGACGCGATCATCAAACACCTGACTCCGAAGCTCTTCAAGCATATCACCAGAATCAGACATCTCTTCTTGCCACGCTAGTAGCTTACGTAACCAAGTGATCTTTTCGTCGTAGGCTGAACCTTTACCGCTACCCCCTTCTTTGTACTTCCAGTGCGCAGCGACGCCAAGCTCTGACTCTTCATGCATTGCCTTGGTGCGAATCTGAATCTCGACCGTTTTACCATTCGGCCCCAAAACCACTGTGTGGATAGACTGGTATCCGTTTGGCTTTGGGTTAGCAACATAATCATCAAACTCTTTGGGAAGATGACGATACTTGGTGTGCACTATGCCTAATGCGGCGTAGCAATCTTGAATCTCATCCGCAACAATACGCACCGCTCGCACATCAAACAGCTCATCAAACGCAAGGTTCTTTTTCTTCATCTTGCGCCAAATACTGTATATGTGCTTCGGCCGCCCTTGCACTTCCGCACCAATATTGGACTGTTTCATGGATACGGCAAGATCGCTCACAAACTCTTCAATATACTGCTCGCGATCAATACGGCGCTCAGACAGTTGCTTGGCTATTTGTTTGTAAATATCGGGGTGTTGGTAGCGGAACGCGTAATCTTCAATTTCCCATTTGAGCTGACCAATACCTAACCGGTTGGCGAGAGGCGCGTAGATGTTCGCACACTCTTTTGCCACATTACGGCGAATAGCATCGGGCTCATCTTTCACTTCGCGTAGATGGCAAATACGCTCTGCGAGCTTGATAACCACACAGCGGAAATCTTCCACCATTGAAAGCAGCATGCGACGAATATTATCGACTTGCAATGAGGTCGCCGTATCGCCTGTCGCGGCACTTAGATGGCCAATTGCCGCCATCTGCTCCACGCCTTCGACCATCTCAACGATAACCTTGGAGTGGTTATCATGCAGGGCTTCGTGACTATAGAGGCCCATCTCTACAATCGGGAATAACAAGGCTGAGATCAACGTGCTGGCGTCCATATTCAAGGTCACCAGAATCTCAACCATTTCTCGACCACGCCATAAAACTAATGGCGCATAGTCAGACCCCTCTACCTGCTGCTCACACAGCTGGTAAGTGGCAATAATTCTTTTCTTGGTCTGCTTATCTTGTTGCAGACTCTCAGCCCATTGCGCCAACTCAAATGCGCGATTTTCCGTTAAATGTGCACCGCGTATCGCGACCATTATCCCTTCCCATTATCGCTATAACTTACTGGCCTTTTGGCCAAGTTGTTGCAGTCACGAGTTAATTAAGTTGCCTTTATCTCATAACTTAGTGAATAACGCCATGGACTCTGTATGTCCAGTGTGTGGAAACATATCCATAGTACCGAGTTTGGTTAACTGATAACCGTTTTTCAGTAAGATCTCACTGTCCCGCGCGAGGGTCGCCGGGTTGCAAGATACATAGACCACTTTCTTGGCTGCCAAGTTCACCACATGTTCCATCACACCCGCTGCGCCCGCACGAGCTGGGTCCAGCAGCACTTTATCAAAAGGCTCTGCGGCCCAAACTTGGGTACTGAAATCCTCATCCAAATTCGCTTGATAAAATCGCGCATTACTTAATCCATTCGCTTTCGCATTCTGCGCAGCACGCATCACCATCTCATCCACGCCCTCCACACCGACAACCTCAGCGACACGGGTAGCCAATGGCAATGAGAAATTACCCAACCCACAGAAGAGATCGAGAACACGCTCTTGGCTATCTAGCTCCAACCAATCCAGCGCCTGTCTAACCATATCGACATTGACAGCGCGGTTTACCTGAATGAAATCTCCTGGCTGGAAAAACACCTTACATTGTTCAATTTCATAGTAGGGAGCAGGACCACACAGTTGGGTCGTTACCTTGCCATCAGCAGAGTGGAACAACATCACCTCATTTTGCTCCGCAAACTGTTGCAATGTATTAAGGTGTTGCGGTTTTAGTGCTGCAGTATGCCGTAGCATGACAACAATACCGTTATCCGCATCAATCAACTCGATATGCCCCAACGCACGTGGCTGCTTGAAACGCATAACGCATTTTTTTAACTCAGGGAGCAATGCCATTAGCTTGGGCGAAAGCACCTCACAGGCAACGACATCGACGATCGCTTTACTGCCTTTTTCGCGAAACCCGACTTGCAACTGATTTTGCTTATCAAGCCAAAGACTCAACCGAGCACTACGTCGATATCCTAAGCTGTCACCAATGATGGGCTCAACACGTTCAGCGATTTCGAGATATGGCTGAAACAAACGCTCAACCGCGGCACTTTTTAACCCTACCTGCGCTTGATGCGCCAGATGCTGTAAGTTACATCCTCCACACCGTTGATAGTGTTGACAAAACGGGGGGAGACGCTCAGCTGTGGTTTTTAAAAGTTTGATCAGCTTTGCTTTAGCATAATTTCGTTTCTGCTCGGTAAATTGGATTAGTGCCTCTTCTCCTGGCAGCACCCCATCAACAAAAACGGTTTTACCGTCGAGGTTTCCTACCCCGGCTCCGTGCGCATCCAAACGCGTAACGAGAAGTGATTTATGTTTGGTATCGGCAACTTTACGTCGTTGCGGCTTAAAAAACTGCGCCATTGTGACCTTCATTTGCTTTGTTAAGCGGAGATAGATTGTTCATTAGCCTCGGTTAAATTAAGCTAATAGCGCCAATTCTCCCATAGACAGCAATTATTGCAATTTAACGACGCATGACCAAATACGGACTTCGGGCTCGGGTCTTTACCCTGACATTAGCCCCCACCCTGATTATCGGCTTACTGCTTAGTGGTTTCTTCACCATCAACCGCTATCAGGACCTCGAGACACAACTCTCAGTCACGGGTAACAATATTATAGAGCCTTTAGCGATTGCGACAGGCAATGGGATGAGCACTAACAACCGCGAGTCGGTGCGGTATATGATTAACTATGCGCACCGCAAGCACTCCGACATCATTCGTACCATTGCGGTGTTTGATAAGAACAATGAACTGTTCGTCACCTCCAACTTCCATCGCAATTTTGAATATCTCATGTTCCCGGCTGATGAGCCTTTCCCCACGAACACCCGACTCAAGTGGCATGACAATGCTTTAGTCTTTAAAACCCCTATTATTGTCGAAAATGATTTCACCAACCTGAACCGGGGAGATGAAAACGACAGCATACTCGGTTATGTCGCGCTTGAAATTGACTTAAGCGCGCTGAGGCTGCAGCAATACCAAGAGATGTTCACCGCTGCACTTGTGTTGAGCTTAGGCTTAGCCATTTCAGGGATTTTCGCATATAAACTCACCAAAGAGGTCACAGGTCCCATCACTGACATGGTGGACATGGTGGATCGTATTCGTCGTGGTCATATCGACACCCGAATTGAAGGCCGGATGATCGGCGAGCTAGATACGCTAAAAAATGGTATCAACGCTATGGCGATTTCATTGTCTGACTACCATGGTGAGATGCAGCAGAGTATTGACCAAGCGACATCGGATCTACTGGAAACCTTAGAGCAGCTCGAGATCCAAAATGTCGAGCTCGATATCGCTAAAAAGCGCGCGCAGGAAGCGGCACGCGTCAAGTCGGAGTTCTTGGCAAACATGTCACATGAGCTCCGCACGCCACTCAATGGGGTCATTGGCTTTACGCGTCAGATGTTGAAGACACAACTCACCACCAGCCAACGTGACTACCTACATACGATTGAAAAGTCGGCGAACAACCTCTTAACGATCATTAATGATATTCTCGACTTCTCGAAGCTTGAAGCCGGTAAACTCCTGTTAGAGAACATTCCGTTCGATTTCCATGACTCTCTCGACGAAGTGATGCGTTTGTTGGCACCCAGTGCTCATGAGAAAGGGCTAGAACTTACGCTAAAAGTGGATCACCGTGTTCCTTTTGGGTTAATCGGCGACCCAATGCGCATTCAGCAAATTTTAACCAATCTCATTGGTAACTCAGTCAAATTCACTGAACGCGGTAACATCGATATCTCTGTTGAACTCAAATCAGAACGCGATAACGCCATCGATCTCCAATTTATGGTCCGCGACACCGGCATTGGTATTTCCGAACGCCAACAAGCACAACTGTTTCAGGCATTTAGTCAGGCTGACGCCTCTATTTCGCGTCGCTATGGCGGTACGGGCCTTGGCTTGGTTATCACCCAGAAACTCGTTAGCCAAATGGAAGGAGAAGTCGGTTTTACTAGTCGCCTCCATCAAGGGTCAACATTCTGGTTCTCAGTGCGCTTGATGAAAACCGATTTGCCTGTATCTCAACCGCTAGATATCCATTCACTGCTCGGCAAGAAAGTCTTGCTCATTGAAGCGAACATGCAAGCGGCGTCAATAATCCAACAAAACCTTATCCGCGGTGGTTTGCATGTCACTTATCGCTCAACCATTCCAGAAAAGGTCGAGCCGCATGACTTTGCTATCTACAATTTAACCCCGAGTAACATTCCTGATCTTACCCAGCTTGAAGCAGATATATGCTTACTTGAACAGTTTGCACCGCAGGTCTTTGCGATGCTCCCTAGCACCGAGCTCGCGTTATCAGAACACTTACTCGCGCGAGGCATTAGTGGCTGCTTACCTAAGCCTGTTGCTGCACGTAAGCTATTTGAGCTTCTGATGGATCCGGATATCAGCACCAGTAACTTAAGTGTGGTTCCATCTCTGCCTAACCCTATTGCTCCGCTGCGGATCATGGCTGTGGATGACAACCCAGCAAACTTAAAGCTGATCACCGCACTACTCAAAGAGCGAGTTGAACAAGTCGATAAAGCCACCAACGGCAAGCAAGCCCTCGAATATGCCACACAGCACGAATACGATTTGATCTTCATGGATATTCAAATGCCTGAGATGGATGGGGTCACTGCGTGTAAAGAGATCCGTAAAACACCACTGAATGCCGAGACCCCCATCGTCGCGGTCACAGCGCATGCTATGGCAGGAGAACGTGAGCGCTTACTCAGTGAAGGAATGGATGACTACCTCACCAAACCGATTGAAGAGCATATTTTAGAACAGATATTTGCAAGCTGGATTGATACTTCTGCACTCAATACGCCAACACCAGAGGCTGAACCTCTTCAGGAGCCGCCATCGCAACCCAGCAGCGAGCCCTTGATTAGCGAGAATGGCAGTATCAATTGGTCACAAGCGATGCAGCAATCAGCCGGTAAAGAAGATTTAGCCCAAGATATGCTGCAAATGCTACTCGATTACATGCCTGAAGTTGAGCTCTTGGTCAACGAAGCCCTTGACGGTAAAGATGTTGACCTATGGCCACCAATCCACAAGCTACATGGTAGCTGCGCGTACTCCGGTGTCCCTAAGCTCAAGAAGCTCTGCCACGACATCGAAACCTTGTTGAAACAGGAAACGCCGCTGAGCGATATTGAACCTGAGCTGTTTGAACTAGTTGATGAAATGAATAACGTCGTTAAAGCGTCGCAAGAGTTTCTTGTCGCCAGCTAATCACCTACAAAAAAGGCTGGGATCCCCCAGCCTTTTTTAGTTCCATGAGACCAGCCTAAGCTTCGTAAATCACTGTCGCGACTGCGTATTGCTTTTCATCCGATATCGATAAGTGAATATGTTGACCGGCCATCGCCTCAAAGCGCTTTTTCGCCGCACCTTGCAAAGTAAGTAAGGGCTTACCTTTATCGTCATTGCTAATTTCAAAATCGTGAAACGTCACGCCACAGGCTATCCCCGTGCCAAGGGCTTTCGCGGCGGCTTCTTTTGCCGCAAACCGCTTCGCAAGAAAGCGATGGGCATGGGTACGCTGGTGGAAAACAGCCATCTCTTGGTCAGTAAGAATACGTTTTGCAAACGCCTCCCCTAATCGCGATAAACTGCCTTCTACACGGTCAATCTGACAAATGTCCGTACCAACGCCGAGAATAGCCATTAACGACGCGCTTCCAGCATCTCGACTTTCATGTCCGCGACGGCTTTTGCTAAGCCATCAAAAGCAGCTCGGCCAATGATAGAGTGGCCAATGTTAAGCTCGATCAATTCAGGCAAAGCCGCAATCGGCTTCACATTGTGGTAGGTCAGACCGTGACCTGCATTCACCTTGAGTCCTTGATCATGGGCGTAGGTTGCCCCTGCTGAAATCTTCTTCAACTCATCTTGCTGCTCCGACTCACTGCTTGCTTCTGCATAGTGACCCGTGTGAAGCTCGATGTACGGTGCGCCACATGCTACCGCGGCATCAATCTGAGCACGATCTGGGTCAATGAAGAGAGAAACCTCAATACCGGCAGCCGTCAGTTTCTCTGTTGCGGCTTTCACGCGCTCCAAATTACCCACGACATCCAGCCCGCCCTCTGTGGTTAACTCTTCGCGCTTCTCAGGCACTAGGCAGACAAATTCAGGTTTAACTTCAAGCGCAATCGCCACCATTTCATCCGTCACCGCCATTTCTAGGTTCATGCGGGTTTGGATGGTTTCTCGCAAAATACGCACATCGCGATCGGTAATATGACGACGGTCTTCACGCAAGTGAATCGTAATACCATCTGCGCCCGCGCGTTCTGCGACCTCTGCTGCGTGTACCGGATCTGGGTACTTAGTGCCACGCGCATTACGCAACGTCGCGATATGATCGATATTGACCCCTAGCAGAATTGGATTCATTTTTCGGTACTCCTTGACCGGGGGAGAAATAGCTCCCGGCTCTTTAACGGTTTTGGCCCCAAATACGGCTTCAATGCCATCCGAGTGAAGCGTTTTGCGGCTTGTAATTGATCTTGTGTTTCAAACTGTCTGGCGGCGATGGCTTTTAACTGCCGTCCAGTAAACGTGAGCTGGCCTTGCATTAAGGAAGCGATAAATCCTTGCTGCTCTCGAAAGCGGTACGTCATGGTGTCATCCACTTCTTCACCACTGCCCGCACAGTGTAAGAAATCAATACCATAGCCCAGCTGTACCAACAGTGCTAGTTCAAAACGCCGCAATGCGGGCTCGGGATTTTGAGTTTGCGCCAACTCTCTCAAAGCGTTGAGGTAATCAAGAAAAAGCTGCGGATAAGCGGTGTTGTCTTCTAATACTCTTGAGAGGATTTCGTTGAGATACAGTGCCGAATAGAGCATCGGCCCACTGAGAGGAATGGCCAAGCTGATCGGCTCAGCATGGCGCAATGTCTTCATCGCCCCTTTGCCACTCCACTTCAGCAACAAAGGTGTAAAAGGTTGCAACGCTCCCTTCAATGCCGAGCGCTTACCTCGCGCCCCTTTCGCCATCAAGCTAATCCGACCCACTGATTCACTGAAAAGGTCAATGATCAAGCTGGTTTCACTGTATGGCTTAGCCTGAAGAACAAATCCGCGTTGCAACCCTTCCATGGACGTGTTTATAGGTCGTCGATATATCCAAGACTACGCAGCGCTCGTTCGTCATCTGCCCAGCCGGATTTCACTTTCACCCAAAGTTCGAGGTAGACCTTACGTTCAAACAGATCTTCCATATCCAACCGTGCTTCACGGCCGATGGTTTTAATCTTTTCACCCGCCTTACCGATCACCATTTTCTTCTGACCTTTACGCTCAACCAGAATCAAACCGTTAATGTGGAAGCCGTCATTTTCAGGGTTATAGTCAAAGCGCTCAATTTCTACAGTAATTGAGTAAGGCAATTCATCACCCGTAAAACGCATTAGCTTTTCACGGATAATTTCAGAGGCCATAAAGCGCTGAGAACGGTCAGTCACATACTCTTCAGGGAAGTAGTATTCCCCTTCCGGCAAATGCTCACGCACAATCTCTTCGACACTATCAACACCGGAGCCGTGCTTCGCGGAAACCGGCACCACCGCTTTGAAATCCATCTTCTTAGAGATTTCTTCAATGTGCGGGAAGAGATCGTACTTCTCTTTGACGTTATCGACTTTATTCACCAACAAGACTGTCGGCAGTTCCGACTTTTTCAACTTGTTGAGGACCATCTCGTCATCTTCGGTCCAAACAGTACCGTCGACAAGAAAGAGCACCAACTCAACGTCGGTCAATGAGCTACTCGCCGCACGGTTCATCAAACGGTTGATGGTGCGTTTCTCTTCAATGTGAAGTCCAGGTGTATCAACATAGACCGCTTGGTAGCCGTCACGCGTATCAACACCCATAATACGATGACGAGTGGTCTGTGGTTTACGCGATGTAATTGAAAGCTTCTGACCAACTAGGCGATTCAGCAGCGTTGATTTGCCGACATTTGGGCGGCCAACAATGGCAATAAAGCCACAGTGTGTTTTATCTGTCATGACTCAAGGCGTCCTAGCGCCAATTCCGCAGCAGCCTGCTCAGCCTTACGCCGACTACTTCCTTTACCCACAACAGGTTTATCCAGTCCTGTTACTTCGCACTGTACCGTAAATTCTTGGTTATGTGCTTCACCCTTCACTTGAATCACTGAGTAAACAGGCAAAGGGAGTCGCTTACCTTGTAGCAACTCTTGCAGGCGCGTTTTGGGGTCTTTTTGCCCTACGCCCGGTTGAATACTTTCAAGACGGCTCTGATACCAGCTTAGAACAATTGGACGTACCGTTTCTAAATCACTATCGAGATAGATGGCACCAATAATGGCTTCAACAGCATCAGCAAGAATAGAGTCACGACGGAAACCGCCACTTTTTAACTCTCCAGGGCCCAGTTTCAATACATCACCAAGCTCAAACTCACGCCCCAACTCTGCAAGGGTCTTCCCTCGAACCAAAGTGGCACGCATACGACTCATATCACCCTCATCCACTTTAGGAAAACGGTGATATAAATCGTCTGCAATCACAAAACTGAGGATAGAGTCACCGAGGAATTCTAAGCGCTCATTATGTTGGCTGTTGGCGCTGCGATGTGTCAGCGCCAAATTTAGAAAGTCCACGTCATTGAACGTGTACCCGAGCTTACGCTCTAATCTGTCAGTAGGAGATATCATTGTCTCTCAATTATTCAATGCCACCGATGCGGCTAAAGCGCACACCAGTAGGGACCCAGCTAATTATGCTTTCAGGGTCACGGTCAAACTCAAAACTGATCCAAATGGCCACCGCTTTACCCACAAGATTCGCTTCAGGCACAAAGCCCCAGTAGCGACTATCTGCACTGTTGTCACGGTTATCTCCCATCACAAAGTAGTGCCCCTCTGGTACCACCCAAACACCACGTCCCGGTGTCGGTTGATAAGCCATTTCACGATCCCGCTTTTTCGGGTTAACCAATACTTGATGGCTCAAGTCATCCGTTAGCTGCTCATCAATCTGGATTAATGTGGTGAAGCCTTCAAAAAATTCACTCTCTTGCACATCACTTTGCACAATTTCAGCGCAGCGACTCTCACCTTTTGGCTGAACACAAAGCTGTTTAGTGCGGCTATTGTATTGCACAGTATCCCCAGGTAGGCCAATCACTCGCTTGATGTAATCGATGTTTGGCTGTGGTGGATACTTAAAGACCGCAACGTCACCGCGTTCTGGTTCGCCCGTTTCGATGAACTTGTGGCGGAACACAGGATCGCGAAGACCATAAGAGAATTTTTCTACCAGAATAAAGTCGCCAACCAATAGGGTTGGCATCATTGATCCGGATGGAATCTGGAAAGGTTCATAAATAAAAGACCGCAACACAAGCACAAACGCAATGACCGGAAAAGTCGATGCGGCATTCTCAACCCATGCGGGTTGAGGTGCTATTGACGCTGCGGTTTCTGCATCCACGTCTCCGCCTGCTGCTTCCACGGCAGCCTGAACTTTTAACTGGCGACGCGGCGCCCAGACGTACTTATCTAGCGCCCATACGATACCGGTACCTAGAGTCAGGATCACCAGCAGCAAGGAAAACATGTTAGCCATTCATTATCCCTAATTATTTATCTTTGCCTACGTGCAAAATTGCTAAGAATGCTTCTTGCGGTAGCTCAACGTTACCGACTTGCTTCATGCGCTTCTTACCTTCTTTCTGCTTCTGTAGCAGTTTCTTCTTACGACTCACGTCACCACCATAACACTTAGCGATAACGTTCTTACGTAACTGTTTCACCGTCGAACGCGCAATAATGTGGTTACCAATTGCCGCTTGAATCGCGATATCAAACATCTGGCGAGGAATGAACTCTTTCATCTTCTCTACCAATAGGCGACCACGACTCTGTGAGTTATCTTTGTGCGTAATAATTGCCAACGCATCAACACGCTCACCATTTAGCAAGATATCTACACGTACCATGTCAGACTCTTGATAGTGGTGGAAGTTGTAATCCAATGATGCATAACCACGCGAAGTCGATTTCAAACGGTCGAAGAAATCGAGTACTACTTCGGCCATCGGAATGTCGTACGTCAACGCAACCTGATTACCGTGATACACCATATCAATCTGCGTACCACGCTTTTCGACACATAAGGTAATCACATTACCGAGGTAATCACTTGGCACTAAGATGTTACAACGCGCAATCGGCTCACCAATGGCTTCAATATCATTCACTGGTGGTAGTTTAGCTGGACTATCCACATATAGCACTTCGCTATCTGTCTTCGTCACTTCGTACACTACGGTAGGCGCAGTGGTGATCAGATCAAGGTTATACTCGCGCTCCAATCGCTCTTGAATGATCTCCATGTGGAGCATACCCAAGAAGCCACAACGGAAACCAAAGCCCAACGCCGCAGAGCTTTCTGGCTCATAGAACAGTGATGCATCATTGAGGCTTAATTTGCCCAACGCATCTCGGAAATCTTCATAGTCGTCAGAAGAGACAGGGAAAAGGCCCGCATAGACCTGAGGCTTTACTTTTTGGAAACCTGGAAGGACCTCTTCACTACCGTGTTTTGCTGTGGTGATGGTATCACCAACAGGTGCACCTGTGATGTCTTTCAGGCCACACACAACCCACCCAACTTCACCTGTTTGCAGCTCGAGTGTGTCTTCTTGCTTCGGTGTAAAGATACCCAAGCGGTCAACACCCACGATCTGACCAGTACTCATCACTTTGATCTTGTCATTTTTCTTCAGTACGCCATTTTTGATACGTACCAAAGAGACCACACCCAAGTAGTTATCAAACCATGAGTCGATGATAAGTGCTTGTAATGGCGCTTCAGGGTCACCTTCCGGTGCAGGAATGGCTGCGACGATGTTTTCAAGAACATCTTCAACACCAATCCCAGTCTTCGCTGAACAACGGGTAGCTTCCAGCGCGTCAATACCGACGATCTCTTCAATCTCTTCGGCGACACGCTCAGGATCAGCAGCGGGCAAGTCAATCTTATTCAAGATTGGCACTACCTCAAGATCCATTTCAATCGCGGTGTAGCAGTTAGCCAACGTTTGGGCTTCCACACCTTGACCAGCGTCGACAACCAATAACGCGCCTTCACAGGCAGCAAGAGAACGAGAAACTTCATACGCGAAGTCAACGTGCCCTGGGGTGTCGATAAAGTTTAATTGGTAGGTTTCACCATCATTGGCTTTGTAGTTGAGCGTCACGCTCTGAGCCTTAATAGTAATACCGCGTTCACGCTCTAGGTCCATTGAATCAAGAACCTGAGCTGCCATTTCGCGCTCGGTAAGACCTCCACACACCTGAATTAATCGGTCTGAAAGGGTCGACTTACCGTGGTCGATATGGGCAATAATCGAAAAGTTACGAATGTGCTTCATGAATGGCGTGACTAACTCGTTAATTAAATCGGGATCAATAAGTGCGGGATTCTACCCAATTTCCCCGCTACTCGCTATCTTGATCTGTGGCATTTATCACCAAGTTGGCTGATACCGGGGCACCAAAGACGCGAAGTAGTCGTGGTTTGTATGCACTTTCTTGCTCATATTTCTGTGACAGCCTTTTTATCATGACAAAACTCAAAGCACCAAATCCAAATGCCGAGGCGATGGTGCCTAGCTCGCTACCGTTAGCGAGTTCGACAAACCACCACTGGCCAATAATGGCACCGAAGATCAGTCCTAATAGTGGCACTAAATAAATCATAAACGCCGATCGCAATAAGCTCTCTTCCGGCAAACCAATCTCGACAATATGGCCGACATCTGGACGTGATGGGGTTTCTATTCTGATCTGATGCTGTTTTCCGGGTAGCACTTTACTCACAATGCCTGTCCCGCAGCTGTCACGATTACTGCAGTGACCACAACTACTCTGTTGTTGGCAACTGACAATCACAGCATCTGGTTCATGACCGACCACGGTCGCGAGGGAAGTCATCATAGCGCGCTCTCGTATACATAAAGAGTAAGACAAAAATGGGAGCCTTTCGCTCCCATTGTTTCCACCTGCTTTACTCAGCCATTGCCCGCTACTGAGTACCGACCTTGGGTGTAAACTTCACCGACTCGGCAATCAACTTAGCGGTAGACGGCGGAATATCTCCCACCACCGATACTTCAAAACCTTGGATCGCATGGCTGTGCAAGGTGCGACGCCCTTGGCGGACAAGCTGCTCACGCATCGTAAAATTGTCTGCTTCTGCGACATAGACAGAGAAGCTAAACAAACCATCAGTATACAACTGGCTCTCTACAGGGCGATCTGAATTTATCAGACGATGGCGGTTACCTGCAATGGATTCGAACCCATGCGGTAACCATTGTACCTGCCAATTCAGGTCAGCTTTTGTTCTCGCCGGAAGTGGTACCACGGGTGGGTAATTTATCCCTTCCAGACTAGTCAGCTTATGCTCAAGGCTAGGATCCATGGTATGAGAAACAACGCGATACTGCTCCAAAGGCTCACCATCGCGGTCCAAGAGATCAGCACGCATCACCAAGTGACTATTTTCGTCCACCCATAGTAAGTAGGAGTAACGCTGGCCATCTTTAGGTGCTATACGTACGACATTACAAATCACCCCGGCTTCACGTGCTCGCCCCATAGGAATAAAATCATAACTCTTCGAGAGTGAATCCATGTCCGTCAGCATCACCGGCGGCAATGATGCCACCATTTTATTGCTGCTGATGGTATAAGGTTCAATACCCGGCTCGTAATAACTGACTCTATCGCCTCGCTGAATCACTTCACGCGCAGGGCCACTCAAGTAAGTGAGGTGAGCAACCACACTGTCATCATCCTGAACCATTCGACGAAAACGAATCGGCTCAATACTATTTTGCTTGATGACGATGTAAGAGAGCTCATAACTGGCAGTGCGGCCAGCAGATTCCATCGCATCGAGTACGGCTTCCGCTGACGGCGGCACGGCCGGAATCTCTGACGCGATGCTGGGGGAGATGAAACTTAGGGTGCCTAAAAGGCACCCTATTGAAAGTATGGCGGGTTTCAATCCGATCACTCGCTAACCTGTAACTGTTCTTCCATTATACTGCGATCAATGCTGCCATCGTCAGCGTTTAAGCGCAATTGTAACTCATAGTCTTGAAGCATAGCGTTAATACGACGACGTTGCTCCATAAGCTGCTCTTCTGACGGTGCGGCTTGAACTGTTTCAAACTGTGGTCGAGTATCCAAGCTCACTGGTTGAGCGGCCCCGGTAAAAGGGACAGTTTCAAGTACAGGCACCGCTGCAGGTGGTGCTGCAACAAGGTCTTCACTACCGCCATTGTACTGCTGCACACCGACAATCACAGCAAGCGATACACAGGCTGCCGTCGCAATTTGGCCAAAGTTACGCAACCAACTCGGCATAGTATGACGCACAACATCCGGTTGTGGTTGCGATTCAATCGGTACCACTGGTGCAGGTTGGTGTGCAGGTTCAGCATCTAAAGCTGCGGCAACATTTGCGGCAATGTCCCATTGCGTGGTTTGAGGAGCATCTCCACGCATCACATCCCCGATCAAATGATAGTCTTGCCAGACTGACGACTGCTGAGGGTCATTTGCCACACGGTCTAGTAGTGAGTCATCCTGATACTCACCATCGATTAAGGCAGACAATCGCTCGTTGTCAGTCATCTGATTACCGTCTGTCATGTTGTTTCTGTTTGACATGAAACTAAAGCTCCAGTTATTCGGTGCATCTATCCACGATGCAACAAAGGCTTGATTTGCTTTTCTACGGCTTCCCGAGCACGGAAGATACGCGATCTTACTGTACCTACGGGACATCCCATCACTTCTGCAATTTCTTCATAGCTCAGGCCGTCGAGCTCTCGCAGTGTAATGGCCGTTTTCAAATCATCCGGTAAATTTTCTATTGTACTAAACACAACCCGCTTAATTTCATCTGACAACATCATGTTCTCAGGGTTCGAAATTTCTTTTAGCGCACCACCATTTTCGTAATATTCCGCCTCTTCAGCATCAATATCTGATGCAGGTGGTCTACGACCTTGGGCGACGAGATAGTTTTTCGCTGTGTTTACTGCAATGCGGTAAAGCCATGTATAGAATGCACTTTCACCTCTAAAGCCGGGTAATGCCCGATACGCTTTAATGAAGGCTTCTTGTGCGACATCTGGCACATCACCACTGTTGCTGACATAACGCGCTACCAAATTACACACTTTGTTTTGATACTTTTGTACCAACAAGTTAAAGGCTTGTTTGTCCCCTTGCTGGACGCGCTCTATCAATATTTTGTCAGTTAAATGCTCGCCCATTCGAGCGGGTACTCCTATTGTTATTATCGCTTATGCTCTCAGAACCACTACTCATTAGAGCAAGATTACCCGCCTCTCCCAAGCCATTGGAACCATTGCTTATCTGAATACTTACGAGCAGTAAGCACCTTTTAGGACAGGCATCTTAAGCCTGAGTTCCCTAAAAGATAAAAAAGTCGTCAATTTTTATGAAATTAGACCGAGATTATCAGCAATCGGGGCTCTCGAGTGTTAAAGAGCCGTAAAAAAAACGCTTAACCCTTCGTTTTACTCTCAAAAAGTCGCATACTTCCCCCTCTACGATGCAGTTTAGGGTTATCGTTCGTCGCTATGACGGCACGATCTTATGCGCTGAGCAAACATTTTTGGTTCAGAAAACTATTTGAACCCCGTCTCAGTGTCTTTTGATATTATCGTACAGATTAACACAGGGATATGATATCGACATGAAGCAAAACCGTGAACATTACTGTGATGTGTTGGTGATCGGCAGTGGCGCGGCTGGTCTCTCATTAGCATTGCAGTTGGCACACACTTGCCAAGTAACCGTGCTCAGCAAAGGGCCATATTCAGAAGGCTCAACCTTTTACGCTCAAGGTGGCATTGCCGCAGTTTTTGATGAAGCAGATAGCGTTGACTCTCATGTCGAAGATACCCAGGTCGCTGGGGCACATCTCTGTGATGAAAAAGTTGTACGTTTTATCGCAGAAAATGCCAAGCGCTGTGTTGAATGGTTGATTGATGGCGGCGTACCTTTCGATAAAGTCGAAGGTGAAAACGGCGAGCGTTCTCAATACCATCTCACTCGCGAAGGCGGACACAGCCACCGTCGAATCTTGCATGCCGCAGATGCCACGGGAATGGCGATGCAAAAGTCGCTACAACAAAATGCACTTGAGCATCCCAACATCAACATTCTTGAGCGTCACAATGCCCTTGATTTGATTACCCACCAAAAACTGGGCCACACCCAAGCAGCTAACCGCGTGCTAGGCGCCTATGTTTGGAACCGAGAGATTGAGCAAGTCGAGACCATTCGGGCAAAATTTGTCGTTCTCGCCACTGGCGGGGCTTCAAAAGTGTATCAATACACCTCAAACCCAGACGTCTCATCCGGCGATGGTATTGCCATGGCATGGCGCGCAGGCTGCCGTGTCGCCAACATGGAGTTTAATCAGTTCCATCCAACCTGCCTTTACCACCCAGAAGCACGTAACTTTTTGCTGACCGAAGCGCTGCGCGGCGAAGGGGCTTACCTACGTCGCCCTGATGGTTCACGCTTTATGGAAGACTTCGACCCGCGTAAAGAACTCGCGCCGCGTGACATCGTTGCCCGCGCCATAGACTACGAGATGAAGCGGTTAGGTGCAGATTGCATGTACCTCGACATCAGCCACAAAGACCCAGAATTTATTCAAAAGCACTTCCCAACCATTTACGAGAAGTTGCTGACATTCAATATCGATATCACCAAACAGCCCATTCCGATTGTTCCCGCAGCGCACTATACCTGTGGCGGTGTGATGGTAGACACCGAAGGTCGCACTGATCTTGCGGGTCTCTATGCTATCGGGGAAGTGAGTTACACTGGACTGCATGGTGCAAACCGCATGGCATCCAACTCGTTATTAGAGTGTGTGGTGTACGCGTGGTCTGCGTCTCAGAGCATTTTAAAAACAGCCCATGATGCCCCAGAGCCACCACTGCTACCAAACTGGGATGAGAGCCAAGTCACCAGCTCTGATGAAGAGGTGGTCATTCAACACAACTGGCATGAGTTGCGTTTATTTATGTGGGACTACGTGGGGATTGTGCGCACAACCCGCAGACTAGAGCGGGCACTCCGCCGCATCAATATGTTGAAGCAAGAGATCGATGAGTATTACAGCAACTTCCGCGTATCTAACAACTTGCTTGAACTCCGCAACTTGGTTGAAGTGGCAGAACTCATGGTACTGAGCGCACTGGATAGGAAAGAGAGCCGAGGCCTTCACTACACCCTCGATTTCCCTGAAAAAACCGAAACTAGCCAACCGACAGTGTTAGTGCCGAAGAAGCCTTGCTAAGCAATCCCACCTCAAACACCTCGAGTGGTATTATCGCGCTCGGGGTGCTTTGCCATCAAACTCAAATGATGAAAATCTTCCCGCCGACAACTATCGGCAAATACCCATAACCAACAAGGCTCGCTATCGCACACCAAGCGAAACAACAGTAAACCGGGAAGCAATACTGCATACCCTCGCCAACGGTAATCTTCTCCCTGCCATGCGACAGCGCCTTGGCGTTCAAACTGCAACCGTCCTCGATAAGCTTTCACCTCAGCGATTGCCTGAGGATAAACCCGGCACAACCAAGCAATAAGTATAACCTTAACCAATAGAGGGACAGGAAGCGCAAGAAGAAAAAGTAAGGAGAGTAAAAAAGCGCACCGAGTCACTCGCTGCGCTTGAGAAGAGGGCTGAAGGAGAAGATCAGCGTAGTTTGCTGCGATTATGCGCGACAATTTTATCT
Source organism: Thaumasiovibrio subtropicus (assembly GCF_019703835.1). NCBI lineage: Bacteria > Pseudomonadati > Pseudomonadota > Gammaproteobacteria > Vibrionales > Vibrionaceae > Thaumasiovibrio > Thaumasiovibrio subtropicus. Next base: position 614,705 of record NZ_AP023054.1, on the reverse strand, counting down.
GTCATCGCCGCTAGCGCGAGATTATCGCTACGGCCATGTCCCATCATCCAAGTAAAGAGATCTGGGTCATCGCACTTCATCAGAGCGACAAAATCTTGCTGCTCTTTCTCAGTCAGTGACTCAAAACACTCTTCAAAAAAAGGCATAACAATTACATCAAGTTCAAGCATACCGCGACGGCAAGACCACTTAATACGCGCTTTCTCTTCTGCCGAAAACATGGCGATTCCTTCTAATAACAGCCGCACCCCGATTCACTTAAAACGGTAGAGTAAAATGGATGTTAGGCTGGTCAAAAACAGAGCCACTAGTGTAACAGCCCACACCTGACCAGACCATAAACCACATCAATACTCTGTGAGGTCTATCGCGATAGATAGACACACAAATCGCTTAAGGTCGATCGAGTAGAGATACCCCTTCATTTTGTATGCTGACAAACGCCAACATCCCCTTTACCATGGGGCATCTGTTATTCATTTTTTGGAATCACTATGTCAGATTGGTCAGCTGCTGAACGTTTTCAATCTTTGCCTGCGGCGCTTCCTTTACCCGCAGTCGCTCTTTTCCACCTCAGCGAGTGGGACTTCATTACCGCTATCGGGGCCGACGCACGTAGCTATTTGCAAGGACAGTTTACCTGCGATCTTGTCTCTCTTCCGGCAGACTCACCCACCTATGCCGCGCATTGTGATGCGAAAGGGAAAATGCACACCGCCATGCGCCTGTGCACCCTAGAAGGCGGCTATGGCTATCTCCATCGTCGTAGCGTCACTGAAAAACAGCTAACTGAACTGAAGAAATACGCGATTTTTTCAAAGATCGACTTTGCGGTCAGTGAGCAGCAAATCCTGGGGTTAGCCGGTGATGACGCGGATACCCTCATCGCCGAGCTCTTTGATGGCGAAGGCGATGTCAGAACGCGCAATAATGATGTGGCTTTTCGTACCGACAATCGCTGGGTACTTATCGCCTCTATTGAGACCGCAGACAAGCTCGTTGCCCACTCCAGTACCACCCTTTGCGCAGAATCACTTTGGGACTACTTAGAAATCCAAGCAGCCTCACCGCGTGTTGATGCGCAAACTTACGGTGCACATATCCCTCAAGCTTTCAACTTACAGTCAGTGGGCGGGATTAGCTTTACCAAAGGCTGCTACACCGGACAAGAAATGGTGGCGCGCGCCAAGTACCGTGGTGCGAACAAACGCGCGATGTATATTATTGAAGGTAAAGCAAAGAGAGCGCCTAACGCCGGAGATGATGTTGAACGCCAAGTGGGTGAAAACTGGCGCCGAGGCGGTACCATCGTTGCAGGTTGTCGCCTCGATAATGGTGATAGCTATGCCCTTGTCGTGCTACCTAACGATCTAGAGGCCGACACCGCATTACGCCTCAGCGAACAGCCGGACGACCTCTGGACCATTGCACCATTACCTTATGCCTTAGAAGATGATAGTTAAGCAATGAATGAGTCATGGTTACAAACGAGCGTCACCGCGACGCTCGATATTGCGGATATTCCCTATCAAATCTTATGGCATCAACGTCCAGCAACCAGTATTGAAGATGCCGCCGCCCAACGCGGTGTTGAGCCGAAAGTAATGGTAAAAACCATGTTACTTGAGGACATGGGTGGGGTTCGGGCCCTCGCTTGTCTGCCCGGCGATCAACAAGTTGACCCACGAAAAGTACGCGAAGTCCTTGGGTGCCGTCGAATGACTTGTGTCAGTGCTGACAAAGTACGTCAAATCACTGGCTATACACCCGGAACCGTCACACCACTCGCGCTGCCCGTCCCTTTACCCGTTATTGTCGATCCCCAACTGCAACAGCATGATACCGTGACAATAAGCAGTGGAGATCCGATGGCCGGACTCGCCTTGAACAGCAGCGCGCTGTTCGCACTGATTAGCCCTCAGTTTGCTGCGATCTGCCGAGAGACATAACGTTTGCCGTTATCTCATTGAGAGATAACGGCCATAGCCGTCTTTGCCAAGGAAGCTTAAGGCACTTAACGTTAACGCGACAGAGCAAGAAGCGCTGACAAAAATCGCCACCATTATCATGATTTGATACTGCACTGCCTGCATCGGTTCTGCGCCCGCCAAAATCTGCCCCGTCATCATACCGGGTAAACTGACAATGCCTAACGTCGCCATTGTCGCCAGTTGTGGCGCCATCGCTTTCGCTAGAGCCAAGCGTAAAAAAGGTTGTTGTGGCTGTGCAGCGCCCATCGACAAATAGTATTCGTACTCAGCGCGCCCTTGCGTCATACCCTCTCGCCAGCACTGCAACCCGACAATATTAGCCGACAAGGCATTGCCCAAAAGCATGCCAGTGATAGGAATCAGATACTGGGCTTGCCACCATGGCGAAACCTCAACAACCAGCACTAAAATCACGGGTAACAAGCACACTAATATCATCGACAAACTCATGGCAATAACAGGCATTGTCTGCTTCAACGGCAACTTTGCACTGGTTGCAATACTGTGTGCCGCGACAACAATCATGATAGAAAACCATATGCCATTCACCCACAGTGATTGCCACTCAAACAGCGTCTGCAGATAAAACCCGACAACCAGCAACTGCAAGGTCATTCGACTGACCGATAACCACAAGCGTTTTGTAAACGGTAACTGCCATCGAACAAAAATCGCTGTCGGTAGCGCCAATATCAGTAGAAATGCCGCCAGATTCCATAAACTCATCACCCTTCTCCTCGTTGTGAGTGACTCATCGCCCGCATTGAATCGGCGTCATTGTGCTTTTCACAAAGGCATCCTGTATCCACATTAAACTGATGTGTTGCCGACGCAATCCATGTTGGATCATGGCTGACAGAAATGCAGTACCCAGTATGGGCTTGAAACAGTTCAGCAAGCCATTGGCTATTTTGTCTATCTAGCGCGGCGGTGGGTTCGTCTAACAGCCAAATCTCTCGCGCCATCAATAAGCCTCTCGCCACCATCAATCGATAGCGTTCACCACCAGATAAAGCAGCAGTTTCATCCTCGAGGGTCAAAGCCAGTCCCACTTTTTCAAGCACCGTATTCAGCGCATGGCGCTCAGGTACTCCCTTCGATGTCGCATTCAGTTGCCAGGGTAATAGTAAGGCCTCAGCGATAGTCATAACATCCGCGCCATCACCGATAATAGCGTGCTGCGGACAATAGTAGATTTGCTCTCGCCACCAACGCAGTTGCTCCATCGTCACAGGTCTTTCGCCAAGCAATACCCGGCCTTGCTTGGCAGGCTCTAATCCGGCGATCACCCGCAACAAAGAGGTTTTTCCGCTTCCTGAACGCCCTGTCAGTACAAGGTGGCTGCCGCTAGGAAGCTGGACATTGACGGCAATGCCTTCGGCCTCATAACCGGACTGCAAAGAGTGAAGTGAAAGCATATGACCTCCGCTAGCCGTGACATCGTGTTACACATAGTCACACCGATAATAGACAAACTGATTGGGTATATGAGTGTAAAGCGCTACCATGAATTAATCGAATAGATAAATGAAATGTAAATCATGAATAGTATTAATTGGCGTGGTATCGATCTCAATTTACTCGTGGCGTTTGACGCCCTGTATGAAAACCAAAGTGTGACCAAAGCGGCCAATCAACTATCAATGGGTCAGTCCGCGATGAGCCATAATTTATCTCGTCTACGCCAGTTATTAGACGATCCCCTTTTTGAGCGTCAGGGACAGCAGATGATCCCGAGTCAACGTGCCATCGATCTCGCTCCATTAATCCATGACATGCTCTCAACTATCCGTGAACAGATCCTTAAACCCGCACCCTTTGATCATCAAAGCTATCTTGGTGAGATACGTATTGGACTCACAGACTACGCGGAGTTTATCTTTGCTCCCATCATCTACGATGCGATTCATCAACATGCCCCCTATTGTCAATTGAGCTTTCATCAAGTTGATCGCAGTAATTACCAAGATAAGTTTGCCCATCGCCACTTGGATGTTGTTATCGGTAGCTTGCCGAACATCCCCAACGATTATCAGTCACTCCACCTGTATCGAGATAATCACGTCTGTTTATACGATGCAGCCGCTTGTGAAATCGATGGGGATATACCCCTAGAAGCGTATCTCGATATTCCCCATGCACTTGTGTCACCGGATGGCCAACTCAAGAGTCAAGTAGATGCGACACTCGCAAAGCTCAACAAAGCGCGACGTGTCAATGTCGGCTCCGCCAACTTTCTTACCGTCCGCCACCTACTTAAAAAGCGACGACTTCTGTGTATCACCACAGAACTCATGGCAAAGCAGCCCCTTTTCAATGATCAACTCACCTTTTCACCTCCCCCTATAGAGGTCGCAGGCTTTGACATAAGTCTCATTAGCCAACAACGAAATGCCCATCATCCCAAGTGGATTTGGTTGATCCCGCTATTAAAACAGACAATTTGCGAGTATGTGACTGAGATCACCCAATAAAAAAGCTCCGTATTTTCGTCTATCTACAGCCCAAAACGTCGGTTTGCCGAGAGGTTCACAAGTCACGAAAAAAGCATGAGAAACACTAAAATACGAATGTATTCAGCATGTCTATCGGCTAATTGATGAAAAAGAAACCAGCTGATAAAACTTTTCGCCCATCACTGTTGAGCGCACCATCAATGTGCTACACGCAAAGCCACAATTTAACAGGATAAAACTCCACAATGAAACTAGGGATTGAAAGTTAAGTCTGGACAGATGAGTTTTTACCATGGGTTATGCTAGCATAGTCACATTAAGTTCATATGGCGTCAGATATAATACGCTCCGTTAGTTGGTTAACGTTTTATAAGGGAAGAGCTAATGCGCATGTTTAAGCGCTATTCTCCAAAGCTAGTAGCAAAGCACATTACACGTTTGTTTAGCGGACGTATCTACATTCATGGAAGAGGTGGGTACGAATTTGACCAAGGCTTTTTAGTGGTGCCAGATAAACCAGAACAACGCCACTTCAAAACGGTCAACGAAGTAAACACAGAGATCCGACGTATTCGCGTGTTGGATTAAAAAAAGCCCCTCTCGGGGCTTTTTTGATCTTCGCTTACGAATTTAAGACACTGTTAGTCGTCATCGGCGACGCTATCAAGATAACTGTCTGCATCAAGCAGATCACTCACCTCTTCTTCATCGCTCGCTTTGATTTGAAACAACCAGCCGTCCCCATAAGGATCGCTGTTCACTAGCTCAGGACTACCATCTAACTCTTCATTGATCGCCACAATTTGGCCACCAATCGGCGCGTAGATATCCGATGCAGCCTTCACTGACTCAGCCACAGCGCAATCATCTCCCGCATCAACATCGTCTTCAATATCAGGAAGATCGACGAACACCATATCCCCTAGCAAGGACTGGGCGTGATCGGTAATGCCAACGGTATAAATGCCACCACCCTCGGGACGCACCCACTCGTGGCTATCGGTATATTTCAATTCAGCAGGAACTTGACTCATTCTGGAACTTCCTTTTGCCGTCTCGTCTCAGGACACAAAGGAGGATGGCTTGTCGCCATCCCCACAGTAACTTAGACTTACTTTAGAAGGGAGTTTAGTGACCTGCAAACAAACTTTTCAGGAAGGCGAAACATCACAAATTTATTGCGCCATTTGGGGTACAAGCGCATGTCTACCCAAGGCTTTTTTCATCAATGTCGATTTGACGCCTGGCAACGTTGCCGCAGCAACAATCCCCAGGTTTCGAGTAAATCGTTTCACTGGATGACTGCCCGCAAAGAGTTGTTTAAACCCTTCCATCGCCGCAATCATGTGCGCAGCATCAGACTTACGCCAACGTTCAAATTGACGCAATGCCTTTTCATCGCCAATATCCCCCCCATCAGCGAGAATAGCCTGCAAGGTCTCCGCCAACGCAGCTGCATCCATCAGACCAAGGTTCACACCTTGCCCAGCCAGTGGATGGATGGTGTGGGCAGCATCACCTATTAACACACAGCGTCCACGGACGAAATCTCTCGCATAGCGCATCTTCAATGGCACACTAAAACGTTCTCCTTCGAGCTCACACAATCCAAGTTGGTTATCAAAAGCAACCGTCAACGACTGATTAAACGCCGTAGGATCCATTGCCATCAAGGCTTCAGCCTCATTCGGCGGCAAAGACCAAACAATTGAACACAAATTTGGCTCGTCTAAAGGTAGGAAAGCGAGAGGCCCTTGAGGGCAAAAGATCTGCCGTGCTGTCGCATCATGCGGCTCAGCAGTACGAATGTTGGCGACCAAAGCGTGATGGCCGTAGTCCCAGCTCGTCAAGGGAATTTGCTGTTGCTGACGCACCCAAGAATTCGCGCCGTCCGCGCCGACAACCAGTTTTGCTGTCATTTGACGACCATCTTCAAGGGTAATGAAGCTCTCTCGACTCCCCATTGCCATCGACTGACAACGCGCAGGTGCAATCAATGTAACATTCTCTTGCTGCTCAACCTGTTCCCACAATGCCAACTGGATAACGCGATTTTCAACAATATGCCCGAGGTCGGGTTCACCCAATTGATTGGCAGAAAAATCGATTTTACCAAAGCCATCTTTATCCCAGACCAACATATGCTGGTACGCTGCCGCACGGCGATGACAGATGCCTTGCCACGCCCCAATACAGTCCAGAAAACGCTGGCTTGCTCGATTCAATGCGGACACACGGACATCCGGTAATGCCGCGAGGCTAGCCTCAGGCACTTTACCTTCAATAATGGCAATCTCAAGGTCACTGTTTTTCAATGATGCCGCGAGTGCGAGGCCAACCATGCCGCCGCCAACAATGACAATATCTACTTGTTGAATCATAGTTACTCTACCTGATCCCCATAGTGTGCTTCACTAAAGGGGACTGTAATGCTCGACACTGCCCCATCGCCATCAAACCTAGGTTTCGACCGGCCACTAGCGGCAATGCGCAATTGGAAAAGAGGGCAACAAGGCCACTGGTTAACGCAATCGTCGCTTGACGATCTGCTTGGCGATTGGCCTGATATTGCTGAAGAACATGAGGCGCGCCAGGATCATCGCTAGCTGAAATCTGTGCCACCAACTCCGCAACGTCTCTTAAGCCAAGATTAAAGCCTTGCCCCGCAATCGGGTGCAACGACTGAGCGGCATTGCCAATGACCACCGCACGATGTGCGATGACTGATTGACGTTGACGCAATAGCAGCGGATAGCAGTCACGCTTACCCACTTGCGTCAACGCGCCTAATCGCCACCCAAATGCACGCTGAAGTGCCGCAAGAAACGCGCCGTCATCCAGTGCTGCCATTTGCGCAGCCTGTTCTGGTCGTAAGCACCAAACTAACGAACTGCGCCCTTCACGCATCGGCAGCATCGCCAGAGGGCCATTCTCAGTAAATCGCTCAAACGCGCGACCGCCATGGGGCTCTGCTGTGGTGACATTCGCTATTAAAGCAACCTGCTCGAAATCATGGGCATGCTGAGTTAATTTCAGTTGGTTTGATAAGGAAGAGTGCCCCCCATCGGCAGCCACCACCAAACGTGCATGACACAACGCCCCACTCGATAACGTCAGCTGGTACCCCGTATCGTTGGCAGACATCGACGCAATGACGTCAGGACAATAGAAAGTGATCGCCGCGTGACTTTTTAATTGCTGTTGATAGTACTGACCAACATTTGCCAGCTCTACCACATGTCCTAGCGCATCGACACCTTGCTCATCCGCATCGATACGCGTGATACCAGCATGGCCGCGATCAGAGACGTGAATATGCCGAATGGGCTCTGCTTGAGCTTGTAAGCCATCCCACAATCCCCATTGCTTAAGGGTTTGAACTGAGCCACTTGCCAGTGCAATACTGCGCGCGTCATACCCCGGATGAGCTTGCTGCTCACCATCCACAGCTTCTACCACTGCAATCGCTAGTGCAGGGTTTTGCTTCGCCAATGCCAGCGCAAGGGTTGCACCTGCCATTGCGCCCCCTGCGATAACCACATCAAACGATTTCACTCACGTCTCCTTGTGGATCAGTTTTATCAATGTAAGGTAGGTTTACTCTGTTCTTCTTCCGGGCGTTCACCCAGTTCAGCAAAACAGGTCATCGCACACATACGAACATGCTCGATCACTTGCTCGAACAACTGCGCTTGCTCCTGCATGTCATCATCTTCATCAATACCCAACTGGGCAATGTCTTGAAGATCAGCCAGCACCTCATTCACTTCGTTTGATAGTGATTTCGACTTAAGATCCATGAGCCCGATACCGGAAAGAAACGCATTGATCCACTCACCAAGACATTCCGCACGATCGATAAGATCTGCATCGTCATCTGGCAATAATAATGTAAAAGCGAGATCATCACCCGTCAGCTCTTGAACAGCCATCTTAAAGATCAATTGCGTGGTTTCAGACGCAGACTCCGACAATGCCTTACCATCATTGACAAAATCCACCACCGCGTTGATATAGCTAAGATCACCGAAACTGTGTCCGCCACTGATCAAACCGACAAGTAAACCTTGCAACTCGGAAGGAGAAACAGGTAAACCGTGTTGCTTCAAACTGTTTTCAATAGCGACAAATTGGGGTAACTGCACTTCACTCATGACAGATTCTCAGTAAATAGGGGATGTAAAACCTTAATGCTACCACTTCCCCCAAATGGGTGCTAACCAGAGTGGCGATGTTTGCGGCAAGCTGGTTAATTCGTGATTAGTCAGCACTGATTCATCACAAACAGAGGGTCAGATGCTTGATTCCTAGGGTGGCATTACCTATAGTCTCACCCAGTCGCTGCAGACAAAGGACGCTAGCAGGAGCAGAAAACAGATGACGACTCAAGCGGTTGAAATTGAAATCATGGGCAAGGCACTACGAGTGAACTGCCCCGAAGGTGAAGAAGAGGCGCTACGTGAAGCTGCCGCTGACTTTGATGGTCGCCTTCAAGCGTTGTCTGATCGCACAAAAATGACGAATACTGAACAGTTACTCATTTTTACAGCCTTGAACATCTGCCATGAACTGCATAATGAGCGTAAAAGTCACCAAACCGTCGATTGGGATATGTCTACCCGCCTCGGCCAACTAGATGACAAGCTCAGCAAGGCGCTGAAGAAGTCTCTCGAGAAATAGTACTGCAGCATAAAGATATCAACTGTTCGGCAGGACGCTGGGCATAAAAAATTACCCTGGGGTGTACGTCAGTGAATTAACGTCCCCGAGCCGATAAGCAAAAAACCAGGATACACTTTGATCAGCTATTGAGCATGCTCAGCACGACTGAGAAGCCTACGGTTGATGTTGTGAATCCACCTTGAACATCTGGTTCAAGGGCCACAATTCGCAACGGCACTCTGGGGTACCCTCTCTTTTCCAAAGACCGAGCATGGAAGATCCTGATGTCAGGCCAATCAGTCCGCCACACACTTCGCCAACAGATTCGTCAACGTCGACAAGCAATACCGCTTCAAGCGCAGCAAAACGCCGCAAACGCGCTTTTGCAGCGGGCAAAAGCGACGCATGTATTTAGTGACGCAAAACATATTGCCCTCTATCTCGTCAATGATGGTGAGATCGATCCAATGCCCTTAATAGAATGGCTATGGCAACAAGGTAAGTCGGTCTATTTGCCCGTCGTGCACCCCTTTAGTAAGGGGCATTTACTCTTCCTTCACTTCGATCTCAACACGCCACTGGTAGACAATCGTTTTGGCATTCCAGAGCCACAACTCAATGTGCTCCACGTCAAACCGGCACAGCAGTTAGATCTCATCTGCACACCACTTGTTGCGTTCGATGATCGAGGACATCGGCTGGGAATGGGGGGAGGCTTTTATGACCGCACCCTTGCTGCATTACCCAGCACGGCGAAGCCGCAAGTCATCGGGTTAGCTCATGACTGCCAGCAGGTAGAAAAATTACCAGAAGAGAGTTGGGATGTGCCGCTCCCTGCCATTTTGACACCTGCTAAATATTGGCAGTGGGATCATCACTGACCTCGCCCTCCTCTTTCGCCCGGCTCACTTCACGAATTCGTGCAAGATCACTGACACGTCGCTATCTGGTCGATATTTGCAATGAATAGGGCTGGCGAAAACGTTTCACTCCGTTATAATCGCGCACACTAACTCTGGTGGTCTGCCAAACGAAGGTGATAGAAATGACGCAAGACGAAATGAAGAAAGCAGCAGGTTGGGCTGCGTTAGAGTATGTCCAACCTGGAAGCATTGTGGGTGTAGGTACTGGCTCGACAGTGAACCACTTCATCGATGCACTGGCAACAAAGAAAGATGAAATCAAAGGTGCAGTATCGAGCTCTGAAGCGTCAACTGAACGCCTAAAAGAGCTGGGCATTGAAATCTTTGATGCTAACGAAGTCAGTAGCCTCGATGTTTACGTTGACGGTGCAGACGAAATCAACGCAACATTTGACATGATTAAAGGCGGCGGTGCAGCACTGACGCGTGAAAAGATTGTCGCTGCAATCTCAAAGTCTTTCATCTGTATTGTCGACAACACAAAAGAAGTCGACGTATTGGGTAAGTTCCCGCTTCCAGTTGAAGTCATTCCAATGGCACGCTCTTACGTTGCACGTGAGCTGGTGAAGCTAGGTGGTGACCCGGTTTACCGTGAAGGTGTCGTGACAGACAACGGGAATATCATTCTTGATGTTCACAACATGCAAATTACTGATGCCAAAGCACTTGAAACGCAAATCAATGCAATCGTTGGCGTTGTCACCAACGGGCTATTTGCCGATCGTGGTGCCGATGTTCTACTGATTGGCGCACCTGATGGTGTTATCAAAAAGTCAAAATAACTCAGAGACTTAAGATGCACCCAGTTGCATCTTCTGAAAGTTTTCTACCAAAAACGGCGTAAAAACGCCGTTTTTTTCTTATCTATTCCGTAAAATTCTTACCATATTTGCACAAACTTTGTTATTTTGTGTGAACGCAATCGTTAACGTCACTACTCTTCTGCATAAATATGTTGCAGAGATCACTCCCCGACAAAGAGAGCTTGAGTTCGTCGATTGCCCCGCATATGAGCATGTATTTTAAGGACGAAGACCAATGACAAAATTTTCTCTCGAT